>NZ_JABAEX010000012.1 GCF_012843315.1 Streptococcus sp. WB01_FAA12
GCTCTAAAACCCCTTGGTTGGTTATCTGGTAATTATTCAGGTTTTGGAACCATTCGAAACAACACAGCTCTAAAACAGGAATACAAATACTATGAAATTGGCAACAGTTTTGGAACCATTCGAAACAACACAGCTCTAAAACATAGCATGTCTAAATGAGTTGAGAACTCAGGTTTTGGAACCATTCGAAACAACACAGCTCTAAAACAGTCCCTGCTTGTTGCAATCCAGGACCTGCGTTTTGGAACCATTCGAAACAACACAGCTCTAAAACTCCACTGTCGTTCTGAGTGACGTCCATTGGGTTTTGGAACCATTCGAAACAACACAGCTCTAAAACATACTACAATATATTTCATCTTAATTCTCCGTTTTGGAACCATTCGAAACAACACAGCTCTAAAACAGAATCTACCAGTTAAATTGTCAAATACTAGTTTTGGAACCATTCGAAACAACACAGCTCTAAAACTGCTCATTAGCATTATCCAAGATTTAATCAGTTTTGGAACCATTCGAAACAACACAGCTCTAAAACAAACAGGAGAAGATGATTATATTATTTTCTGTTTTGGAACCATTCGAAACAACACAGCTCTAAAACAAGAGCAAATCAATCTCACATGAATGCCCTGTTTTGGAACCATTCGAAACAACACAGCTCTAAAACTTATTAGTACGGATAAAGCTATTACCGTCAGTTTTGGAACCATTCGAAACAACACAGCTCTAAAACGATGAATTAAAACCTAGAACGAAAGCGCTAGTTTTGGAACCATTCGAAACAACACAGCTCTAAAACTTGTTTTCCGTGTCCGCGGTAAAGGATAGAGTTTTGGAACCATTCGAAACAACACAGCTCTAAAACGCGATACCCGTCGCGGTTGCATCTGGTACAGTTTTGGAACCATTCGAAACAACACAGCTCTAAAACAGTCGCCACTCTCCAAGCTGTCCAGAATATGTTTTGGAACCATTCGAAACAACACAGCTCTAAAACTGACGTCGAAAATGTAAACGTCGAACGTGAGTTTTGGAACCATTCGAAACAACACAGCTCTAAAACTGACAACGTGCCTGCACAAGTTAAATACCTGTTTTGGAACCATTCGAAACAACACAGCTCTAAAACAGAACAATAGACGAAAATCACAAGTATAAAGTTTTGGAACCATTCGAAACAACACAGCTCTAAAACTAAATATCATACAGCTCTATCTCTGTGAACGTTTTGGAACCATTCGAAACAACACAGCTCTAAAACAATTTGTTGCACGCTGATAGGCTGATTCTGGTTTTGGAACCATTCGAAACAACACAGCTCTAAAACGCCACAATTTTTTCAAATCTTCGACTGTTGGTTTTGGAACCATTCGAAACAACACAGCTCTAAAACTGTAGACGGTAATCGGACGCTTCTCTTCCAGTTTTGGAACCATTCGAAACAACACAGCTCTAAAACACTACGCTTTTGTCTTTGACGTGCTTTATAGTTTTGGAACCATTCGAAACAACACAGCTCTAAAACTATATGTTCAAACAAGAAGTACCAGGCATTGTTTTGGAACCATTCGAAACAACACAGCTCTAAAACTAATTGTATTTGCCATTTATTGGTATATGAGTTTTGGAACCATTCGAAACAACACAGCTCTAAAACCTCGTAGAAAAATTTTTCTCACGAAATTTCGTAATCGCGCCATTCGTCCCAGCCGGACTTCAGCTCGTCAGGTTCCAATTGTTACTCTTATTATACCATATTTTCAGGGTTCAAGAAATAGTCTTGATCCATTACATACTGCGGAAAATCATAGACTTTTCGAGGTTCGACAAATAAAACCCTTAGTTGATTTAGTTGGATGTACTCTATCAGATTTACCAACTCATCCTTTGATAGATAGGCGGATGCATTGATGAAAACAAGGAGTTTCTTTTTGGAAAGATATTTAAAAACTTGAACAATTTCTAGCATCTTTTCAAAAGGTGTATCACTTAGAGTTTCAACTTTGACCCCTAGCGCATCAATCAACTCTAGAATGGTGATTTCGTCGTACTCCAGATCCAATTCGTTTTCCAAGCACTCAAATGCTAGCAATTCTGTAATCGTAGCAACCAACTTTTCAATCATGGACTTGACTTCCGGTTTGTCATTGAGTTGATTTTCTAAATCAGCATGAATCAGCTTGAGCATGGCAGGTGAGTTGAGATTGTATCCTAAGACATCCGTTATCACTAGTAATTCAGACTCTTTTAGAGCTTTTAGATTTCTATCAAACAACTTCAACTCCCCATCATCAGTATATTGGTAGAATTGCTTGACGATAGTTGAAAAGGTAAATTGGTCTTCCAGCACCAAAAAAGTTGCATTTTCAATAGCTAATGGTTCGTCTAATAGCGGAAAATTAATCTTCATCTCTAGGCTCCTCTCCTAGAAAAACCAAACGTGCATCGGAGTTTGCTACGCTGGTATTTCGCTCGCCATTCAAGTAAATCATACGAGAAAACTGCTTTTCTGTAACGGTTAAGAGGGTAATATTTCCTTTTTTAGGATTGTGCGTCTTAAGGCGTTCAATCATGGCATTATTAGCAGAGTTATTGAGCAAGAGCTTGCTATAGATGGAGAACTGGTGCATGATAAATCCCTCATCTATGAGGAACTTCCGAAATTTCCGATAGGACTTGCGTTCCTCTGCGGTATCAACTGGCATATCAAACATTAAAATCATACGCATATATCGATAACTCATATCCTAAACTCAGGAACTCCTTTCTCGGGTTGATTGAGAGCTTGGATGACTTTCTTAGTATAGTCGCTGACGATATTGGTCAGATACATATCCTTTCCATTGTAGTGAAAGGTATCTGAGAAAATGGTAAAAAGTTCTCGCTTGATTTTGATAAAAGAACTGTTTCGATTTTCATAGACAATTCTGTCAATAATCGGACGAAAGGGCTCCATAATATCACTGGCTAGGTTGAATTGATTAAACTGATTAGCATGTTTCAATCCAAACTGGGTCATACAGCCAGACAACACAATCTCACGCGCAAACATACTCAAAATCAAGGTGTAGCCGTAGTCCAAGGCAGCATTGATATCACTATCTTGCTCACGACTAAAATCATTTCCAAACAAGGTGTTGAAATAAATCCGAGCTGCGTGTCCCTCACGGTTACTAGGATCAAATAAATCCAACCCATGATAGAGATCGATGACGGATTGAGATTTTTCTAGAAAACCACAACTCCCCAGATAAAAAGCCTGATTGAGAATCTTTTGTGCAATAATGGTTGTCCAAATTTCCGCCTTTACATCTTCATTCCAAGCAATTTGCCGAGAAAGTTGTAAACTGGAATCGTGTCGACCATAGTAAGGCATTAAGTATGCCGTTGGCAAGCGTTTATCATCACAAAAGATGACCAGAATATTTTCATCCACCAGGCGCTTTATCAGCATAGTGGAGAGAACGATGTCCGTCGTCTCCAAAAGCAGGATGTCCACCTCGGACAGGTGAATCAACTCTGTCCGAGAGGCATCTTTAAAAATCAAGTGGTTGTTCTTGTAGGAGAGTTTAGAGTGCGTATTGACTATAACGGTTCTCCATCCCATTAGTCTTCTCCTAGTTTGCTTAAGTCAATCCGAGTCTCGTAGAGACCAGTGATGGATTGGTGGACGAGGGTGGCGTTGAGGATTTCAGATACAGTTGTGTATCGTTTTCGATCAACATCTTTGCCAAAAAATTTAAAGGCAGCAGGAGCACCCAAAGCAGTGAAGGTCAACAAATTGGTAAATGAATTTGCTAGGATTTCTATATCTGCCTGCTCATTGTCTGCATATAAGTTCTTGATTTTCTCCAGATTTGCTTCGGCGAGGACATATTTTTGAGAGAACTCAGATACAAGATTTAATAAATCCTTAAATTCACTTCGGTGTTTCTGAATATATTCCAAATGTTCTGGCTCGTCTAGTTTATGGACGTTTTTAGCATGGTAGAGCAAGGTTGTTAAATGTACGGGAAGCACTATTTCATTGCCTTTTTGAAGTTCTTTAGCACTTGCTAACATCCGTCTGCGACCATTTTCCAATTCAAACAAACTATATTTAGGTAGGCAGAGGATATTTTCTTTACGTACATTATGATAGCCTTTATTTTCAAGGAAAGCTATTGGATTCTTCTCAAAAGCGTTTTTCTCCATGATGGTAATACCAACTAGAGTCTTGACAGTCTTCAGTTTTTTCGTTTTTCCTTTTTCGATATCAGCTATGAGCAGGATCGAATAGGCGATAACGGGGCTATCAAATCCCCCATATTTAGTAGTTTCCCAAAGAATATTCTTTGTTTTTCGAGGGATTAACTTATCAGAATTTCCTTTAGGAAGAATGGACTCTTTAGAGAAGCCACCTGTTTGCACCTCTCTCTTCTTCACAATATTTACCTGCGGAAGTGAAAGTACTTTTTTGATTGTAGCGAAATCTTTTTCCTTATTCCAAGCGATTTCTCCAGTATCCTTGGAGTATTCGATATTCTCTCTTTTTACGATAGTTCCGTCTGCGTAATGTACCTCTTCTTTAAAGAAGTTCAACAAGTTTGAGTAGAAGAAATACTTTTCAGTTGCTTTTTCGACTTCTTTAGGGTCTTTGGATTTTGAGATGTATCGCTTAAGGTCATACTTTTGATAGTCACCATAGACGAATTCAGGCTCTAGTTTAGGATATTTCTTAAGGATAGCCTTAGCAACCACTGCATTTAAGTAGGCATCATGTGCATGGTGGTAGTCATTGATTTCCCGTACCTTGTATAACCTAAATTCTTTACGGAAGTTGGAAACCAGATTGGATTTCAAAGTGATGATTTTGACGGTACGGTTCTTCTTATCCTTCTCATTCACTTCTGTATTATAGCGAGCATCCAAAATCTGTGCAACGTGTTTTGTGATTTGCCGTGTTTCAATTAGTTGGCGTTTGATGAAACCAACTTTATCAAGCTCATTTAGCCCGCCTCGCTCTCGCTCTGCTTTGGTTAAATTCTTAAATTTACGTTCTGAAATTAACTTAGAATCCAACAGTTGTTGCCAAAAAGCTTTTCTTTTTTGAACAACTTCTAAACTTGGAACATTATCGGATTTCCCACGATTATCCTTTGAACTCGTCAAGACACGGTTATCAAGCGAATCATCTTTTATAAAGGCCTGTGGGATGATGTGGTCAATGTCATAGCTACTTAATTGATTGATGTCAAGAGCTTCCCCTGTGTACATATCTTTTCCATTTTGGAGATAGTAAAGGAAGAGGCGGTCGTTTTGAAGTTGATTATTATCTGTTGGATTTTCTTTTAATATATTTGAATCAAGCCCAGATGCTAATATTTTCAGTGAATCTTCAATGCGTTTATATCTCTGTTGGGAATTCTTTTTCCCTCTGACAGTTGTCTGATTTTCTCGAGCCATTTCAATTACAATGGACTCAGGAGCATGCCCCATAACCTTGACAAGTTCATCAACGATCTTGATACTTTGTAAAATTCCCTTTTTAATGGCAGGGCTTCCTGGAAGTTCTTGAACAACTTGCTTCAAATCATCTGTTTTGCCAACGACTTGTGCTTTTTGGATAATTTCTTTGAAAGAAAGTCTGTCATCATTGATTAACTGCATAAAGTTACGATTGTTGTAATCGTCATCGATCAGATAATCAAGAATCGTTTTGCCAGTTTGTTTATCGCAGATACCGTTAATTAGCTTAGCAGAAAGTTTCCCCCATCCAGTATACTGTCGACGAGTCAGTGCCTTGATCACTTTTTCATCAAAGAGAGAATTATATTGAGCAAGGCGTTGCTTAATCATCTCACGATCTTCAAAGATAGTTAGCGTGTGGACGATATTTTCAAGAATTGCTTCATTTTTAGCATCATCCATAAACTCCTTATCCTTGATAATTTTGAGTAAATCATGATAAGTAGAAAGACTAGCGTTAAATTGTTTTTCAATTCCTTTTAGTTCGATTCCATCGTAGCCATCAACATTGTGTAGATAATGAATGAGATCTTTTTCGGTTACTTTTCTTTTTTCTTTGAAACATCTATCAACAATTTGCTTCTTCTGCCCACTATCAAGGAATTGATAGTCTCTCAATCCTTCTGCAATAAATTTTACTTTTGTTAATTCATTATAGACAGCAAATGTTTCATACAACAGACTGTGCTTAGGCAAAACTTTTTCCTCTGGGAGATACAAGTCATAGTTAGTCATCTTATTGATGAAGTCTTCCGCAGAGCTTGCTTTATCAACAATTTCTTCGAAATTCCAAGGTCGGATTGCTTGGTCAGAATTTCGAGTAAGCCACGCAAAATCACGATTGCCACGAGCCAATGGGCCAACGTAGTAAGGAATACGGAAAGTCAAGATTTTCTCTATCTTTTCTTTATTTTCCTTCAGGAATGGATAATGTTCTCCTTGCCGACGGAGAATGGCATTCATTTCTTGAAGATGAATTTGATGAGGAATAGAACCGTTATCAAAAGTACGTTGTTTTCTCAAAAAATCTTCACGTTCGATTTTCTCAAGGAAATAATCTGCTCCTTCGAATTTAGAGAGAAGATTTTTGATATATTTGTAAAATGATTCTTGTGTGGTCTTGCCATCGATATATCCAGCATACCCATCTTTAGATTGGTCAGAAAAAACTTCAACACATTTTTCTGCTGGAAGATTGTTTTTGATGAATTGTTTTAAGGCAACTAAGTCTTCTTCATGTTCTTTGAATCGAATGACCATTTTTGCTGATAAAGGCGCATGTGGGGATTCGTCTGAAACGATACCTGCTAATAAGATACCATCACTTAGATTTTTCACCGCAGAAAAGAGTTCGATGAAATTTTCTCCGATTAGTGCGAGGAGATTTCCAAGATCTTCTTCATAGCTCTCCGATGATATTTGTAATTTAGCATCGTTTTCTAAACTAAAGTTTGTTTTAAAATTAGGTGTCAATCCTAGAGCTAGTCCGATTAAATTACCGAATAAGGTATTCTTCTTTTCACTTGGGTAGTTCTTAAGAAGTTGTTCCTGTTTTTCAGACTTAGGGATTTTAGCAGTTAGAATTTCTGTGACATTCAGTTTGATTTTGGAAAGGGAGGTTTCTTGAACATTATCATATTCTTCAACAAATTTTTCAAACAGTCCTTGGATGTCATTATTTTGAACTTTAAACTTGGGATCGTCAATCAAAAAATGCCCGCGGTATTTAATCATGTGAGCAAGAGCTAGATAGATCAAACGTAAATCTGCTTTTTCATTTGACTCTGCCAGTTGCTTTCTCAAATGATAGATAGTCGGAAATTTCTTATGATATTCTTTTTCTTCTGCCAAGGTAGCAAAAATAGGGTACTTACTTCCTCTTTTATCGTCAGGAACTAAAAAGGAGTCATCTAATCAATGAAAGAAACTACTATCTACCTTGTTCATTTCCTCAGCAAAGATTTCTTGAAGATAGCGAAGACGATTTTTCCGACGAGTATAGCGACGACGTGCTGTTCGTTTGAGACGTCTATCCTCAGCGGTAGTCCCTTCATCAAATAACAAAGCCCCGATGAGATTTTTCTTGATAAAGTGTTTATCAGTATTGCCCCGAACTTTCATCTTTTTCGATGGAACCTTATAGTCATCTGTAATGACGGCCCATCCGACGCTGTTTGTTCCGACATCTAGTCCGATAGAGTAAGATTTTTTAGTCATCTATTGCTCTCCATTTTATTGTAATTTTAGAGTCGTATCAGCAAGTGCTAATATATTAACTTTAACTAAATTATATATCTTTTTGCTATTAAAAGCAACAAATTATAAAACGCTTTCAATATAGTTTTTTTATATTTGTAAAATAAAATGTTATTCTATTTTATATAGATTTTTTCTTGCTATTTTTAAAAGAATGGTATATAATATAGCTGTTGGAACCATTCGAAACAACACAGCGAGTTAAAATAAGGCTTTGTCCGTACACAACTTGAAAAAGTGAGCACCGATTCGGTGTTTTTTATTTTATTATACTAACTTAGTATACTCCTATTTTTATAAAAAACAAACAGAAGTATAGTGCTTTCACAAAATTTGGCAAATAATTAGAGACAAGTGTGGGAACTGCTCGACCTATCGATTCTTTTCTTCGATGATAGGCAAAGTACAGGGATGAGATGAGTGCAAATAAAAAAAGAACTAGGATAGTAACCACCCTAGTTCTTCTTTTGTTATAGATTATTTTTTTAATTTCTCTCCAGCTAACTTTTTTCCGAGTTGGATGAGGTAGTCTTTCAAGTCGTCTTTGACTTGTGGGTGTCTCAGAGCGTAGTCGATGGATGTTTTCATAAAGCCAAACTTGTCTCCGACATCGTAGCGGGAACCCTTGAACTCACGAGCAAATACACGTTGTGTTTTATTGAGGGTGTCGATCGCATCTGTCAATTGAATTTCATTTCCTGCACCTGGAGCTTGGTTCTCGAGGATTTGGAAAATTTCAGGCGTGAGGAGGTAGCGTCCAATAATAGCAAGGTCGCTAGGAGCGTCCTCTGGAGCAGGTTTTTCAACAAAGGTTTCAACACTGTAAAGGCCGTTTTTCCCTTCACCTTGCGGAGCAATCACCCCATAGGCAGATACTTCGTCGTGAGGGACAGGCATGACAGCGATAGTGGACGCGTGCGTACGCTCATAGTCATCCATGAGTTGTTTGGTAAGCGGAACAGCCTTTTCGTTAGTGATATCCATCAAGTCATCCCCAAGCATCACGACAAAAGGTTCATTTCCGACGAAAGCCTTGGCTTGCAAAACAGCATCTCCGAGACCGCGTGGATGAGTTTGGCGGATAAAATGCAGACGCATGCCAGTTGTTTCATCAACTAGCTTCAAAAGATCTGTTTTCCCTTTTTCTTTGAGGTTGTATTCCAATTCGAAGTTTGAGTCGAAGTGGTCCTCAATGGAACGTTTTGACTTACCAGTAACAACCAAGATATCTTCGATTCCAGATTTGAGGGCTTCTTCAACGATAAATTGGATGGTTGGTTTGTCTACGATTGGCAACATTTCCTTGGCCAAGGCTTTAGTTGCAGGGAGGAAACGAGTTCCCAATCCAGCGGCAGGGATGACTGCTTTTCTGACTTTTTGTTTCATAATGTTCCTTTCTATAAGGGTCTAAGACCATTCGTTTTCTGCTTTAAATTCATTGTTCATGATGTCATTGATTGCTTCTTTGATATTGACACCTTCATAGATAACTCGGTAGATGGCTTGTGTGATTGGCATGTAGACACCCAATTCCTGAGCCAGTTCGTAAGCTGCTCGGGTTGTTGAAATTCCTTCAATGACCATGCCCATGTTGGCTTCGATATCTGCTAGAGATTCTCCACGACCGAGAGCGTCACCAGCCCTCCAGTTACGAGAGTGGATTGATGTACCAGTTACAATCAAATCACCGACTCCAGAAAGACCGCTATAAGTCAGAGGATTAGCTCCAAGAGCTACTCCTAGACGGGTGATTTCTGCCAAGCCACGGGCGATGATGGCTGCCTTGGCATTGTCACCAAATCCTAGGCCATGTAATGCACCTGCACCAACTGCGATGATGTTTTTCAAAGCACCGGCAGTTTCAACCCCGATGACATCCGTATTGGTATAGAGGCGGAAGTAGTGATTGCTAAAGAGATTTTGGACATACTGGGCAGTTTCAAGATCCTTGGATGCTGCAGTAATCAAGGTGATATCGCGTACAATGGTTTCCTCAGCGTGGCTAGGACCTGAAACAACGACGACTTCACTACGAAGGTCAGTTGGAATTTCCTCTTCAAGAATAGTTGACAGACGTTTGTGACTATCTGGTTCCAAGCCTTTGGAGGCATGCATGATGACAACCTTGTGATCGAGTACCTTTGCTACTTGTTGGGCAACCAGTCTCGTTACTTTTGTTGGGACAACAAATAAAACAGCATCCACATCCTTTAATGTTTCTTCCAAGTCATGGTAGGCCTTGATGTTTTCGTCGAGTAGGATGTCTTTAAAGTAGCGTTTATTTGTATGCTGGCTATTGATTTCATCGATTTGGTCAGGAATATTTCCCCAAATCCGAACCTCGTGTCCATTGTCGTTTAGGACCTGCGAAAGGGCAGTTCCCCAAGAACCAGGACCCAAGACAGCGATGGTTTGTTTCTTCATCTTCTCCTCCTTTTAAGAGTTCTTCTTTTCATTTTACCATAAAAAGCCTTTTCATGCATTACTTGCGAGTGAAAGCGCACTATTTTATAATAAGAAAACGCCTTTGACAAGATTCCTCTTTTTTGCTAGAATAGCATCAACATGAAAGAATGAGAGGAGCTGGCGAATTTCGTCACTCCCTTTTGTCTATCTGATTAGGAGGAAGTATGCTGATTGAAAAAATTAAAGCCTATAAATGGCAAGCCTTGGCATCCTTTGTGATGACAGGCTTGATGGTTGCAAGCTCGCTCTTGCAACCTCGCTATTTGCAGGAGGTTTTAGATGCTCTACTGGCTGGCCGACATGAGGCTATTTATAGTATTGGGGCATGGTTGATAGGAGTAGCCCTCGTGGGTCTGGTTGCAGGTGGTGTCAATGTTATGCTTGCAGCCTATATCGCTCAGGGAGTATCTTCGGATCTTCGGGAAGATGCTTTTCGTAAGATCCAAACCTTTTCTTATGCCAACATTGAGCGGTTTAATGCTGGGAATCTGGTTGTCCGCATGACCAATGATATCAACCAAATTCAGAACATGGTGATGATGGTTTTCCAAATCCTTTTCCGTCTTCCTTTGCTTTTTATCGGTTCCTTTATCTTAGCGGTTCACACCCTGCCTTCGCTTTGGTGGGTAATTGTCCTTATGGTAGTGCTGATTTTTGCGCTTACAGGTATCATGATGGGGATGATGGGGCCGCGCTTCGCCAAGTTTCAAACCCTTCTTGAACGAATTAATGCCATCGCCAAGGAAAATCTACGTGGTGTGCGTGTGGTCAAATCCTTTGTGCAGGAAAAAGAGCAATTTGACAAGTTTACTGAGGTCTCAGATGAGCTTCTGGGACAAAATATTTATATTGGCTATGCCTTTTCAGTAGTGGAACCTTTTATGATGCTCATTGGGTACGGAGCGGTTTTCCTCTCCATCTGGTTGGTCGCGGGAATGGCTCAGTCGGATCCGTCAGTCGTTGGTTCTATTGCTTCCTTTGTTAACTATCTCAGTCAGATTATCTTTACAATCGTCATGGTTGGATTTTTAGGGAATTCTGTCAGTCGGGCTATGATTTCGATGATGCGTATCCGTGAGGTTCTAGATACCGAGCCAGCGATGACTTTTAAGGATCTTCCAGATGAGGATCTAGAAGGAAGTCTCTCTTTTGAAAATGTGACCTTCACTTATCCTACCGATGAAGAGCCCATGCTTAAGAATGTAAGTTTTGAAGTTGCACCAGGTCAGATGGTCGGTGTGGTTGGAGCGACTGGGGCAGGTAAGTCCACCCTAGCTCAGTTAATTCCACGACTTTTTGATCCACAGGAGGGATCTATCAAGATTGGTGGCAAGGATATTCGAGACGTCAGCGAGGGAACCTTGCGTAAAACAGTTTCCATTGTCTTGCAACGTGCTATTCTCTTTAGTGGGACCATTGCAGATAATCTCCGTCAAGGAAAAGGCAATGCCAGCGTGTCCGAACTGGAACGTGCTGCACGGATTGCTCAAGCCAGTGAATTTATCGGACGCATGGAAAACAAATTTGAGAGTCAGGTCGAAGAACGTGGCACCAACTTTTCTGGTGGACAAAAACAACGGATGTCGATTGCCCGTGGGATTGTCAGCAATCCCCGTATCCTGATTTTTGACGATTCGACTTCGGCCTTGGATGCTAAGTCAGAGAGACTCGTTCAGGAGGCTTTGAACAAAGACCTGAAAGGGACAACAACCATTATCATCGCTCAAAAGATCAGTTCAGTCGTCCATGCGGACAAGATTTTGGTCTTGGATCAAGGGCGCTTGATTGGAGAAGGAAGGCATGCAGACTTAGTAGCTAACAATGCCGTCTACCGTGAAATCTACGAAACACAAAAGGGAAAGGAGGAATAAAATGAAAACCGTTCGATTTTTCTGGAATTATTTTAAAGTCTACAAGCTCTCCTTTGTCATTGTGGTTCTGATGGTTGCGATTGCGACGATTGCCCAAGCCCTCTTTCCAGTTTTTTCAGGTCAAGCAGTGACGGAGCTCGCTAATCTGGTTCTAGCTTATCAAAATGGTACTTCAGAACTAGCCTGGCAAAGTTTGTCAGCTCTGATGCTGAATCTAGCTCTGGTTGTCCTCACCTTAGTAGTATCCAGTTTGATTTACATGACCTTTATGACCCGTGTGATTGCTGAGTCAACAAATGAGATGCGTAAAGGCCTCTTTGGCAAACTTTCCCGTTTGACGGTTTCTTTCTTTGATCGCCATCAGGATGGTGACATCCTTTCTCGCTTTACTAGTGACTTGGATAACATTCTTCAAGCCTTCAATGAAAGTCTAGTTCAGGTTATGAGCAATATTGCTCTTTACATCGGTTTGATTTTTGTCATGTTTTCAAGAAATGTGACGCTAGCCCTGATAACAGTAGCCAGCACCCCAGTGGCCTTTCTCATGTTGGTCTTCATTGTGAAAATGGCCCGCAAGTACACCAATCTCCAGCAAAAAGAGGTTGGGAAACTCAACGCCTACATGGACGAAAGTATTTCAGGACAGAAAGCTGTTATCGTACAAGGGATTCAAGACGACATCGTAGCAGGATTTGTGGAGCGAAATGAGCGCGTGCGCAAGGCAACCTTTAAAGGAAGAATGTTCTCAGGCATCCTCTTTCCAGTTATGAATGGGATGAGTTTGGTCAACACAGCCATCGTCATTTTTGCAGGTTCTGCGGTCTTGCTGAACGATCCAAGTATCGAGACAACGACAGCTCTAGGTTTGATTGTTATGTTTACCCAATTTTCTCAGCAGTACTACCAGCCGATTATCCAGGTGGCTGCGAGTTGGGGAAGCCTCCAGTTGGCCTTTACCGGAGCGGATCGTATCCAAGAAATGTTCGATGCAGAAGAAGAGATTCGCCCGCAAAATGCCCCTGCCTTTACGGAATTGCGAGAAGGCGTTGAAATCAGTCATATTGATTTCTCTTATTTGCCTGACCAGCCGATTTTGAAAGATGTTAGCATTTCAGCTCCTAAAGGGCAGATGATAGCGGTTGTCGGTCCGACTGGTTCAGGGAAAACGACCATCATGAATCTCATCAATCGTTTCTACGATGTGGATGCAGGTAGCATTTGCTTTGATGGTAAAGACATCCGTGACTACGACTTGGATAGCCTGCGGAGCAAGGTCGGGATTGTCTTGCAGGATTCGGTCTTGTTTAGTGGGACAATCCGAGACAATATCCGCTTTGGTGTGCCAGATGCCAGTCAGGAAATGGTCGAAGCAGCTGCCAAGGCAACTCATATTCATGACTATATCGAAAGCTTGCCTGATAAGTATGATACCCTTATTGATGATGAGCAAAATATTTTCTCAACTGGTCAGAAACAATTGATTTCCATCGCTCGGACCTTGATGACAGATCCTCAAGTCCTAATCTTAGATGAAGCGACTTCCAATGTCGATACCGTAACAGAAAGTAAGATTCAACATGCCATGGAGGCAGTAGTAGCAGGTCGAACCAGTTTTGTCATTGCCCATCGTCTCAAGACCATCCTCAATGCCGATCAGATTATTGTCCTCAAAGATGGAGAGGTCATTGAACGTGGAAATCATCACGAGTTGCTCAAACTCGGCGGTTTCTACTCAGAACTGTATCACAATCAATTTGTCTTCGAATAAAAAAGAAGTTGCCCTCGTTGGGCAGCTTTTTCTTATCCATAAAAAATACTTATCACGGTCTTTAAAAAAACATATTAGACAGGAAAGGGTTGGAGTGATAAGATAAGACTGTTGCAAGAAAATCGAAAGGAGACACATCATGGCTAGAACGGTTGTAGGAGTTGCTGCAAATCTATGTCCTGTAGATGCAGAAGGGAAAAACATTCATTCGTCTGTATCCTGTAAATTTGCAGAGAGCATTCGTCAAGTCGGAGGTCTCCCTTTGGTTATTCCTGTTGGTGATGAGTCCGTTGTGCGTGATTATGTGGAAATGATCGACAAACTCATCTTGACAGGTGGGCAAAACGTCCATCCCCAGTTTTATGGGGAAAAAAAGACCATTGAGAGCGATGATTACAACCTTGTACGCGATGAGTTTGAACTAGCTCTCTTGAAAGAAGCGCTCCGTCAGAATAAACCAATTATGGCAATCTGTCGTGGGGTTCAGCTGGTCAATGTTGCTTTTGGCGGCACCCTCCACCAAGAAATTGAAGGTCACTGGCAAGGCTTGCCTTTTGGAACATCTCATTCTATTGAGACGGTAGAAGGAAGCGTGGTGGCTAAGTTGTTTGGCAAAGAAAGTCAGGTCAACTCAGTCCATCGTCAGAGTATCAAAGATCTGGCACCTAATTTCCGTGTGACAGCGGTGGACCCTCGAGATCAGACAGTGGAAGCGATTGAGTCTGTCGACGAGCATCGTATTATCGGTTTACAGTGGCACCCAGAGTTCCTGGTCAATGAAGAAGATGGCAATTTAGAATTATTTGAGTATTTATTAAATGAATTGTAACGGTTAGAATCTCTAGCCGTTTTTTTGTCTTATTTCGTTCAAATTTTAATATTGTAACATTTTTTACGCAAATGTTTAAATTATGATAAAATTTGGAAAAATTCAGTATAAAAACTTGAAAAAATCTAAGGTAAGGGTTATGATAGAAGAGAAGAAATTTTGGAGGAATATTATGTCACATATTAAATTTGATTATTCAAAAGTATTAGATAAATTTGTTGCACCACATGAACTAGATTATATGCAGCCTCAAGTGACTGCAGCAGATTCTGCTCTGAGAAATGGTACAGGTCCTGGGGCAGAAATGACTGGCTGGTTGAACTTACCTGAAGAATATGACAAAGATGAATTTGCTCGTATTCAAAAGGCTGCTGCTAAAATCCAATCTGATAGTGAGGTATTGATCGTAATCGGTATTGGTGGTTCCTATTTAGGAGCTCGTGCAGCTATTGATTTCTTGAATAATTCATTTGTAAACTTGCAAAGAAAGGAAGAACGCAAGGCACCTCAGATCCTCTATGCTGGAAACTCTATCTCTTCAAGCTATTTGGCTGATTTGGTAGACTATGTATCAGACAAAGATTTCTCAGTAAACGTGATTTCTAAATCAGGTACAACAACTGAACCGGCTATTGCTTTCCGTGTCTTCAAAGAACTCTTGGTTAAGAAGTACGGTCAAGAAGAAGCTAACCAACGTATCTACGCAACTACAGACCGCGCTAAAGGTGCAGTTAAAGTTGAAGCAGATGCTAATGGCTGGGATACTTTTGTAGTGCCTGATAGTGTAGGTGGTCGTTTTACAGTATTGACAGCAGTGGGGCTCTTGCCAATCGCAGCTGCAGGAGCTGATATCAGCAAGTTAATGGAAGGAGCAAATGCTGCTCGCAAGGCTTATGCTTCTGATAAGTTGGCTGAAAATGAAGCATATCAATATGCAGTTGTACGCAATATCTTGTACCGTAAAGGTTATCTGACAGAAGTTCTAGCTAACTATGAACCATCTCTGCAATACTTCTCTGAGTGGTGGAAGCAACTGGCTGGTGAGTCAGAAGGGAAAGACCAAAAAGGGATTTATCCAACTTCAGCTAACTTCTCAACAGACTTGCACTCTCTGGGACAATTTATCCAGGAAGGTACCCGTATCCTCTTTGAAACAGTTATCCGTGTAGATAAACCTCGCAAAAATGTGCTGATTCCTGAATTGGCAGAAGACTTGGACGGTCTTGGCTACTTGCAAGGAAAAGATGTTGACTTTGTCAATAAAAAAGCTACAGATGGAGTGCTGTTAGCACACACTGATGGTGGAGTTCCAAATATGTTTGTGACACTGCCTGAGCAAGATGAGTTCACTTTGGGCTACACTATTTACTTCTTTGAGTTGGCTATTGCTCTTTCTGGCTACCTGAATGGTATCAATCCATTTGACCAGCCTGGAGTTGAAGCTTATAAGAAAAACATGTTTGCTCTTCTTGGGAAACCAGGCTTTGAAGAGCTGGGTGCTGAGTTGAATGCACGCCTTTGATTCTCATATGCTTTGAGTTCATTTAGAATATAAAAAGATCCACAAGTTCATTTCTTGTGGATTTTTAGTACAAGCCTCTTAATTAGTTTATTATTTTTTTTAAAAGTGTAAAAAAGAGTGTCTTAATTCTTTTATGAAAGCGCTGTATAATTGCCTTGTAAATAAAATTTGAGAGGTATCAAAATGAATGATTGGTTAAACATAAAAGGCAAAACAGTTCTTGTGACTGGCGCGTCATCTGGGATCGGTAAGGCAATCGTTGAAGAATTGCTGGAATTAGGAGTCAATGTAGCGAATTTTGATCTTAGCGACAACGATTTGCGTCACCCGAATCTATTATTTGTAAAAGTTGATGTAACTTCTCGCTCTGAAGTAGAAGAGGGTGTTGCCAAAATAGTTGAAAGATTTGGCAATATTGATGCGGTAGTCAATAATGCAGGGATTAATGTTCCCAGATTATTAATTGATGCAGAAAATCCTAAAGGTCCTTACGAGTTAGACGATGAAACGTTTGAAAAAGTAACAATGATTAATCAAAAAGGTTTGTATTTGGTTAGTCAGGCAGTAGGACGTATTTTAGTGAAAAATGGAAAAGGTGTAATTGTGAACATGGCTTCAGAAGCAGGCTTGGAAGGTTCTGAAGGACAAAGTGCCTATGCTGCCACAAAAGCAGCAGTCTATAGTTACACTCGTTCATGGGCAAAAGAGCTGGGTAAGCATGGTGTACGTGTGGTTGGAATTGCTCCAGGAATTATGGAAGCTACGGGACTTCGAACTCTTTCTTATGAGGAAGCTCTTGCTTATACCCGTGGAAAGACGGTAGAAGATATTCGAGCTGGTTATGCTTCAACTTCAACAACTCCTTTGGGACGAAGTGGTAAACTACGGGAAGTAGCTGACCTTGTAGCATTCTATATTTCAGACCGTTCTAGCTATATAACTGGAGTCACTACAAATATTGCCGGAGGGAAAACTCGCGGTTAAAAAAATGAAGGTGAGGAAGAGAGTTGACCATAGTAAATCGATGGTATAATATTTTAGAAAAAATGGTCTCACAGCCAACTTATTCCTTGGTAGATATGCGCTCAGAGCTGGATATTAGTATGCAAACCTTGCAAAAGAGTATCCAACAATTAAATGATGTTTTGGCTCCGAGTATCCAGATTATCTCACAAGATGATCAGTTAATGTTAGAGGTGTATGACTATACTGAGTTGGAAAGGATTTTATCTGGTAGTTTAAAACGGGAGAGTGACTTCAATTCTTCCAGTAAAAGAATTGCCTATTTACTAAAACGTTTAATTGAGTCAACCTCCCCTCTTCTTATTGACGACTTGGCTGAGGAAGCAGGTGTTAGTAGAAGTACCCTTAATAAGGATTTAAAACAAGTAAAATCTTTGGCAGAGAGTTACTCTATCACTATTTCAGGAAAGCCCAACCGTGGGCTGGAGGTCTTGGGGTCCGAGCTGAATTTGCGCTTGCTCTATATTCACCAAGTGGCCCCTTACTTTGAAGGAAAGACACTCACCGAGGCAACATCTTCTTTTCTGGAGACGCTACTCCAGGAGTATAAAATCCCGAAAGAAACAAAGGAACTCCTTCGAAAGACCATTTCAATTATGGTGGAGCGTATTCATGCATCTAGGGTGTTGAGTTGCCCTATTCCTTACTATAGGAATGATTTAACAGAGACACCTTTGGTTGAAAAATTAATCTATCATATTGAGATGACTTATAAGATTTCCCTCAGTCAGTTTGAGATAGACTTTTTGTGTTTTCCGTTTAATATCCGTTTTATTGACACTTTAAGCAAGCCGTCTTATCAATCTGAACAGCTTGCAAACATTTTTCAAGGGATTGTCAAGAAAGTCAAAGAAACAATGTTGGTTAACTTTGATGATGAAGAATTATTTGAAGAAATCAAGTCTCATCTAGGCTCCTTAATCAATCGACTGATTTTCCATGTGCAAGCTAATGATATATTCCATGGCGAGGTTCAAACTCAATATCCTTTTGCTTTTGAAATGGCGAAAATTGCTGGAGAAGAACTATCTGCAATTTTTGGTTCTGAATTGGAATTATCTGAAATCGGATATCTGGCTTTGTATTTTGAAATGATTTTAAGAAAGCAAAACTCTGTTGTAAATGGTTCTCGCAAGCAGATAGCTGTAGTTTGCACAACAGGAAGAGGAACTGCTGCGATGATTATTCAGCAACTCAGACGAATTCTTGGAAATGATGTAGACATTACTCAGTATTCTGAAGAGGATTTTAATCTGGATTTGAATCAGGACTATTTCGCGATTTTTACGACAGTTCCTCTAAAATATAAAGATTCTAAATCTCCAGTCATTCAAGTTAATCATCTTTTTGATGATCAATGGCTGCAGGAAGAATGGCAGAGGGCCAATGCTTTTCATCAAAAAAATCTAGAAACAGTCAGCTTACGTTTTCTTCGTTTGACTCCCCAAAAAACCTATCAGCAATACTTGCTAAATATGGTTGCAGAGTTAGAGAAACTTCAGATGATTGATGAAGGTTTTAGAAATCGGATAATTGATAGGGATAAAAAACAATCAACCATTTTTGGTGGAGGAATTGCCTTCCCCCATACAATTAACCAGGGTTATGCAAAGACTATTTTAATGTTTGGAAAGCTAGAAGAGCCTTATCAAAAAGGAGATGATTGGATTGAATTTATCTTTCTAGTCGCCATTCCCTCAGAAATTGAAAGCAAAATGGAGAGTGAATTGCTGGAATTGTATGACGACATTTTTCGAATTGCAGGAGAGCCTTCTCTAAAAGAAGCATTGAGGGCTGTAGAAACAGAGACAGAGTTTCTATCATTTTCTAAGAGCAAAGGAGTATTTTAATGAATTCGCTAATAATTTTCGCTGTATTTGTCATGGCAGCTTATATATTTCAAATGTTCCTCGGCTGGCAGCAACTCAAAGACTTCAATAAGACCTATACGATGCTCCGAAAACTGGGGCGCGTAGCGATTGGCAGGAAGTCCGGAAGAATCAAATCCGGTACGATTGTCATGTTCGCGGTTGATGAAAACGGTCGGGTTCTTAAAGCTAGCAAAATGCAAGGAGTCACAATCTTAGCACGTTTTCAAAATATGGACGATTATGTTGGAGAAGACATCCATTATTTTGACAAGTATAATCCTCTTGTGAGAAAAGAAAATAAGTTGATGCAATCAGCCATAGAAGATGCTAGAAAAGTCTATCTTTGGAATGAGGCAGGTATTGAGAAAGAGACAAGTTCATCTGATTCTTTTCTGGGATTCGGCTTTTATGCGAATTACTTACAATTATCTATTAAACAGTTATTTAAAAAAAATAAGAAAGGGAGTTCCTTATGAATCACATTACAAATTTTGCAGAGAGTTTTATGAAACTCTTCCAATTAGGTGGAGAAACCTTTATTAGCTGGATGACAAATATTGTACCGCTTGTCTTGATGCTATTGATTGCAATGAATACCCTTATCGCTTTCTTGGGAGAAGAGAAGGTCAATTCCCTGGCTAAGATTTCTGCCAAAAATCCTGTTAGCCGGTATATGATTTTACCTTTCATTTCTGCCTTTATGCTGGGGAATCCGATGGCAATCAGTATGGGACGTTTCTTACCAGAATATTATAAACCTAGTTTTGTAGCAGCTCAGATGCAGTTCTGCCACACTTCAAATGGTGTATTTCCGCATATCAATCCTGGGGAATTGTTTGTATGGATGGGAATTGCAACAGGAATTCAAACTTTAGGTTTAAGTCAAATGGACTTAGCCATTCGTTACATGCTTGTTGGGCTTGTCATGAACTTTGTAGGCGGTTGGGTGACCGATTTTACAACTGCTTATGTAGCAAAACAGCAAGGTGTTACCTTGAGTAAAACATTTGATTTATAGAAAGAGTGAAATTATGTCATATAAGAGTATAAAAGTTGTTAAAGGAAATGGCGGTTTCGGAGGACCTTTGGTCATTACACCTAGTGAAGCTAAGCATAAATTCATCTATATCACTGGCGGAGGAGAAAAGCCAGATATTGTAGATAAAATTGCTGATTTGACCGGTATGGAAGCTGTTAATGGGTTTAAAACTTCTATCCCAGATGAGGAAATTGCTTTAGCAATCGTGGATTGTGGCGGTACTCTTCGCTGTGGTATTTATCCTAAAAAGGGGATCCCTACAATAAATATTGTCGCTACAGGGAAAAGTGGGCCTCTAGCTCAATATATAACCGAGGAAATCTATGTGTCAGCAGTTGGCCTTAATCAAATTTCTGCTGCTAATGAAGACGAAAAAGCGACAACTGTGGTAACAGAAAAGCCAACTTACGATACTAGTAAAAAAATTACAGAGCAAAAAGCTGAAACAAGTATTGTAGCAAGAATTGGGATGGGCGCTGGGAAGGTCGTTGCGACTTTCAACCAGGCTGCTCGTGAAGCCATCCAAACAATGCTCAACACGATCATTCCTTTCATGGCCTTTGTTTCCTTGCTGATTGGGGTTATTCAAGGTTCAGGTGTTGGAAATTGGCTGGCAAAATTAATGGTTCCCCTAGCTGGGAACATCTGGGGACTCATTTTGATTGGCTTTATCTGTTCCTTGCCATTCCTATCTCCTTTGTTAGGCCCCGGAGCTGTTATCAGTCAGATTATTGGAACCTTAATTGGAGTTGAAATCGGCAAAGGGACTATTCCGCCCCAAATGGCTCTGCCAGCTATATTTGCTATCAACACTCAAAACGGTTGTGATTTCATTCCTGTAGCACTCGGTCTATCTGAAGCCAAGGCTGAAACAGTTGAGGTTGGTGTCCCTTCTGTGCTTTATTCACGCTTTCTCAATGGTGTTCCGCGGGTGCTAGTAGCTTGGATAGCTAGTATTGGCCTTTATCAGTAAACTTTTGATAGATGCACGTAAACATAGCAACTATTATGTTAAACTTATCTATAAGCATAAGTTTATGACAGATTTGAGAAAGGATGAATAGGAATTAGATGAAGAAAATTTTTGAAGCTAAAGTAATTCAAGTGGGGCCTGAAGCTCAGAATATGATTCAAGATGCCAATATGCTCATTTTGTTTGGAGAAGAAGCTCCGGAAGACTTAGCAGAGTATTGTTTTAAAATCGATAACAAAAATCTTCTAGGTGCAATACTAGAAGGTGGAAAGCTGGTGGTAGATAGTCAGGAATATTCGATTACTGCCGTAGGAAATGTAGTAGAAAAAAATTTAACTGGACTGGGCCATATCACGATTTCTTTTGATGGTTCAAAAGAGGGCAGCCTGCCGGGCACTCTCCATGTTGCAGCAGACCAAGCAGTAGTAATTGAAAAGGACTCTACCATTCAGATTTTCGAAACTGCTTGACCATAATAAAATTTCAAATCAAGCAATTTAGAAAAATAAAAGTCTAAAAAATTGATTCAGAGCTTGGACAAAAAGTCCAGGCTTCTGGGTCTAAATTAGAAAAAATAGATGACGCAGTGGTTGATTGGCAAGTCAATCAAACTAGCCAGTCAGTGCAAGGGAATTCCCAGCAGATGGATCCACAAGGGGTGCCTGAACAGAAGGGAAAGACCAAAAAGGTATTTACCCAACTTCAGCTAACTTCTCAACTGACTTACACTCATTGGGTCAATTTATCCAAGAAGGAACTCGTATCATGTTTGAAACAGTTGTCCGTGTTGACAAACCACGTAAGAACGTGATCATTCCTACTTTGGAAGAAGACCTTGATGGACTTGGTTACCTTCAAGGAAAAGACGTTGACTTTGTAAACAAAAAAGCGACTGACGGTGTTCTTCTTGCCCACACTGACGGTGACGTACCAAATATGTATGTGACTCTTCCAGAGCAAGATGCCTTTACTCTTGGCTACACGATCTACTTCTTCGAATTGGCAATCGCCCTTTCAGGTTACTTGAATGCCATCAACCCATTTGACCAACCAGGTGTTGAAGCCTACAAGCGTAACATGTTTGCCCTTCTTGGGAAACCAGGATTTGAAGAATTGAGCAAAGAACTTAACGCACGTCTATAATAGAAGAAAAGAGTGGCTTGTCCACTCTTTTTACTCTCTTTATTCGTAGACATTGGACTCAGGCGAGACTTGTGATATAATATAGAAAGCAAAAAGGCAGACGCCTAGAGACTTTATAGGAGAAACTATGTCAAAAGATATCCGCGTACGCTACGCACCAAGTCCAACAGGACTACTACACATCGGAAATGCCCGTACAGCATTGTTTAACTACCTTTACGCACGCCATCATGGTGGAACTTTTATCATTCGTATCGAAGATACTGACCGTAAACGCCATGTTGAGGATGGAGAACGTTCACAGCTTGAAAACCTTCGTTGGTTGGGGATTGACTGGGATGAAAGCCCAGAAACTCATGAAAACTACCGCCAATCAGAGCGTTTGGAACTCTATCAAAAATACATCGACCAATTGCTAGCTGAAGGAAAAGCTTACAAATCATATGTTACAGAAGAAGAGTTGGCAGCTGAACGCGAACGTCAGGAAGCAGCTGGTGAAACACCACGCTACATCAATGAATATCTCGGCATGAGCCAAGAAGAAAAAGCAGCTTACATCGCAGAGCGTGAAGCAGTAGGGATCATCCCAACTGTGCGTTTGGCTGTCAATGAATCTGGTATCTACAAGTGGCATGATATGGTCAAAGGCGATATCGAATTTGAAGGTGGCAATATTGGTGGCGACTGGGTAATTCAAAAGAAAGATGGTTACCCAACTTACAACTTTGCCGTTGTCATCGATGATCACGATATGCAAATTTCTCACGTAATCCGTGGAGACGACCACATTGCCAACACCCCAAAACAGCTCATGGTTTATGAAGCGCTTGGTTGGGAAGCACCTGAGTTTGGTCACATGACCTTGATTATCAACTCTGAAACGGGTAAAAAATTGTCTAAACGCGATACCAACACCCTCCAATTTATCGAAGATTATCGTAAAAAAGGTTATTTACCAGAAGCAGTCTTTAACTTCATTGCTCTTCTTGGTTGGAACCCAGGTGGCGAAGACGAAATCTTCTCTCGTGAAGAACTCATTAAACTTTTCGATGAAAACCGCCTCAGCAAGTCTCCAGCAGCCTTCGACCAGAAGAAACTTGACTGGATGAGCAACGACTACATCAAGAGAGCCGATCTTGCTACGATCTTTGAAATGGCTAAACCATACTTAGAAGAAGCGGGACGTTTGACTGACAAATCTGAAAAAATGGTAGAACTCTACAAGCCACAAATGAGGTCAGTGGATGAAATCGTTCCATTGACAGACCTTTTCTTCTCAGATTTCCCAGAGTTGACGGAAGCTGAGAAAGAAGTGATGGCTGGTGAAACTGTTCCTGTGGTGTTGGAAGCCTTCAAAGCAAAACTGGAAGCTATGACAGACGATGAATTTGTGACAGAAAACATCTTCCCACAAATAAAATCAGTCCAAAAAGAAACAGGTATCAAAGGGAAAAATCTCTTCATGCCTATTCGTATTGCTGTATCAGGTGAAATGCATGGACCAGAACTTCCAGATACGATTTACCTATTAGGTCGTGAGAAATCTATCCAGCATATCGAGAATATGCTCAAAGAGATTTCTAAATAAAAAGGATTTCCGATGGATACATGGGAAAAGATGTACGAAGAAGCACGAACCTTATACAATCCTCATGAAGTTTCTGACTTTGTTTATGCTAACCATGTTGTTGCTGCGGTAGAAGCAGAAGATGGTCAAATATTCACAGGATTTTGTATAGAGGGCACTTGTGGCGTTTTTCATCTCTGTGCAGAACGAGCAGCTCTCTTCAATATGTACCAATTTTCAGGACAAACTAAGGTTAAGAAAATCCTCGCCTTTCGAGATAAGCCACCCTATGGCGAAGGATCAGGTATGCCCTGTGGCGCATGCAGAGAATTCCTCTTAGAACTGAATGCTGAAAATAAAGATGCGGAGTTCATGATGGATTACGAAACAAGAAAAACAATCAAAGTTGCCGAGTTGATTCCTTACTGGTGGGGAGAAGAACGTGCGGCTAATTGGCAAACAAAATAGAGAGAGTCAGTTAAACTGGCTCTTTTCTATTATCATAGAAAAATTTGTATAGGAGATTAAAAAAGTCCTTGACAAAGAGGAAAAAGTAGGTATAATAGAAAGAGTTGAAAAGCTCAAGGTCCGTTGGTCAAGGGGTTAAGACACCGCCTTTTCACGGCGGTAACACGGGTTCGAATCCCGTACGGACTATTGGT
>NZ_JABAEX010000013.1 GCF_012843315.1 Streptococcus sp. WB01_FAA12
CAGTAGGAGATCAGCCAGCACCGATAGTTGAGAAACCAGAGTTTACAGGTGGTGTGAACGCGGTAGAAGCAGCAGTACATGAAGTACCAGAGTACACAGGTCCACTTGGTACAGCCGGAGACCAACCAGCACCGACAGTTGAAAAACCAGAGTACAAATTGAACTTAAGTCCACTCGCTGATACTAAGACTCCAGAAGTTAAACATGATGATCAGAAGGAGCTTCCGGCAACAGGTGAAAGCAAATCTGACACAGCTCTCTTCCTAGCAGGCGTAAGTCTAGCCCTATCTGCTCTCTTTATCGCGAAAGGGAAAAAGGAATAGCTTCTGATTACCTTTGTTTTTGACAAATTTTAGCATCAAGAGAAAGTGAAAAGACAGCTCCATAACCTCTATAATAGTTAGAGAAACTATCAAAAGAGTTATGGTGCTGTTGGGACAAACTATTGTGCTGTAAAGAATAAAAATCCTGAGAATTTTACTTCTCAGGATTTTACTTATTGTTGTGGTTGACTTGATTGGTTTTGCTCAGCAGGTGCAGTTCCTGATTGTTGAGGAATCGTCTGCGTTTGACTTGTGTTTGGAGTAGTTGAACTTGACTGAGAAGTCGAACTCTCAGATGTTGAGCTAGAACTTTCAGAAGTCGAACTTTGTTGTGTAGATGATGAAGGGACCCACGTATTGCGTGCTCCATTCTTAAAGACAAATTCTCCGTTTCTGTAAAGGCCTTCAGGCATGGTCCAATCCCCTGGATGGTCATCTGTTGAGAGGTAGGTCATCATCGAACGGTAGACCTTAGCAGCAACGTAGAAGCCATCACCAACGATAGGAGTAAGTCGGTTAGAGTAACCGGTCCAGACAGCCATTGAATATTTACGAGTATAGCCGACAAACATTTCGTCTGGAGCTACATAACCAGAGTTCTTGATGTATTTCTCAATTTCATCATCTGTATAGTTTGATGTACCAGTCTTACCAGCTTGTGGTAGCCATGAAAGGTAGGCTCCACGTCCTGTCCCGTAGGTCAGAACTGTTTTCATCATCTCTGTCATCATATAGGCAGTTGTTTCTTTCATAGCGCGTGTTCCTGAATCAGAAAACTCTTTTGAACTACCATCACTAAAGATGATTTTGTTGATGTACATTGGCTTATGGTAAATACCGCCATTGGCAAAGGCAGCATAGGCTGCGGCCATTTTTTCACTGCTTGCCCCATACTTTTTGTTAGATTCGGTTGTGTTACTTGAAATCGCGTTGGCATAGTGCATATCTGGGTAGTCAATACCGAGTCCATTTAGGAAGGTCTTGGCTCTATCCAAACCGACTTTATTCAAGGTTTCTACAGCTGTAACGTTCCGTGATTGTTGAAGAGCATACTGCAACGTGATGTTTCCAAAGTAACTCTTATCCCAGTTGTAGACAGGTGTGTTGGTGCCAGGATAGTTATATGGTACGTCGTGAACAATAGAAGCAGTTGAGTCGTAGATGTCATACTCCAAGGCTGGCGCGTAATCTGTGATTGGTTTCATGGTTGAACCCCAGTCACGGTTGGTTTCGACAGCTTGGTTCATACCGAAGGAAACATTGCTAGATTGATGGCGTGCGCCTAACTGGGCAATCACCTTTCCATTTGTGACATCAACGATGGTAGAAGCTACTTGCAACTCATCATCTGGATAATTAACGTATTCGTCGGTATTGTAGATATCCCAGAGACGTTGTTGAACGGCTGGATCAACATTGGTATAAACTTCCATCCCTGTTGTCAAAAGGTTGTAACCAGTTTCCTGTTCGACTTGGTCGATTACCTCTTTGAGATAATTGTCCATATACGGAGGATAGCTATTAGCAGATTTTAGACTTTGAAGTCCGTCTGTAATAGGAGTGTTAATGGCTTTTTCGTATTGTTCGGCTGTAATGTAACCTTGTCCCTTCATCTCGGAGAGAACCAGATCTCGGCGTTCTTGTGCCGCTTCTGGATGAGAATAGGGGTCATATTGATTTGGAGCCTGGGGCATTCCAGCTAGGAGAGCCAATTGAGGTAGACTTAAATCTTTGAGGTCTTTACCATAATAGTTTTGGGCTGCCGTTTGCATCCCGTAATTTCCGTTGGACATATAGACCTTGTTGATGTAGTAAGTTAGGATTTCTTGTTTGGTCGCCTTTTGTTCTAGCTGAACGGCTAGCCAAGCTTCCTGAGCCTTACGTGAAAGTGTCTGGTCAGATGTTGACGTTGAGAAGTAGGTTAATTTAATCAACTGCTGTGTCAAGGTAGAACCACCTTGAAGACCGCCCCCACCACGAAGGTTTCGTAAGGAAGCGCCTAGGATACGAATCGTGTCTACTCCTCGGTGACTAAAGAAACGATGATCTTCAATAGAGACAATTGCATTGACTAGCTCCGTAGGGATTTCATTAGCCTGTGCATTGACACGGCGCTCAGAACCCAGATCAGCGATCAGTTCATTTTTGCTGTCATAGATCTTACTAGACGTTGTAGCGACTAGCTTACTTTCGGACAGGGCTGGAGCCTTGCTTACATAGTAGAGAAAGAGGCCTCCACCTAGCATAATAGCTGCGATAAATACAGTCAAGAGGCAGATACTGACATACTTAACTATTCGCAGGAAAGTTTGTTTGTTCATCTTATTTTACCACCTAGTAAATGTTCTTTGATAACTTCGAGATAGGGAATCTGTGGAAAGGCGCCAGGCTCAATCCTATATCCATTTTCTCGAATATATCCAAGTGGCATTGACTTTTGTCCCATATCTTGATGATAGAAACGAATCAAATCAATGGCCGGCAATAAGTAGGTTTCTTGCTGAGAAGAAAAGTGAAGGAGGACAAAGCAGATTCCTTGCTGGGCAAGAACTTGTTCCATATGCTGGATCTGGTGAAGATGGAAATTCTTCATCGGAATCGCATGTTTTTGCCTGGTTTCCTTTGCTTCAAAGTCGATGTAGTATCCATCATAAACCCCTGAATAGTCAGTAGTTGAGGCTTGTCTAAAGTAGGCTTCAACGATCTTAGCTCGACTTCTTTGGGGATAGTCGACACGTACGATTTGGATGGGAGTCGGTTTCTTGTGAATCACTGCTAACCCATGTGACAAATAGTAGTCGTTCGTAGCGTTGATCATCTTTTCAAAAGACATTCCCCGATTTGCGAAATTTTTAGTTTGTGACGGGGCTGCTTGTCTCTTCTGTGATGAAAGTTTATGTGGATAGTTGACCATAATTCTCCTTATTGGTACAATAACATCACTTTATTATATCATAAATTTACAAAGAAAGGGTTAAAAATGACAACAGCCTTGATTTTAGGCTATTCAGCCTTCGACCTTGGTCTCTTTAATGACAAGGATATTCGCGTTGATATTATCAAAACAGCCATTCGGAGAGACCTAGAACGTCTAGCAGAAGAAGGGGTGACCTGGCTTGTTTTTACAGGGACTCTGGGCTTTGAGTACTGGGTGCTTCAAGTAGCTAAAGAAATGAAAGAAGACTATGGATTTCAATTGGCGACCATTTTTGATTTTGAAACCCATGGTAGTAACTGGAATGAGGCCAATCAAATCAAACTCAGTGAGTTCAAGCAGGTTGATTTTGTCAAATATGCCTATCCACAATATGAGCACAAGGGACAATTACGCGATTATCAGAAATTTCTGCTGGAAAATACGGAAGGGTGCTATCTCTTTTATGACGAAGAAAATGAAACTAAGTTACAGTATTTTTACCAGATGATGAAAAATCAAGAAGGCTATGTTACAAAAAGATTAACATTTGAGGATCTGAACGAAATAGTGGAAAAATTTTCCGAAAAATGAGGCTTTGACCTTGATTTTTGTTTGTCTTTTTTTATATAATAAGAATAGCAATCAAGAATGGAGAGAGAAATGGCAAGTATTATTTTTTCAGCAAAAGATATTTTTGAACAAGAGTTTGGACGTGAAGTTCGCGGATATAGTAAGGCAGAGGTAGACGAGTTCCTAGATGATGTGATCAAGGATTATGAGACTTACGCAGCTTTGGTCAAATCTCTTCGTCAGGAGATTGCTGATTTGAAGGAGGAATTGTCTAACAAGCCACAGGCAAGTTCTACTCAACAAAGTTCTATCGAAGTAACAAGTTCTACTCCAATGACAAATTTTGATATTTTGAAACGATTGAATCGACTTGAAAAAGAAGTATTCGGTAAGCAAATTGTAGACAATTCTGAGTTATAATCAGGTGTCTATTAGATGCAATTTTTGGATAATCGCGTGAAGAGAATCCCTTTTCATGAGGAAAGTCCATGCTAGCACAGGCTGTGATGCCTGTAGTGTTTGTGCTAGGCGAATCCATAAGCCTAGGGACGAGTGATCGTTACGGCAGTCGAAATGGCTAAGTCTTCGGATAGGTCAGAATAGGCTTGAAAGTGCCACAGTGACGGAGTCTTTCTGGAAACAGAGAGAGTGGAACGCGGTAAACCCCTCAAGCTAGCAACCCAAATTTTGGTCGGGGCATGGAGTGCACGGAAACGAACGTAGTACTCTGACCGCTAGCAGATTTATGTTGTTAGCGGTAGACAGATGATTATCGAAGGAAGTGGTCCTAGTCACTTCTGGAACAAAACATGGCTTATAGAAAATTGCATATAGGTTGGGGCTGAGAATCTTTCTCAACCTCATTTTTTAAAGTGAACAAGAGAAAGGTCTTACAAGACTGTAAAATGAAAAAAGAATTTAATTTAATCGCAACTGCTGCAGCGGGGCTCGAGGCTGTCGTTGGACGTGAGGTGCGAGAGTTAGGCTATGATTGTCAGGTTGAAAACGGCCGTGTCCGTTTTCAAGGAGATGTGAAGGCAATTATTGAGACCAATCTTTGGCTTCGAGCAGCGGATCGCATCAAGATTGTAGTTGGAAGCTTTCCTGCAAAGACTTTTGAAGAGCTTTTCCAAGGAGTTTTTGCTCTAGATTGGGAAAACTATCTCCCGCTCGGGGCACGTTTCCCTATTTCAAAGGCCAAATGTGTCAAGTCTAAACTGCACAATGAGCCTAGTGTTCAGGCTATTTCCAAGAAGGCGGTTGTGAAGAAACTGCAAAAGCACTATGCCCGTCCAGAAGGGATTCCCTTGATGGAAACTGGTCCCGAGTTTAAGATTGAGGTATCTATTCTCAAAGATGTGGCAACTGTCATGATTGACACGACAGGTTCTAGCCTCTTTAAACGTGGTTATCGTACGGAAAAGGGTGGAGCGCCTATCAAGGAAAATATGGCAGCGGCCATTTTACAACTCTCTAACTGGTATCCAGACAAGCCTTTGATTGATCCGACCTGTGGTTCAGGAACTTTCTGTATCGAGGCGGCTATGATAGCTAAAAAGATGGCGCCAGGACTTCGCCGTTCCTTTGCTTTTGAGGAATGGAACTGGGTCAGCGATCGGTTAATCCAAGAAGTTCGCACAGAGGCGGCTAAGAAAATTGACCGTGAACTTGAACTGGATATCATGGGCTGTGATATAGACGCTCGTATGGTAGAAATTGCCAAGGCCAATGCTCAAGCAGCTGGTGTAGCTGGAGACATCACTTTTAAGCAAATGCGGGTACAAGACTTGCGCACAGACAAAATAAATGGTGTTATCATTTCCAATCCGCCATATGGTGAACGTTTGTCGGATGATGCAGGAGTTACCAAGCTCTATGCTGAGATGGGACAAGTCTTTGCACCACTGAAAACCTGGAGTAAGTTTATCCTGACGAGTGACGAAGCTTTTGAAAGCAAGTACGGAAGTCCAGCTGATAAAAAACGCAAACTGTATAACGGAACCTTAAAAGTGGATTTATATCAATACTTTGGTCAGCGTGTGAAGCGCCAAGAGGTAAAGTAGAAAGGAAGACAGATGAGTAAAAAAAGACACAATCGTCATAAAAAAGAGCATCAAGAATCCAAATTTGATTTTGACGAGGCGAAAGATTTGACAGTTGGTCAAGTCATCCGTAAAAATGAAGAAGTTGAAGCTGGAGTATTGCCTGAGGACAATATCTTGGATAAATACATCAAACAGCACCGCGAGGAAATCGAAGCCGACAAGTTTGAAACACGTCAATTTAAAAAAGAAGAACTGCAGGAAGCTCAGGCTCAAGAAGAATTGACACAGGAAGTCTCAGAAATCACTGAAGACTCAGCTGAAACTACAAGCTCGGATGTGATTTTGCCTCCTTTGGGAGAGGAAAATCAAGACTTGGAACCGCTTGTGTTGGAAAAGCAAGAGCCGGCAGAGATTGCTGATGAGAAAGAAGAGGAAGAGACAGCTCTACTTTCACGATCAGCTCAGGCAGAATCAGAAACAACTTCTAATTCTAAAAAGAAGCGCGTGTTTGTTATCGGTTCAGCCTTGGCTGCAGCCCTTATCTTGGCAGGTAGTTACTATATCTATCGCCAAGTAAATCGCTCTAGCCAAGCTATCCAGTCTTCTCAATCATCTTCTAGTAATCAGGAAACACAAGCGACTCTACAAGAGTTTAATACTCTCTACGATGCTTTTTATACGGATGCTAATAAAACAGCCTTGAAAAATAGTCAGTTTGACAAGTTGAAGCAACTCAAGGCTCAACTAGATAAACTCGAAGGAAGTCGAGAGTATACCCTTGCCAAGTCTAAGTATGATAGTTTAGAAACTCAAATCAAGGCTGTGCAAGAAGTGAATAATCAGTTTGAAACTCCAGCAATTACTGATGGTGTCTTGGATACCAATGCAAAGGTCAAGGCAGATGCTAAATTTACAGAAATTAAAACAGGGAATACAGAGCTAGATAAACTGTTAGATAAGGCCATTAGCCTTGGTAAGAGCCAGCAAACAAGCGCCTCTAGTTCAAGTTCAAGTAGCAGTAGCCAAGAAAGTTCAAGTACAACGACTGATAGCAGTACGAGCAGTTCGTCTGCTTCATCAAGTTCAGCACCTGCCAGCAGACCAGAAAGTGGAGGTTTGTCTAGTGATGGTGTCAATCTTCAAAGAAGTGCTAGTCGTGTACCCTACAACCAATCAGCTGTAGAGGATAGCAACAACCCTGCCTGGAATTTTGCTGATGGTGTTTTGGAACAAATCCTAGCAACATCACGTGCTCGTGGCTATATCACTGGCAATCAATATATCCTAGAACGGGTCAATATCGTAAACGGAAATGGTTATTATAACCTCTACAAACCAGATGGAACCTATCTCTTCACCCTCAACTGTAAGACTGGATACTTTGTTGGTAATGGAGCTGGTCACGCGGATGATTTGGACTACTAGTCCAAGTGTTACAAAATTCTTTCCTTTCATAGGTAAAAATGATAAAATAAAACATATTAAACAAGAGGAGTGTCACATGACAAAAGCTAACTTTGGTGTCGTTGGTATGGCCGTAATGGGTCGTAACCTTGCCCTAAATATTGAATCTCGTGGTTATACAGTTGCCATTTACAACCGTAGTAAAGAAAAAACAGAAGATGTCATTGCTTGCCATCCAGAAAAGAAATTTGTTCCAAGCTACGATGTAGAGTCTTTCGTTCAATCTATCGAAAAACCTCGTCGTATCATGCTGATGGTTCAGGCTGGACCTGGTACAGACGCGACTATCCAAGCCCTTCTTCCACACCTTGACAAGGGTGATATCTTGATTGACGGAGGAAACACTTTCTACAAAGATACCATCCGTCGTAATGAAGAATTGGCAAACTCTGGTATCAACTTTATCGGTACAGGGGTTTCTGGTGGTGAAAAAGGTGCCCTTGAAGGTCCTTCTATCATGCCTGGTGGACAAAAAGAAGCCTACGAATTGGTTGCTGATGTTCTTGAAGAAATCTCAGCTAAAGCACCAGAAGATGGCAAACCATGTGTGACTTACATCGGTCCTGATGGAGCTGGTCACTATGTGAAAATGGTCCACAACGGTATCGAGTATGGTGACATGCAATTGATCGCAGAAAGTTACGACCTCATGCAACACTTGCTCGGCCTTTCTGCAGAAGATATGGCTGAAATCTTTACTGAGTGGAACAAGGGTGAATTGGATAGCTATTTGATCGAAATCACAGCTGATATCTTGAGCCGTAAAGACGATGAAGGTCAGGATGGACCAATCGTTGACTATATCCTTGATGCTGCAGGTAACAAGGGGACTGGTAAATGGACGAGTCAATCAGCACTTGACCTTGGTGTGCCATTGTCACTTATCACTGAGTCAGTATTTGCTCGCTATATCTCTACATACAAAGAAGAGCGTGTGCATGCTAGCAAGGTTCTTCCAAAACCAGCTGCTTTCAAGTTTGAAGGTGACAAGGCTGAGTTGATTGAAAAAATCCGTCAAGCCCTTTACTTCTCAAAAATCATTTCATACGCACAAGGTTTTGCCCAATTGCGTGTGGCTTCTAAAGAAAACAACTGGAACTTGCCATTTGCGGACATCGCATCTATCTGGCGTGATGGCTGTATCATCCGTTCACGTTTCTTGCAAAAGATTACAGATGCTTACAACCGTGATGCAGACCTTGCAAACCTTCTCTTGGATGAATACTTCTTGGATGTAACCGCTAAGTACCAACAAGCAGTGCGTGATATCGTAGCTCTTGCGGTTCAAGCTGGTGTACCAGTACCAACCTTCTCAGCAGCCATTACTTACTTTGATAGCTATCGTTCAGCTGACCTTCCAGCTAACTTGATCCAAGCACAACGTGACTACTTCGGTGCTCACACTTACCAACGTAAAGACAAAGAAGGAACATTCCACTACTCTTGGTATGACGAAAAATAAGTAGGTCTGCCATGGGGAAACGGATTTTATTACTTGAGAAAGAACGAAATCTAGCTCATTTTCTCAGTCTGGAGCTCCAAAAAGAGCAATACCGTGTTGATCTGGTCGAGGAGGGGCAAAAAGCCCTCTCCATGGCTCTCCAGACAGATTATGACTTGATTTTACTGAATGCTCGTCTGGGGGATATGACGGCCCAGGATTTTGCAGACAAGCTGAGTCGGACAAAACCAGCCTCAGTGATCATGGTCTTGGACCATCGCGAAGAATTGCAAGACCAGATTGAGACAATCCAGCGCTTCGCCGTTTCTTACATCTATAAGCCAGTGATTATTGATAATCTAGTAGCTCGTATTTCAGCGATTTTCCGAGGTCGGGACTTTATCGACCAACACTGTAGTCAGATGAAGGTCCCAACGTCTTACCGCAACCTACGTATGGATGTAGAACATCATACCGTTTATCGTGGCGAGGAGATGATTGCTCTGACGCGCCGTGAGTATGACCTTTTGGCCACTCTCATGGGAAGCAAGAAGGTCTTGACTCGTGAGCAGTTGTTGGAAAGTGTTTGGAAGTACGAAAGTGCGACAGAAACCAATATCGTGGATGTTTATATCCGTTATCTACGTAGCAAGCTTGATGTAAAAGGTCAAAAAAGCTACATTAAAACCGTGCGTGGTGTTGGTTACACCATGCAAGAATAGAAAAGCAGTTGCAGTTGTGTAACTGCTGTTTGAGCTCCATACTATCTGTAGCAGGAATTCCTGAATACTAGATAGTATGGGGCTTTTTTTGAATAGGTAAAAATGCAGGCCCCTAGACGGCTTGTAAGGCTTCAAAGAGATGGTCAGAGAGGATGATTTCTTCTTGACCATAGTTTATACTCAATGAAAATTAATACTCAATTGTTTTTTATTACAATATTATAATATAATAAATGGTTAAACTCCTGAAATTATCTGAAAATAATGTAAAATCATAAATAATAACAATATAATTGACAAATCTGCTAATGCGCATTATAATCTAAGTGTATGTGTACTGCATGCTAATTTTAAATCAAAAGGAGAAAATGTGATGTATTTTAATCGTAAAAATGCAGAGCAAAAGAACTGGAGAATGATCAAAAAAGGAAAACATTTCCTTTTTGGATGTTCGCTTGTTTTTGCGGTTGGGGCAGCTTTGGTGGCTCCATCAGTCAAAGCAGATACAGTAGGAGCTAAGCCAGTTGCAGCCAAGGAGAATGTAACTTATGCAGCACCAGCTGTAGAAGTAGCACCAGCAGCAGTGGCTGAAGAAAAAGTTGAAAAAACAGTTGAAACTACTCAAAATTCTAAAGAAGAAGCAGTGGAGGCGACTGAAAAAGCTAAGGAAGCAGTGGAGGCGACTGAAAAAGCTAAGGAAGCAGACAGCATCCAAGCTCCAGAAGTGACTGTGGTTTACAATCCAGCAGCACTTACTGATGAAGAAAAAGCAAAAGTTGTAGCAGCTGTTAGGGCAGCAAACCCTACAGCAACTGATGTTCAAGTCCAAGCAGACGGATCAGCAGTTGTGACTTTTGCAGATGGTTCAAGAGCAAACTTGACAGCAGCTCAAACTATTAAAGATGGTTCTCAAGTAGCTAAACGACGTAGAGCACGTGCGACAGTAGCGGCTCCAGTCATCACTTCAAACCTTGATGGAAAAGGAAGTTCTGCAACGGATGTAACTGTCCAAGCACCAGCAGGTTCAACTGTTAAACTCTACAATACTGATGGTGTTGTTATCGGTCAAGCAGTAGCAAATGCTCAAGGTGTAGCTACAGTTACGCCAACAAACAGCCTTCCTGTAGGCGAAATCACAGCTACAGCTACACCAGCAGGCGAAAGTGAGTCACCTAAGAGTGCACCTGTAACAGCGACACGACCAACATTGACAACTGTAGAAGGTGGTGTTTCAAAAGGAAACGATAGTTATAATACCCAACTACTCGTTACCAAATCACACATCACTGTTTATCCAGGTGAATCTGTTAAGGTTGGTGTTACAGCAGTATCTAAAGGGCTTGAAAACTTTTCGGTTCCTAATAATCCAGCAGGTGTCAAGGGCTTGCTTCCTAGAGGTACTTTCTTGAAGTCAGGTGGGACAGGTAGTGAAACCGTTACAAGACGTGATAACGGGTACGGAGGTACTGTTGCTTGGGACCAACCAGCAGGTGATACTGTTGTGACCTTCTCAGCTACAAGTCAGAATAATGTAAGTGTAACGAGAGACCTTAGAGTTACCGTTTTGGAACTTACTAAGAAGCTTGATGCTGTTCCAGGTGAAAAAGTAGAAGTTGCTGATCTTAACAACGTTTCTGAAGATGAGAAAAATAAAATTATCGCAGCAACTAAAAAAGCAAATGCAAGTTTCCCTCCAGGTACTTTGTATAATGTTGATCAAAGAGGAAATCTTGTAATTACTTATCCTGATAAATCAACAGATAAGATTGACGCTTCATACCTAGTTACTCCGTCAAATAAACCTGCTGCTCCTAATAAGCCAGCAGGCCAAGCACCAGAGATCACTTCAAACCTTGATGGGAAAGCAAGTACGCCAGCTGATGTGACTGTAAAAGCAACAGCAGGTTCAACTGTAAAACTTTATAATAATGATGGCGTTGTGATCGGTGAAGCCGTAGCAAACGATCAAGGTATTGCTACTATCTCTCCAATAAATAGTCTTCCAGAAGGACAAATTACAGCGACAGCTACACCAGCAGGTGGAAGTGAATCTCCTAAGAGCACTCCTATTACAGCGACTCGTGCAGAAAAACCTGAAGTGGGCGGAGGTGTTTCAAGAGGAGGAGATAATACTCAACTTCTCGTTACCAAATCACATATCACTGTTTATCCAGGTGAAACTGTTAATATTGGTGTTACAGCAGCATCCAATGCGATTGAAAAGTTTTGGGTTCCTGGTAATGCAGTTAGTGTCAAGGGATTAAAACCTACAGGTACTTTTTTGACGACATCTGGGACAGATACCATTAAAAGACGTGATAACGGGTACGGAGGTACTGTTGCTTGGGACCAACCAGCAGGTGATACTGTTGTGACCTTTGAAGTTCAAAGTAAGCAGAATAAAGTAATTGTAAGAAGAGATCTTAGAGTTACCGTTTTGGAACTTACTAAGAAACTTGATGCTGTTGCAGGTGAAAAAGTAGAAGTTGCTGATCCTAACAATGTTAGTGAAGACGAGAAAAATAAAATTATCGAAGCAACCAAAAAAGCAAATGCAAGTTTCCCTCCAGGTACTACATATAGTGTCGACGAAAAAGGAAATCTTGTCATTACATATCCTGATGGATCAACAGATAAGATTGCAGCTGCATACTTAGTTACACCAGCGCCTAAGGAAGCAGACAAATACACACCAACTGCTAAGGCACAAACAGTTGCTCCAGGTTCAACACCAGAGGCTAAGAACTCAATTGGTAATGTTTCAGATCTTCCAAGTGGTACTACCTTTGCTTATAAGACACCAGTAGATACAGCAACCAAAGGTGAAAAAGACGCGATAGTAGTAGTTACTTATCCCGATAAGTCAACTGATGAAGTTCCAGTTAAAGTAACTGTAAAAGATCCACGTAGCGATGCAGATAAGAACGATCCAAAAGCTAAAGCTCAAGACATTTACAAGGGTTCAACACCAGACGCTAAAGGCTCAATCGACAATGCTGATGAGCTTCCATATGGTACTAGCTTTGCTTATAAGACACCAGTAGATACAACAACACCAGGTAAAAAAGACGCGACAGTAGTTGTAACATACCCAGACGGATCTAAAGATGAAGTTCCAGTTAAGGTGACTGTAGAAGATCCAGATAAGATATCTGATGCAGAAAAGAACACTCCAACAGCTAAAGATCAAACTGTTAAAGTTGGTGAGAAACCAAAAGCAGAAGCTTCAATCGGAAACTTTAACAAACTTCCTAAGGGAACAACAGTAAAGTTCAAGAAACCAGTAGATACAACAACACCAGGTAAAAAAGACGCGATAGTAGTAGTTACTTACCCAGATACGTTAACTTATGAAGTTCCAGTTAAGGTTACTGTAAAAGACCCACGCACGGATGCAGATAAGTACACACCAGCAGCTAAGGCTCAAACAGTTGCTCCAGGTTCAACACCAGAGGCTAAGAACTCAATTGGTAATGTTTCAGATCTTCCAAGTGGAACAACCTTCGCGTTCAAGACACCAGTAGATACTGC
>NZ_JABAEX010000014.1 GCF_012843315.1 Streptococcus sp. WB01_FAA12
GGTCCGTTGGTCAAGGGGTTAAGACACCGCCTTTTCACGGCGGTAACACGGGTTCGAATCCCGTACGGACTATTGGTGTATCACAGGGATGAAAAAAGTAAAAAAAGTTTCAAAAAAGTGTTGACATAGATCAACAGCTGTGATATACTAATATAGTTGTCGCTTGAGAGAGATTGAGTGACAAAGACCTTTGAAAACTGAACAAGACGAACCAATGTGCAGGGCACTATAACTAAGGTTATAGTACTGAACAATGAAAAAACAATAAATCTGTCAGTGACAGAAATGAGTGAGAACTCAAACTTTTAATGAGAGTTTGATCCTGGCTCAGGACGAACGCTGGCGGCGTGCCTAATACATGCAAGTAGAACGCTGAAGAGAGGAGCTTGCTCTTCTTGGATGAGTTGCGAACGGGTGAGTAACGCGTAGGTAACCTGCCTGGTAGCGGGGGATAACTATTGGAAACGATAGCTAATACCGCATAACAACAGTTGTTGCATGACAGCTGTTTAAAAGGTGCAATTGCACCACTACCAGATGGACCTGCGTTGTATTAGCTAGTTGGTGGGGTAACGGCTCACCAAGGCGACGATACATAGCCGACCTGAGAGGGTGATCGGCCACACTGGGACTGAGACACGGCCCAGACTCCTACGGGAGGCAGCAGTAGGGAATCTTCGGCAATGGACGGAAGTCTGACCGAGCAACGCCGCGTGAGTGAAGAAGGTTTTCGGATCGTAAAGCTCTGTTGTAAGAGAAGAACGAGTGTGAGAGTGGAAAGTTCACACTGTGACGGTATCTTACCAGAAAGGGACGGCTAACTACGTGCCAGCAGCCGCGGTAATACGTAGGTCCCGAGCGTTGTCCGGATTTATTGGGCGTAAAGCGAGCGCAGGCGGTTAGATAAGTCTGAAGTTAAAGGCTGTGGCTTAACCATAGTACGCTTTGGAAACTGTTTAACTTGAGTGCAAGAGGGGAGAGTGGAATTCCATGTGTAGCGGTGAAATGCGTAGATATATGGAGGAACACCGGTGGCGAAAGCGGCTCTCTGGCTTGTAACTGACGCTGAGGCTCGAAAGCGTGGGGAGCAAACAGGATTAGATACCCTGGTAGTCCACGCCGTAAACGATGAGTGCTAGGTGTTAGACCCTTTCCGGGGTTTAGTGCCGTAGCTAACGCATTAAGCACTCCGCCTGGGGAGTACGACCGCAAGGTTGAAACTCAAAGGAATTGACGGGGGCCCGCACAAGCGGTGGAGCATGTGGTTTAATTCGAAGCAACGCGAAGAACCTTACCAGGTCTTGACATCCCTCTGACCGCTCTAGAGATAGAGTTTTCCTTCGGGACAGAGGTGACAGGTGGTGCATGGTTGTCGTCAGCTCGTGTCGTGAGATGTTGGGTTAAGTCCCGCAACGAGCGCAACCCCTATTGTTAGTTGCCATCATTCAGTTGGGCACTCTAGCGAGACTGCCGGTAATAAACCGGAGGAAGGTGGGGATGACGTCAAATCATCATGCCCCTTATGACCTGGGCTACACACGTGCTACAATGGCTGGTACAACGAGTCGCAAGCCGGTGACGGCAAGCTAATCTCTTAAAGCCAGTCTCAGTTCGGATTGTAGGCTGCAACTCGCCTACATGAAGTCGGAATCGCTAGTAATCGCGGATCAGCACGCCGCGGTGAATACGTTCCCGGGCCTTGTACACACCGCCCGTCACACCACGAGAGTTTGTAACACCCGAAGTCGGTGAGGTAACCTTTTAGGAGCCAGCCGCCTAAGGTGGGATAGATGATTGGGGTGAAGTCGTAACAAGGTAGCCGTATCGGAAGGTGCGGCTGGATCACCTCCTTTCTAAGGATAAGGAATGCACATTGGTCTTGTTTAGTCTTGAGAGGTCTTGTGGGGCCTTAGCTCAGCTGGGAGAGCGCCTGCTTTGCACGCAGGAGGTCAGCGGTTCGATCCCGCTAGGCTCCATTGGTGAGAGATCACCAAGTAATGCACATTGAAAATTGAATATCTATATCAAATAGTAACAAGAAAATAAACCGAAACGCTGTAGTATTAAAAGAGTTTATGACTGAAAGGTCAAAAATAAGGTTAAGTTAATAAGGGCGCACGGTGGATGCCTTGGCACTAGGAGCCGAAGAAGGACGTGACAAACGACGATATGCCTTGGGTAGCTGTAAGTAAGCGATGATCCAGGGATTTCCGAATGGGGGAACCCAACAGGTACTACCTGTTACCCATATCTGTTAAGGATGTGAGGAGGAAGACGCAGTGAACTGAAACATCTAAGTAGCTGCAGGAAGAGAAAGCAAAAGCGATTGCCTTAGTAGCGGCGAGCGAAACGGCAGGAGGGCAAACCGAAGAGTTTACTCTTCGGGGTTGTAGGACTGCAAAGTGGACTCAAAGATTATAGAAGAATGATTTGGGAAGATCAGCCAAAGAGAGTAATAGCCTCGTATTTAAAATAGTCTTTGTACCTAGCAGTATCCTGAGTACGGCGGGACACGCGAAATCCCGTCGGAATCTGGGAGGACCATCTCCCAACCCTAAATACTCCCTAGTGACCGATAGTGAACCAGTACCGTGAGGGAAAGGTGAAAAGCACCCCGGGAGGGGAGTGAAATAGAACCTGAAACCGTGTGTCTACAACAAGTTCGAGCCCGTTAATGGGTGAGAGCGTGCCTTTTGTAGAATGAACCGGCGAGTTACGTTATGATGCGAGGTTAAGTTGAAGAGACGGAGCCGTAGGGAAACCGAGTCTGAATAGGGCGCCTTAGTATCATGACGTAGACCCGAAACCATGTGACCTACCCATGAGCAGGTTGAAGGTGCGGTAAGACGCACTGGAGGACCGAACCAGGGCACGTTGAAAAGTGCTTGGATGACTTGTGGGTAGCGGAGAAATTCCAAACGAACTTGGAGATAGCTGGTTCTCTCCGAAATAGCTTTAGGGCTAGCGTCGACATTAGAGATTCTTGGAGGTAGAGCACTGTTTGGGTGAGGGGTCCATCCCGGATTACCAATCTCAGATAAACTCCGAATGCCAAAGAATTATGGTCGGCAGTCAGACTGCGAGTGCTAAGATCCGTAGTCGAAAGGGAAACAGCCCAGACCACCAGCTAAGGTCCCAAAATAATTGTTAAGTGGAAAAGGATGTGGGGTTGCACAGACAACTAGGATGTTAGCTTAGAAGCAGCTATTCATTCAAAGAGTGCGTAATAGCTCACTAGTCGAGTGACCCTGCGCCGAAAATGTACCGGGGCTAAAACAATTTACCGAAGCTGTGGATACCTTTATAGGTATGGTAGGAGAGCGTTCTATGTGTGATGAAGGTGTACCGTGAGGAGTGCTGGAACGCATAGAAGTGAGAATGCCGGTATGAGTAGCGAAAGACAGGTGAGAATCCTGTCCACCGTAAGACTAAGGTTTCCAGGGGAAGGCTCGTCCGCCCTGGGTTAGTCGGGACCTAAGGAGAGACCGAAAGGTGTATCCGATGGACAACAGGTTGATATTCCTGTACTAGAGTATGTAGTGATGGAGGGACGCAGTAGGCTAACTAAAGCAGACGATTGGAAGTGTCTGTCTAAGCAGTGAGGTGTGAATTGAGTCAAATGCTTAGTTCTATAACATTGAGCTGTGATGGGGAGCGAAGTTTAGTAGCGAAGTTAGTGATGTCACACTGCCAAGAAAAGCTTCTAGCGTTTAAACATACTCTACCCGTACCGCAAACCGACACAGGTAGTCGAGGCGAGTAGCCTCAGGTGAGCGAGAGAACTCTCGTTAAGGAACTCGGCAAAATGACCCCGTAACTTCGGGAGAAGGGGTGCTGACTTAGGTCAGCCGCAGTGAATAGGCCCAAGCAACTGTTTATCAAAAACACAGCTCTCTGCTAAATCGTAAGATGATGTATAGGGGGTGACGCCTGCCCGGTGCTGGAAGGTTAAGAGGAGTGCTTAGGAGTAATCCGAAGGTATGAATTGAAGCCCCAGTAAACGGCGGCCGTAACTATAACGGTCCTAAGGTAGCGAAATTCCTTGTCGGGTAAGTTCCGACCCGCACGAAAGGCGTAATGATTTGGGCACTGTCTCAACGAGAGACTCGGTGAAATTTTAGTACCTGTGAAGATGCAGGTTACCCGCGACAGGACGGAAAGACCCCATGGAGCTTTACTGCAGTTTGATATTGAGTGTCTGTACCACATGTACAGGATAGGTAGGAGTCTATGAGATCGGGACGCCAGTTTCGAAGGAGACGTTGTTGGGATACTACCCTTGTGTTATGGCCACTCTAACCCGGATAGGTTATCCCTATCGGAGACAGTGTCTGACGGGCAGTTTGACTGGGGCGGTCGCCTCCTAAAAGGTAACGGAGGCGCCCAAAGGTTCCCTCAGAATGGTTGGAAATCATTCGCAGAGTGTAAAGGTATAAGGGAGCTTGACTGCGAGAGCTACAACTCGAGCAGGGACGAAAGTCGGGCTTAGTGATCCGGTGGTTCCGTATGGAAGGGCCATCGCTCAACGGATAAAAGCTACCCTGGGGATAACAGGCTTATCTCCCCCAAGAGTTCACATCGACGGGGAGGTTTGGCACCTCGATGTCGGCTCGTCGCATCCTGGGGCTGTAGTCGGTCCCAAGGGTTGGGCTGTTCGCCCATTAAAGCGGCACGCGAGCTGGGTTCAGAACGTCGTGAGACAGTTCGGTCCCTATCCGTCGCGGGCGTAGGAAATTTGAGAGGATCTGCTCCTAGTACGAGAGGACCAGAGTGGACTTACCGCTGGTGTACCAGTTGTCTTGCCAAAGGCATCGCTGGGTAGCTATGTAGGGACGGGATAAACGCTGAAAGCATCTAAGTGTGAAACCCACCTCAAGATGAGATTTCCCATGATTTTATATCAGTAAGAGCCCTGAGAGATGATCAGGTAGATAGGTTAGAAGTGGAAGTGTGGCGACACATGTAGCGGACTAATACTAATAGCTCGAGGACTTATCCAAAGTAACTGAGAATACGAAGTGTAAGGTTTTCTTGGTATTTGATAGATATTCAATTTTGAGTAGGTATTACTCAGAGTTAAGTGACGATAGCCTAGGAGATACACCTGTACCCATGCCGAACACAGCAGTTAAGCCCTAGAACGCCGGAAGTAGTTGGGGGTTGCCCCCTGTGAGATATGGAAGTCGCTTAGC
>NZ_JABAEX010000015.1 GCF_012843315.1 Streptococcus sp. WB01_FAA12
TCAATCCCAATCTCAGCGGGGACGACTTCCTTGGTACCGACGGGATGGCCATAGGGATCTGTCACAGATTCAATTCGCTTATAACCAACCTTGTTAGTCGTTTTATACTGTTGAATGTTGAGGGCTTCGAGCTTGGCTCCTACCTTGTCCATAGCCTCATAGAAGGGGCGGTCGATTTTATCCTTGATGTAGGTGGGAACATTTCCTGCATACCGCTCCAAGGTGGAGAGTTTGGATTGCAGAGTTTGTCCGGTACTTGTGTCATCGTGATAGCTATAGGACACAACACCATCCGTATCCTTTTCTGCTATCAAGCGTTGGACTTGCTCAGAGATCTTTACTAAATCTTCTACTCGCTTGCCAAACCCTGTAGAACCCCTACTGACACCATAGGAGCCAGAGTATGGATTCGTATAATTCATATAACCACTGCTAGATACCGAAGCAGTTTCAGTAAGTCCTGTCAGGGCTTGTTTCATCGTCTTCCAGGTCGATGAATGAAGTTCTACGTCTTTGGTCATTGGTCACCTCGCGGAATCATTCCCAGAGTTTCTAAGTTTTGTACCAGAGTAGGATTAGAAGAAAGACCATTTAGAAAATCATCTCTCAACTGAGCATCTTGTTGGAGCCACTGTCCCATCATACTTAAAATTTCACTATTGGCACGCCGATATAGGTCGCCAACTTCATTCACTTTATTGAGCATTTTAGAATAGTGATCCATTGCCTTGGAAGCTTCTCATTTGTGAAAAGGCACTTAAATGAATATTAAGTGCCAATATCAAAAATATTATAGCTGATTTTCTTTTACTTCCTCAAACCATTTTTCAAACTCTAGACGTGGAAGCAATTCTTCATCCTTGTCATAACGTCCTTCATAGCTATAGCGACTATCAAGACTGTTTTTCTGAGCATCATAAATCAACCACATTTCAGTTGGATGTTCGCGATTGTATTCTTGGCAAAGCTTAACCATTCTTTTTATATCTTGTGCACCAATTCTTAATAGACTAAACTGAATTTCATCCGAACTATCTATTTTATTAGGTAGGTAATCCGAAATCTCATCTCTATCCAGATAATGATTATTAGATTTAAAAAAAACATCAAATCTATAAAAACCATCAGCAACGCAATAAATAAATATTTTATCTGCTTGATTTTGCACATATTCCATTGCTAACGAAACCATATCAATCTGGATTTCCATAAATTTATCTTCAAATTGTGTCATATTATTCTCTCTTTATCTGTTTATATTTGGAATTATTTCGTTATATTTTTTCCCATCAATCTTATAATTAACTTCAAAGCTAGTTGGTCTCATTGAAGAGCCCTCGTAGTTAATTTTAACGTCTACTTCAACTTTCTTTGGTGGGTTTGATTTTAAAGCATCTGCCCAATCACGTTCAATACGACGGTATTCTTTTAAGTTGACATCTTTAGCTTGTGAAACAAGGTTATCTAACTCAGGTGATCCACCAAATAGATCGCCGAATATATGTCCTGCATGATCCCCGATTTCTTTATCTGGAGTATTCGAATTATGAGGTAATCTACCTTCATGGAGTTTTAGTTGTAAATCTTCGGCATACGCCCGATCAATACGCCCCACCTCATCAGTACGGTAAAGATAGCTATGCTCTCCAGCCTCATATACAACATTAGGTTTCGGAACTTTTCCATCCAGATGACTTCCATCTTTCAAGATCTCACTAGCATCTTCTATCCAATGTTTAGTTTGCGATGTTCCTAGCCCACCTCCAGTTTGACCTCCTAGTCTAGGAGTTTTCTTACCTCCCAATTCCATCACATCATCCACACTACCGTCTAGATTCTTCGCGAAAGCACTGAGATTATCTGCTAGATGTGTTAGCTTCCCTCCACCACTTGATAGAACACCATCTGCTAGTTGTGGCTCTAGCCCAATATTCAGACGGAAGTTCTGTGCGGCTTCACTTAAAACATTATCTGCATGGCGCAAACCATCGCT
>NZ_JABAEX010000016.1 GCF_012843315.1 Streptococcus sp. WB01_FAA12
AGCCCTTATAGAACGGCTCTACAGAAAAGCTACGAGGAGTTCAAAAAAAGTAAGGACTATAAGGAACACAGGCTGACGGAGACAGAATATGTCCAAGCCATGCATCAAACCCGAGCTTTCGAGTATGTGTCGATTGATGACGAGAAATCTAAGATAGAGATGTGGCGAGATATCGCTCTAGGAGCTGGCCTTGTTGTCTTGACTATTTTCTGTCCCCCAGCAGGAGCAGTGGCAGGAGTGGCCTTGGCTAGTGCTGAAATGTACTCAGCAGCGACCGGTAAGGACTGGGGCACAGGTCGGAAGTTAGATGCGACCGAGAGAACACTGAGAGGAACCTTTGCCTTGTTTGACTTGATACCAGCAGGGAAATACCTAGGAACCTTAGCCAAGACAGGAAAGACAGCAGGGCTTACTGCCGTTAAGAACAGTCTGAAAACGACTTTGAAAGAAGGCCTGGAACAAGGAGTTAAGAACCTGGATAGTTTCAAAGGTGTCTTGAAGAATGCCAAGGGCTTGGGGGATAATGTTTATCACTCCTTATCTACTTACCGTAAACAAATCACCCATCAGCTAAAAAATTCAGTGGATGAAAAAGTTTTAAACCTAAGCAAGGCTACCCAAGAAGGACTGGAGCGAGCCAAGCAGTTTACTTTGGAAGTTCCGACTGTAAGCGTCGTACGAGAGGCTTCAACTGGTAGTCAAATGATGCGGTTTGAAAAAATGAGCAAGAGTCTGGGAGATACAGGTCTAGGAAAGAGCATGGACAATCTGGCTTCTAAAGCGAAGAATGTAGAAAATGCAAGTCTTTCTAGACTCCGTTCAAGAAATGCTTTTTATGGAAATAAAGTGGATGATGTGGTGTGGGATGCTTCTGAAGAATTATCTAACTTAAGACGCAAATGGAAGGTTCCTGAAACTGATACTATTGCAGTGGGAAAAACCAATGTTCCAGGTCTTGAAGGGAAAGTATTTGAAGGTGGCTCACCTAAAGTTCGTAAAGAGGCAGGATTATCTGACTTAGATGACATATTTCCAGATAGGAAAATTCAGTCACCTCGTAGGAATCCTTTGTTCACACGCCATGCTGAGGAGAATGTGATCCAAGATTTTGTTAGAAATGTTGAAGAGTTAGGTATTTCTGATGATAAAATTTCAGGTGTTTTTCAGTTACACCAGTCAAATCCATCAGGAGTTTGTGGAGCATGTAAGCAAGGCTTGACAAATCCAGATGTGAGTCCAGGAATTTTAAAACAATTTTCAGAAAAATATCCCAATTTAATAATTGAAGTAACAACAGAATCTGCAGAAATTGGTAGTAAATTAAATTTCACAATAAAAAACGGGAAAATTTTATAATAAGGAGATAAAATGATTGATACTTATTTCATGCTAACTTATTCAGAGGCAATATATACCCAAATTAAAACGCAATATAAATCTCAAATTCGTGCTTCCTTAGATGATTGTTGGGATTTTTTGGAAAACAAAAATAAGACAGGAAAGGATCTCTATGTTTTATTAGATGATGGAACGGACTTTAATGGAATCTTTATTTATATGCAACTAGATGAAGATGAACAAAATATTTCCATGTGGGATAACATTAGCTATGCAATTGCAGCAACTGCTAAGGAGGCATATTTATTTGAGAATCAGAAACAATTGCCTTCTCCTTTGGAAAATGTAGACTCAAGTATATTAGACTTATTTATTGAGAATTTAAAAGAAATAAACACAGTGTTTTATGAACATGTTGAAGAAATTAAAAACTTTGCAAGGAATGATTACTCACCTTCAAAAAATAATGCTATAAAAGAATTAGAGAATTTGGGTCTAATAAAATAGAAAGTCTGTATTAGATGAATTACAGGCAATCATGCGTTATATCACCACAGTTGAGGTTTCATTTCAAAATAATTTGGCTCCAAAATTGAA
>NZ_JABAEX010000017.1 GCF_012843315.1 Streptococcus sp. WB01_FAA12
GCTTCAGCATCAGTATCTGCAAGTCAAAGTACTTCAGCATCAGTATCTGCAAGTGAATCAGCTTCAGCATCAGTATCAGCAAGCCAAAGCGCTTCAGCATCTGTATCAGCAAGCCAATCAGCAAGCGCATCAGTAAGCTCAAGTGAATCAGCTTCAGCGTCTGTAAGCTCAAGTCAATCAGCTTCAGCATCAGTATCTGCAAGCGAATCAACTAGCGCATCAGTAAGTGCAAGTGAATCAGCTTCAGCATCTGTAAGTGCAAGCCAATCAGCTAGCGCATCAGTAAGCTCAAGTCAATCAACTTCAGCGTCTGTAAGTGCAAGCGAATCAGCAAGCGCATCAGTAAGCTCAAGTGAATCAGCTTCAGCATCAGTAAGCTCAAGTCAATCAACTTCAGCATCTGTAAGTGCAAGCCAATCAGCTAGCGCATCAGTATCTGCAAGTCAATCAGCTAGCGCATCAGTAAGCTCAAGCCAATCAGCTAGCGCATCAGTATCTGCAAGTCAATCAACTAGCGCATCAGTAAGCTCAAGTGAATCAGCTTCAGCATCTGTATCAGCTAGTCAATCAACTTCAGCATCAGTATCAGCTAGCCAATCAACTAGCGCATCAGTATCTGCAAGTCAATCAGCTTCAGCATCAGTATCTGCAAGCCAATCAGCTAGCGCATCAGTAAGCTCAAGTGAATCAGCTTCAGCGTCTGTAAGTGCAAGCCAATCAGCTAGCGCATCAGTATCTGCAAGTCAATCAACTTCAGCGTCTGTAAGTGCAAGCCAATCAGCTAGCACATCAGTAAGCTCAAGTCAATCAACTTCAGCATCAGTATCTGCAAGCCAATCAACTAGCGCATCAGTAAGCTCAAGTGAATCAGCTTCAGCATCAGTATCTGCAAGCCAATCAACTAGCGCATCAGTATCAGCTAGTCAATCAGCTTCAGCATCAGTATCTGCAAGCGAATCAACTAGCGCATCAGTATCAGCTAGTCAATCAGCTTCAGCGTCTGTATCTGCAAGTCAATCAACTTCAGCATCAGTATCAGCTAGCCAATCAGCTAGCGCATCAGTAAGCTCAAGTCAATCAACTTCAGCATCTGTAAGTGCAAGCCAATCAGCTTCAGCATCAGTATCTGCAAGTCAATCAGCTAGCGCATCAGTAAGCTCAAGTGAATCAGCTTCAGCGTCTGTAAGTGCAAGCCAATCAGCTAGCGCATCAGTATCTGCAAGTCAATCAACTAGCGCATCAGTAAGCTCAAGTGAATCAGTTTCAGCATCTGTAAGTGCAAGCCAATCAGCTTCAGCATCAGTAAGCTCAAGTGAATCAACTTCAGCATCAGTATCAGCTAGCCAATCAGCTTCAGCATCTGTAAGTGCAAGCCAATCAACTTCAGCATCAGTATCTGCAAGCCAATCAGCTTCAGCGTCTGTATCTGCAAGTCAATCAACTTCAGCATCAGTATCTGCAAGCCAATCAACTAGCGCATCAGTATCAGCTAGTCAATCAGCTTCAGCGTCTGTATCAGCTAGTCAATCAGCTTCAGCATCTGTAAGCTCAAGTCAATCAGCTTC
>NZ_JABAEX010000018.1 GCF_012843315.1 Streptococcus sp. WB01_FAA12
GAAGGTGAAAAAGACGCGACAGTAGTTGTAACATACCCAGACGGAACTACGGATGAAGTTCCAGTTAAGGTTACTGTTAAAACTCCAACAACACCAACTCAACCAGCAATCACAACAGATCTTACAGGAAAAGCAGGTACTAAGACACCAGTTGAAGTAACAGCAGAACCAGGTTCTAAGGTTGAAATGTATGACAAAAATGGTAATAAGATTGGTGAAGCAACAACAGGAGCAGATGGTAAAGCAACAATCACACCAACAGTAGACATTCCAGAAGGAAATGTGACTGTTGTGGCAAGCAAGAATGGTCAAACACCAGAAGCTAGTGATCCAGTTCAAGCAACAACTGCCAAGGATCCATCAGTTCCAGCAACACCAACTCAACCAGCAATCACAACAGACCTTACAGGAAAAGCAGGTACTAAGACACCAGTTGAAGTGACAGCAGAACCAGGAACTACAGTCGAGTTGTTTGACAAAGATGGTAACAAAATTGGTGAAGCACCAACAGGAGCAGATGGTAAAGCAATCATCACGCCAACAGTAGACATTCCAGAAGGCAATGTGACTGCTAAAGCTACAAAAAATGGTCAAACATCAGTACCAAGTGAAACAGCTACGGCTACAGTAGCAACACCAACAACCCCAATTCAGCCAGCAATCACAACAGACCTTACAGGTAAAGCAGGAACTAAGACACCAGTTGAAGTGACAGCAGAACCAGGCTCTAAAGTTGAAATGTACGATAAAGATGGTAACAAGATTGGTGAAGCAACAACAGGAGTAGATGGCAAAGCAACAATCACGCCAACAGTAGACATTCCAGAAGGAAATGTGACTGTTGTAGCAAGTAAGAATGGTCAAACACCAGAAGCTAGTGATCCAGTTCAAGCAACTAAGGTTTCTGATAAGGAGCTTAAAACCCCAGCAATCACTCCAGTAGTGAATCCATCAGCTCTTACAGATGCGGAAAAAGCTAAGGTAGCCGACGAAGTTAAGAAAGCTAACCCAACAGCAAGCAAGGTAGAAGTAGGCAACGATGGTACAGCCACAGTAACCTTCCC
>NZ_JABAEX010000019.1 GCF_012843315.1 Streptococcus sp. WB01_FAA12
GCTAGTTGATTCGCTTGCAGATACTGATGCTGAAGTTGATTGACTTGCAGATACAGACGCTGAAGCTGATTGGCTTGCAGATACAGATGCTGAAGCTGATTGGCTAGCTGATACAGACGCTGAAGCTGATTGGCTTGCAGATACTGATGCTGAAGCTGATTGACTTGAGCTTACAGATGCTGAAGCTGAAGCACTTTGGCTGGCGCTTACTGATGCTGAAGTACTTTGACTTGCTGATACAGAGGCGCTTGCTGATTGGCTAGCTGATACAGATGCTGATTGGCTTGCACTTACTGATGCTGAAGCGCTTTGGCTTGCTGATACTGACGCAGATTGGCTCGCGCTTGCTGAGATAGAAGCTGAGTTCTGGTCGTTAGATGCTGATGCTGAAGCACTTTGGCTTGCGCTTACTGATGCGCTAGCTGATTGACTTGCACTTACAGAAGCTGATGTACTTTGGCTAGCGGATACAGATGCTGATTGGCTAGCGGATACAGATGCTGATGCGCTTTGGCTTGCACTAATTGACGCAGATTGGCTCGCGCTTGCTGAGATAGAAGCTGAGTTCTGGTCGTTAGATGCTGATGCTGAAGCACTTTGGCTTGCGCTTACTGATGCGCTAGCTGATTGACTTGCACTTACAGAAGCTG
>NZ_JABAEX010000002.1 GCF_012843315.1 Streptococcus sp. WB01_FAA12
AATCAGTTTCACTCAGCAAATCAGTAAGTGTGTCATTGAGCGATAGTACTTCAGCATCAATCAGCGCAAGTGAGTCAATCTCAACAAGCGCAAGCTTGAGTGACAGCATTTCTGCATCAATCAGTGCAAGCAACAACTCAGGTAGCGGTTCAGGTTCAACAAGCACAAGCAATGACTCAGCAAGTCAATCAGCTTCAGCATCTGTAAGTGCAAGTCAATCAACTAGCGCATCAGTATCTGCAAGCCAATCAGCTTCAATCAGTGCAAGCAACAACTCAGGTAGCGGTTCAGGTTCAACAAGCACAAGCAATGACTCAGCAAGTCAATCAACTAGCGCATCAGTATCAGCTAGCCAGTCAGCTTCAATCAGTGCTAGCCAATCAGCAAGCACAAGCTTGAGCGACAGCGTAAGTACCTCAACTAGCTTGTCTGACAGTGCTTCAATCTCAAGTGCATTGAACCACTCACAAGCTCCTGCACAACAACCTGCTGGACCAGGACGTTCAAACGGTAGAAAACTTCCAAATACAGGAACTGCAAGTAACCAATTTGCTGGTCTTGGATTAGGAGTAGCTGCCTTGGCAACTGCCTCTCTTCTTGGCAAGAAGAAGAAATCAGCAGCTTCTGAAATGGATTTAGAAGACTAAGTCCCAAAAATCGGCTAAAATGAAATTGTTGATATCATTTTAGCGACGAAAACAAGAACCCCGGATGGCTCAAGGCTATCTGGGGTTTTTGCCTCTTTGTCAACTGTGGAGAGTGACATCTAATTAAGCATGAGAGAGAAGCAGATTGCTTCTCTCTCTTTTGTAACATTCAAAGTGACGAGAATCGTCATTCTAAAATTTTTGAAATTTTGAAAATCAAATACTATACATCTTATATCCTTGCTGATTGTCTCCAACTTGATATTGGAATCAAAAGGGATGGACTTCCATTTCTAAACGTTCTAAAGAACTTAATGATATCTCGCTAGTTATTAATCACCGCCAAAGAGAATATCTGAATCACAAGACAGCTTTTAAAGTACTTAGGAATAAGGGGTAAAAATATTACACTACGCATTGCATATCCCTAACGAAATAGATAAAAATCTAAAATTTGTAGAGAAAATAATATAATTTCGACCTTTTGTGACAGGAATTGCTTGACTAAATAAAACTAAAGCTGTATAATAAGGCAAATATCTAAAACAGGAGGTTCTGGAAATGAAAAAGTCTAAGGCCAAGTATCTGACACTGGCAGGTGTCGTGTTAAGCGCGGGTATCCTACTAAGCGCATGTGGGAACTCAGCAAGTTCATCTAAAACATATAACTATGTCTATTCTAGTGATCCATCTAGTTTGAACTATCTAGCAGAGAACCGTGCAACAACCAATGATATCGTTACCAATCTGGTAGATGGTTTGATGGAAAATGACCAATACGGAAACTATGTTCCATCTTTAGCGGAGGATTGGACCGTTTCCAAGGACGGTTTGACTTATACCTACAAACTTCGTAAAGATGCCAAGTGGTATACATACGAAGGTGAAGAATACGCCCCTGTAACTGCTCAAGACTTTGTGACAGGTTTGAAATATGCGGCAGATAAAAAATCTGAAGCCTTGTACTTGGTTCAAGACTCTGTAGCAGGTTTGGATGACTATATCAACGGCAAAACAACAGACTTTTCAACTGTCGGTGTTAAGGCGATTGACGACCAAACGGTTCAGTACACTTTGACTCGACCAGAACCTTACTGGAATTCTAAAACAACTTCAACCATTCTCTTCCCTGTCAATGCTGATTTCTTGAAATCAAAAGGGGATGATTTTGGTAAGGTTGATCCTTCTAACATTTTGTACAATGGACCTTTCTTGATGAAGTCCTTTGTTTCAAAATCCGTCATCGAATACAAGAAAAATCCGAATTACTGGGATGCTAAAAATGTCTTTGTGGACGATGTGAAATTGACCTACTATGATGGAAGTGACCAAGATGCCCTAGCACGTAACTTTACAGAAGGAGTATACAGCTACGCACGTCTCTATCCAAATAGCTCAAGTTTTGAAGGGATTAAAGAGAAGAATAAGGACAATATCATCTACAGCATGCAAGATGCCACTTCTTTCTACTTGAACTTTAACCTAGATAGAAAATCTTATAATTTCACTTCTAAAACGACTGACATCGAAAAGAAATCTACCCAAGAAGCAGTTCTGAATAAAAACTTCCGCCAAGCTATCAATTTTGCCTACAACCGTACGGCCTATGGGGCACAATCTCAAGGGGAAGACGGAGCAACGAAGATTATTCGTAACCTAGTTGTACCTCCTACATTTGTAAGTATCAACGGAAAAGACTTTGGTGATGTTGTTTCCGAAAAGATGGTCAACTATGGCCAAGAATGGCAAGGCATCAACTTTGCTGATGCTCAGGATCCTTACTACAATCCTGACAAGGCTAAAGCTAAGTTTGCGGAAGCTAAGAAAGAACTAGAAGCCAAGGGTGTTCAGTTCCCAATTCACTTGGATAAGACTGTTGAAATGACCAATAAGTCAGAAATTCAAGGGATTAGTTCAATGAAACAATCCATCGAATCTATTCTTGGAACTGAGAACGTGGTTATCGATATCCAACAACTGTCAACAGAGGATTATGATAGCTCTGGTTATTTAGCTCAGACAGCAGCCCAGAAGGATTTTGACCTTTACAATGGTGGTTGGAGTGCTGACTACTTAGATCCGTCAAGCTATCTTGATATTTTTAATGTTAATAGCGGAGGTATGTTGCAAAACTTTGGTTTAGAACCAGGTGAGGTCAATGACAAGGCTAAGGCAGTTGGACTTGATACCTATACTCAAATGTTGGAAGAAGCCAATAAAGAGCAAGATCCAGCAAAACGTTATGAAAAGTATGCTGAAATTCAAGCTTGGCTCGTTGATAGCGCCCTTGCAATTCCAAACGTTTCCCTTGGTGGAACACCTAGCCTGAGAAAGACAGTTCCATTCTCATCGCCATTCTCACAAGCTGGAAATAAGGGTGTCGAATCATACAAGTACCTCAAGTTACAAGATAAGACTGTAACGGCTGATGAGTATGAAAAAGCTAAAGAAAAATGGCTAAAAGAAAAAGAAGAATCAAATAAAAAATCCCAAGAAGAACTGGCAAAACACGTTAAATAACCAGTCTATTCAACAGGAAAAACGATAGTTTCTCAAGGAACTATCGTTTTTGTATAGTTTGAAACTATAACTAGCTCTTGAAAAGAAGAAAATGAGTTAGTGAAAATAAGTGGTACAATAGTTACTATAGATTTGGAGGTATTGTATGAGCAAAGAACTACACATCAACACAATTTTGGCCCAGGCGGGAATTAAGTCAGATAAGGCGACAGGTGCCTTGGTAACGCCGCTTCATTTTTCAACAACTTATCAGCATCCAGAATTCGGTCAGTCTACTGGTTTTGACTATACGCGTACTAAAAACCCAACTCGCAGTAAGGCGGAGGAAGTCTTGGCTGCAATTGAATCAGCAGACTATGCCCTAGCGACGAGCTCAGGTATGGCTGCGATTGTACTGGCTTTTAGTGTTTTTCCAGTGGGAAGTAAAGTCTTGGCAGTGCGTGACCTTTATGGTGGTTCTTTCCGTTGGTTCAACCAAGTGGAGCAAGAAGGCCGTTTCCATTTTACCTATGCTAATACTGAAGCAGAGTTGATTGCTGAGCTGGAAAATCATGTGGATGTTCTCTACATCGAAACGCCAACCAATCCTTTGATGTTAGAATTTGATATTGCAAAACTAGCCCAAATAGCTCACGCTAAGGGTGCCAAAGTAGTCGTAGACAATACCTTCTATAGTCCGATTTACCAACGACCAATCGAAGATGGTGCAGATATTGTTCTTCATTCGGCTACCAAATACCTAGCAGGGCACAATGATGTTTTGGCTGGGGTAGTTGTGACTAATAGTTTAGAACTATATGAACAACTGTTCTACAATCTCAATACGACAGGTGCGGTCTTGTCTCCATTTGATAGTTATCAGTTGATTCGTGGTCTTAAGACCTTGTCTCTGCGCATGGAGCGTTCTACAGCTAATGCCCAAGAAGTGGTTGCCTTTTTGAAGAATTCTCCAGCAGTCAAGGAAGTGCTCTACACTGGTCGTGGGGGAATGATTTCCTTTAAAGTAGTGGATGAGAAACGTATTCCTCATATTTTGAACAGCCTCAAGGTCTTCTCTTTTGCAGAAAGTTTGGGTGGGGTAGAGAGTCTCATTACCTATCCGACGACGCAGACCCATGCGGATATTCCAGCAGAAGTACGCCATTCCTACGGTTTGACAGATGATCTTTTGCGCTTGTCTATTGGGATTGAGGATGCTAGAGATTTGATTGCAGATTTGCGCCAAGCCTTGGAAGGATAAGACAAAGATGGGAAAATATGATTTTACAAGCCTGCCCAATCGTTTTGGACATCATACCTATAAATGGAAAGAGGCGGAAGCTGATCGAGAAGTTCTACCAGCCTGGATAGCGGATATGGACTTTGTAGTTTTGCCTGAGGTTCGACAAGCCGTACAAACCTATGCGGATCAGTTGGTCTATGGTTATACTTATGCAAGCGACGCTTTGATTCAGTCGGTTCAAGAATGGGAAGCCAGTCAACACGGGTATCACTTTGACAAAGATGCTCTCGTTTTTATCGAGGGAGTGGTGCCAGCTATTTCAACAGCTATTCAAGCCTTTACAAAAGAAGGTGAGGCTGTCCTGATTAACACACCGGTCTATCCACCTTTTGCCCGCAGTGTCAAACTGAACAATCGCCGATTGATTACCAATCCTTTGGTGGAAAAGGATGGGCTGTTTGAGATTGACTTTGATCAGCTGGAGAAGGATATGGTGGGAGAGGATGTGAAGCTTTATATCCTCTGCAATCCCCACAATCCTGGGGGCCGTGTGTGGGAAAAGGAAGTGTTGGAAAAGATCGGAAATCTCTGCCAAAAACACGGTGTTTTGTTGGTTTCGGATGAGATTCACCAAGATTTGGCCCTCTTTGGTCACAAACACCAGTCTTTTAATACCATTGATCCAGCTTTTAAAGACTTTGCCCTTATCTTGAGCAGTGCCACTAAGACCTTTAATATTGCTGGAACGAAAAATTCTTATGCGATGATTGAAAATCCTAAGCTTCGAGCGGCTTTTCAGAAACGTCAGTTGGCCAATAACCAGCATGAAATTTCAGGCCTGGGTTATTTGGCGACAGAAGCTGCCTATCGATATGGAAAGGATTGGCTAGAAGAACTCAAGCAAGTCTTTGAAGACCACATCAATTATGTGGTGGATCTATTTGAAAAAGAGACTAAAATCAAGGTCATGAAACCGCAAGGAACCTACTTGATTTGGCTGGATTTTTCAGCCTATGACCTAACGGATGACCGCTTGCAAGAGCTTTTGAGAAATGAAGCTAAGGTTATCCTCAACCGAGGTTTGGACTTTGGGGAGGAGGGAACTCTTCATGCCCGCCTCAATGTAGCCATGCCGAAGTCAGTGCTAGAAGAAGTTTGCCAACGCATCGTGACTACTTTTGCTACCCTTTAAAAATCCAGCCTTCTAGGAGAAAAGTATTCCTAGAAGGCTATTTTCATAGGGGAAAATGTGGTATAATGAAGAGATAAGATAAAGGGGTAATTATGGCTAAATTGATTCCAGGAAAGTTGCGCATGGAGGGTGTTACTCTCTATGAGACAGGCAAGATTGAGATTATCAAGGAAAAGGGGAATCGCCTCTATACTCGTGTGGCGGGAGAAGACTTGCGCTACAGTTTAGAGGATGATCTTGTTTTTTGTGCTTGCGATTTTTTCCAAAAAAGAGGTTACTGTGTTCACCTCGCAGCGCTCGAGCATTATCTGAAGAACGACGAAGAAGGCCAGGTGATTTTACAAGCCTTAGAAAAAGGACATGAGGAGCAAGAAGAGGTCGAAACCAAGGTTAGTTTTGGTGGTGGTTTTTTGGAGCGTATCCAACCTCAGAAGAGAGAGAAAATCTACACTTTGTCGGCACAAGGCCAGGTGGAAGCTGGAACCAATCGCCTCCTTTGGACTCTCCGAATCGGTTTAGTTGATAGTCAAAAATATTATGTCATTCGTGACATCCCTCTCTTTTTGAAGGTCTTGGTCCATCGAAAACCATATATGATTGGGAAACACTATGAAAATGACTTGTCTTGGGATGCTTTTGATACAGCTAGTCAAGAAGTTCTTACTTTCTTATGTGGCTTGATTGAGGAGGGACTGAGTCAAGATCTCTTTTTCCCCAATCAAGGTCGTCACCTCTTTTTTCCTCTAACCTTTTTTGAGCAGGGAGTGGAGTTGCTGATGAACTTGGAAGATTTTCATTTTGAACACCAGATCGATAGTTATGAAAATCTTCTCTTTCATGATTTAGATTCCGATGCTGGACTTTTCACTTTTTCTGTGAGGGAGCATCCCGATTATTTTGAGATGGAAATCTCTGAAACTGAGCGAGTCAACGTATTCTATGGGGGAGCGGTTCTCTTTCGTAAAGGAAATGTTTATTTCTTGACCCCTAATCAGATAACTCTTTTGAAGGAACTCAGGGAGCTCCCTCGGGAGGAAAGAGGGAGAAAATGCCTCCAGTTTGACAACAGTGATCGTGATCGCCTAGCCGCCTGTTTGCCTATGTTTGGACTGCTAGGAACAGTCTCTGTACCCGAGCGTCTGCAAATCAGACCCTTTTCACCAATCTTTTACTTTGATAGGGAGGATGACGGTCGTATCCGCTTGGATATCCAGTTTGACTATGGAGATGTTAAGGTGACTAGTCGTCAACAGCTGGAACAATTACAATTTTCAAGCGATGCTGTCTTGGAAAACCAGCTATTTCAAGTCTGTTTAGGGGCTGGGTTTGAGGCTGATTTTCAGTCTTGGAGACAGGCTTTGAAGCCAGAAGCAGTTTATTCTTTCTTTCACCATACGCTTCCTGCTTTTGAGAAGTTGGGTCAGGTTTTCTTGTCTGATGAGATAAATCAGCTCTACAGTGTCCAAGCTCCTCAGGTTCAGATCGAGTCTAAGGGGGGACTGTTGGAGATTCTGTTTGATTTCCAAGGGATTGCCCAAGAAGAGATTGATCAAGCTCTTAAAGCCCTGACCAGCAATCAGGATTTCTATATCAGTTCTTCTGACCAAGTGTACTTTTTTGATGAGGAAACCAAGCAGATTCGTCAAAATTTACAGGAACTGGGGGTTGAGCTAAAAGGTGGTTCTTTCCAAGCGCGAAAATCTCTGGCTTATAGCCTTTCTCAGCTTTTTGAAGGTCGAGATAGGATCTCCTTCACAGAGGAATTTCAGCATTTAGCTCATGATTTGACCCATCCAGAGGACTTTCCTTTGGGAGATATACGGGTTCAGGCGAGTTTGAGAGACTATCAGGAAAAGGGTGTTCGTTGGCTTCAGATGCTACATAACTATGGTTTTGGTGGCATTCTGGCAGATGATATGGGACTGGGAAAAACACTGCAAACTATTGCTTTTTTGACCAGTCAGGTGACCGAAGACAGTCGGGTCTTGATTTTAGCGCCGTCAGGTTTAATCTACAATTGGGCAGATGAATTCAGGAAATTTGCCCCACAGTTGGATTTGGCTGTCGTTCATGGTTTGAAAGCGAATCGAGAAGCAATTCTTTCTGAAAATCACCAAATCTATGTGACTAGCTATGCCACCTTTCGTCAAGACAGCGAGCTTTATCAAGAGATGGACTTTGATTTTCTCTTCTTAGATGAAGCCCAAGTCATGAAAAATGCCCAGACAAAGATTGCTCAGAGTTTGCGCCAGTTTGTGGTACCAGCAGTCTTTGCATTGTCAGGAACGCCCATTGAAAATCATTTAGGAGAGTTGTGGTCTATCTTTCAAATCGTCCTCCCAGGGCTCTTGCCGAACAAGAAAGAGTTTATGAAATTACCAGCTGAGCGAGTGGCGCAGTTTATCAAGCCCTTCGTCATGAGGCGTAAGAAAGAAGAAGTCCTTACAGAACTGCCTGACCTAATCGAAGTCGTCTATAAAAATGAACTGGAAGACCAGCAGAAGGCCATCTATCTAGCCCAGTTGCAACAGATGCGAGACCGACTAGCCCAAGTGACAGATCAAGAATTCCAGAGAAGTCGGGTAGAAATTTTATCTGGTCTCATGCGTTTGCGCCAAATCTGCGATACGCCAGCTCTCTTTATGGACGATTACCAAGGAGCTAGTGGTAAATTGGATAGTCTCCGAGATTTATTGCTACAAGTGGCTGATGGTGGGCATCGGGTCTTGATTTTCTCACAATTCAAAGGAATGTTGGAAAAAATTGAGCAAGAACTACCAGACTTGGGCTTGACTTCCTTCAAAATCACAGGTTCAACTCCTGCTCAAGAAAGACAGGAGATGACCAAGTCCTTTAACCAAGGAGAAAGAGATGCCTTTCTCATCTCCCTTAAGGCGGGTGGTGTTGGTCTCAATCTAACGGGAGCTGATACGGTTATTTTGGTTGACCTCTGGTGGAATCCCGCTGTCGAAGCACAGGCTATCGGACGAGCCCACCGCATGGGGCAGGAGCAGATGGTCGAGGTCTATCGTTTGATTACCAAGGGAACCATTGAAGAGAAAATCCAAGAACTTCAAGAACAAAAGAAACATTTGGTTTCCCAAGTTTTAGATGGTACGGAGTCGCGTGCGAGTCTCAGTCTGGCAGAAATTCGTGAAATTTTGGGAATTTCTGAAGCCAGCACTTGAAAAATCAAGACAATACGCTATAATGAAGTGTTGAAAGGAAATACAAAATGAAACAAGATCGATTTCCATTGGTGTCAGATGATGAGATCATGCTGACCAAAATGCCAGTCATGGACTTGTACGATGAGTCAGACTTTATTAGCAATATCAAAGGTGATTACCGCGATAAGAACTATTTGGAATGGTCTCCTATCAATGAGGAAGAAACCGTAGTTTCTCCAGTGGTTAACAAGGAGTCAAAGCCAAGCCCAGAACCTAAAAAAGTTGAAAAAACGTATGCTGAATTGGCTCGAGAAGAGGCGCGTGCGGACTTGAAGAAGAAACGTTCAGCCAAGTATTTGACTCAGGATGTTAGTCATACCAGACGACACAATGGTTCAACACTTATTCGTCAAGGAAACCAACCAACAGCACCATTTCAAAAGGAAAATCCAGGTGAGTTTGCCAAGTTTAGCAAAAACTTGATCCAGTCTCACTATATTCTAGCTGAAGAGGTTGGCCAAGTGGCGGTTCCAACTCCGAAAACCCAAACGGGAAAAAATAAAAAGAACAACTATGATTTTCTAAAGAAGAGTCAAATCTATAATAAAAAGAATAAGCAAACAGAACAGGAACGTCAGGTTGCCCAAGAGTTGAATCTGACAAGAATTACTGAGTAGGGGAGAAAAGCATGTCAAAAACATATCATTTTATTGGAATCAAGGGATCAGGGATGAGTGCCTTGGCCTTGATGTTGCACCAAATGGGGCATAAGGTTCAAGGGTCAGACGTTGAAAAGTACTACTTTACTCAACGTGGACTAGAGCAGGCAGGGATTGCGATTCTTCCTTTTGATGAAAAGAACCTGCAAGGTGATGTGGAGATTATCGCTGGAAATGCCTTCCGCCCAGATAACAATGTTGAAATCGCCTATGCCGATAAAAATGGTATCAGCTACAAACGTTATCATGAATTCCTAGGTAGCTTTATGCGTGACTTTGTCAGCATGGGAGTGGCAGGAGCTCATGGCAAAACTTCAACAACAGGTATGTTGTCTCACGTCTTGTCTCATATCACAGACACCAGCTTCTTGATTGGTGACGGGACAGGTCGTGGTTCAGAAAATGCCAAATATTTTGTCTTTGAATCAGACGAATATGAGCGTCACTTCATGCCTTACCATCCAGAATACTCTATCATCACCAACATTGACTTTGACCACCCAGACTACTTCACTAGTCTAGAAGATGTTTTCAATGCCTTTAATGACTATGCTAAACAAATCACGAAAGGTTTGTTTATCTACGGTGAGGATGCTGAGTTGCGTAAGATCACAGCCAATGCGCCAATCTATTACTATGGGTTTGAAGCAGAGGGCAATGACTTTGTAGCTAGTGATCTCCTTCGCTCAACAACGGGTTCGACCTTTACAGTTCACTTCCGTGGTCAAGAATTGGGACAATTCCACATTCCAACCTTTGGTCGTCACAATATCATGAATGCGACAGCTGTTATTGGTCTTCTTTACACAGCAGGATTTGATTTGAACTTGGTGCGTGAACACTTGAAAACCTTTGCGGGTGTCAAGCGTCGTTTCACTGAGAAAATTGTCAATGATACAGTGATCATTGATGACTTTGCCCACCATCCAACAGAAATCATCGCGACCTTGGATGCGGCTCGTCAGAAATACCCAAGCAAGGAAATCGTAGCAATCTTCCAACCGCATACCTTTACAAGAACCATCGCCTTGTTGGATGATTTTGCCCAAGCCTTGAATCAGGCAGATGCAGTCTACTTAGCGCAAATCTATGGATCAGCACGTGAGGTAGATCACGGAGATGTCAAGGTAGAAGATCTAGCAAGCAAGATCACTAAGAAAAACCAAGTCATCACCGTTGAAAATGTATCGCCACTCCTAGACCATGACAATGCTGTCTATGTCTTTATGGGTGCCGGAGACATCCAAACCTATGAGTACTCATTTGAAGGTCTTTTGTCTAACTTGACAAGCAATGTCCAATAAGGAAAACCAGATGGAAATTCCAATCACTATAAGGCAAGCCACCTTATCAGATTTAGACGAAATGTTGGCGATTGAAGAAGTCAATTTTTCATCAGAAGAGGCACTTAGCCGTCAATCCTTAGAAGAGAGTATCCGTAAAACTGCGGATACCTTTCTTGTAGCTAGGGATGAAAATCAACTTGTGGGCTATATTCTTGGGGCTGGATTGTCAAGAACTCACACTAAAACAAGCGCGAGCCTTGAAATCAAGCATCTAGCCATTCATCCAGACCATCTTGGGCAAGGTTTGGGAACTCTTCTCCTTGCCAACTTGAAACAAGTGGCTGTAGAAGGAGGAGTCAAGTGCCTTCGTCTGACTTGCCCTGATGACCTCCTCTCTTACTTTGAGATGAATGGATTTGTCGAGGAAGAAGTGCCAGAGGTTTTGTACGCAAGCTCTTCGGAATGGAATCTGATTTGGGCCAATCCTTTTTATCGGGAGGAAATATGAAAATCAGACAAGCAAGATTTTCGGATTTAGATCGGATTATAGAGATAGAGCTAGAGAATTTCTCCCTTGAAGAAGCTATTCCTCGTTCGGTCTTTGAGGCGCACTTACGTGAAATTCAGACCAGTTTTCTTGTAGCTGAAAGGGAGGGACGTATCCTTGGTTATATCGAAGGTCCAGTCGTCCCACACCGCCATCTACAAGATCAGTCCTTTACAGAAGAAATAAAAGACTATAGCCATCGACCTGGAGGTTATATTTCTGTGACTTGCCTATCTATTGCCAAGGAAGCACAAGATTTGGGAGTTGGGAAAAGACTATTAAAGACTCTGAAAGAGGTCGCTTTAGAACATGAACGAGAGGGCATTAATCTGACGTGTCATGATTATCTTATCGCCTATTACGAAAAACATGGCTTTGTTAACGAGGGAATATCCCAGTCAAGCTTTGCTGGGGAAACATGGTATGATATGGTTTGGCAGCCAGAAAATAAAGAAAACTAGCTAGGGAATGCCCTAGTTAGTTGCTTTTCTGCGACTTTTAAGATATAATATTATGGATTGTCAACAAGGAGGTAATGCTTTTGACTGAAAAATCAAGAGAAGAAGAAAAACTAAGCTTTAAAGAGCAGATTCTACGCGATTTAGAGAGAGTCAGAGAGAGAGAAAGAAGAGAGAAAGAAGATGAAAGTCCGATCACCCCAACTCCATCTTCTCAAGTAACTCCAACCGCTCCTTCTGAACAAGAACCAAATCTTGCCACAGAAGGTTTAATGGTAGACTCTCTGTCAACTGTGGATGAAATCCTTAAAAATGCCCCAAGTGTGCCACCACGCCCAAGTTTTGAATCAAGCGAAGTGACAGTACCAGAACCAGAAGAGTCAAAACTAGAAGAGCCCGCACCAGCCAAGATTGATGCTGTAGAGCCTAAAAAGGAAGACAAAGAGTTTAATACTACTCCGACTAAAGTGGCTGTTTCCTATAAAACAGATGGTAAAAAAGAAGAATCAATCCTTCCTGTTGTGGAGAATGTAGTCCCTGCTCCAGTTGAGAAAGTTGATAACCTAGCGGATGCTCCACGACGCAGTCGTCGTGAAGGAACAAAGCCAGCTAAGAAAAAGAAGAAATCAAAAGCTAAAGGTTGCTTGCTTACTTTCCTAGTTCTTCTAGTGCTTGGAGGTATTGGTGGCTTCTTTGGTTATGGATACGTTAAAGAATCCTTGAAACCTGTTGATGCAAGTTCTAAGGACTATGTGACAGTTCAAATCCCGGAAGGTTCAAATGTTCAAGAAATTGGGAGCACTTTGGAAAAATCTGGTCTTGTTAAACATGGACTTATCTTTAGCTTTTATGCTAAATATAAGGGCGCAGACTTAAAATCAGGTTATTACAACTTGAAGAAGAGCATGAGTACGGATGAATTGATCCAAGAATTGCAAAAGGGGGGAACTCCTGAACCACAAGAACCAGCTCTTGCAAGTCTGACAATTCCAGAAGGATATACATTAGAGCAAATCGCTCAAACAGTAGGACAACTTCAAGGTGAATTTAAAGAACCTCTTACTGCGGATGCTTTCTTGGCAAAAGCTCAAGATGAGACCTTTATCTCTCAAGTAGTAGCCAAGTATCCAAACTTGCTTGGAAGTCTACCAACAAAAGATAGCGGGGTTCGTTATCGCCTAGAAGGTTACCTTTTCCCAGCAACTTATACTATCAAAGAAAGCACTACAGTTGAAAGTTTGATTGATGAGATGGTAGCTGCTATGGATAAGGCCTTGTCACCATATTACGCTACGATCAAAGAAAGGAATCTGACAGTCAATGAATTGCTCAGCATTGCCTCACTTGTCGAAAAAGAAGGTGCTAAGACCGAAGACCGCAAGAAAATCGCAGGTGTCTTCTATAACCGCTTGAATGTTGGTATGCCACTTCAAAGTAATATCGCTATCCTATATGCTCAAGGAAAACTTGGTCAAAAGATTAGTTTAGCAGATGACGCTGGAATTGATACAACGATTGATTCACCATACAATGTTTATACACACCTTGGCCTCATGCCTGGACCGGTTGATAGCCCAAGTTCAGATGCGATTGAAGCAAGTGTAAACCAGACAAAGAGTGAGTACTTGTACTTTGTAGCCAATGTAGAAGATGGTAAAGTGTACTTTGCAACGACAAAAGAAGAACATGATCAAAACGTTGCAGAACACATCAATAGCAAATTAACACAATCAAGTAGTTCAAACTAAAATTATGTGGTTTTCCACATAATTTTGTTTTAAAAACAAATTAAGAAAAGAAAGTTGAGAAAAATGGCAGAAAAAACTTACCCAATGACCCTTGAAGAAAAGGAAAAACTAGAAAAAGAATTAGAGGAGTTGAAACTCGTTCGACGTCCCGAAGTCGTAGAGCGTATTAAGATTGCTCGTTCCTATGGAGACCTTTCAGAAAATAGTGAGTATGAAGCAGCGAAAGATGAACAAGCTTTTGTTGAAGGACAAATTTCAAGCTTGGAAACTAAAATCCGCTATGCTGAAATCGTTAATAGCGATGCAGTTGCCCAAGATGAGGTAGCAATCGGTAAGACTGTAACGATCCAAGAAGTCGGTGAAGATGACGAAGAAGTCTATATCATCGTCGGTTCTGCAGGTGCAGATGCTTTTGCTGGTAAGGTTTCAAATGAGAGCCCGATTGGGCAAGCCTTGATCGGTAAAAAGACTGGTGATACAGCGACCATTGAGACACCAGTTGGTAGCTATGATGTAAAAATCTTGAAGGTTGAAAAAACAGCCTAAATAGGATGAAAAAGGAGTAGTGGAGGTCTTGTCTTGCTCAACTCCTTTTTGGTTTTTTGAATAAATAGGAGACTATATGAGTGAAAATAAGAAGAAAAATAAAATGGAGCGTGGATTAACCAATCGCCACGTTCAGGTGATGGCCATTGCTGGGACAATCGGAACAGGACTTTTCCTAGGTGCTGGTCGTTCTATCAGCCTTACTGGACCTTCTATCATCCTGATTTACATGATTACAGGAGCCTTTATGTTTTTGATGATGAGGGCTGTTGGAGAGATGCTCTACCAGGATCCAGAACAGCATACTTTTATCAACTTTATCACCCGTCATTTGGGGAAAGGCTGGGGGTATTTCTCGGTATGGTCTTATTGGTTGTCTGTCGTCTTTATCGGTATGGCAGAAATCACTGCGATTTCGCATTATGTTCAGTTTTGGTTTCCTAGCTGGCCTAGTTGGTTGATTCAGATTGTCTTTTTAACGATTTTGGCCTTGGTCAATCTGATTGCGGTTAAGCTCTTTGGAGAAGTCGAGTTTTGGTTTGCAATGGTTAAGATTGTGGCTATTTTAGCTATGATTGCAACGGGAGCCTTTATGGTTTTAACTGGATTTGAGACGCCACATGGGGCTGCAAGTCTGGCAAATATCAGCGACCAGTTCTCTCTTTTTCCAAACGGAGTCATGAACTTTGTCATGGCCTTTCAAATGGTATTTTTTGCCTATTTGATGATTGAGTTTATCGGGGTGACAACTTCTGAAACGAAGAATCCTCGTCAAGTTTTACCCAAGGCCGTTAAGGAAATTCCTCTCCGAATTGTCTTCTTCTATGGTGGAGCTCTATTAGCCATTATGTCTATCATTCCCTGGAGAGAACTTGCTTCTTCAGATTCACCATTTGTAACGGTCTTTGAGCTAGCAGGTATCAAGTGGGCGGCAGCTCTGATTAACTTTGTCGTTTTGACGTCGGCAGCGTCTGCTCTTAACTCAACTCTCTACTCAACAGGTCGACACCTCTACCAGATTGCTCATGATTCGCCCAATCGCTTCTTAAAAGCGATTAAGGCAGATACTCTTTCTCGTCACAATGTTCCGCAAAATGCCATCATCGCCTCAGCAATCTTGATTGCTCTGGCTGCCTTTATCAATGTTTTGCCAGGTGTTTCCGATGCCTTTGCTTTGATTACGGCGTCCTCATCAGGTGTTTACATCGCGATTTATATCTTGATCATGGTGGCTCACCTCAAATACCGCAAGTCACAAGACTTCATGGCGGATGGCTACCTCATGCCTCAGTATCGTTTGCTCAATCCCCTAACGATCCTCTTTTTTGTCTTTGTTTTTGTGACTCTCTTTTTGCAAGAGTCTACTTTCATGGGGGCAGTTGGTTCAGCCATCTGGATTATCGGTTTCGGAATTTATAGTCAGTGGAAATTTAGAAAATAAATCATGAACTCATCAACTCTGCTTGGTGAGTTTTTTCTAGTTTGACAGTCTATTGAAATAGGATTATAATCAAGCTGTATCAGTTTTTAGGAGGTTTGGATGTACGTTAGATTGGAAAATAAGGAATCTCATAAAGCGCAAGAAATAGGGAATCTGATTCGCACTTATAATCGTTCCAAAAGAGAAGAGGCTGCAAGTGAGCCACTGAATCTTTATCTCGAAGACGAAAAGGGCAATCTTATGGCAGGCTTAGTAGCTGAGACTTTCGGAAATTGGTTGGAAATTGAGTATTTGTTTGTAACAGAGGAACTGCGAGGGCAAGGAATCGGTTCAAAACTATTGCAACAGGCAGAAAATGAAGCTAAGAATCGAAACTGTCGTTTTGCTTTCGTCAATACTTACCAGTTTCAAGCGCCAGATTTTTATAAAGGGCATGGCTACAAGGAAGTCTTTACCTTGCAAGACTATCCCTACACAGGGAAAAGATTTTATTACCAAAAGGATTTGTAAGCTGAATATGAAAGTATAAAGCAAAGAGGGATTTTTCACATCACTATGGAGGTGGGCTAATGGACATAATATTAGATATGGGCAACGTTTTATTAGAATGGAACAAGGATAAGATTTTGCAAGGTGTTTCGGAGATAAAGAAAGATTATCTGATTTTAGATAAGACTATTTTTCAGTCGGGGCTTTGGGAGAGATTAGATCTTGGTACCATGACGAGAGAAGAATTAGTGCTTAAAGTTGTGTCCATGATTGGAAGGACCTATCAAAAGAAGGTCGAAGAAGTTATCTGGAACTGGCCTAGCTACATTGACATTTATACGGAAGTCTTTCCTGTCTTGTCAGAACTAAAGAAAAAGGGGCATCGCATCTTTGTCTTGTCCAATACCTCAAAGGTATTTTATGACTTGCTGGAAGAGCAGCTATCTCCCATAAAAGAACTTTTAGATGGCTTTATCCTATCTGGTGATATAAAAGCTATAAAGCCTGATTTGGCAATGTTTAAGGAGATTCTCGACAAATACCAGTTAGATCCTACAAATTGTGTCTTTCTAGATGATATTGAGGACAATACAAACGCAGCCCAGAAATTGGGCATCAAGGCCTATCAGGTCAAGAAAAGAAGTGATGTCGTCGATATTTTGAAATCCTATATTTAAAGGCAACACTCTCTATTTTTGTGGTAGAGGGTTTTTTTGTTAATAAAATGTTACAAAATGACATTTATATATTGCATTAAGTTAGATATATGGTATAATGTTTTTAAAAGAAGCGCAACTTTTTAAAAATGTGAAGGAGGACGCTAGTGGCTAAAAATTTAAAATTAAAATTAGCTCGGGTGGAGCGTGATTTAACACAAGGGGATTTGGCAGAGGCTGTTGGTGTTACTAGGCAGACTATAGGCTTGATTGAAGCTGGGAAATACAATCCTAGTCTCTCCCTTTGCCAGTCCATTTGCAGATGCTTAGGCAAAACTTTAGATCAATTATTTTGGGAGGAAGAAGATGAAAAATAGAAAGAAACTTGTGATCAAAGATGAACGTACGGAAAAATTGGACGGAAACATTTCAGGAGAAATTCTCTTGGGAATGTGCCTATTTTTGGCACTGGAAATTTTTGCCAAAGTTTATATTTTCAATTTAACACTTTTGTCCTATTTACCAGAATTACTTTTATTGATTGGAGTCGGTTTGTATGCCATCATTCGCCGCATGTATGTTGGAATTGACATTCGAGATATTGTTGAGAATACTGGAAAAGAAAGAATTTTATCTGCTTTGGGATTTTCTATAGTGATTTTATTGATTGATATCGTAGGCAATCGCGAGGAACTGGTCAATCTATTGACTTGGAAGTACTCCCTAAAAGTGGTTCTAGCAGTTATCATCTATCTCGTTGGGAGTTTTTCTATGGATAGAGTTATCCTATACTTGAATCGCAGAAATCAGCAAGTTTGGGAGGAAGAAGATGAAAAATAGATTTTTTTATTATCAATTACTAGACGAAAGAGAAGAACAACTGATGAATAAAGCGGGGGCTGAAAGTTTCTATATCTCTATAGCTTTCTTGCTTTTATCTTATATGATTACAGTATTAGCACCAAGTCTTTTTAATCCGAGAATGATTCTCATCATTATCATTATTGGAACTTCTTACTTTTTCGGCCGTGCTCGAGATTTGGGTGTGAACTACTATAGTCGTTTTCATTTTACAATTATAGGGTGTTTGCTGGTAACTCTCGCTATTACGACTCTTTTGATGTTGCAGAATTATCAATTCAATATCGAAATTTATCAGCACAATCCTCTGAACTTTAAATACTTGTCTGCTTGGGTCATTACTTATCTGATTTACCTTCCTTGGGTTTTTATCGGCAATCTCGGGCTTAAAAGTTATGGCGAATGGGCTCAAAAAAAGTTCGAGCAAGATATGGATGAACTGGAGAACGGAGAATAGCTTGTTAGTTTTTTATCAATCTCGGTAAAATGTGTTATAATAGTACTAATTTATCGGATGGTGTGAAAGTGGTAGAATATGTTCATACCTTTGTAAAGTAGGAAGAAGGAAAACAGATGTATCCAGATGATAGTTTGACATTGCACACGGACTTGTACCAGATTAACATGATGCAAGTTTACTTTGACCAAGGAATTCACAATAAGAAGGCGGTTTTTGAGGTTTACTTCCGCCAGCAACCGTTTAATAACGGCTATGCGGTTTTTGCTGGTTTGGAAAGAATTGTACATTATCTTGAAGACTTACGCTTTTCAGATAGCGATATTGCCTACTTGGAGACGCTTGGGTATCATGGAGAATTCTTGGATTACCTACGAAATCTCAATTTAGAACTAACGGTTCGTTCTGCTCAGGAAGGGGACTTGGTTTTTGCTAATGAGCCGATTGTGCAGGTTGAAGGACCTCTAGCCCAATGTCAATTGGTCGAAACGGCTCTCTTAAACATCGTTAACTTTCAAACCTTGATAGCGACCAAGGCAGCACGTATTCGTTCAGTCATTGAAGATGAGCCTTTGATGGAATTCGGGACACGTCGTGCGCAAGAAATGGATGCAGCTATCTGGGGAACACGCGCAGCCGTGATTGGTGGCGCCAATGGAACCAGTAACGTGCGTGCTGGTAAACTCTTTGATATTCCTGTCTTGGGGACTCATGCCCATGCCTTGGTACAAGTTTATGGAAACGACTATGAAGCTTTCAAGGCTTATGCGGCGACCCATCGTGACTGTGTCTTTCTAGTAGATACTTATGACACGTTGCGAATCGGTGTGCCAGCTGCCATTCAGGTAGCGCGTGAGTTGGGAGACAAGATTAACTTTAAGGGCGTTCGTATCGACTCTGGGGATATTGCCTACATTTCCAAGAAAGTCCGTCAGCAACTGGACGAGGCTGGCTTTACAGAGGCTAAGATTTATGCTTCCAATGACCTTGATGAAAATACTATCCTCAATCTCAAGATGCAAAAGGCCAAGATTGATGTCTGGGGTGTGGGAACCAAGCTGATTACAGCCTATGATCAGCCAGCTCTTGGGGCAGTTTATAAGATTGTGGCTATTGAAGATGAAAATGGCCAGATGCGCAATACCATCAAATTGTCCAATAATGCTGAAAAAGTGTCTACGCCAGGTAAGAAGCAGGTATGGCGCATTACCAGTCGTGAAAAAGGCAAGTCAGAGGGTGACTACATTACCTATGATGGCGTAGATGTTGCTAGCATGACAGAAATCAAGATGTTCCATCCAACTTATACCTATATCAAAAAGACCGTTCGAAATTTTGATGCCGTTCCTCTCTTGGTGGATATTTTCAAAGCAGGAACATTAGTTTACAGCTTGCCTAGTTTGACTGACATCCAGGCCTATGCTCGTAAGGAATTTGACAAGCTATGGGATGAATACAAACGCGTGCTCAATCCGCAACACTATCCAGTAGACTTGGCGCGTGATATTTGGCAAGATAAGATGGACTTGATTGATAAGATGCGCAAGGAAGCTCTTGGCGAAGGAGAAGAAGAATGAGTTTGCAAGAGACCATTATCCAGCAACTAGGTGTCAAGCCAGTGATTGACGCCCAGGAAGAAATTCGTCGTTCGGTTGATTTCTTAAAGAGATACTTAAAAAAACACCCCTTCCTTAAAACCTTTGTACTAGGGATTTCTGGAGGACAAGACTCAACCTTAGCAGGGCGTTTGGCGCAATTAACTATGGAAGAAATGCGAGCAGAGACAGGAGATGACAACTACCAATTTATCGCTGTCCGCCTGCCATATGGAGTGCAAGCTGATGAAGCAGATGCTCAAAAAGCCCTCGCTTTCATCCAGCCGGATGTCAGCTTGGTTGTGAATATCAAGGAATCAGCTGACGCTATGACAGCAGCAGTTGAAGCGACAGGAAGCTCTGTTTCAGACTTTAATAAGGGAAATATCAAGGCTCGTAGTCGCATGATTGCTCAATATGCGCTTGCAGGGGCACATAGTGGTGCGGTTATGGGAACAGACCATGCTGCGGAAAATATCACAGGTTTCTTTACCAAGTTTGGTGACGGTGGTGCAGACATTCTCCCTCTTTACCGCCTCAATAAACGTCAAGGAAAACAACTCTTGAAGGAACTTGGTGCAGACTCCGCCCTTTATGAAAAAATTCCAACAGCAGATTTGGAAGAAGAAAAACCAGGTATTGCAGACGAAGTAGCCTTGGGAGTCACTTACAATGAAATTGATGATTACCTCGAAGGCAAACAAGTCAGCCCAGAAGCCCAAGCGATTATTGAAAACTGGTGGCACAAAGGCCAACACAAACGCCACCTACCAATCACCGTTTTTGATGACTTTTGGGAGTAAAAAGGTCCTGTGGACCTTTTTACCCTGAGCCTAGAAATGAGAAAGCGAGGAAGGTCCGGGGGACCTTTTTAGCCCGAGTCTAGAAACGGGAAAACGAGGCAGATTCGGTAACTCGTAGAGTTCGATTTTCCTTGTCTCACCCCCGCAACGATGACTAGGTTTGAAAAAGCTTGGTAAAGCGCATTTCAAACCAGACAGCGACTGCGTCAAGTAACTAGATGAAAAACTTATTTTCTAGCTGTTACTGAGTATAGTCTTTTTACCCCGAGTCTAGAAATGAGAAAGCGAGGAAGGCCCGGGGAACCTTTTTAGCTTCTTGCCTAGAAACTGGGAAGCAAGAATAACCTCCAGTGGAGGTTTTTACCCTGAGCCTAGAAATGAGAAAGCGAAGAAGGTCCGGGAGATCTTTTTAGCTTGAGCCTTAAGCTTAGAAAGCGAGGTAACATTATGAAAGCAATCGGTACGCAAATGTTACAGACAGAACGTTTGATTTTAAGAAGATTTGTGGAGAGTGATGCGGAAGCCATGTTTCAAAATTGGGCTTCATCTGCTGAGACTCTGACCTATGTCACCTGGGATCCTCATCCGAATGTTGACGTGACTCGAAACTCGATTCGAAATTGGGTTGCATCTTATACCAATCCCAACTATTACAAATGGGCCATTTGTCTCAAAGAAAAACCAGAGCAAGTGATAGGAGATATCAGCATCGTTGAGATGAATGAGGATGATTCTTGTTGTGAAATTGGCTATATTTTAGGTAAAACCTATTGGGGCCGTGGTATGATGACAGAGGCCTTGAAAGCTGTGTTAGACTTCTGTTTTACTCAAGCAGGATTTCAGAAAGTTAAAGCACGTTATGCCAGTCTCAACCCAGCTTCAGGCCGAGTCATGGAAAAGGCTGGAATGACCTATCTAAAAAACATTGCCAATGGGGTTGAGAGAAAAGACTACGTTGCGGACCTTATTTATTACCAGATTAAAAAGAACTAAGAAATGACCTGAGCTTCAAAATTTAACTTTTGAAGCTCAGGTCATTTTCTTCTGCTCTTTTATTTTAACTCATAAAGCCAGTCATCGCCGTCTTTATAGTAAAAGAATTCACTGAGATCCTCTTCTAGAAACACACGAAGCATATCAGACATATCATCGGTTGCAAGTTTTAGATGAGATAGATTGTCAAAATTCTCCCACCAGACTTTCCCTTCGTCTGAAGATTGGAGTTCACCAGTAAAGTGTTCTGTCTTGTAAAAAAGGACGACATACCGATAATCCTCGTCATCGTACCAGTCTTTGATACCACAAAGTTGAGGTTTGGATATGGTTAGTCCAGTTTCTTCCTTGACTTCTCTGATAACTGCATCGGTAAAAGATTCCCCACGCTCTACATGACCACCAGGAAAAGTGATTCCGGGCCAGTCGGGATTAACTCGATCTTGGACCAGAACCTTGTCACCATTTTTAATCATGCACATGTTGACAAATTCGACTAATTCTCGTCTGTTCATATTGTTTTTCCTATTTTGTTAGTAACTTTTCCACGACGTTTAACTTTCGCATGGTCAAATCCACGCCAAAAAGTTTTTCAAGATAGTTGGTATTGAGCTTTTTTCGTTTTGCAGTTCTAGGGAGATAGAGGTAGAGACAGTGATCGCCTACACAAATTTCTTCCTCACCGTAGTCAGCTTTCAATTTTTTTAGTGGCAGACTTTGGATAAATCCCTGATAAAGAATCACATGTACACGATCATGAAGATAGTTATCTTTAAATGGATTCTCATGAACAATCTTTTCAAGATCGTTCTTATTCTTAATAACCATTTTTAAGTCGGCTCCAATTTTTTCCTTTATCAGAGTATGAACGCGTTCTCGTATTTCTTCTAAATCTAAGTTACTTTCAAGAATGATATTCCCACTTTGAATATAGGTTCGAACGTGTTGAAACCCAGTTTCTGTCAAAATATCTACCAAATAAGACATTTTCGGGATAGCATTTTTTCCATTAGGAGTAACACCTCTTAGTAAAATAATATGTTCCAAAGGACTTCCTTTCTTATTTGGTACTTATTGGATTTGAGCCTGCCACCCAGCCGGTACAGAGGGCAGAAGTGATATTAAAACCACCTGTGTGGGCATTGATGTCTAAAACTTCCCCAGCAAAGTGGAGGCCAGGTACTAGCTTACTTTCCAGAGTTTTAGGATTGATTTCTTTAAGACTGACGCCTCCTTTGGTGACAAAGGACTTGGCCAATGACATTTTACCAGAGACAGGAATTTTGAGAGCCTTGATAGATTGGGCAATCTGGTCCCGTTCTTTTTCAGTTAGCTGTTTGACTTTTTCAGGAAATCCTTGTACAAAAAACTCAGCCAAACGTTCTGGTAACAAGGTTTTTAAAGCATTTTTCAAGGATTTTTCCCGATTTTCTTCTAGAAATGCCAACAAGTCGCTCTCAGAAAGTTGAGGTAAAACATCGAGTGAGAGAACCTCTCCACCTTTTACAAAGCTAGACATGCGTAGGGCAGCAGGTCCTGACAAACCAAAGTGGGTAAAGAGCAGGTCGTGGGTGATGACATGCTTGCCATAACTTAAGGTCACATCATCTAGGGAAATTCCCTGCAAGGCCTTATGCGGAAAATCTGTCAATAATGGACTTTCAGCGGCTTCAAGCTCTGTAATGGTATGTTTGAAATGACGGGCGATCTCATGTCCAAAACCAGTCGAACCAGTCGAAGGATAAGACTTACCACCTGTTGTGACAATGAGTTTGTCACAAGTGAAGGTTTGGTCCGCAGACTTCAGGACAAACTGGTCGTCTATCTTTTTAACCGAAACAATTTCTGTTTGAGTAGCAATTTGCCCACCAAGTTCAATTATTTTCTTTTCTAAGGCTTCGATTATGGTTCGCGATTTGTCGCTGGCGGGAAAGACACGGCCGTGGTCCTCAACCTTTAGTTTAACACCGTTTTCGGTGAAAAAGTTGATGATATCATGGTTATCAAACTGGGAAAAGACACTATATAGAAAGCGTCCATTTCCAGGGATGCCAGCCAGTAGGTCATCTAGACTTCCGTTGTTAGTTACATTGCAGCGACCACCGCCTGTTCCAGCTAATTTTTTACCAAGTTTCCGATTTTTTTCGATGAGAAGAGTTTTCTGACCATAAAAGCTACTGGAAATCGTAGCCATCATACCAGCAGGCCCTCCACCGATAACAATAGTATCAAAATGTTTCATAGCTCTATTGTACCATAAAAAACAAGAGATGCTTGGCATCTCTTGTTGCTAATGATCTTAGTTGATTTCATATCCCATCAACAAACCGCCATCTTCTGCATAGAAACTACAAAGTCCAGAAGTTGGAAGAATCTTAATTTCAGCTTGTGGGAACGTTTCCAGCAAGCGTTCTGACAATTGCTGACAGAATTTTTCATTGCTGCGATGAGCCATGACGATACGACCACCAGCATAGCCAGCCTTGATGAGTTCTTCATAGGCTGCTTGAAGGGACTTTTTAGCACCACGAGCTTTTTGAAGAAGCTCTAGGGTTCCAGTTTCACTTGCTTCCCCAACCATACGGATGTTGAGAAGACCAACGACTGTACCGATAAGCTTACTTAAACGGCCATTTTTTACCAAGTTATCAACTTTAGCGAGGACAAAGAGCAATTTTGTTTTTTCTTGGTAGGCTGTGATAGCTTCAACAATTTCCTCATGAGAAAGTCCTTGGTCAATCAAGTCATTGATTTTTTCGACAATCAAATCAACTTCCCCACCTGCAGATAAACTATCAATCACATGAATCTGAGTGTCAGGGTGTTCTTCAAGGTAGATATTTTTAGCGAGTTGTGCACTATTATGACTACCTGAAAGAGTACCAGTGATAGTAACGACAAAAATATGTTTGGCACCTTCAAATGCACGCAAGTAATCATCAGGGCTAGGACAAGCTGATTTTGAAGCCTCAGAAGTCGCATACATGGTTTTCATCATGTGGTCAATGTTAAGATTGGCATCATCGATAAAGACCTGATCAGCTACTTGAATGGTTAAAGGAACACTAACAAATTCAGTATCAATAGCGGGAGTTACCAATTGACGATAATCACAACCCGAGTCAGCTACAATCTTCCAAGTCATAGAAATTCTCCATCTCTGTCACTTATACATTGACAAAGGTTCTGTCTTTTTTTACAATTATATCATGAAAGCCCTTGAAACAAAAGTACCACCTCTCTGTTGTCACAAGTAGAAAGAAATTGTTATGTCTGAACGTAAAATATCTGAAAAATCTCTTGAAAATCTCAGAAAATCCAATCAAGAATCCAATTTCTTGACCAGAGAAGCGATTGAGACGGCTCTTTTGCAACTTCTAGAGAAAAAAGACTTGGCTAAGATTAGTATTTCAGAGTTGGTCAAGCGGGCGGGCGTCTCTCGCGCTGCCTTCTATCGCAATTATGACTCTAAAGAAGCAATTTTAGAAAGTGTTTTTAAACGCAGTGTTCATAATATCATGGAACAGTTGAGCCATTACGATGTTAAAACCGACCTTTATCTGGTCTGGGTTCACCTTTTCCGCGCAGCTAAGAAAGAAGCTAAGGTTATCCAACTTGCTCTGGACTACCACTTGGAAAAGATTTTTATCCAAGCAATGCAGGAATTTCTGGAAAAATACCACGGAAAATCAAAAGGTGTCAGCAGCTACCTTCATTCGTTTTGGAGTTCTGCCATCGTATCGGTTCTGCTCAAATGGATCAAGGATGGCATGAAGGTTCCAGCTGAAAAGATTGCAGATTTACGCTTGCCATTTTTCAAAAAATAGAGGACAAGGAGAAGACTTATGACAGAAAAAAGACTGGCTTGGGATGAGTACTTTGCAGCCCAGGCCTTACTGATTGCTAATCGTTCCACTTGTAAACGCGCCAAGGTAGGAGCTGTCCTAGTTAAGGACAATAAGGTCATTTCAACAGGCTACAATGGTTCCGTATCAGGAACGGAGCACTGTATTGACCACGAATGTCTAGTCATTGAAGGACACTGTGTCCGAACCCTTCACGCCGAGGTCAATGCCATCTTGCAAGGTGCTGAACGAGGGGTTCCCAGAGGTTTTACAGCCTATGTGACCCATTTCCCTTGTCTGAACTGCACCAAACAACTGCTACAAGTTGGCTGCAAGCGCGTAGTTTATATCAACCAGTACCGAATGGATGACTATGCCCAATACCTTTATCACGAAAAAGGTACCGAGTTAACCCATTTACCATTAGAGACTGTTCAGACAGCTCTCCAAGAGGCAGATTTGATTTAGAAATTAATAAAAATAAATGGTTTAGAAAGCTTTTTAAACCATTTTTTGATATAATGAGAAGAATAAATTGAAAGAAGGAATTCAAAAAATGGGAAAACTTGAAGTTATTAATCATCCACTTATTCAACACAAGTTGTCAATCTTGCGTCGTACAGACACTTCTACAAAAGCTTTTCGTGAGCTAGTAGATGAGATTGCAATGTTGATGGGATATGAAGTACTTCGTGATCTTCCACTTGAAGATGTGGAAATCGAAACACCAATCACAAAAACAGTTCAAAAACAATTGGCTGGAAAAAAATTGGCGATTGTCCCAATCTTGCGTGCAGGTATCGGGATGGTAGATGGGCTCTTGAGCTTGGTTCCAGCAGCCAAAGTTGGTCATATCGGTATGTACCGTGATGAAGAAACCCTTCAACCAGTTGAATATTTGGTGAAATTGCCTGAGGATATTGACCAACGTCAAATCTTTGTAGTGGATCCAATGTTGGCAACAGGTGGTTCAGCTATCTTGGCTGTTGACTCCCTTAAAAAACGTGGGGCATCAAACATTAAGTTTGTCTGCCTTGTAGCTGCTCCAGAAGGAGTAAAGGCTCTTCAAGCAGCTCACCCAGATGTCGAAATTTTCACAGCAGCCTTGGATGAACACTTGAATGAACATGGCTATATTGTTCCAGGTCTCGGAGATGCTGGAGACCGCTTGTTCGGTACGAAATAAGACTCAGATAGAGTCTTAAAGATGAAATTGGAGGATGTTTCTAATTTCGTAAGGAGGTTGAATTTTTGATTCTGTCTATAGTATAGAGCAAAAATTTGACCTTTTTTGACCAAAAAGATATAATAGTTCTGTATTGAGTCGTATGACTAAGAAAATTCAACATAAAAGGAGAAATGAATGATTCCTGTAGTTATTGAACAAACAAGTCGTGGAGAACGTTCCTATGATATTTACTCTCGTCTTCTGAAAGACCGCATCATCATGCTAACAGGTCCAGTCGAAGACAATATGGCCAACTCCGTTATTGCCCAGTTGCTCTTCTTGGATGCCCAAGATAGCACAAAAGATATTTACCTTTATGTCAACACACCTGGAGGTTCTGTGTCTGCTGGTTTGGCAATCGTTGATACTATGAACTTTATCAAGGCTGATGTCCAAACCATCGTGATGGGAATGGCTGCATCTATGGGAACTGTTATTGCATCAAGTGGAGCAAAAGGCAAACGCTTCATGCTTCCAAATGCAGAGTACATGATTCACCAACCAATGGGTGGTACAGGTGGTGGTACCCAACAAACAGATATGGCAATCGCTGCAGAACACTTGCTTAAAACCCGTAAGACATTGGAGAAAATCCTTGCAGATAACTCTGGTAAATCAGTTGAGCAAATTCATGCAGATGCAGAACGTGATTACTGGATGAGTGCCCAAGAAACACTGGAATATGGCTTTATTGATGAAATCATGGCTAACAATTCTTTGAGCTAAGCAACCTAGAAAGCAAACTCGACGGAGTTTGCTTTTTTTGATATAATAGGATAAGATTTCTTAGAAAGAGGATTCATCATGTTTGAAAAGGTCAATCGCTCAGGATTAATCATCTATCTTTACTATAATCGGGATGCAAATAAACTTCAGGAATACGGTGACATCTGTTACCATTCTAAGAAGCATCGCTACTTGCAACTCTATGTTCCAACTGAGGAGCTAGATGATTTAGTTGAGAGATTAGGTAAGGAAAGATTTATCAAAAAAATTAGACGTTGTCACATTCAAGAGCTAGAAACTCCCTTCGTTGGGAATCTCTATCGCACCGAGGAAAACGTTATCATTTAAAAAATAAGACAAAAGTGTTGACAATTTTCTGATAATTCGGTATATTCTTAACATACTATTTTTGAAACAACTATAAGGAGATTAAAAATGAAGAAAAAATTTGCCCTATCTTTTGTGGCTCTTGCTAGCGTAGCTCTTCTCGCTGCCTGTGGAGAGGTCAAGTCAGGAGCGTCAAATACAACTGGTAACCCAGTAGACGAAAAGACTATCAAAATCGGTTTTAACTTTGAAGAAACAGGTGCTGTAGCTGCCTATGGTACTTCTGAACAAAAAGGTGCTCAACTTGCTGTTGATGAAATCAATGCTGCAGGTGGTATCGATGGAAAACAAATCGAAGTTGTGGATAAAGATAACAAATCTGAAACTGCTGAGGCTGCCTCTGTTACAACTAACCTAGTTACCCAATCAAAAGTTACAGCTATCGTAGGACCTGCGACATCTGGTGCAACTGCTGCAGCTGTAGCCAACGCTACTCAAGCAGGGGTTCCATTGATTTCACCAAGTGCGACTCAAGATGGATTGACCAAAGGTCAAGAATATCTATTTATCGGAACTTTCCAAGATAGCTTCCAAGGGAAGATTATTTCTAACTATGTAACAAACAAATTGAATGCTAAGAAGGTTGTTCTATATACTGACAATGCAAGTGACTATGCTAAAGGTATTGCTAAATCTTTCCGCGAAGCATACAAAGGTGAGATTGTTGCAGACGAAACTTTTGTGGCAGGTGATACAGACTTCCAAGCAGCCCTTACTAAAATGAAAGGGAAAGAGTTTGACGCTATCGTTGTTCCAGGTTACTACACAGAAGCAGGTAAAATCGTAAACCAAGCGCGTGGTATGGGAATTGATAAACCAATCGTTGGTGGTGACGGCTTTAACGGTGAAGAATTTGTTCAACAAGCAACTGCTGAAAGAGCATCAAACATTTACTTCATCTCTGGATTCTCAACTACAGTTGATGTTTCTGCAAAAGCTAAAGCTTTCCTTGAAGCCTACCGTGCTAAATACAACGAAGAGCCTTCAACATTCTCAGCTTTGGCCTATGACTCAGTTTATCTAGTAGCCAATGCTGCAAAAGGTGCTAAAAACTCAGGTGAAATCAAGGACAACCTTGCTAAAACCAAAGACTTTGATGGTGTGACTGGTCAAACGAGCTTTGATGCAGATCACAACACAGTGAAAACGGCTTACATGATGACCATGAATAATGGTAAAGTGGAAGCAGCAGAAGTTGTAAAACCATAACATTAGAATAGTAGTTGAAATAGGGAATGAGCCTTTGACTCACTCCCTGTTTCGGTGTTTATGAACTTGTGAAAATTGAGAAATTTTCTAAAAAATAACGATAGAAAAGAGTGAATGCTATGCTCCAACAACTTGTGAATGGTTTAATTCTGGGTAGTGTTTATGCACTTTTGGCCCTGGGTTATACCATGGTTTATGGAATTATCAAACTCATCAACTTCGCCCACGGTGATATTTATATGATGGGAGCCTTTATTGGTTACTTTTTGATTAATTCTTTCCAAATGAATTTCTTTTTAGCTTTGATTATTTCAATGGTAGGAACCGCACTGCTTGGTGTTGTGATTGAATTTCTTGCCTACCGTCCTTTGCGACATTCTACGCGTATTGCTGTATTGATTACTGCTATCGGAGTGTCTTTCCTACTGGAATATGGAATGGTTTACTTGGTCGGTGCCAATACTCGCGCCTTTCCTCAAGCCATTCAAACAGTTCGCTATGATTTGGGGCCAATCAGCTTGACAAATGTTCAATTGATGATTTTAGCAGTTTCCTTACTCCTGATGATTTTATTGCAAGTGATTGTTCAAAAAACAAAAATGGGGAAAGCTATGCGTGCTGTATCAGTTGATAGTGACGCGGCGCAATTGATGGGAATTAATGTAAATCGTACAATCAGTTTTACTTTTGCTTTGGGTTCAGCCCTTGCTGGAGCAGCAGGTGTCCTAATCGCCCTTTACTACAACTCTCTTGAACCTTTGATGGGTGTGACTCCAGGTCTAAAATCATTCGTTGCGGCCGTTCTTGGTGGTATCGGGATTATTCCTGGTGCAGCTCTAGGAGGATTTGTGATTGGCTTGTTGGAAACTTTTGCAACTGCCTTTGGTATGTCTGATTTCCGTGATGCCATCGTTTATGGAATCTTGCTTTTGATTCTGATTGTTCGTCCTGCAGGTATCCTTGGTAAGAATGTGAAAGAGAAGGTGTAAACAATGAAGACAAATCTTAAAGTAAATATTCTCTGGTTATTCCTTCTGTTAGCGGGTTATGGATTGGTTAGCGTATTGGTTTCTGCTGGTGTTCTCAATCTATTCCATATCCAAATTTTAGAACAAATTGGGATTAATATCATCCTTGCAGTAGGTTTGAACCTAATCGTTGGTTTTTCAGGACAATTCTCACTCGGTCATGCAGGTTTTATGGCGATTGGGGCTTATGCAGCAGCGATTATTGGCTCAAAATCACCAACCTATGGTGCCTTCTTTGGAGCAATGGTCTTGGGTGCCTTGATTTCTGGTGCAGTCGCTTTGCTCGTTGGGATTCCAACACTCCGTTTGAAGGGTGACTACCTGGCTGTTGCGACACTAGGTGTTTCAGAAATCATCCGTATTTTTATCATTAATGGTGGAAGTTTGACCAACGGTGCTGCTGGTATCTTGGGTATTCCAAACTTTACCAACTGGCAGATGGTTTATCTATTTGTGGTGATCACAACTATTGCAACCCTCAACTTCTTACGTAGTCCAATTGGACGCTCTACTCTATCTGTTCGTGAGGATGAGATTGCTGCAGAGTCTGTTGGGGTAAACACTACAAAGATCAAGATTATCGCTTTTGTCTTTGGTGCTATTACAGCAAGTATTGCTGGCTCACTTCAGGCTGGTTTTATCGGATCTGTTGTTCCAAAAGATTACACCTTTATTAATTCTATCAATGTGTTGATTATCGTTGTATTTGGTGGACTTGGATCTATTACTGGTACCATTGTTTCAGCGATTGTTTTGGGAATTTTAAATATGCTCCTTCAAGATGTAGCTAGCGTACGTATGATCATCTACGCCTTGGCTCTTGTATTGGTTATGATTTTCAGACCGGGTGGACTTCTTGGAACATGGGAATTAAGTCTATCACGTTTCTTTAAAAAATCTAAGAAGGAGGGACAAAACTAATGGCATTACTTGAAGTTAAACAGTTAACCAAACATTTTGGCGGTCTAACAGCTGTTGGAGATGTCACTCTTGAATTGAACGAGGGAGAATTGGTCGGTTTGATTGGACCAAACGGGGCTGGTAAAACGACCCTTTTCAATCTCTTGACGGGTGTTTATGAACCAAGTGAAGGTACGGTGACACTAGATGGTCACCTCCTAAATGGGAAAACTCCCTACAAGATTGCTTCACTTGGACTCAGTCGTACTTTCCAAAATATTCGTTTGTTCAAGGATCTGACAGTTTTGGAAAATGTTTTGATTGCGTTTAGCAATCATCATAAACAACATGTCCTTGCGAGCTTTCTACGTCTACCCGCTTTCTATAAGAATGAGGAAGAATTAAAAAGCAAAGCGTTGAACTTGCTGAAGATCTTTGATTTGGATAGTGACGCAGATACTCTTGCGAAGAATCTGGCCTATGGCCAACAACGTCGATTAGAAATCGTTCGTGCTCTGGCAACTGAACCTAAGATCCTCTTTTTGGATGAACCTGCAGCTGGGATGAATCCACAAGAAACAGCTGAATTGACAGAATTGATCCGCCGTATCAAAGACGAATTTAAAATTACCATCATGCTCATCGAACACGATATGAACTTGGTTATGGAAGTTACTGAGCGTATCTATGTTCTTGAATATGGTCGTTTGATTGCTCATGGGACTCCAGATGAAATCAAGAACAACAAACGTGTTATCGAAGCTTATCTAGGAGGTGAAGCCTAATGTCTATGTTAAAAGTTGAAAACCTCTCTGTGCATTACGGTATGATCCAAGCAGTTCGTGATGTAAGTTTCGAGGTTAATGAAGGTGAAGTTGTTTCCTTGATTGGTGCCAATGGTGCTGGTAAAACAACCATTCTTCGCACCCTTTCAGGTTTGGTTCGTCCAAGTACTGGTAAAATTCAGTTTTTAGAAAAAGAAATTCAAAAGATGCCAGCGCAAAAAATCGTGGCAGGTGGCCTTTCACAAGTTCCTGAGGGACGCCATGTTTTTCCAGGATTGACTGTTATGGAAAACTTAGAAATGGGAGCCTTTTTAAAGAAAAATCGTGAAGAAAATCAAGCCAACTTGAAAAAAGTCTTTTCACGTTTCCCTCGTCTGGAAGAACGTAAAAACCAAGATGCGGCGACCCTTTCAGGTGGTGAACAGCAGATGCTGGCTATGGGACGTGCTCTCATGTCCACGCCTAAGCTCCTTCTCTTGGACGAGCCATCAATGGGACTTGCTCCTATCTTTATCCAAGAAATTTTTGATATCATTCAAGATATTCAGAAGCAAGGAACAACGGTTCTCCTAATTGAACAGAACGCTAACAAGGCCCTTGCTATTTCTGACCGAGGTTATGTGCTTGAAACAGGTAAGATTGTCCTATCAGGAACAGGAAAAGAACTCGCAGCATCAGACGAAGTCAGAAAAGCATATCTAGGTGGCTAAAAAGGTCCGGGGGACCTTTTTAGTCGGCAGATAGAGATTGCGTAGCAATCATCAGATCCAGTGGATTGTTTTAGTCGGTGGATGAGAGTTGCGCAGCAATTCCCCTATAGTCCGAGGGACCTTTTTAGTCGGCAGATAAGGATTACGTAAGCAATCATCCAATCCAGTGGATTGTTTTAGTTGGCATATGAATTTGAAGAGCTCCAAATTTGGGGCTCTTTCTTCGTTTGGTCACTATTTTGATGGACTTGATTTGAGCATCCGTTTTCTTAATATAGAATCTAACTTGACAAAAACACGTGTTCATTATATAATTAAATGAATAAAAATATTGAACAAAAGAGGCTGAAGATATGCTATCAGAAAAACAATTTAAACTTTTACGTTTTTTGTTGACTCACAAAGACGAAAACTTTACACAGAGACAATTGGCTGAACAGCTAGATATCGCTTTGGGGACGGTAAATAATCTTCTCAAGGAATGTAAAGAAGAGAAGTGGATCAGTGAGGAAAATCATTTAACTGACTTAGGTGAGGAGGCTTTAGCTCCGTATCAGGTGAAGAATGCCATTATCATGGCTGCAGGTATGAGTAGCCGCTTTGCTCCTTTGTCTTATGAGCTACCTAAAGGATTGCTTCAAGTTAAAGGTGAGCGTTTGATTGAGAGAGAAATCAAGCAGTTGCAAGAAGCTGGGATAGAGGATATTACAGTTATTGTAGGCTATCTGCAGGAAAAAATGTTCTATCTAGCAGAAAAATTTGGTGTTAAAATCGTTGTGAATAATGATTACTACAAGTACAACAACTGTTCTTCTCTCATGCTAGTCAGAGACCAACTTTCTAACACTTATATCTGCTCTTCGGATAATTATTTTGCGGAAAATCCGTTTGAGCGATACATTTACAGAGGTTACTATTCTACAATATTTGCAGAAGGGGACACAGACGAATACTGCTCTAAGGAAGACTCCAATCACACGATTATCGATATTCAAATCGGTGGGACGAATACTTGGGCTATGGTGGGGCACGTTTATTTTGATCGTGCATTTAGTGAAAAGTTTGTAGATATTTTAGAAACTGAATTTAAGCACGAACCATATCGCGAACAACTCTGGGAAGATTATTATAGTCGTCACGTCAAGGAGCTTCCTTTGGAAGCTCGGCATTATTCAGCAGACATTGTTAAGGAGTTTGATTCACTAGATGAGTTGCGTCAGTTTGATGAACACTATTTGGTGAATACGAATTCGGAAATCATTGATAACATCTGTAAGACATTAGGATGTATAGCTTCAGATATTGTCAATATCAAACCTCTAAAAGATGGTCTAACCAACACTTCGTTTTCATTTGACTGCCTAGGGAAGAAATATGTTTACCGCCATCCAGGTAGAGGAACGGAGAATTATATCGATCGTGCTAGTGAAGCGGCTTCCATGGAAATTGCTGCAAAATTAAAGATTGACCGTACTTTTGTCGCTATGAACAAGGATGAGGGCTGGAAAATTTCAGAATTTATTCCCAACGCCAAGCAACTAGATTATGATAATTGGGATGATGTAGCAAAAGCAATGGAGCTCTTGAGACGCTTGCACCAATCTGGAGAAAAAACGGATCATTCTTTTGATCAATTTGAGGGAATTGATGATTTTAGACGAAAATTAAAAGCTAGCAATCGTTTTGAGTTTGATGGACTTGAAGAGTTGGATAAGAATGTCTCAGTTCTCGAGAAGCTTTTACAAGAAGATCAAGCGAAAAAGGTTCTCTGCCACGGAGATTCTTATAGCCCGAATTTCTTGTTGAATGAAGCTGGCGAAATGAGCTTGATTGATTGGGAATATTCTGGTATGGGAGATCCAGCAGGAGATTTAGGAACCTTTATCGGGTGTTCAAATTATACAGTAGAAGAAGCTGAAAAGGTACTTGAAATCTATCTACAAGAAGTTCCAGACAAGAGAACCAAACGTCACTATTTTGCCTATGTATCAGTGACTTCATATTATTGGTTTTTGTGGGCCCTGTTCCAAGAAAGCGTTGGAAAACCAGTAGGTGAATTTCTTTATATCTGGTATCGTTATACCAAGCAGTATGGAAAACTTGCATTAGATTTATACTTAGAGGAGAATTGAGATGAAACCGACATCAGAAATTGAAGAATTAGTAGCAAATGAAACGAAAAGAAGGCTAGAAGAAATGGAATCACCAAACTATGTGTTTGCTCAGCCGTTTCTAAAAAGTGATTTTATTATAGTCATTGGCTTAGTTCTAATTAACCTTATTCTGATTATCCTAGCCATGACAGGAGGTATTCAATAAAATGTCTAAGATGAATGACTTTATTCAACAGGAGACGATAACGGGAATTGTTCCCATGACCAACAAGGATCGTCAGTATTCTTTCTGGGATCTCTTCCTGTCGACAAGTGGCTTTGCCATTGCAACTTGGTGTTATACCCAAGGAGCTTATGTGGCTCAATATTTGACCTTTAATCAAATGTTGATTAATATTTTTAGCTTTAATATTATCTGGGTCTTTATTGAGTGTCTCCCAATTCTGTTTGCGGTTAAATATGGAATTGATTTGTGGATTTGGTTGAGGGCTGTCCTAGGAAAAAAAGGGGTGGCCTTGCTATCAACCATTATTAGCTTGGCTAACTTTGGCTGGTACGCCGTTGCGGCTAATCTTTTTGCTAATTCTATGATCCACTTGGCAAATAATTTTGGACTTGGTTTAGACAAGGGAGTATGGGCACCGATTTTAGGTACTCTCTGTGTTCTCCTTGGAACGCTGATTGCCCTTGGAGGTCCAGAAGTGATCAAATGGACCAATCGATTCTTGGTCATCGCCCTGTTGATTGTCGGTCTGATTATAGTTGGAATCTGTTTTGTAGCTGTGCCTATCACTGACATTATGAACATTCAACCAGCTACCCAAGGAGATTTGACGCCCTTGGAACGCTTCATGCTCTCTGGGGAAGGAAATGTTGCTTTTGCCTTCTCTTGGTCTACACAAGCATTGGTTTTACCGCGTTTGGCAAAATCAGAACGCAGTGGTTATTGGGCTACAGCCTTATCATACGGGGTTGTCGCTCCATTCTTCGTTGCGACAGGTGGAGTCATGGCTCTAGCCATGTTTGTCAAAACAGGTGTTTATGAAAGTGATCCAACAACGATGCTGTCAACTCTAAGCACCCCAGCCTTTGCCCTCTTAAGTCTACTACTAGTAGCCTTTGCCAATATTGGAACCCAGGGGACAGGATCGTATGTGAATTGTATGATTGTCAAAAGCGGGATGCCAAAAGTAAGCTATAAACTAATGGTTTGGATTGCTATGGTTTACGTGAGTCTACTCACTATCTGGGGAGGGGTAGAAGAGTACTTCGGTTCCTTCATCTCACTAGCCGCTTATATTCAGGGGCCAATTATTGGTATGATCGTTGTTGACTACTTTATCTTAAGAAAACGAAAACTTGATTTGCGTTCAGCTTATTTCCTTGAAGGACACGATGCTTACGAGTTTACCAAAGGATTTAACTTGGTTGGCTTGTCTTGCGTATTTATCTCCTTATTGGTTGCAGTACTATTTGTTTATAACCCTGTAACAGCACAGATTCAAAGCCCAATCTTTTTAATCACAACGGGTAGTGGCTTTACTGCGATTTTTGGAGGTTTATTGTACTGGTTAGCTAGCTTAACTCCGTTAAAACGCTATATGATCAAGGATCGGGACTCTGTTACGATTTAAGGATAAATGAAAGCCTTAATCTATATCTATTTGCTTCCTCTTTTTTGAAAGTTAATTTTACATTAGTAATTGACATGAACTTAGTTAACCTCATTCTGATTATTTTTGCTATGACAGGAGATATTCAATAAAATGTCCAAGATGAATGACTTTATTCAACAGGAGACCATAACGGGAATCGTTCCCATGACCAACAAGGATCGTCAGTATTCTTTCTGGGATCTCTTCTTATCGACAAGTGGTTTTGCCATCGCAACTTGGTGTTATACCCAAGGAGCTTATGTGGCTCAATATTTGACCTTTAATCAGATGTTGATTAATATTTTTAGTTTCAACATTATCTGGGTTTTTATCGAATGTCTCCCAATCTTGTTTGCGGTTAAATATGGAATTGATTTGTGGATTTGGTTGAGAGCCGTTCTAGGTAGAAAAGGGGTGGCTATTCTATCAACCGTGATTAGTCTGGCAAATTTTGGTTGGTATGCCGTTACCGCCAATCTTTTTGCCAGCTCCATGATTCATTTGGCAAATAATTTTGGACTTGGTTTAGACAAGGGAGTATGGGCACCGATTCTAGGCACCCTCTGTGTTCTCCTTGGAACGCTGATTGCTCTTGGAGGTCCAGAGGTGATTAAAGGTACTAATCGCTTTCTGGTGGTAGCCTTGTTATTGGTCGGGCTAATCATTGTTGGAATCTGTTTTGTTGCGGTTCCTATAACTGATATTATGAATGTCCAGCCTGCCATCCAAGAAAATTTGACACCGATTGAACGTTTTATGATGTCAGGGGAAGGAAATGTGGCCGTAGCCTTTTCTTGGTCTACACAAGCCTTTGTCTTGCCACGTTTGGCAAAATCAGAACGTAGTGGCTATTGGGCTACAGCATTATCGTATGGGGTTGTTGCGCCATTCTTCGCTGCGACAGGTGGGGTTATGGCTCTAGCCATGTTTGTCAAAACAGGTGTCTATGAAAGTGACCCAACAACGATGCTTTCAACGTTGAGCACTCCTGCCTTTGCCCTTTTAAGTTTACTACTGGTAGCTTTTGCTAATATTGGAACCCAGGGTACAGGATCGTACGTGAACTGTATGATTGTAAAAAGCGGGATGCCCAAAGTGAGCTATAAACTAATGGTTTGGATTGCGATGGTTTATGTGAGCCTGCTTACGATTTGGGGAGGAGTGGATGAATACTTCGGTTCCTTCATCTCGCTGGCGGCCTATATTCAAGGACCCATTATCGGAATGATCGTTGTTGACTATTTTATCTTAAGAAAACGAAAACTCGATTTGCGTTCAGCCTATTTCCTTGAAGGACATGACGCCTATGAGTTTACCAATGGCTTTAACCTGGTGGGATTATCTTGTGTAATCATTTCTTTGTTAGTTGCAGTACTATTTGTTTACAATCCTATAACAAAGCACATCCAGAGTCCTGTGTTCCTACTCACAACTGGTAGTGGCTTTACTGCGATCTTTGGTGGTCTATTGTACTGGCTAGCTAGCTTAACTTCTTTAAAACGCTATATGATTAAGGATAGAGATTCCGTTACGATTTAAGTTTAAGAGAGAAGGCTATTTCTCTCTTTTTTGTGATTGAATGTTACAAAACCTTGAAAAAGAGATGAAAGCGTTTGATAGTTTTTGTAAGAAAGTGTATAATTATAGTAGCAATAAAGAAGGAGAAGTCTCATGGCAGTTAAAGATTTTATGACCCGCAAGGTAGTTTATATCAGTCCAGATACGACTGTAGCACATGCAGCAGATTTGATGCGAGAGCAAGGTTTGCACCGTTTACCTGTTATCGAAAATGATCAATTGGTTGGTCTTGTAACAGAAGGAACCATTGCTGAAGCCAGTCCGTCTAAAGCAACCAGTCTCTCCATCTATGAGATGAATTATCTTCTCAATAAGACCAAAGTTAAAGACGTCATGATTCGGGATGTTATCACAGTGTCAGGTTATGCAAGTCTAGAGGATGCGACTTATCTTATGTTGAAAAATAAAATCGGTATTCTTCCAGTTGTGGACAACCAACAGGTTTATGGTGTGATTACAGATCGTGATGTTTTTCAAGCCTTTCTAGAAATCGCTGGCTACGGCGAGGAAGGAATTCGTGTTCGGTTTATTACGGAAAATGAAGTTGGGGTTTTGGGGAAGATTGTGACCTTGATTGTAGAGGAAAATCTGAATATTTCACACACCGTTAATATTCCTCGCAAGGATGGTAAGGTTGTTATTGAAGTTCAAATTGATGGGACGATTGATTTAACCTTCCTGAAGGAGAAATTTGAAGCTCAAGGTATCCAAGTAGAGGAGATTGCTCGAACATCTGCTAAAAAGTTATAAAATGGAGGGTGAAAGCCCTCTTTTTTGTATACAATTTGAAATAACAAGCAAAATATGGAAAGAAATGAGAGAATGTGGTATAATGAAACGATGTGAATAAAGGAGTATTTATGGACATTTCAGAAATTCGTCAAAAAATTGACGCAAATCGTGAAAAATTAGCTTCTTTCAGGGGGTCTCTTTGACCTCGAAGGACTAGAGGAAGAGATTGCCATCTTGGAAAACAAGATGACAGAACCTGATTTTTGGAACGATAATATCGCGGCCCAAAAAACGTCGCAAGAATTAAATGAATTAAAAAACACCTACAACACCTTCCGCAAGATGGAGGAGTTGCAGGATGAAGTTGAAATTTTATTGGACTTTTTAGTAGAAGACGAGTCTGTACGTGATGAACTGGTTGAACAGTTGACAGAACTGGATAAGATGATGACCAGCTACGAAATGACGCTTCTCTTGTCAGAACCTTATGACCATAATAATGCAATCTTGGAGATTCATCCAGGATCTGGTGGTACTGAGGCTCAAGACTGGGGTGATATGTTGCTCCGTATGTATACTCGTTATGGAAATGCCAAAGGTTTTAAAGTAGAAGTCTTGGATTACCAAGCTGGTGATGAAGCGGGCATCAAGTCTGTGACCTTGTCTTTTGAAGGTCCAAATGCCTACGGTCTTCTCAAGTCAGAAATGGGTGTTCACCGTTTAGTCCGTATTTCGCCATTTGACTCTGCCAAACGTCGCCATACTTCATTTACCTCCGTGGAAGTCATGCCCGAGTTGGATGATACCATCGAAGTGGAGATTCGTGAAGATGATATCAAAATGGACACCTTCCGTTCAGGTGGTGCTGGTGGACAAAACGTCAATAAAGTTTCAACAGGTGTGCGTTTGACACACATTCCTACGGGAACTGTCGTCCAATCAACGGTCGATCGTACCCAGTATGGAAATAGAGATCGTGCTATGAAGATGTTGCAAGCCAAGCTCTATCAAATGGAGCAAGAAAAGAAAGCTGTAGAAGTCGATTCCCTTAAAGGTGAGAAAAAAGAAATCACTTGGGGAAGTCAGATTCGTTCTTATGTCTTCACACCTTATACCATGGTAAAAGATCACCGTACGAGCTTTGAAGTCGCTCAGGTAGATAAGGTCATGGATGGAGATCTTGATGGTTTCATCGATGCTTATCTCAAGTGGCGAATCAGCTAAGAATAGAAAGGAACTCACATGTCAATCATTGAAATGCGAGATGTTGTCAAAAAATATGATAACGGAACGACTGCTCTTCGTGGAGTCTCTCTTAGTATTGAACCAGGAGAATTTGCCTATATCGTTGGGCCTTCTGGAGCAGGGAAGTCAACCTTTATTCGAGCTTTATATCGAGAAGTAAAGATTGAAAAAGGGAGCCTAACAGTTGCAGGTTTTAATTTGGTTAAAATCAAGAAGAAAGATATCCCTCTGCTCCGTCGCAGTGTTGGGGTAGTCTTTCAAGATTACAAACTCTTGCCAAAGAAAACCGTTTATGAAAATATTGCCTATGCAATGGAAGTAATCGGTGAGAACCGTCGCAATATTAAGAAACGGGTTATGGAAGTCTTGGACTTGGTCGGTTTGAAACACAAGGTTCGCTCTTTCCCTAACGAACTCTCAGGTGGAGAGCAGCAACGGATTGCGATTGCTCGTGCGATTGTGAACAATCCTAAGGTCTTGATTGCCGATGAGCCGACAGGAAACTTGGACCCAGATAATTCTTGGGAAATTATGAATCTGTTGGAACGCATCAATCTCCAAGGTACTACTGTCTTGATGGCGACCCACAATAGCCAGATTGTAAATACCTTGCGCCACCGTGTCATTGCCATTGAAAATGGCCGTGTCGTTCGTGACGAAGCTAAAGGAGAATATGGATACGATGATTAGTAGATTTTTTCGCCATTTATTTGAATCATTAAAAAGTTTAAAACGAAATGGCTGGATGACAGTAGCAGCGGTAAGTTCGGTTATGATTACCTTGACGCTCGTTGCCCTGTTTGCATCCGTAATTTTTAATACAGCGAAACTGGCTACCGATATTGAAAACAATGTTCGTGTCATGGTTTACATTCGTAAGGATGTGGCGGATAATAGTGAAACGATTGAAAAAGAAGGTCAGACAGTTACCAATAATGACTATCACAAGGTTTATGATGCCTTAAAAGCCATGCAAGGTGTTAAGAATGTCACTTTTTCAAGCAAGGAAGAGCAGTATCAAAAATTGACGGAAACAATGGGAGACGATTGGAAGGTCTTTGAAGGAGACGCTAATCCTCTCTATGATGCCTATATCGTTGATACCAATACTCCGAGTGATGTTCCTAAAGTAGCAGAAGAGGCCAAGAAAATTGAAGGGGTATCTGAGGTTCAAGACGGTGGTGCCAACACTCAACGACTTTTTGAACTGGCTTCCTTTATCCGTGTTTGGGGATTGGTTATTGCAGGGCTCTTAATTTTCATCGCAGTCTTCCTCATTTCCAATACCATCCGTATTACCATTATTTCTCGGAGCCGTGAGATTCAGATCATGCGTCTAGTAGGAGCTAAAAATGGCTATATTCGTGGTCCATTCTTGCTAGAAGGTGCCTTTATCGGCTTACTAGGTGCAGCGATTCCTTCAGTCCTTGTATTCTTTGTTTATAATATGGTTTATCAATCTGTCAATAAATCCTTGGTGGGGCAAAACTTGTCAATGATTACACCAGATGTGTTTATCCCTTTGATGACAGTCCTATTGTTTGTGATTGGTATTTTCATTGGGGCAATCGGATCAGGTATTTCTATGCGTCGATTCTTGAAGATCTAGTTGGATATAAATGCAACTTGCAGACTAAATCAGAAATAATACAATTTTAAAAGAGAAGTTTTCTTGAGCTTCTCTTTTTCTTTTAGCACTTGTATAAAAATTTAAGAAAAACGGAAAATTTTTTTATAAAAGCCTTTACAAAAAAAAATAAAGTGGTATAATTAAATTATAAACAAGTGCAAACGTTTTCGTAAAACGTTTGCCTAAATAAAATAAAGGAGATTTGAATGATGAAAGCTACATTCAAAAATGTCTTGTCTTTCGAGTTTTGGCAGAAATTCGGTAAGGCTTTGATGGTGGTTATCGCGGTTATGCCAGCCGCTGGATTGATGATTTCAATCGGTAAGTCACTTGCAATGATTGACCCAAACCTTGCTCCCCTAGTTATTACTGGTGGCGTACTAGAGCAAATTGGTTGGGGGGTTATCGGTAACCTTCATATTTTGTTTGCCCTCGCTATTGGAGGAAGCTGGGCTAAAGAGCGCGCTGGTGGTGCTTTCGCCGCTGGTCTTGCCTTCATCTTGATTAACCGTATCACTGGTACAATCTTTGGTGTATCAGGCGATATGTTGAAAAATCCAGATGCTATGGTAACTACTCTCTTTGGAGGCTCAATCAAAGTTGCTGATTACTTTATCAGTGTTCTTGAAGCACCAGCCCTTAACATGGGTGTATTCGTAGGGATTATCTCAGGTTTTGTAGGGGCAACTGCCTTTAACAAATACTACAACTACCGTAAACTTCCAGACGCACTTTCATTCTTCAACGGGAAACGTTTTGTACCGTTTGTTGTTATTCTTCGTTCAGCAATCGCTGCAATTCTACTTGCTGCTTTCTGGCCAGTAGTTCAAACAGGTATCAATAGCTTTGGTATCTGGATTGCCAACTCACAAGAAACTGCGCCAGTTCTCGCACCATTCTTGTATGGTACCTTGGAACGTTTGCTCTTGCCATTTGGTCTTCACCATATGTTGACTATCCCAATGAACTACACAGCTCTTGGTGGTACTTATGACATTTTAACTGGTGCAGCTAAAGGTACTCAAGTATTTGGTCAAGACCCACTTTGGCTTGCTTGGGTGACAGACCTTGTTAACCTTAAAGGTTCAAATGCTGACCAATACCAACACCTTCTTACAACTATCACTCCAGCTCGTTTCAAAGTTGGACAAATGATCGGTTCATTCGGTATCTTGATGGGTGTCATCGTGGCTATCTACCGTAATGTTGATGCTGACAAGAAACATCAATATAAAGGTATGATGATTGCGACAGCCCTTGCAACATTCTTGACAGGGGTTACTGAACCAATCGAATACATGTTCATGTTTGTAGCAACACCTATGTATCTTGTTTACTCACTTGTTCAAGGTGCTGCCTTTGCTATGGCTGACGTAGTAAACCTACGTATGCACTCATTCGGATCAATTGAATTCTTGACTCGTACTCCGCTAGCTATCAACGCTGGTCTTGGTATGGATATCATTAACTTTATCTGGGTAACTGTCCTCTTTGCAGTCATCATGTACTTCATTGCCAACTTCATGATTCAAAAATTCAACTATGCAACTCCAGGACGTAACGGAAACTATGAAACTGCTGAAGGAGCATCAGAAGATGCAGCTCCAGGAGAAACAAAAGTTGCAGCTGCTTCTCAAGCCGTAAATATCATTAACCTTCTTGGTGGTCGTGCAAACATCGTAGATGTAGATGCATGTATGACTCGTCTTCGTGTAACTGTTAAGGACGCAGATCGTGTTGGTACTGAGGAACAATGGAAAGCTGAAGGAGCTATGGGTCTTGTCATGAAAGGACAAGGCGTCCAAGCTATCTACGGACCAAAAGCTGACGTATTGAAATCTGATATCCAAGATATCCTTGACTCAGGTGAGGTTATTCCTGAAACTCTTCCAAGCCAAATGACGGAAGCTCAACAAAATACTGTACATTTCAAGGGTGTAACTGAGGAAGTTTACTCAGTAGCTGATGGCCAAGTCATTGCCTTGGAACAAGTGAAAGACCCAGTTTTTGCTCAAAAAATGATGGGTGACGGATTTGCGGTAGAACCAGCAAATGGAAATATCGTATCTCCAGTTACAGGTACTGTATCAAGTATCTTCCCTACAAAACATGCTCTTGGTCTTGTGACTGAAGCAGGTCTTGAAGTACTTGTTCACATCGGTTTGGATACTGTAAGCCTTGAAGGTAAACCATTCACAGTTCACGTTTCTGAAGGACAAAAGGTTGCTGCTGGTGATCTTCTTGTTACAGCTGACTTGGATGCTATCCGTGCAGCAGGTCGTGAAACTTCAACAGTGGTTGTCTTCACAAATGGAGATGTTCTCAAATCTGTTAAATTAGAACAAACTGGTTCTCTTGCAGCTAAAACAGCAGTTGCTAAAGTAGAATTGTAATATACTTGAGGTTGGAAGCTGTTTTCCAACCTCTTGTTTTAGGAGAAAAGCATGAAATTTTTAACACTCAATACCCACAGTTGGATGGAGAAGGAAGCAGAAGAAAAATTCCAGCTCTTACTCCAGGATATTCTTGAAAAAGACTATGATTTGATTTGCTTCCAAGAAATCAATCAAGAAATTATTTCTCCAGAAGTGGAGGTTGATCATCTTTATCAAGCTTTGCCAGCGGCAGAACCCATTCATCAAGACCACTATGTCCGACTTCTGGTTGAAAAGTTGGCTGAGAAAGGGAAGAATTACTACTGGACTTGGGCTTACAATCACATCGGCTATGACCGCTACCATGAAGGTGTAGCAATCTTATCTAAAACGCCTATTAAGGCGCGTGAAATTTTAGTGTCTGATGTAGATGACCCAACGGACTACCATACTCGCCGTGTCGCCTTGGCAGAGACAGAAGTTGAAGGGAAGGAGCTTGCTCTTGCAAGCGTCCATCTCTCTTGGTGGGATAAAGGTTTCCAAGAAGAATGGGCTCGATTTGAGGCTGTGCTGAAAGGTTTGAACAAACCTCTGATTTTAGCAGGTGATTTCAATAACCCAGCTGGTCAGGAAGGCTACCAAGCGATTTTAGCTAGTCCTCTAGATTTGCAAGATGCTTTTGAAGTTGCTAAGGAGAGAAGTGGCAGCTATACCGTTCCACCAGAAATTGATGGTTGGAAAGGCAATGCCGAACCGCTTCGAATTGACTATGTCTTTACAACGAAAGAGTTAGAAGTAGAAAGCTTGCATGTAGTTTTTGATGGTCAGAATAGTCCGCAAGTCAGTGACCACTATGGTTTGAACGCAATTCTGAATTGGAAATAAATATTTAAAATGAAAGGAGATGTTTCCTTTCATTTTTTTACAAAAATTACTATTTTGGGGAAGAACATTTTTTGTATATTTGTATATTATGAAAAAAATATCAATAGATATATTTTTTAAAAATTAAGGTTCAAAAAGTCGATAAGATCAACTGTTTATGATAAAATGGTAATTATGAAATAAAAGGAGGACTGGAATGTTTTTTCAGGATAGAAAGATAAAATATTCAATCCGCAAATTGTCAGTTGCTACTGTGTCACTTGCGATTGGATTTTTGTTTGCACCTGCGGCTATTGGAGCCGCTCAAGTAGCTCAAGCGGATGAGCTTACGGCTACTGAACAAGTGGAGAATAAAGCAGAGAGTCAGGTCTCGGTGGGCTCTTCCGCGACAGAGCCTCAGAAAGAAAACCAAGTTTCTTTGAGCTCTTCGGAATCTACCGTAGCAGAGACAAGTGAAGCGATAGCATCTACTGGTTTTAGAAATGCTCAGCCAGCTACAGGCACTGTCCAAGCAACTCCAGCAAATGCTAGTCTCAATAAGAGCACTTTAGAGAACTACCTCAAAGAGTTGCGTAGCAAGGACTTTTCAAGTAAGACAGACGATAGTCTAGAAATCTTGAATGGCGTGATGACAGCTGCTGATAGCGTGCTTCAAACTGCGACAAAGCAAGAAGAAATTGATAAAATTTATCGCAATCTAGTGACTTTTGTCAATTCAGGTCTTCGTGATAAAAATCCGAAAGTCATCCCAGACAAGGATAAGACTCCTCACACAGCACTTTATGAGTTTGAAAGTGCTACACCAGGAAAATCAGCTCTGTGGGGACTGAGCTACCTAAAGCCAGAAGACACAAAAATCTACAAAAAGGGCGATAAAGTAAAGGCCATCCAGCCAACTGAAACAACTTATGTAGAGAATGATGGAAGTGGTAGATGGACCTTTAAGGGCTATGACTATGATAGCCAGGTGATTGACAAAGATGATGTCTTCTTCACAGGTAAGTGGGAATTTACACCGACACCATATAAGGCAACCTATAGAGCGGTTAATGGATCACCTGGAAAAACTTTGCCATCTTATGTTGCAAATTGGAGTCCAGAAGATAAAAGAAGATTTGCTGAGGGTGAAGTAGTAAAAGCACAAGAATTTCACTATGTTTTTTATACTTCAGAAGAATATCCTAACCGAAAAGGCTATTGGGCTTTGACTGGCTTTGATGCTCCAAGTAAAGTGGCAAACAATGGCGATGTAGAGTTCGTAGGAACTTGGAAATACTTTGAGGATGTCACTGTATCCTACAAACCTATGAACCAGCACGATTTTGAGAATTTTTATCATTTACCAAGTAGTCCTAAGACCTCACGTGACGAATATAAATTACCTCTTCCTAAGGAGATAAAAGATCTAGAAAGTAAGCTATACGATTACAAGCTTTCTCTCAATCAGTTTGATAAACGTGATGAGTATTTACCTAAAAATATACTGGATACGGTAGCAGCCTTGCTTCGCTACGATGAAGTTCAAGGTGTCTACAAACCCTTTTATGATGCGGAAAATGAAGGAAATTGGACCTTTGAGGAAGATGTAGTAGATTTAACCTTCAGTCGTGAACTAGAGCGGGCGGCTACATATGGGGAAATACCAAAAGTTACAATACCATTGGAGTTTGTATTTAAAGGGGTTCCTCGGAAACCGACTTATGAGTTTGTCAGTGGAACGGCTGGCAAAGCACTACCTGCTGAGATCAATAATCTGAAGCCGGTAGATATGCCTGAATGGGAGTATGCAAAGAGAAAGCAATACCCGAAAGGTGAGATGGTTCAGTCTGTTAGACCGACTCAAGAGTCCTACTATGATGCAGTTAACAAGGGTACCTGGACCTTTACAGGCTACGATTTTACTGAAAAACCAGTAAGTGAGTGGGATCATAAAGGATGGAACCTTAAGTTTACAGGTACTTGGACTTTTGTAGCGGATAAGTACTCAGAAAACTATGAGTTTGTTAGCTCAGATCCTAGTCGATCTCTACCAGCTGCAGTTAAGGCCTTGACGCCAAGTAATACAAATACTTACGATAATGGCGATACTGTATATGTGGAATATCCACGTGAGACGACCTACATGGACTTTGATAACGAGGGTACTTGGAAATTTAATGGCTATGACGCTAATAGCAAGGTAGTTAATCAAGATAAAGTTCTCTTTACAGGTAAATGGTCCTTCACACCACACAGAGATAAGACTGTTTCCTTTGACTTTGTCAGTGATACCCCAGGGAAGGCTATTCCGAATGATCTGAAGGCGCAAATTCCAGCTTCTATCACGACATCTCCGAAAGATTATTCTGATAATGTTAGATATGTCATTGAAAGTTTCTATACATACACAGATGATGATAATGATGGTACATGGAAGTTTATTGCTCCTGAGAAGATAGAAAAACCATCTGATGATGAGGACTCTACTTACACACTCCACTGGGTCTTTGAACCGATCAAGCGTAGTGTTTATTATGACTTCTATACAGATTCAAAAGATGATTTTGGTCAAGAGATCTATCCACCATCAACTTTGTTTGATCTAATCACTTATGAAAGAGAATTTGTCAAGGGTGAAAAAGCTCGCGTTAAAATGCCGTCTAAAACAAGAATTGAGGATCCAGATGGCAGAGGAACTTGGGTATTTGATGACTACTATGAAGATGATAATACGACTATTTCTCCACGTGTGAAAACAGTAGGGACAGGAGACGTTATCTTTAGAGGAAGATGGATTTTGGTTCCTACTGATCAGTCTGATACAATCTACAGAGTGGAGTATAAATTTACTAACTCGACTCCTGCTTATCCTCTTCCAAACAAGATTCGCGATATGCTTCCAGCTGGCACTGATTTCGTTGCACGAGCTGACGATTACAAAGATGCAAGCAAACTTGACACATCGACAGTAACTGTTCCAACTGGTACTTGGACTTTCCATGGTTTTGATGCGGATAAATACGGAAAAGCTATTGCAGGTACGAAAGTGAAGACCATCACAGGATCTTGGAGCTTTACGCCAAATGGTATAGACTATCAGTTCCAATCAACTAATCCTGATTTCGTATTACCAGATCATATCACCAAGTTGACTCCGAAAAATCCTTATGATTACAAGTTATATCCTAAGGAAATTCTGGCTGAACAACCAAGTGAAACGACTTATGTTGATACGGCGAATAAAGTGACTTGGACGTTTGCAGGATACGATAAAGAAAAAATCGTTGTAGCAGAAGGCAGACAAACTTTCCTTGGAAGCTGGGTACCTACTCCAAACCCAGAATATGTATTCAAATCTTCTAAAGCGGGTGTTCCATTACCACAAAGTATTTTGGGAATGCTTCCAAATGATGAGGCTTCTTATAAGGTTGGTGACACCATTGTAGCCAAACAACCTGCTGAAGAATCAGTAGTTGAAGAAGAAAAAGACTATGTCTGGACCTTCAAAGGTTACGATCAGAAGAATGCGACCTATAATGGCAAGCGCGTGACATTTACAGGTATCTGGGAAGTAACGCCTAGACCACATCATGTAAGCTATACTTTTGAAAGCGAAACGGCTGGTGTTGATTTGCCTGAATTTATCCAGAAGAAAGCGCCAAAAGATGGCTCAACTTACTTCAATGGGACGAGAGTTTTTGCAGAAGAGCCGACAACAAAGACTTACAAAGATGATGTGAATGATGGTAACTGGACTTTCGCTGGTTATGATGCCAAAAGTAAGATTGTGAGAAAGGCTGATCTGACCTTCACAGGTAAGTGGTCATTTGTAGCTAACAAGTACCAAGCTACTTACAGTTTCGCAAGTGCAACAGCAGGTAAGGCTCTTCCAGCAGAAATCACAGGTTGGACCCCAAGCGACAGTGCAACATATGTGAATGGTGACTCTGTTTCCGCTCAACAACCAGCGCAAGCGACCTACACAGATACTGTGAACGATGGCACCTGGACCTTCAAGGGTTATGATGCAGCTAGCGCCGTTGTCAACAAGTCCAATGTTGAGTTTGTAGGTAACTGGGCCTTTGAAGCTAACAAGTATCAAGCTACTTACAGTTTCGCAAGTGCAACAGCAGGTAAGCAACTTCCAGCAGCTATCGCAGCATTGACCCCAAGCGATAGTGACTCGTATGTGAATGGTGCCTCTGTTTCAGCTCAACAACCATCTCAAACCACTTACACCGACGCAGTGAACGACGGCACATGGACCTTCAAGGGTTACGACGCAGCTAGCGCCGTTGTCAACAAGGCAGATGTAGAGTTTGTAGGAAAATGGGCTTTTGAAGCCAACAAGTACCAAGCTACTTACAGTTTCGCAAGTGCAACAGTAGGTAAGCAACTTCCAGCAGGTATCGCAACGCTACTTCCAAGCGACAGTGCAACATATGTGAATGGTAACTCTGTTTCGGCTAAACAACCATCTCAAACCACATACACAGATAGTGTGAATGACGGCACCTGGACCTTCAAGGGTTATGATGCAGCTAGCGCCGTTGTCAACAAGGCAGATGTAGAGTTTGTAGGTAAATGGACCTTTGAAGCTAACAAGTACCAGGCTACTTACAGTTTCGCAAGTGCAACAGTAGGTAAGCAACTTCCAGCAGGTATCGCAACGCTACTTCCAAGCGACAGTGCAACATATGTGAATGGTGACTCTGTTTCCGCTCAACAACCATCTCAAACCACTTACACCGACGGAGTGAACGATGGCACATGGACCTTCAAGGGCTACGATGCAGCTAGCGCCGTTGTCAACAAGGCTGATGTAGAGTTTGTAGGAAAATGGACCTTTGAAGCTAACAAGTATCAAGCGACTTACAGTTTCGCAAGTGCAACAGCAGGTAAGCAACTTCCAGCAGGTATGGCAACGCTGCTTCCAAGCGACAGTGCAACATATGTGAATGGTGCCTCTGTTTCCGCTCAACAACCATCCCAAACCACTTACACAGATAGTGTGAACGATGGCACATGGACCTTCAAGGGTTATGACGCAGCTAGTGCCGTTGTCAACAAGGCTAATGTTGAATTTGTAGGTAAGTGGACCTTTGAAGCCAACAAGTATCAAGCAAGTTACCGCTTCGAGAGCGCCACAGCAGGTAAGGCTCTTCCAGCAGGCATTGCCACGCTACTTCCAAGCGACAGTGCAACTTATGTGAATGGTGCCTCTGTTTCCGCTCAACAACCATCTCAAACCACATACACAGACACAGTGAACGACGGCACTTGGACCTTCAAGGGTTATGACGCAGCTAGCGCTGTAGTCAACAAGGCTAATGTTGAGTTTGTAGGAAAATGGACCTTTGAAGCTAACAAGTACCAAGCTACTTATCGCTTCGAGAGTGAGACAGCAGGTAAGCAACTTCCAGCAGCTATCGCAGCATTGACCCCAAGCGACAGTGCAAGATATGAGAATGGTAACTCTGTTTCTGCTCAACAACCATCTCAAACCACTTACACAGATAGTGTGAACGACGGCACATGGACCTTCAAGGGTTACGCCGCAGCTAGCGCCGTTGTCAACAAGTCCAATGTAGAGTTTGTAGGAAAATGGACCTTTGAAGCCAACAAGTATCAAGCGACTTACCGCTTCGAGAGTGAGACAGCAGGAAAAGCTCTTCCGTCAGGCATTGCAACACTACTTCCAAGCGACAGTGACTCGTATGTGAATGGTGACACTGTTTCCGCTCAACAACCATCCCAAACCACTTACACCGACGGAGTGAACGACGGCACATGGACCTTCAAGGGCTATGACGCAGCTAGCGCTGTAGTCAACAAAGCTAATGTTGAGTTTGTAGGAAAATGGACCTTTGAAGCTAACAAGTACCAGGCTACTTATCGCTTCGAGAGCGCAACAGCAGGAAAAGCTCTTCCAGCAGGCATTGCCACACTACTTCCAAGCGACAGTGCAACTTATGTGAATGGTGCCTCTGTTTCCGCTCAACAACCATCTCAAACCACATACACAGATACTGTGAACGATGGCACATGGACCTTCAAGGGTTATGACGCAGCTAGCGCCGTTGTCAACAAGGCTAATGTTGAATTTGTAGGAAACTGGACCTTTGAAGCCAACAAGTACCAAGCGACTTATCGCTTCGAGAGCGCCACAGCAGGTAAGGCTCTTCCAGCAGGCATTGCAACACTACTTCCAAGCGACAGTGCAACTTATGTGAATGGTGCCGCTGTTTCAGCTCAACAACCATCTCAAACGACCTACACAGATACTGTGAACGACGGCACCTGGACCTTCAAGGGTTACGACGCAGCTAGCGCCGTTGTCAACAAGGCTAATGTTGAGTTTGTAGGAAACTGGACCTTTGAAGCCAACAAGTACCAAGCGACTTACCGTTTCGAGAGCGCCACATCAGGAAAAGCTCTTCCGGCAGGCATTGTCACGCTACTTCCAAACGACAGTGCAACATATGTGAATGGTGCCTCTGTTTCCGCTAAACAACCATCCCAAACCACTTACACAGATACTGTGAATGACGGCACATGGACCTTCAAGGGCTACAATGCAGAAAATGCAGTCGTGAACAAGGCTGATGTAGAGTTTGTAGGAAACTGGACCTTTGAAGCTAAGAAGTACCAAGCTACTTACAGTTTCGCAAGTACAACAGCAGGTAAGCAACTTCCAGCAGCTATCGCAGCATTGACCCCAAGCGACAGTGCAACATATGTGAATGGTGCCTCTGTTTCCGCTCAACAACCAGCGCAAGCGACCTACACAGATACTGTCAACGATGGCACATGGACCTTCAAGGGTTACGACGCAGCTAGCGCCGTTGTCAACAAGTCCAATGTAGAGTTTGTAGGAAACTGGACCTTTGAAGCCAACAAGTACCAAGCGACTTACCGCTTCGAGAGCGCCACAGCAGGTAAGGCTCTTCCAGCAGGCATTGCAACACTACTTCCAAGCGACAGTGCAACATATGTGAATGGTAACTCTGTTTCCGCTAAACAACCAGCGCAAGCGACCTATACAGATAGTGTGAACGATGGCACATGGACCTTCAAGGGTTACGACGCAGCTAGCACCGTTGTCAACAAGGCTGATGTAGAGTTTATAGGTAAGTGGACCTTTGAAGCTAACAAGTACCAAGCTACTTACAGTTTCGCAAGTGCAACAGCAGGTAAGCAACTTCCAGCAGCTATCGCAGCAGTGACCCCAAGCGACAGTGCAACATATGTGAATGGTGCCTCTGTTTCGGCTAAACAACCATCTCAAAACACTTACACAGATAGTGTGAACGATGGCACATGGACCTTCAAGGGTTACGACGCAGCTAGCGCCGTTGTCAACAAGGCTGATGTAGAGTTTATAGGTAAGTGGACCTTTGAAGCTAACAAGTACCAAGCTACTTACAGTTTCGCAAGTGCAACAGCAGGTAAGCAACTTCCAGCAGCTATCGCAGCAGTGACCCCAAGCGACAGTGCAAGATATGTGAATGGTGACACTGTTTCCGCTAAACAACCAGCGCAAGCGACCTACACAGATACTGTGAACGACGGCACTTGGACCTTCAAGGGTTACGACGCAGCTAGCGCCGTTGTCAACAAGGCTGATGTAGAGTTTGTAGGTAACTGGGCCTTTGAAGCCAACAAGTACCAAGCAAGTTACCGCTTCGAAAGTGCGACAGCAGGGAAAGCACTTCCAGCAGCCATTGCAGCATTGACTCCAAGCGACAGTGCAACTTATGTGAATGGCAATACTGTTTCAGCTAAACAACCAGCGGAAATCACATACACAGATAGCGTGAATGACGGCACTTGGACCTTCAAGGGCTATGACGCAGCTAGCGCCGTTGTCAACAAGGCTAATGTATCCTTCGTCGGTAACTGGACCTTTGAAGCCAACAAGTACCAAGCTACTTACCGCTTCGAGAGCGCAACTGCGGATAAAGCGCTTCCAGCAGCCATCGTAGCATTGACCCCAAGCGACAGTGCAACTTATGAGAATGGTAACTCTGTTTCCGCTCAACAACCATCACAAACGACCTACACAGATAGTGTGAACGATGGCACTTGGATCTTCAAAGGCTATGACGCAGCTAGCGCTGTTGTCAACAAGGCCAATGTATCCTTCGTCGGTAACTGGACCTTTGAAGCCAACAAGTACCAAGCTACTTACCGCTTCGAGAGTGAAACAGCAGGTAAGCAACTTCCAGCAGGTATCGCAACGCTGCTTCCAAGCGACAGTGCAACTTATGTGAATGGTGCCTCTGTTTCCGCTGAGCAACCAGCGCAAACCACTTACACAGATAGTGTGAACGACGGCACTTGGACCTTCAAGGGTTACGACGCAGACAATGCAGTCGTCAACAAGGCCAATGTATCCTTCGTCGGTAAATGGGAATTTGTAGCTAACAAGTACCAAACTACTTATCGCTTCGAGAGCGCAACGGCAGGTAAGCAACTTCCAGCAGAAGTATTGAGCTTACTTCCACAAAGTGGAACATATACTACAAGTTCTTCTGCAGCGATTGCTTTCGTTCCAGAAGCACCGATGCCTGTAGAAGTTGCTGTTGCAAATGGTACATGGACATTCTTAGGTTACCAAGAAGTGGAAGAGGGGGCAAATCTAACCTTCGTCGGTAAGTGGGTCTTTGAAGCTAAGCAAGATCCTAGTCCACAACCACAGCCGGCACCAACGCCACAACCAGCACCTCAACCAAATCCAGTTCCACCAGTTAATCCAGGAGGAGAGCAGGGAACTGATAATAATCAGGCAGATAGACATCAATCAGAACAACCAAGAAAACCTGAAGAGAATCCACCAGCTCAAAGTCCAGCAGGAGAAAAAGCAAAACAAGCTACATTGCCAAATACGGGTAGCACTGCACCGCTTTCACTCACTGGACTAATGACTAGCTCTCTTCTTGCAGGTCTAGCAGCGTTGCTTCTTGGTCGCAAGCGGAAAGATGATTAATCACTAATTTTATCTAGAAGCTTTCGACTTTTACAAGATTATTAAGCAACTGTTTGACTGTTTGACAAATCTATCTGAATCGCAAGCTTTAAGGCTGAGAGAAGACCAATTTGGTCTTCTCTTTTTGCATTTTGTATAGAAAGCAACTGTGTGATTTTTAGTATAAGAGAGGTATTTAGAGAAATCGAGAGCCTTGTGATAGGTCAGATGAGTCGGACTACTGAAAATGTTCAAAATATGGTATAATGGTTAAATGAATAGAATCGAGGATAGTATGTCATTTACGAAATTTCAGTTTAAAAACTATATAGAAAAGGCTTTGGAGGAGTTGAAATTTACAACTCCAACAGAGGTTCAAGATAAGTTAATTCCTATTGTCTTGGCAGGTCGAGATTTGGTCGGTGAATCAAAAACAGGTTCAGGAAAAACCCACACTTTCTTGCTGCCCATTTTCCAGCAATTGGATGAAAAGAGCGATAGTGTGCAAGCAGTGATTACGGCTCCAAGTCGTGAGTTAGCTACTCAGATTTACCAAGCAGCTCGTCAGATTGCAGCTCACTCAGATGTCGAAGTTCGTGTGGTTAATTATGTGGGTGGTACGGATAAGGCGCGTCAGATTGAAAAACTTGCCAGTAACCAACCACATATCGTTATCGGAACGCCAGGTCGCATCTATGACTTGGTCAAATCTGGTGATTTGGCTATTCACAAGGCTAAGACCTTTGTCGTCGATGAAGCCGATATGACCTTGGATATGGGATTCTTAGAGACAGTCGATAAGATTGCAGGGAGCCTTCCAAAAGACTTGCAATTCATGGTCTTTTCAGCAACTATTCCACAAAAATTACAACCGTTCTTGAAAAAATACTTGTCAAATCCTGTCATGGAGAAAATCAAGACCAAGACAGTCATCTCAGATACGATTGATAACTGGTTGATTTCGACCAAGGGACGAGATAAGAATGCTCAGATTTATGAGTTGACGCAAGCCATGCAACCATATCTAGCCATGATCTTTGTTAACACAAAGACGCGTGCTGATGAGTTACATGCCTACTTGACTACTCAAGGATTGAAGGTAGCAAAGATTCATGGAGACATTGCTCCTCGTGAGCGCAAGCGAATCATGAACCAGGTGAAAAATCTGGATTTTGAGTACATTGTCGCAACAGACTTGGCAGCGCGTGGAATTGACATTGAAGGTGTCAGCCATGTTATCAATGATGCCATTCCGCAAGACTTGTCCTTCTTTGTTCACCGAGTTGGACGAACTGGACGCAACGGACTGCCTGGTATAGCTATTACCCTTTACCAGCCAAGCGATGACTCGGATATCCGTGAGTTGGAGAAATTAGGAATCAAGTTTACTCCTAAGATGGTCAAAGACGGAGAGTTTCAAGATACCTATGACCGTGATCGTCGTGCCAACCGTGAAAAGAAGCAAGATAAGCTTGATATTGAAATGATTGGCTTGGTCAAAAAGAAAAAGAAAAAAGTCAAACCAGGCTATAAGAAGAAGATTCAATGGGCGGTGGATGAAAAACGCCGCAAAACCAAGCGTGCTGAAAATCGCGCACGTGGGCGTGCCGAGCGTAAAGCCAAACGCCAAACATTTTAAGGATAAAATTGGAGTCGAATGGCTCCTTTTTCTAACTTCGTTTTATGAATTTTCAAAAATACTGCAAAAAAAAGTAAAAAGTGGTATAATGATAAGGTTATATAGTCCCGATAAGATGGTAGAAATTTCTATCAGTACTTTGTAACTCGCAAAGAATGACGGCTCCAAAGTCACTCGTCATTCTACGGTTACCGCTATAAGGCGGTCACCCTATGCGCCTTACTAGCTTCAGAAATAAAAAAACATCGTTTTTATTTCTTTCGCGTCGTAACTCTTAGACTATAGAAATTCCTATCAGTACTTTGTAACTCTATAACAATATTTTTTAAGGGGGGACATTTTTATGTCAGAACGTAAATTATTCACGTCTGAATCTGTATCTGAGGGGCATCCAGATAAGATTGCAGACCAAATTTCAGATGCGATTTTGGATGCTATTTTAGCAGAGGATCCAGAAGCGCACGTTGCTGCTGAGACAGCAGTATACACTGGATCTGTCCACGTTTTTGGTGAAATTTCTACAAATGCCTATGTGGATATTAACCGTGTAGTTCGTGATACCATTGCAGAGATTGGTTATACGAATGCAGAATATGGTTTTTCTGCGGAAACAGTTGGAGTTCATCCATCGCTTGTTGAGCAGTCACCGGATATCGCCCAAGGTGTTAACGAAGCCTTGGAAGTCCGTGGAAATGCAGATCAAGATCCGCTTGATTTGATTGGAGCTGGAGATCAAGGTCTTATGTTTGGATTTGCAGTGGACGAAACAGAAGAGCTCATGCCATTGCCAATCTCACTTAGCCACAAGTTGGTTCGTCGTTTGGCAGAACTTCGTAAGTCTGGTGAAATCAGCTATCTCCGTCCAGATGCTAAATCACAAGTTACAGTTGAGTATGATGAAAATGACCGTCCAGTACGCGTGGATACAGTCGTTATTTCAACTCAGCACGATCCAGAAGTTAGTAATGAACAAATCCACGAAGATGTGATTAGCAAGGTCATCAAAGAGGTTATTCCAGCCTCTTACTTGGATGAACAGACAAAATTCTTCATCAATCCAACTGGTCGCTTCGTAATCGGTGGACCTCAAGGGGACTCAGGCTTGACTGGTCGTAAGATTATCGTGGATACCTATGGTGGCTACTCTCGTCATGGTGGTGGTGCCTTCTCTGGTAAGGATGCGACTAAAGTGGACCGTTCAGCCTCTTATGCGGCTCGCTACATTGCCAAGAATATCGTTGCTGCAGGTTTGGCTAAGAAGGCAGAAGTGCAATTGGCCTACGCTATCGGGGTAGCGCAACCTGTTTCTGTTCGTATCGATACTTTTGGTACAGGAACAGTAGCTGAAAGCAAGCTTGAAAAAGCAGCGCGTCAAATCTTTGACCTTCGCCCTGCAGGAATTATCCAAATGCTGGACCTCAAACGGCCAATTTACCGTCAAACAGCGGCTTATGGACACATGGGGCGTACAGATATTGACCTTCCATGGGAACGTTTGGACAAGGTAGACGCTTTGAAAGAAGCTGTGAAATAAAATTAAAAGATTGGTAGAAACTACCAATCTTTTTTTGCAAAAGAAAACCAGCTTTTGGCTGGCTTTCTTATTTTGTAGGAATAGAAATTTCAATCAATTTGTCTGAATAGAGGGTCTTGATATTGGCTTCATCGATCTTATCTTTATCAATTTTGCGCTTCATGAAGAAGTCTTGGATGGTTTCGATTTCTGGTTCACGAATAGCGCGGTGTTTGTTGGAAATGAGGATTTCATAGTGAAGCGGAGCTTGTGTGAAAATCACATCTGTGTTTCCAGCAGAATAGACCTCAACAAGGGTCGCGTCAGTACTTTCTAATTGGCTTTTAACAAGTTGCGAGTGTGAATTAGTCGTGTTGATAAGCTTCATAATAGTTCCTCCGATTTTCTAACTCTATTATAGCACTTTTTGGATAAAATCGTGTATTTTAGTCAATTCCATACTGGATTTTCCAAGCTTCAATTCCCCATTTGTGGCTACCACGTTTGAGTTTTTCTATTGCCTCATCAATAGGAAACCAAGCAATATGATTAAAATCTTCCAATGGTTTTTGTACTTCTTGGAAAGAAGTAGCTTCATAGAGATAAGCTGGGTTGTAGTAGTAGGTGTCACGGTGGCGAGAGTAAAAATACTCATCAGCTTGTCCGAAATAGCTTCCGATTTCAGCTGTAAAACCAAGTTCTTCGATTAGTTCTCTCTTCAGTGCTTCTTGATGGTCTTCACCTGCTTCAATCTCTCCACCTGGCAAGAACCAAGCACCATTGGGAGCTTGAACTAAGACAATTTGTTTTTTTTCTGGATCAGGAATAACTGCGTAAACGCCGTAGCGGGGCAGGTAGGTCATATTCTCTTTCTTTTCACCAAAAGTTGGGTTTGCCATTGAACTGTCCTCATTCTCTAGTATCTTTATTATTATCATAATGGACGAGGGGCAAGCTGTCAAGAATTTACAGTTATTTTAGTAAAAAAGGTGCAGAAAATGATAGACTTCCTGCACCTGTTATATAGCTTTATTCTTCTTTTTCAGAAGCAATTTCTTCTATTTTTTCAGTTTTTTTGGCAGATTTGATTTGAATCTTACCATTGCTTGTCATGACTGCCTTGAGGGCTTTCTCACTTGGATTTTCAAGGTAGAAGTCAGTGATGGCGTCCTCGATATGGTCTTGAATGGTACGACGGAGTGGCCGTGCCCCCATTTTTGGATCATAACCTAGATCAACTAATTTTTCTTTGACTTTATCCGTCACTTCGAGGTGGATGTCGTTGCTAGAAAGACGTTTGTTAACATCTGCTAGCATGAGTTCGACGATTTGGAGGAGGTTGTCCTTGCTGAGAGCTTTGAACTCGATGATGCCGTCAAAACGGTTCATAAATTCTGGGCTAAAGAAATTGCCGAGTTCACCGAGAACAGAGTTGGTTCGACCTTCACGAGCTGCCCCAAAACCAACACTGGCTTCGGCCTTACCAGTACCCGCATTTGAGGTCATGATAATGATAGCATCCTTAAAGCTAACTGTACGTCCTTGCCCATCAGTCAAACGACCATCGTCCAAGACTTGGAGGAACATGTGCATGACATCTGGGTGGGCTTTTTCAACTTCATCGAGAAGGATGAGAGAGTAGGGATTGCGACGAACTTTTTCTGTTAATTGACCAGCTTCATCGTAGCCGACATAACCTGGAGGGGCACCGACTAATTTAGCCACACTGTGTTTTTCCATGTATTCACTCATATCAAAACGAATCATGCTGTCAGCAGAGCCAAAGAGTTCAATGGCTAGTTGTTTGGAAAGTTCTGTCTTACCGACACCAGTTGGTCCGACAAAGAGGAAACTTCCGATTGGGCGGTTGGGAGTACCAAGTCCAACACGATTACGACGGATGGCTTTGGCAATCTTATCAACAGCCTCGTCTTGTCCGATAACATGGGCCTTGAGGTCGTCTGCCAGATGGATGAGTTGAGATTGTTCTTTTTCTTTTAGTTCCCCAACAGGGATATTAGTTTTCTGCTCAATGATATGTTCAATGGTTTTCTCGCTAATGATAGGAGTATCCTGATCGGTCACCTTGTTTTTCTGCATTTCCTTGTACTTGGAAATCTGATCACGGAAGTAGGCAGCTTTTTCAAAGTCTTCCTCTCGTGTAGCTTGAGTCTTGAGATTCTCAGCTTCAATTAAACGCTGATCAATCACTTTGGGATCGACAAAGTTCAGAGTCAGATTCATCTTAGAACCAGCTTCGTCTAAAAGGTCAATAGCCTTGTCAGGTAAGAAGCGGTCTTGAATGTAACGATTGGACAGATTAGCAGCTGCCTCGATAGCAGCATCAGTATACTTGACGTGATGGTAGTCTTCGTATTTCTTTTGAACCCCTTTGAGGATGATAATGGTTTCTTCGACAGTTGGTTCATCTACCTTGACAGGCTGCATCCGGCGCTCCAAAGCAGCATCTTTTTCAATGATGCGGTATTCATTAAGAGTAGTAGCGCCAACCAATTGCAACTCACCACGAGCAAGGGCAGGTTTGAGGATATTTCCTGCATCCATATTGCCATCGCCTGCTGACCCTGCACCAACAATTTCATGGATTTCATCGATAAAGAGAATGATATCCTCGCGTTTGCGTATCTCTTCCATGAGTTTTTGCATACGCTCTTCAAATTGGCCTCGGATACCCGTTCCTTGAACTAGACTGACCACATCCAAACGGATAACTTGCTTGCCTTGGAGTTTATGGGGAACATCACCATCGACAATTTTTTGAGCCAGACCTTCAACAACGGCTGTTTTACCAACACCTGGTTCTCCGATGAGGACAGGATTGTTTTTTGTTCGACGGTTGAGGATTTCGATAACACGGATAATCTCCTCATCTCGACCGATAACAGGGTCAATATCCCCACGACGGGCAATCTCAGTTACGTTGATACCATATTCCTCTAGGAGTCCTCTTTCTTGGCTAGGAGGTGTTTGAAGTGGACCACGGTTTTGAGGTCCGTATCCCCCATCGCCCCCATATCCTCCACCTGATTGAGTTGGGGGAACGTTATTTGAAGAAGCCCTGAAATTATTCAAATCATTGAAAAAGTCTCCAAAAGGATCAAAGTCTCGATTGTTTAGGTCAGTCATTCCTTTAAAGAGGGTATTGTTTGGATCCGTTTTGATAATTTTATAGCAATTTTGACAGAGATCAATTTGCTTTTGCTGTCCATTGATATTGGTATACAGATGAATTGTTGAGTCGTTAATTTTACAGTTTTGACAGAGCATACATCTACCTCATTTCATTCTTATTCTTGGCTTAATAAAAAGGTCAAAAATAGTCAAAGTTTTATACTCTCATTATAGCATGATTAAGGTGTAAAGCAAGTAAAAAGATTGGGAAGTGGTCGTTTTTAAAAGAGGGATTCATGGAGAATCAAGTGACATTGAAGGTAAGAAAAAATCCCATTTGTGGTGACAAAAAGGATTCTCATTCATCAGTCAGGTTTTCCCTACTGATTTTTTATTAGTAAAGGAGTTCGTAGATCTCCATTGCAATCAAGTCAATACTATCAAAGGTATAGGTTTCACGTGCTTCAACATCGCGAAGGGTGAAGAGTGATCCATTTTCTTCGTCATAGCTGTAAGCAACTTCTGCAACAACAACTCCTTCACGTTCAAAATTACGTTTTAGATTTCCGCCATCTTTTGTCATAGCTTCTAGGCGGTTGATGATTCTAACCAAATGTGATTCCATTATGATTCTCCTCCATTTCTTATCGTTACTATTTTACCATAAACCACGGGGACTTGACTAGAAAAAACTAAGATTTCTCGCTATTTCTCTTTTGCATAAAATTATTGGTGAAAATCAGTGGGAAAAGATTGAATTTTAATTCAATACATGTTATAATCATACAATATGATATTTAGAAAGCTGAGTTTATATGAATTTTTCCTTTTTACCAAAGTATTTACCTTATTTTAATTATGGTGCTCTTATCACTGTAGTGATTTCAATTCTGGTAGTCTTTTTCGGTACCATTCTAGGTGTCTTATTGGCCTTTGCTCAGCGATCACGCTTTAAACCGCTTGTTTGGTTTGCAAATGTCTATATATGGATTTTCCGTGGAACTCCGATGATGGTTCAGATTATGATTGCCTTTGCCCTTATGCATATCAACGCTCCGACTATCCAAGTGGGAATTTTAGGAGTTGATCTTTCTCGTTTAATTCCAGGTATTCTGATTATCTCGATGAATAGTGGTGCCTATGTGTCTGAAACTGTTCGTGCAGGGATCAATGCAGTTCCTAAAGGGCAGTTAGAGGCGGCTTATTCCTTGGGTATTCGTCCCAAAAATGCTATGCGTTATGTTATTTTGCCACAGGCAATCAAGAATATTTTGCCAGCATTGGGAAATGAATTTATTACCATTATCAAGGATAGTTCGCTTTTGTCAGCAATCGGTGTCATGGAACTTTGGAATGGAGCTACAACGGTAGCAACGACGACCTATCTACCTTTAACGCCTCTCTTATTTGCAGCCTTTTATTACTTGATTATAACTTCTGTTTTGACAGTGGCTTTGAAGGCATTTGAAAATTACATTGGACAAGGAGACAAAAAATAATGACAGAAACCTTGATAAAAATCGAAGGCTTGCATAAGTCTTTTGGGAAGAATGAAGTCTTGAAAGGGATTGATCTTGAGATCAAAAGAGGGGAAGTTGTGGTAATTATCGGTCCGTCAGGTAGCGGGAAATCAACCCTTCTTCGTTCGATGAATCTTCTCGAGGAAGCAAGTAAGGGAAAGGTTATCTTTGAAGGTGTCGATATTACGGATAAGAAGAATGACCTTTTTGCGATGCGCGAAAAGATGGGCATGGTATTCCAACAATTCAACCTTTTTCCAAATATGACGGTCATGGAAAACATCACCCTGTCTCCAATCAAAACCAAAGGGGAAAGCAAGGAAGTAGCGGAGAAAAGAGCGCAAGAACTGCTAGAAAAAGTTGGCCTACCAGATAAGGCGACGGCCTATCCACAGAGTTTGTCAGGTGGTCAGCAACAACGGATTGCCATTGCACGTGGACTTGCTATGGAACCAGATGTTTTGCTTTTTGATGAGCCGACTTCAGCCCTAGACCCTGAGATGGTTGGAGAAGTTCTAGCTGTGATGCAAGACCTTGCTAAATCAGGGATGACTATGGTGATTGTGACTCATGAAATGGGCTTTGCGCGTGAGGTAGCAGACCGTGTTATTTTTATGGCGGATGGAGTTGTTGTCGAAGATGGAAGGCCAGAGGAGATTTTCGATCAAACAAAAGAACAACGGACCAAGGAATTTTTGAGTAAGGTTTTGTAATACCTCATTTTTAGAAGAAGTGGAGTGAAAATCATGGCTTCAAGTAAGGAATATTTAGCCTTTATTCTCGATCAGTTTTCGGAGCTAGAGGAGATGAGTTATCGTCCAATGATGGGAGAGTATATCCTTTATTATCGTGGGAAGATTATTGGGGGAATCTATGATAATCGTTTGTTATTGAAGCCTGTGAAGGTGATCATGGATCAACTGGGCCAGACAAGACTTGAACGTCCTTATAAAGGAGCTAAGGAGATGATTTTACTAGAAGACCTTGAAGACAAGTTATTTCTAGAGAGACTAATTAAGGAGATGTACGAAGTTTTGCCTGTTCCTAAGGTCAAAAAGAAAGCATGATAGACTTGCCTAAGATAAATAGGCACTAAAAGCTTGATAAGAGCTTTTTCTTATAGTTTCAAACTATAAGGTCTATTAGTCAAGAAGTGTTAGAATGCCAAGGTATTTTTTGATATAATAGAAGATATTTGATAGAAAAGAGAAGAAAAATGGCACAGATTATTGATGGGAAGGCTCTTGCAGCTAAGTTACAAGGACAGTTGGCTGAAAAGACTGCCAAACTAAAAGAAGAAACAGGTCTAGTTCCAGGCTTGGTGGTGATTTTGGTGGGGGACAATCCTGCCAGTCAAGTTTACGTTCGCAACAAGGAACGGTCAGCTCTTGCTGCTGGCTTCCGTAGTGAAGTTGTGCGAGTTCCAGAGACCATTACCCAAGCGGAATTGTTGGACTTGATTGCTAAATACAATCAAGATTCAGCTTGGCATGGGATTTTGGTTCAGTTACCATTACCCAAACATATCGATGAAGAGGCGGTTTTATTAGCCATTGACCCAGAAAAGGATGTAGATGGTTTCCATCCGCTAAACATGGGGCGTCTTTGGTCTGGTCATCCAGTTATGATTCCTTCTACACCTGCAGGAATTATGGAGATGTTTCATGAATATGGGATTGATCTAGAAGGTAAAAATGCGGTTGTTATCGGTCGTTCGAATATCGTTGGGAAACCAATGGCTCAGCTTCTTTTGGACAAGAATGCTACTGTTACTCTAACTCATTCCCGTACAAAAGATCTAGCTCAAGTAGCATCGCAAGCGGATATTCTTGTCGTTGCTATCGGTCGCGCCAAGTTTGTGACTGCTGACTTTGTCAAACCAGGTGCAGTTGTCATTGATGTAGGGATGAACCGAGATGAAAATGGCAAGCTTTGTGGAGATGTTGACTACGATGCCGTTGCACCACTTGCCAGCCACATCACGCCAGTACCTGGTGGAGTTGGCCCTATGACCATTACCATGCTAATGGAGCAAACCTATGAAGCAGCGCTTCGTACACTGAACAAGGATTAGGAAAATGAAATTCGTATTTGATCTGGATGGGACGCTGTCTTTTGACTATATGACCATAGATGAGGAGATTAAGCAGGTTCTTTTAAAGGCTGAAGATTATGGGCATGAGGTTGTGTTTGCCTCAGCCCGCTCTTATCGGGATTGCTTGGGCTTATTAGGCCCTGAACTCAGTCAGCGCTTGGTCATAGGTTTGAATGGTGGTGTAGCCTATTATCTGGGGAAAGCCATCTATGAAAGAAATCTCGATGCTAGAGTTTATCAGGCGCTAGTGAATTATTGCCAGACTTATAATCTCCCTTTCTTTGCAGATGATTGCTTTGATTATAGTGGTCAGATTGTGGAGAAGATTCCATTTATTTCTAGTGTTGACCCCCTAAAGGTGGCTCGTCATCAGAAACTCGAGGACTTGGGGACTCCGATTAAGGTAGTCGTTTATATGGGCGACCATGAGGATTTGCTTGATGACCTGCTTGGTCAGTTAGAAAGACTGGAGCTGGCTCATCTGTCTTATCATGCGCATGAAAAGTGCCTTTATGTTAATCCCTTGGATACTCATAAGGCGACAACTGTTGAAAAGTTATGTGGGGAGAATTTCATTGCTTTTGGAAATGACCAAAACGATATTGAACTGTTTAAAACCTCTCTCTATTCAGTTCAGATAGGAGATTTTGCTGGCCTTACTTCATATGCGGATGAAACGTTTGAGCTAAAAGGAGAACCTTCTCCAGCAGTGGCAGCTAAAATCTTACAGACCTTTGCGGAATTTAAGGGAAAATAGTGTAGAAGGAGGTTCGCCTTCTTTTTATGTAGAGTAATGCAGTCTATAAACTATAAATTTGAAGTTTGAAAAAGATATTAATGGAATTCAATTTGTAGTAGAAAGAGTCTAGAACCGAAAGCTATTTTCATTGCAACTATTCCTTTTAAATGAACTTTTCTTGTATAATATTTTATTAGGTCAAATTGATGGAAAATAATTGCAATATAAGGTGTGTTTTGATATATTTAATATATAAAATATATTATAAAACTTGGTACTTGTTTGTGTATTCAGAAGGAGGTTATTTTTAAAAATAAAGTAAACGCTTACTTTGTATCAAGAAAAAGAAATGAGGATTTTAATGAACAAAAGACTTTTTGATAAACGTTGTCATTATAGCATTCGTAAATTTGCAATAGGTGCGGCATCTGTGATGATTGGGGCTAGTATATTTGGTATTTCTGCTGTCCAAGCTGAGGAGTTGGCTTCATCCAATGCTCAAACAGAAGAAACAACTGTTCATCAAGCTCAACCTTTAGATAAGCTTCCCGATGATGTGGCAGCTGCTATCGCAAAGGCTGATGAGAATGGTGGGCGTGAGTTTGTAAAACCAAAAGCTGAATCTGCAGAAGATAAAGTTGCTAAGGATACAGAACCTACTACACCTGCTAATGAGGGTAGTCGTGAATTGGCTAGTCCTAAAGTGGAAACTCCAAATAAAGTAGAAGAAGGAACTAAGGTTGAGGACAAACAGAAATCTGAAGAGGCAAAGCCAAAGCCTGTTGAATCTGCAGTAAAAGCTGGAACAGAAGTAAAAGAGAATTCTAAAAAAACTTCTGAAAAGGACCAAGTGAAAGCAGACACAGAGATCAAATCTTCTTCTGAAAAATCGCAAGTGCTGTCTAGAGAGTCAAACAAAGCCGAAGTTGAAAAGGAAAAACAGCTATTATCGGAACGAAAACAAGATTTTAATAAAGATTGGTATTTTAAACTAAATGCCCAAGGAGATTTTTCAAAAAAAGATGTGGATGTCCATGATTGGTCTAAATTGAATCTTCCTCATGATTGGAGTATTTATTTTGACTTTGATCACAAATCTCCCGCGCGTAATGAGGGTGGCCAGTTAAATGGTGGAACAGCTTGGTATCGTAAGACTTTCACATTAAATGAAGCTGACAAGAATAAGGATGTTCGTATCAATTTTGATGGGGTTTACATGGATTCAAAAGTCTATGTAAATGGTAAATTTGTCGGACATTATCCAAGCGGCTATAATCATTTTTCATATGATATCACAGAATTTTTAAACAAGGATGGTAGTGAAAATTCAATTACTGTTCAAGTGACCAATAAGCAACCAAGTAGTCGCTGGTATTCAGGAAGTGGGATTTATCGTGATGTAACCCTTAGTTATCGTGATAAAGTTCATGTTGCCGAAAATGGTAATCATATCACTACACCAAAACTTGCTGAGCAAAAAGAAGGGAATGTTGAAACACAGGTTCAGAGTAGGATTAAAAATACGGATAAAAAGGCTACTAAAGTCTTTGTGGAACAACAAATTTTTACTAAGGAAGGTAAGGTTGTTTCAGAATTAGTCCGCTCTGAAACGAAGAATTTAGCAGAAAATGAAACTGCAGATTTCAGACAAACAATCCTAGTTAATAAACCAACTCTTTGGACGACAAAAAGTTATCATCCACAACTGTATGTGCTGAAAACAAAGGTTTATAAAGAAGGTCAACTAGTTGATGTAACAGAAGATACATTTGGTTACCGTTATTTCAATTGGACTGCGAAGGAAGGTTTCTCTCTGAATGGTGAACGTATGAAATTCCACGGGGTAAGTATTCACCATGACAATGGAGCTTTGGGGGCAGAAGAGAATTATAAGGCTACCTATCGTAAATTAAAACTCTTGAAAGATATGGGAGTTAACTCTATTCGAACAACCCACAATCCAGCGAGTCCTCAGTTGCTTGATGCTGCAGCTAGTTTAGGTCTCTTGGTTCAAGAGGAAGCTTTTGATACTTGGTATGGTGGCAAGAAGACTTACGACTATGGACGGTTCTTTGATCAAGATGCAACTCATCCTGAAGCTAAGAAGGGTGAGAAGTGGTCTGATTTTGATCTTAGAACAATGGTAGAACGTGATAAGAACAATCCGTCTATCGTAATGTGGTCTCTTGGAAATGAGGTGGAAGAGGCAAATGGTAGTCCTCGTTCTATCGAGACAGCTAAACGTCTGAAGGCTATTATCAAGGCGATTGATACTGAACGTTATGTCACCATGGGTGAAAATAAATTTAGTCGTGCAGCGACAGGTGATTTCTTGAAACTCGCAGAAATCATGGATGCTGTCGGTATGAACTATGGTGAACGTTTTTATGATGCGGTTCGTAGTGCTCATCCAGACTGGCTCATTTATGGTTCTGAAACCTCTTCAGCTACTAGAACGCGTGATTCTTATTATAACCCTGCTCAAATCCTTGGACATGACAATCGTCCAAATCGTCACTATGAACAATCTGACTATGGTAATGACCGTGTTGGATGGGGAAGAACAGCTACTGAATCATGGACTTTTGACCGTGATCGTGCTGGCTATGCTGGACAATTTATCTGGACAGGAATTGACTATATCGGTGAACCAACTCCATGGCATAACCAAGATAATACACCTGTAAAAAGTTCTTACTTTGGTATCATCGATACGGCTGGTTTACCAAAGAATGATTTCTACCTTTACCGTAGTGAATGGTATAGTGCTAAAGAAAAGCCAACTGTTCGCATTTTACCACATTGGAACTGGACTGAAGAGACCCTTAAGGAACGCAAGATGCTGGTTGATGGAAAGGTTCCGGTTCGTACCTTCTCAAATGCTGCAAGCGTCGAATTGTTCTTAAATGGAGAGTCACTTGGTAAAAAGGAATTTACTAAGAAAACGACAGAAGATGGACGTCCATATCATGAGGGGGCTAAACCAAGTGAATTGTATCTTGAGTGGCTTGTGAAATACCAACCAGGTACACTGACTGCGATTGCTCGAGATGAAAATGGGAATGAAATTGCGCGTGATAGTGTGACAACTGCTGGGGAGCCAGCAAGAGTTCGTCTGACTAAAGAAGAGCATGTTATCACTGCAGATGGAAAAGACCTATCCTACATCCATTACGAAATTGTTGATGGTGATGGGAATGTGGTTCCAACAGCTAACAATCTTGTTCATTTCAATCTTCATGGTCAGGGACAAATCGTTGGTGTGGATAATGGAGAACAAGCTAGTCGTGAACGCTACAAAGCTCAAGCAGATGGAACATGGCAAAGACGTGCTTTCAATGGTAAAGGGGTTGTCATTGTAAAATCAACAGAAAAAGAAGGTAAATTTACTCTTTATGCAGATTCTGCTGGTTTAACTTCTGATAGCGCAACAGTCGCAACTGTGTCTGGTAAGAAAGAAAACCGTCACTTTGTAGCCTTTGCTCCTGTAAAAGCAACAACTGACGTGACAACAAATCCTGAATTGCCTCAAACAGTAACAGCTATTTATAGCGATGGTAGTGTTGAGGAAAAGACTGTAACATGGGACGTGCCATCAGACTTGCTTACAAGTGCAGGTGAAAAGAAAGTCTCTGGACGAGTGGAAGGTTTGGAAACCCCAGCTGAGGCACTTGTTAAAGTGATTGCTTTAGATAGATGGTTACCAAAAGTTGCTACAGTCCCAGTTGGAACGAATGCGGCTGATTTGGATAAAACGGTCACTGCTGTTCTGACAGATGGTAGCTTGATTGATACTGATGTTGTTTCTTGGACCTTGAAAGACCCTGCTGTTTTGAACAAGGAAGGTGGACGTACGGAGGCTACTGGTAAATTGGTAGATGACGACCGTGAAGTGACTGCAACCTTTATCGCAAGTAGTAAGGAAACAACAAGTAGCATTACAGGACTTACTGTTGGGGATAAAGCTCTTGAGAATTTTGAGTCTGGCAAGACCTATTACCGTGTATCTCTTCCTTACACTGGAACAATTCCAAGTGTTGGAGCTCAGACTACCGGATATCAAGTAACTGTTCAGCAAGCTTCTGCTGATAATGGTTATCAGGCTTCTCTCTTCTTGAGTGACCAAAAGGGTGATTTGGTTCAAACTTACTTAATTCAGTTTGTGAAGGAAGCTCCTGCTTTGAAACGTTTGGAAGTGGTTGTAGAAGGAAAAGAAACTGCCACTGAAGATCAAGTATTAACTTATCACGTCATTGGTCGTTATGAGGATGGTTCACAAACAGAATTTTCGGCTTCAGATATTCACTTAGAAGCTAAATCATCTGATGGGGGACATCTTGAGGTGAATGGTCAGAATCTATTGCTCTATACTAAGGGAAGAGTGACTTTGACACCTCGAATCGATAATCAAACAGAGAAAACAGAATCTGTAACTACTGAAGTAGTGATTAAAGAAAATAAAGTTAACAAGAAGATTGTGAAACTGCATCCTGTATCTGTTTCTACAGACATCAATCAGCAACCGAATCTACCTAAAGAAGTTGGAGCAGAATTTGATAAGGGCTTACCACGCAAAGTATCTGTAACTTGGGATAAGGTAGATGAAAAAGAGTTGGGGCACTATCATAGCTTTACGCTTAAAGGACATGTGGAAGGTACAGATATCGAAGCACAAGCGACTGTAACGGTTGAAGGATTGCAAGTTGCAGAGGAAATCAGCCTCACAGTACCTAAGGGTGAGACGGTTCAATTGCCAGCCAATGTCCGGGCTTACCATTCTAACGGAACAACTATCTACAAAGATGTTGTTTGGGATCAGGTTCCAGCTAACTTTAGTCAAACTGAAGGGGTCTATGAAATCAATGGTCGTTTAGTAGGTAGCAATCTGACAACTAAAGCTCATGTTCGAGTGTCTAGTCAAGTGGTTGCTGGAAATAATATCTCTAAACAATGGACAGGTTCACAATTACCAGCTGCCATTGTATCCAATACAGGTGGAGATGATTCAGCCAATACCTTGAACGACTTGACTGTATCAAGAACGCCATCAGATGCTAAAAATAGATGGACAACTTGGAGAACAAATACTGATAATGACTGGGCTTCTATCTTATTTGGTAATTCAGGAGACTTGACGAAACGTTTTGTCAACAATTTGTCGGTTGATTTCTATACTGATGGAGCAATTGGTCTTCCAAAAGAATATGTAGTTGAATATTATGTAGGTAAAGAAATTCCTGATTTACCAAGTGATGTCAGTCATGCGCAACGAGCTAGCAATCATCCATTTAATAATCCAGACAATTGGAAAGCAGTTGAAAACTTACATGCTCCAAGTCAGCTATCTGCAACTCAAACAAATCACTTCACATTTGACAAGGTAGAAACCTATGCTGTTCGTATTCGTATGAAGAAGGCTGATGGAACTTCAGGTGTTGGTCTGACAGAGCTAACTGTCCTTGGAAACAAGGTAGTAAGCTCTACAAGTTCAGAGATTTCTATCAAGGTAGATGGCAAGGATCTTGAACACTTTAATCCATCTAAGACCGATTACTATATTCCTCAATCTAGCAAAGAAATCACTGCAACAGCTAGCAATAATGGTTTGGTAACAGTTGTTCCTGCAACCAGTCCAAAAGGTGCAACACGTCTCATCTTAAAAGCAGAAGATGGTACGGTATTGAAAGAATATAGAATCTTCCGCAATGATGAGAGAGAAACTAGTCAACCTCTTGCTGCAGAAAATAGTGCTAAAATCTTGAATGTTGGAGATGCTCTTCAACTTCCTTCAGAAGTCACTGTTTATTACCCAACTTCAACTACTTGGACTACAGATAAACTGGCAGTGAAATGGGATGCTATTCCTGAACATGCAACAGAGCATGAGGGAACATTTGAAATTACCGGTCATGTCATTGGTACAAATCTAACGACTAAAATGCAGGTGACAGTTGTTTCTAAAGGAAATCAAGTCATTTCAGAAAATCCAAGCAACAATGAAACGGATTCTAAAGCCTTTGCTTCGACAACGAACGATACACAAGCAGCTTCACATGATCGAATTTTCTATATCAATGATGGAAAATACAATGAAGATGGACGTTGGACAAACTGGTCTCGTACTCCGAAAAATGAAGAAACTTCTGTCGGACTACTCTTTAAGAAGGACGGTAAAATTGCCACCCAATCTATTGGAAAAGTAGCTATTCAGTTCTTTAAAGATAGTGGAACAGATGCCCCAGAGAAAATGGTTCTAGAAAGATATATTGGCCCTGCCTTTACAGAACCAAGTACGATTTCTCGTTATGAAGAAAATGCTGACCATCCATTCAACAAGGCAGAAAATTGGGCACCTATTCCTTACAAAGCTTCTGGAGAATTAGTAGCTGGTAAACCAATCGAGTTTAATTTTGATCCGGTTCAAACGACAGCAATTCGTGCTCGCATGACTCGTAAGGCTACTACCAATGGTCTTGCACTTGTAGAATTTACAGCCTACTCTGCAGGCAAGGGAGCAGAAGTGGAAACACCATCAGCGACTATTTCGATCGACGGAAAAGCATTGGAAAACTTTGATCCAAATGTGACAGATTACACTCTAACAACAATGGGTTCAAAACCAAAAGTCACTGCAACAACTAGTGGACATGGAGTAGTTACAGTTGTGGATTCTGGAAATGCCAATCTTCCAACACTGGTTCGTCTTGTTTCCAAAGATGGTAATCTGGTGAAAGAATATCGTTTACACTTTAAGTCTACCTTCCAAACAACACCAACAGAAGGCGTTAAGAACTTAGTAGCAGAAACTCCAAGTTTGGAAATTGAAAAGACTCCGCTTCCGTTTAAAGAAGTTATTCGTGAAAACCCTGAACTTGCTCAAGGTCAACGTCGTATCGTTTCTGAAGGACAAGATGGAGAAAAAGTTGACTATATTCAAGTTTTGGGTACTACTAGAAGTCTTGTTCATTCTGAAGAAAGAAAGGCTCAGGATCGCATTGTTGAAGTAGGAGTGAAAGCATCTATTTCAAGTAGTAAAGGCGAGGAGCCTGCTCCAGTCAATGAAGTTCCAGAATTCAAAGGAGGTGCTAACTTTGTAGAAGCAGCAGTGAACGATGTTCCAGAATTCAAAGGCGGTGCTAACTTTGTAGAAGCAGCAGTGAACGATGTTCCAGAATTCAAAGGAGGTGCTAACTTTGTAGAAGCAGCAGTAAATGAAGTTCCAGAATACACAGGAATTCTAGCCACAGTAGGAGATCAAGCAGTACCAAGTGTTGAGAAACCTGAATTTAAGGGTGGCGTTAATGCTGTAATGGCTCTAGAACATAAACTTCCAGAGTACCGTGGTATTCTAGCTACAGTAGGTAATCAACCAGCACCGACAGTAGAAAAACCAGAGTTTAAACTAAGTTCGTTAGAAAAAGCTCAGACTCCAGAAACACCAGTCCAAGTTGCCAAGGAAGACAAGAGATTGCCAGAAACTGGTGAAAAACAGTCAGAAACAGCTGTTTTCTTGGCAGGTGTTACCTTGGCCTTGTCAGCAGCTTTATTAACTGCAAAACTCAAAGAAGATTAGTCTCAGCGTCTAATGACATCCTATTTGTAGATATTAGCCGATGATTAAAAATTGGTTTCTTTTTCAACTATTGTAAGTTGATGGCATCTAAAAACTGGAGAAGACAATCATGGTCTTCTCCAGTTTTATATAGGTGTAAGCAAGAGAGGTGAATTGTACCCCAAAAGTTAGACAGAAAAATAGTAATCCAAATTGCAAGGTGTGTACCTTTTTGTTGTATAATGGAGTGAGGTGATTAGATGATTTTAAAAATTTATAATGGGGAATATAGTTTACAATGGGATGGAATATACTACTTAGCACTAATTGATTATCCGAATATTCAAGAGTGGGAATTAGAAAAAATTGCTAAATTTATAGCTTACGAAAAACTTCATAAACGTCAAACAAGTATTGAGTGTGCTGATTCTTGTTTAAAAGAAGAAATTTTAGATTACATCTGTCAGCATCCCTTTCTGCCACCATTTACCCCTACAGATAAAAGAGTAGCCTCGACTTATGATCTACATAAGAGGTTAGTGACTTCGGACTACTGTAGTCATACTACGACTATAGATGCAGCGATTTCTATCTTTAAAACAGGTCAGCTCTTATCTGCTGTGAACGCCTTTGGGCGAGATGCTGAAGAGTTGGTTTTGGATAGTAGAAATGCTGCATCGGATCCGATAGATTATTTTGACTATGTCATGTTAGGGTGGTCAAATACAAGTTCTGGTTATCGATTAGCGATGGAGCGTTTATTAGGTCGAGCTCCTTCAGATAAAGAATTACAAGACAAGTTTATTCCTGGAGTGAGTTTTCATTTTATCTATACAGATTTGATTAAAGTTACTGGTTATATTTTTGATGGCTACCATGTTGCAAAAATTAAGGACATATTGAATTTATTTAGTGAGTTGTATATTTGTATTATTCCAACTCATAATAAGAGCCAATTTGAAAATATTATTCCAACTAAAATACAAGATAGAGTGCATTATCTTGACTATGATGGAGAAGACTTAGAAGAGTGGACTAAGAAAGTCTATCAAGTTGTTTTAAAACAATCAGATAAAGGATAGTTGAGGAAAAAACGATGAAAGTGATTGATCAAACTTTATTAGAAAAAGTCATTGTAGAACGGCCACGTCACAGTCATAAGGGGGATTACGGTCGCCTGCTCTTGCTGGGAGGGACCTATCCTTATGGGGGTGCTATCATCATGTCAGCAATTGCAGCTGTTAAGAGTGGGGCTGGTTTGGTGACTGTTGGCACGGATAAGGAGAACATTCCGGCTCTGCACAGTCATTTACCTGAGGCCATGGCATTTTCTATAAAGGATACAGCATTACTAAAGGAACAGATAGAGAAGGCAGAAGTTGTCTTGCTAGGTCCGGGTTTGCGAGAGGATGCTTTCGGAGAAGAACTTGTAAAACGGGTTTTTGATAAGCTCAGAAATGACCAGATTTTGATTGTAGATGGCGGTGCTTTGGGAATCTTAGCAAAAAGCCAGTTACTATTTCCTTCTAGTCAGCTTATCCTGACTCCTCACCAAAGGGAATGGGAAAGACTATCTGGCACAGCTCTTGAACATCAAAATACAGAGACGACTGCTAGAGCTCTTGCATCTTTTTCTCAAGGAACGATTCTAGTCGAGAAGGGTTCGGCGACTCGTATCTGGCAAGCTGGTCAGTCTGAATATTATCAGTTACAGGTTGGAGGCCCCTATCAAGCAACTGGTGGGATGGGAGATACTCTGGCTGGGATGATTGCTGGTTTTGCAGGTCAGTTTCACCAAGCCAGTCTTTATGAGAGAGTAGTGGTAGCAACCCACCTTCACTCAGCCATTGCCCAAGAACTAGCTCAAGAACATTATGTGGTTTTACCAAGTCAGATGAGCTGTGAAATTCCGAAAACAATGAAAAAAATATCTCAAAAAGGCAGCTAATACCTTGGTTGTCTTTTTATGTCGATGTAGCTATGTTGATAAGTTTTTCAAATACCTCAGAACCAGCAATCAACTGCTGAACTTGCGTGAAATTCTCACTTTTAAGGTCTTGATTTTTACTTAAAATTACAAATAAAGCGAGATTGTTATCAAAGTTGAGGGGTGTCAAATCATGCTTTTTTTGATATAATTTTTAATGATGAATGCGAGAAATGATCGGTATGTGGTCGTTGATTTAGAGGCGACCAGCACCGGAAGCAAGGCAAAAATTATTCAAGTAGGCATTGTGGTGATTGAGAATGGTGAAATCATCGATCAGTATGCGACTGATGTCAATCCCCACGAACTCTTGGATTCTCATATCAAAGAATTAACAGGTCTGACCGATCAGCGCTTGGCTGTGGCACCAGAGTTTTCTCAGGTGGCTGGAAAAATTTTTGAATTGGTTAAGGACGGTATTTTTGTTGCGCACAATGTACAGTTTGATGCCAATCTCCTTGCGGAATTTCTCTTTTTTGAAGGATATGAATTGCGCACACCGCGGGTGGATACAGTTGAGCTTGCCCAAGTTTTGTATCCTCAGTTTGAAAAGTATAACCTAGGTATCCTTTGTCAAGAGTTGGGCATTGAACTAGAACAAGCCCACACTGCCCTGTCTGATGCTCAGGCAACAGCAGAACTCTTGCTTTACATGCGTCAAAAACTTTTTGAGTTACCAAAAGGGCTCTTAGAAAGCTTGTTAAACCTTGCAGACAACCTTCTCTATGAAAGTTATCTGGTGATTGAGGAGGTTTACCAGCAACAATCTCTCCTGGCTTCTCCAGAATTGATAGAACTCCATGGGCTTTTCCTCAAAAAGGAAAGCAAAGCCTTAGTCCCACGAAAGTTATCCAAAGACTTTGCTAAAAACATTTCTTTATTGGGATTGGAGGAACGTCCGCAACAGTTGGAATTTGCGGAGAAGGTTGAGCACTTATTGGAAGAACACCAGACTTCTTTTATCCAAGCTCAAACGGGATTGGGTAAGACTTACGGTTATCTCCTCCCAGCTTTGAACTCGGAGAGTCAAGCAGGGATTCTAGTGAGTGTTCCGACCAAAATTCTTCAAAATCAAATCATGCAAGAAGAAGGTCAGCGCTTAAAAGAGGTCTTCCACCTGGAGATTCATAGTCTCAAGGGTCCTCAAAATTATTTAAAACTGGATGCCTTTCACCGAGTTCTCCATCGACCGGAGTCCAATCGCCTTTTCACACGCTTTAAAATGCAACTGCTCATCTGGCTAACAGAGACAGAGACTGGTGATTTGGACGAAATCGGTCAGCTTTATCGCTACCAGCACTTTCTGCCTGAACTAGTCCACGATGGCAAGCTTTCAAAGAAAAGTTTATTTGCTACAGAGGATTTTTGGAAACGAGGGCAGGACAAGGCCAAGACCAGTCGTGTTCTTCTGACCAATCATGCCTATCTGGTCACTCGTTTGGAAGACAATCCAGAGTTTGTCGACAACCGTTTGATGATCTTGGATGAGGCACAAAAAATGCTGTTAGCTCTTGAAAATCTAGCCCAGCAGGCTTATCGCCTTGAGGATCTTGTAACTCAAATTGATAAGTCCTTGGAGACAGAGGAAAATTTGGTTCAGAAACGCTTGCTTGAGAGTATTGCTTTTGAATATCGTTACTTGATGGAGCACTATCAGTCAGGTCTTACGAATGGAAAGTGGTTGGATTCTCTCGAACACTTGCGCCAGCATTTTTCGGAGCTAGTTCTCCCAGAGTATAGAGAGATTGCAAACTTTTTCATCTCGGACCGTGAATTTTGGCTTGCTCCAGCAGAGAAATCGAGCAAGGATGTCTTGATTTGTTCAAGCAAAAAAGGCCGCTTTATACTAGCAGATTTATTGCCAGAAGACTGCAGGCTCCTAGGAGTATCGGCTACTCTTGAAATCAGCAATCGGGTTTCCCTAGCAGTTCTATTGGGATTCCCAGATGCTCCACTTGTTAGGCTTGATGTAGCAAAGCAGGACCAACAAAAAGTCTTTCTAGTCAATGACTTTCCTCTTGTGACAGAAGTTTCACCTTTTGACTATGCTAGTGAAGTGGCTTCTGTTATCCGAAGGTTACAAGCCTTTCAAGAAGCCTTATTGGTTTTGTTTACTTCAAAAGAGATGTTGCTGGCAGTTTCGGATTTGCTCGACCAACCGCATCTGGCTCAGTATAAAAATGGGGAACCAAGTCAACTGAAAAAACGTTTTGAAAAAGGTGAACGCCAGATCTTACTTGGAACAGGTAGTTTCTGGGAAGGAGTTGATTTTTCAACCCATCCATGCGTAATCCAAGTGATTCCGAGATTGCCTTTTCAAAATCCCCAAGAACCCTTAACCAAAAAATTAAACCAAGAACTGCGCCAAGAAGGGAAAAATCCCTTCTATGATTATCAGTTACCGATGGCTATCATTCGGTTAAAGCAAGCTCTTGGTCGTACTGTTAGACGGCCCGACCAAGGTTCGGTTGCTGTAATCTTAGACAGTCGTGTTGTCAGCAAGCGTTACGGCAAACAAATCGCCCAAACCTTGTCAAAAGAAAGAACGGTTCGGGTTCTTGCTAGAGAACAGCTAGAGCCTGCTGTAGCTGATTTTCTCCAATCCCGTCGCAATAGAATGAAAGAAAAATCCAAGAAAGAGAAAAGGTAAAAAATATGAAACGTTCCTTCGACTCTCGAGTCGATTATAGCCTCCTCCTACCAGTGTTTTGTTTACTGGTGATTGGAGTAGTGGCTATCTATATAGCAGTTAGTCATGACTATCCAAATAATGTACTTCCAATTCTAGGCCAGCAAATTGCCTGGATTGCTCTAGGGCTTGTCATTGGGTTTGTCGTCATGTTCTTCAATACCGAGTTTTTATGGAAGGTGACTCCCTATCTTTATGGCTTAGGTTTGGCTTTGATGGTTCTCCCCCTTGTTTTTTACAATCCGAGTCTGGTAGCTTCTACAGGTGCTAAAAACTGGGTGTCTATCGGGGGAACCACGCTCTTTCAACCATCTGAGTTCATGAAGATTTCCTACATCTTGATATTGGCTCGAGTCATTGTACAATTCACTCAAAAACACAAGGAATGGCGACGGACTATTCCCTTGGATTTCCTATTGATTGGTTGGATGATTGCCTTTACCATCCCAGTCTTGATCCTTCTAGCCCTACAAAGTGACTTGGGGACTGCCTTGGTCTTCGTAGCTATTTTTGCAGGCATGGTCCTCCTTTCAGGTGTTTCGTGGAAGATTATCATTCCTGTTTTTGCGACAGGAGTGACTGCAGTTGTAGGCTTCATGGCCATCTTTATAAGTAAGGATGGACGTGCCTTCTTGCATCAGATTGGGATGCCGACTTACCAGATTAACCGTATTTTGGCTTGGCTCAATCCCTTTGACTTCGCGCAAACAACGACTTATCAACAGGCGCAGGGGCAAATTGCGATTGGAAGTGGTGGCTTGTTTGGACAAGGTTTCAATGTGTCCAATCTCCTCATTCCAGTACGTGAAAGTGATATGATTTTCACAGTGATTGCTGAAGATTTTGGCTTCATTGGTTCAGTCTTTGTCATTGCTTTGTACTTGCTTCTTATCTATCGTATGTTGAAGATTACGCTCAGATCAAATAACCAGTTCTATACTTATATTTCAACTGGCTTTATCATGATGTTGCTCTTCCATATCTTTGAAAATATCGGTGCCGTGACAGGCTTACTTCCTTTGACAGGGATTCCTCTGCCTTTCATCTCCCAAGGGGGATCCGCAATTATTAGTAACCTCATCGGAGTCGGTCTCCTCTTGTCTATGAGTTACCAAACCAATCTAGCAGAAGAGAAAAGTGGAAAAGTTCCATTTAAACGAAAGAAAGTCGTCCTAAAACAAATCAAATAAGGAGGCCACTATGGCAAAAGTAGCAGTTATCTTAGCTCAGGGTTTTGAAGAAATTGAAGCCTTGACAGTAGTCGATGTTTTGCGTCGAGCAAACATTTCATGTGATATGGTAGGATTTGAAGAGCAGGTGACAGGATCCCATGGCATTCAGGTAAAAGCCGATCGTGTCTTTGATGGTGATTTGTCCGACTATGATTTGGTAGTTCTTCCAGGTGGCATGCCTGGATCAGCTCACCTACGAGATAACCAAGCCCTCATTTCACAGGTTAAAGCATTTGACCAAGCAGGAAAGAAAATTGCTGCCATCTGTGCAGCTCCAATCGCCCTCCATCAAGCAGGTGTCCTGAAAGACAAACACTTCACCTGTTATGACGGTGTTCAGGAGAACATCAGTGATGGAATTTACCGAAAGGAAACAGTTGTTGTGGATGGCAATCTAACAACTAGCCGAGGACCGTCAACTGCCCTTGCCTTTGCCTATGAATTAGTGGAGCAACTGGGAGGAGATGCAGAAAGTTTACGAGTCGGCATGCTCTATAGAGATGTCTTTGGAAATCAACAGTAAAACGAGAGCTAGACTCTCGTTTTTTACTTGGAAAAAACTAGGAAATCATCGCTTTTTTCATAAAAAAATGGTATAATGAAGGGTATGAAATATCACGACTACATATGGGATTTAGGTGGCACCCTATTGGATAATTATGAGATTTCTACAGCAGCTTTTGTAGAAACCTTAGCCCAATATAGTATTGAGCAAGAACACGACCGTGTTTACGAAGCCTTGAAAGTTTCGACAGCTTTTGCCATTGAGAAGTTTGCCCCAGACATCGATTATTTTTTAGAGAACTACAAAGAAAATGAAGCACGTGAGCTAGAGCACCCAGTCTTGTTTGAGGGAATTCCAGAGTTACTCAAAGACATTTCGGACAAGGGTGGTCGCCATTTCTTGGTTTCTCATCGAAATGACCAGGTGCTAGAACTTCTTGCCAAGACCCAGATAGCGAACTACTTCACCGAGGTGGTGACTGCCAGTTCTGGCTTTAAACGAAAACCAGATCCTGAGTCCATGATTTATTTACGTGATAAATATCATATTACATCTGGTTTGGTCATTGGTGACAGAAATATTGATATAGAAGCAGGTGAAGCTGCTGGCTTAGATGCCTATCTTTTTAATAACGTTGCGACATTGAGACAAGCAATAGACATGTAAGAAAAGGGAAAAAATGACAGAAGAAATCAAAAATCAACAGGCACAAGATTATGATGCCAGTCAAATTCAAGTTTTGGAGGGACTTGAAGCTGTTCGTATGCGTCCAGGTATGTATATTGGATCGACTTCAAAAGAAGGTCTTCACCATCTAGTATGGGAAATCGTTGATAACTCAATTGATGAAGCCTTAGCTGGATTTGCCAGTCATATCCAAGTCTTTATAGAGCCAGATAATTCCATCACCGTTGTAGATGATGGACGTGGAATTCCTGTTGACATTCAGGAAAAGACAGGACGTCCCGCTGTTGAAACCGTCTTTACAGTCCTTCACGCTGGAGGAAAATTCGGTGGTGGCGGATACAAGGTTTCAGGTGGTCTCCATGGAGTAGGTTCTTCCGTAGTAAATGCCCTCTCAACGCAACTAGATGTTCATGTTCACAAAAACGGTAAGATTCATTACCAAGAATACCGTCGTGGTCATGTTGTTGCTGACCTTGAGGTGGTTGGAGATACGGATAAAACTGGAACAACAGTTCACTTCACACCAGATCCAGAGATTTTTACAGAAACAACGACTTTTGACTTTGACAAATTAAACAAACGTATTCAAGAACTAGCCTTTTTGAACCGAGGTCTTCGAATCTCGATCACAGATAAGCGTGAAGGTCTCGAACAAAGCAAACATTACCACTATGAGGGTGGGATTGCTAGCTACGTTGAATATATCAACGAGAACAAGGATGTGATCTTTGATACACCAATCTACACAGACGGTGAGATGGATGATATCACAGTTGAAGTAGCCATGCAGTACACAACCGGTTACCACGAAAACGTCATGAGTTTCGCCAATAATATTCACACCCATGAAGGTGGTACGCATGAGCAAGGTTTCCGTACAGCGCTGACGCGTGTTATCAATGATTATGCCCGCAAGAATAAATTGCTAAAAGACAATGAAGACAACCTAACAGGGGAAGATGTCCGTGAAGGTTTGACTGCAGTTATCTCTGTCAAACATCCAAATCCACAGTTTGAAGGACAAACCAAGACCAAACTGGGCAATAGCGAAGTGGTTAAGATCACCAATCGCCTCTTCAGCGATGCCTTCTCTGATTTTCTCATGGAGAATCCACAGATTGCCAAGCGCATCGTGGAAAAAGGGATCTTGGCTGCCAAGGCTCGTGTGGCTGCCAAGCGTGCGCGTGAAGTCACTCGTAAAAAATCTGGATTGGAAATTTCCAATCTTCCTGGAAAACTAGCAGACTGTTCTTCAAATAACCCTGCTGAAACAGAACTCTTTATCGTTGAGGGAGACTCAGCTGGTGGGTCAGCTAAATCTGGTCGTAACCGTGAATTCCAAGCTATCTTGCCAATTCGTGGTAAGATCTTGAACGTTGAAAAAGCTAGCATGGATAAAATCCTTGCCAACGAAGAAATTCGGAGCCTTTTCACTGCCATGGGAACAGGATTTGGTGCAGAATTTGATGTCACTAAGGCTCGTTACCAAAAACTCGTTTTGATGACTGATGCCGATGTCGATGGAGCCCACATTCGGACCCTCTTGCTAACCTTGATTTACCGCTACATGAAACCAATTCTAGAAGCTGGATATGTCTACATTGCCCAACCGCCAATCTATGGGGTTAAAGTTGGAAGTGAGATCAAAGAATACATCCAGCCTGGTGCAGATCAAGAAATTAAACTCCAAGAAGCCTTAGCACGTCACAGTGAAGGGCGTTCAAAACCAACCATCCAACGTTATAAAGGTTTGGGAGAAATGGATGACCACCAATTGTGGGAAACAACCATGGATCCAGAACATCGTTTGATGGCGCGTGTTTCGGTAGATGATGCTGCCGAAGCAGATAAGATCTTTGATATGTTGATGGGGGACCGAGTTGAACCTCGCCGTGAATTTATCGAAGAAAATGCCGTTTACAGCACCCTTGACGTCTAAAAAATGTGGGAAATAGTTCCCATGACCTAAAAAATATGATATAATCAATACGATTGTTTCTAGTATAAAAGGAGTTTGATATGTCTAATGGACAACTAATTTATCTAATGGTTGCGATTGCAGTCATTTTGATTCTAGCTTATGTAGCGGCAATCTTCCTACGTAAGCGTAATGTAAGTAGATTGACGGCCCTCGAGGAAAGAAAAGAAGAACTCTACAACCTTCCTGTAAATGATGAGGTTGAAGCAGTTAAAAACATGCATTTGATTGGTCAAAGTCAGGTGACCTTCCGTGAATGGAATCAAAAATGGGTTGATTTATCCCTTAACTCATTTGCTGATATTGAAAATAACCTGTTTGAGGCTGAAGGCTATAATAATTCTTTTCGCTTTTTCAAAGCGACTCACCAAATCGATCAAATCGAAAGTCAAATTGATTTAATTGAAGAAGACATTGCGGCGATTCGTAATGCGCTTTCAGAGCTTGAAAAACAAGAGTCTAAGAATAGCGGACGTGTTCTGCATGCTTTGGACTTATTTGAAAATCTGCAACATACCGTAGCAGAAAATTCGGAACAGTATGGTAAAGCCCTTCCTGAAATTGAGAAACAATTGGAAAATATCCAGTCAGAGTTCTCTCAATTTGTAACCTTGAACTCTTCAGGTGACCCAGTTGAAGCTGCAGCAATTCTTGATTCAACTGAAAATCATATTCTCGCTTTGACACATATCGTTGATCGTGTTCCATCTCTCGTGAAGACTTTGTCAACAGAACTTCCAGAACAATTGGATGATTTGGAGGAAGGCTACCGTAAACTCTTGGATGCTAATTATCACTTCACTGAAACGGACATCGAGTCACGCTTCCAACTTTTACATGAATCCTTGAAAAATAATCAAGAAAACATCCGCCAGTTGGAATTGGATAATGCAGAGTATGAAAACACACAAATCCAAGAAGAGATTAATGCGCTCTACGATATTTTCACGCGTGAAATAGCTGCCCAAAAAGTCGTTGAAAGTCTCCTTTCAACACTTCCAACCTACCTCAATCACTTGAAAGAAAATAATCAGGTTTTGGTTCAAGATCTTGAACGCTTGAATAAAACCTATCTTCTCCCAGAAAGTGATGGGAATCATGTCCGCCGTCTTCAAGCTGAATTGTCAGGGCTTGATACAGCGATCACAGAGGCAACTGAAGATCAGACAGAACCTACTCAAGCTTACTCTATTTTAGAGGAGCAGTTTAATTCACTTCAAAGTAATCTAAAAGACATTGAAGACGAACAAGTTTCTGTTAGTGAACGCCTATCTCAAATTGAAAAAGACGACATCAATGCTCGTCAAAAAGCAAATGTCTATGTGAATCGCTTGCATACTATCAAACGTTACATGGAGAAGAGAAACTTGCCGGGTATTCCTCAAAGTTTCTTGAAACTTTTCTTCACTGCAAGCCATAACACAGAAGATCTGATGGCCGAGTTAGAACAAGCACAAGTTAATATTGAATCAGTTAAACGAATTCTTGAAATTGCGACCCATGACATGGAGGCTCTTGAAACAGAAACCTACAATATTGTTCAATATGCGACCTTGACGGAGCAACTCTTGCAGTATTCAAACCGTTACCGCTCATTTGATGAGCGTATCCAGCAAGCTTTCAATGAAGCACTTGAAATTTTTGAAAAAGAATTTGACTACAAGGCATCATTTGAGAAGATTTCTCAAGCCTTGGAAGTTGCAGAACCAGGAGTCACAAATCGCTTTGTTTCTTCTTATGAAAAAACACGTGAAGCGATTCGCTTCTAATACCTGAAAAGCTTAGATCATCTAGGCTTTTTATTATTTATTTCAAAAATAGAAGAATATCGATTTATCATTGAAATTATAGTTCTGATTTGATATGATGGAGGTATGAAGAAAAATAGAGAGAAGCGTGTTTCCCACGATAAAAAGAGAAGTAGATTGCTTTCCCTTGTTGGAATCTTGGGTCTTGCTATGATCTGCCTAGGTGGTGCCATTGGTCACAAGGTTCTACAAAAGCAATCTTATGAACAAAAAATTGAAGCGCTAAAGAGTGAAAAGGACCAGCAATTCAGCTCAGGTAGTCAGAAGGACCATTTCCGAAAAGGTCAAGCTGAGGTGATTGCCTACTATCCTCTGCAAGGAGAGGAAGTCATTGCGTCTATTAGAGAAAAAATCAACCAGGATATCAAAGAAAAGCTGGAAGATAAAGAAGATTTGGTCTTTTATTATACTGAGCAGTTGGATCCAGTCTTAAAGGGAGTTGTTTCTCGTAATATCAGTAAGCAAGTTTACGATTTGTCTGCAACAAAGGTTGAAGAAAAAGAAAAGACTTCTTTGGGAAGAGTTTACTTGACAGAAGATGGTAAACTTTTTACTCTTAGTCAACTTTTCAAAGATGCTAGCAAGGCTAAGGAACTACTGCTGAGCCAAATCAAATCAACCCTAGAAGATAAGAAACTTGACCAGACAAAAATGGATCAGGTGCTAAAAACCTTCACAGACCAAGAATTGGCATCTTGGAGCTTTGACTATAAAGATAGTCAACTCATCCTTTATCCTGCTGACCAAGTGGAGACTCTGGAGGAAATTGCTTTACCAATATCCAGTTTCTTTGATGTATTGGAGTCCTCTTATCTATTAGAAAAGGATGCTGAACTCTATCAGGCTTACTTTGCACAAAAAAATAAAAAAGTTGTAGCCTTGACTTTTGATGATGGTCCAAATCCATCTACAACTACCCAGGCTTTGGATACATTAGCTAAGTACAATGTAAAGGCGACCTTCTTTGTACTTGGTAAAAACATTGCTGGCAATGAAGATCTTCTGAAACGAATGAAATCAGAAGGACATGTTGTGGGAAATCATAGCTGGGATCATCCCGTTCTTTCAAAATTGACTCTTGAAGATGCTAAAAAGCAAATCACGGATACGGAAGATGCCTTGACCAAGGTTTTAGGTTCGAGTTCTAAACTTATGCGCCCCCCTTACGGAGCGATTACAGATGATATTCGTAATAGTCTGGATTTGAGTTTTATCATGTGGAATGTAGATAGTTTGGACTGGAAGAGCAAGAATGAAACTGCTATTTTAACAGAGATTCAGCATCAAGTTCGTAATGGATCGATTGTTCTTATGCATGATATTCATGGCGCTACAGTTAATGCTCTTCCAAAGATTATAGAATATCTGAAAGAGCAAGGTTATACATTTGTGACTGTTCCGGAAATGCTCAATTCACGTCTAAAAGCTCACGAAATGTATTACGATCGTGATCAATGATTTTAAAATCTAAAGGAGCAAGTGTGCTGATAATCAGGACTTTGTTTCTTTAGATTTTCTTCACATAGAAAGGAAAAAAGATGAAATCTTACACCCTTAATAATGGAGTTTCAATCCCAGTTTTAGGATTTGGAACATGGAAGGCTGAAAATGGAGAGGTAGCCTACCAAGCCGTTTTAGAAGCTTTAAAGGCTGGATATCGTCATATTGATACTGCGGCTATCTATCAAAATGAGGAGAGTGTTGGTCGTGCTATTCGAGATAGCGGTATTCCACGACAAGAAATCTTTGTAACGACCAAACTTTGGAATACCAATCACAGCTATGATGAAGCTCGCCAAGCTTTTGAGGAATCAATGGAAAAACTGGGCTTAGACTATCTAGATTTGTATCTTATCCATTGGCCGAATCCAAAACCACTAAGAGAAAACGACGAATGGAAAACTCGCAATGCTGAAGTCTGGAGAGCGATGGAGGACCTTTACCAAGAAGGCAAGATTCGTGCTATCGGCGTTAGTAATTTCCTTCCCAAGCATTTGAATGCCTTGCTTGAGACAGCAAGAATCATTCCAGCGGTTAATCAGGTGCGATTAGCGCCAGGAGTTTATCAAGAGGAAGTAGTTGCCTACTGTAGAGAGAAAGGAATTCTCCTAGAGGCTTGGGGACCTTTTGGACAAGGAGAATTGTTTAATAAGAAAGAAGTCCAAGAAATTGCTGATAAGCATGGAAAATCAGTTGCTCAAATCGCCTTGGCTTGGAGTTTGGCAGAAGAGTTTTTACCGTTACCTAAGTCAGTGACAGCCTCTCGCATCCAGAGCAATCTTGACTGTTTTGGAATTGAACTCAGCAAAGACGAGCGAGAAGTCTTAAAGACGATTTCGGTGACTTCGGGCGCACCTCGTGTGGATGAGATGGATTTTTAAAAAGTAAGAAAAAGAATTGTAAATTTCGTACCTTTCTGATATAATATTCAACAGGAAAGAAAGTCTTATGGCGTTCTTCAAGCGAGTTTGGGACAGTGGGAGCCAAGTAGAACAAGGTAAGAAACTGGCGCTTTCTGTCGTATTTTTAAAAACAATGAAGTAATAAATTAGGGTGGAACCGCGTTTCTGACGCCCCTAGTCGCAAGGCTTGGGTGTTGAAATTCGGTTCTTTTTGAATTTCGTCTAATACCTAAGTAGAAAGGAGCATAATGCTTAAAGGATCTTGTTTATGTAAAGCAGTTACCTACACTTTAGATGAGGAATTGTCGGAATTAGTTTTTTGTCATTGCTCATTCTGTCGGAAAGCAACTGCGTCTGCCTATACAGTTAATGCCAAAGTTAGCAGCAAAAATCTGGTATTGTATGGAGAAGAGAATTTGGTTACTTATAGTTCATCTCCAGGGAAACAACGCTATTACTGCCAGAACTGTCATAGTCAAATTTTCACTATTCAAGAAGATGTACCAGAAGTTTGTGCTTTGAAATTGGGCACAGTAGATGAATGCAATCAGAATTTACAAACTGTTCCTAAACGTCATATTTTTCAGGATCCAGCTTTTTCTTGGTTGCTTGATAAATAAATTTAAAAAGATAATATAAACTAAAGGAGTATTCAATGTCTAAGAAATTAACATTTCACTGCGTCAGTGGCATAGACCTCCTTACAGTCGGGCTGCCCCACGATCAGCACTAGAGTGCCTGAGCTAGACGCAGTACTAACTCGTCTTGCCTCGTATGATCGACGAGGCAGACTCGTGTCGCAAGTAATTTATAAAAAAAGGAGTAAACAATGTCTAAGAAATTAACATTTCAAGAAATTATTTTGACTTTGCAACAATTTTGGAATGACCAAGGTTGTATGCTCATGCAGGCTTATGACAATGAAAAAGGTGCGGGGACAATGAGTCCTTACACTTTCCTTCGTGCTATCGGGCCTGAGCCATGGAATGCGGCTTATGTGGAGCCATCACGTCGTCCTGCTGACGGTCGTTACGGGGAAAATCCTAACCGTCTTTACCAACACCACCAATTCCAAGTGGTCATGAAGCCATCTCCATCAAATATTCAAGAACTTTACCTTGAGTCTTTGGAAAAATTGGGAATCAATCCATTGGAACATGATATCCGCTTCGTTGAGGACAACTGGGAAAATCCATCGACTGGTTCAGCTGGTCTTGGTTGGGAAGTTTGGCTTGACGGGATGGAAATCACTCAGTTCACTTATTTCCAACAAGTTGGTGGATTGGCAACTGGTCCTGTGACTGCGGAAGTTACTTATGGTTTGGAACGCTTGGCTTCTTATATTCAGGAAGTAGATTCTGTCTATGATATCGAGTGGGCTGATGGTGTAAAATACGGAGAAATCTTCATCCAGCCTGAGTACGAGCATTCAAAATATTCATTTGAGATTTCAGACCAGGAAATGTTGCTTGAAAACTTTGATAAGTTTGAAAAAGAAGCTGGTCGTGCCTTAGAGGAAGGCTTGGTTCACCCTGCCTATGACTATGTTCTCAAATGTTCACATACCTTTAACTTGCTTGACGCGCGTGGTGCCGTATCTGTAACCGAGCGTGCAGGCTATATCGCTCGTATTCGTAACTTGGCCCGTGTCGTAGCCAAAACCTTTGTCGCAGAACGCAAACGCCTAGGCTACCCACTTTTAGACGAGGCAACACGAGCTAAACTCTTAGCAGAAGACGCAGAGTAAAGAGAGTGACAGTTTACGAAAATGGGCGAACAGAGTGAGCCCTGAGCCAAGTTGCCACAGTGATGAAGGTATCCTTAGTGATGCTAAGGATACTAGGCAAAATTGGAGACTTTTGGCTCCAATTTTAGCAATGAAACGACGAAGTCGGTTGCTTGCGTGCCAATCACATAAGACAAACTGGAAAATAAAAAGATACTTTTCGGAGAAAAAATATGACAAAAAACTTATTAGTAGAACTCGGTCTTGAAGAGTTACCAGCCTACGTAGTAACTCCAAGCGAAAAACAACTAGGTGAAAAAATGACCGCCTTCCTCAAGGAAAACCGCCTTTCCTTTGAAGCCATTCAAACCTTCTCAACACCACGTCGTTTGGCTGTTCGTGTGACTAGTCTTGCAGACAAACAGTCTGATTTGACAGAAGATTTCAAGGGTCCGGCAAAGAAAATTGCACTGGATAGTGATGGAAACTTCACCAAAGCAGCTCAAGGATTTGTCCGTGGGAAAGGCTTGACAGTTGAAGATATTGAATTCCGTGAAATCAAGGGTGAAGAATATGTCTATGTTACCAAGGAAGAAGTGGGTAAACCAGTTGAAGCCATTGTTCCTGGTGTAGTAGACGTCTTGAAGTCACTGATATTCCCTGTCAGCATGCACTGGGCTAACAATACTTTTGAATATATCCGCCCTGTACACACTTTGACAGTTCTCTTGGACGAACAAGAGTTTGATTTGGATTTCCTTGATATCAAGGGTGGGCGTGTGAGTCGCGGCCATCGTTTCTTGGGACAAGAAACTAAGATTCAGTCAGCATTGAGCTACGAAGAAGACCTTCGTGAACAGTTTGTAATCGCAGATCCTCGTGAACGTGAACAAATGATTGTTGATCAAATCAAGGAAATTGAGGCAAAACATGGTGTTAGCATCGAAATTGATGCCGACTTGCTTAACGAGGTATTGAACCTGGTTGAATACCCAACTGCCTTTATGGGAAGTTTTGATGCCAAATACCTTGAAGTTCCAGAAGAAGTCTTGGTGACTTCGATGAAGGAACACCAACGTTATTTCGTTGTTCGTGATCAAGACGGTAAACTCTTGCCAAACTTTATTTCTGTTCGTAATGGAAACGCAGAGCATTTGGGAAATGTCATCAAGGGTAATGAAAAAGTCTTAGTTGCCCGCTTGGAAGACGGAGAATTCTTCTGGCGTGAAGACCAAAAATTGGTCATTTCAGATCTTGTTGAAAAATTGAACCAGGTGACCTTCCATGAAAAGATTGGTTCCCTTCGTGAACACATGATTCGTACAGGTCAGATTGCCGTCCTTTTGGCGGAAAAAGCTGGTTTATCAGTGGATGAAACGATTGATCTTGCCCGCGCAGCAGCCATTTACAAGTTTGACTTGTTGACAGGTATGGTTGGTGAGTTTGATGAGCTACAAGGGATTATGGGTGAGAAATATGCCCTTCTTGCTGGTGAAACTCCAGCAGTTGCAGCTGCCATTCGTGAACACTACATGCCTACATCAGCCGAAGGAGAGCTTCCAGAGAGCAAGGTGGGGGCAGTGCTTGCCATTGCAGACAAATTGGATACGATTTTGAGTTTCTTCTCAGTAGGTTTGATTCCATCAGGTTCTAATGACCCTTATGCCCTTCGTCGTGCGACGCAAGGTGTGGTACGTATCTTGGATGCCTTTGGTTGGTACATTGCTATGGATGAGTTGATTGATAGCCTTTATGCTTTGAAATTTGACAGCTTGACTTATGAAAATAAAGCAGAGGTTATGGACTTTATCAAGGCTCGTGTTGATAAGATGATGGGTTCTACTCCAAAAGACATTAAGGAAGCGGTTCTTGCAAGTTCGAACTTTGTCGTGGCGGATATGTTGGAAGCAGCAAGTGCTCTTGTAGAAGCAAGCAAGGAAGAAAACTTCAAGCCGTCTGTTGAATCTCTCTCTCGTGCTTTCAACTTGGCTGAGAAAGCGGAAGGATATGAAACAGTTGATCCTGCTCTCTTTGAAAATGAAGAAGAGAAAGCCTTGGCGGAAGCAGTAGAGTCACTCGTTTTATCAGGGACTGCAAGTCAGCAATTAGAACAACTCTTTGCGCTTAGTCCAGTTATTGATGCTTTCTTTGAGAATACTATGGTAATGACCGATGATCAAGATATTCGTCAAAATCGATTGGCCATCTTGTCGCAATTAACCAATAAAGCAGTGAAACTTGCACGTTTCAACCAAATTAATACCAAGTAAAATCTGTTAAACGGATTAAATCTTATCATAAAGGAGAGAAACATGGATCCTAAAAAAATTGATCGTATTAACGAGCTTGCTAAAAAGAAAAAAACAGAAGGCTTAACTTCTGCTGAAAAAGTGGAACAAGCTAAACTTCGTGAGGAGTACATTGAAGGCTATCGTCGTTCTGTTCGCCACCACATTGAAGGAATCAAAATTGTCGACGAAGAAGGAAATGACGTCACACCAGAAAAACTACGTCAGGTACAACGTGAAAAAGGTTTGCACGGCCGTAGTTTAGATGATCCTAACTCATAAAATGAAAGGGGGGTGTAGATGATTTACAAGCCCCTTTTCTGTTGTAATAAAAAAGGAGCCATTTGGCTCCTTTTTGGTTTCTTAGTTGCTTGCACCAGAAGTGGCGTCGGCGTCACCACCATGGCCTCCAGCGTCCCCCGAATCAGAAGCGCCAGAAGTAGCATCTGCGTCTCCATGACCTCCGGCAGCAGGAGCAAATGGTCCGCTACCACCCACCAAACGTTGACCAGTCTCTTTTAGGTACCATTCAAGCCATGGTTGGAAGTTAAAGACGATTTCATTGATTCCAGCGTAAGATCCATCAGGATAGTACATTGCTTGGTAGTTGTGGGTGTTGATAACACCTGCAGGAGAACCTGGAACGATCGTACGGACGTATTCTTGGTTTCCGTTGCGAAGTGTTCCGATGACCCACTCTACATTCTTCATACGTGCTGGTGGAAGAGAATTGTGAACAGTCGACATACGGTTACCTGATTGAGGTGGTACACGTTTGGCAAACATGGTGTCTGGATCTTGGTGAGCGTTGTTGTAGTAGAGGAATTGGTTGTTATCGTCAGCGTATGTCAATTCAAATGGCATAGCTTTCAAGAACATATCGATTTGGTTAACTGTTAGGATACCGTGGTCCAATTTGACATAGGTATCACCAGAAACAGCACCAGTGATTGCTGCAACTTTTTCCACCCATTCTGGATCGTCAGGGTCAACTTCTGTAATGGTTGTAGCAATTGGTTTTCCACAATCCAAGTCTTCTGGTTCGATTGGTTTTGGTTTTTTCAATTTTGAAACGACTCCTACGTATTTTACAAAGTTATCTAAGCAAGTTTCAAGGAATTTAACAGTTCCTTCGTTGGTGATGTTTCCGTCGTTATCAAAAGCTTCCTTGGCTTTACCAAGAAGGAATTCGTTACCTGGAAGCGTGTAGGCATTAACACCTGGAGCATCAAGGATTTTACGAAGGTGAACTTGGGCACGTGATGTTCCTTGGTCGTAGTATGATGCACCCACAATCATAACAGGTTTGTTTTCAAATGGATGAACTTCGTATGAAAGCCATTCAAGTACAGATTTGAGTGAAGCTGAGATAGTGTGGTTGTGCTCAGGAGTGGCGATAATGACACCATCAGCACGTGTAATTTTGTTATACAAGAAGCGTAATTGGAAACTGTCGTCCCATTTTTCGTCTTGGTTAAACATTGGAACTTCGTCGATTTCAAGAACTTCTAGTTCAAATTTAAATTTGAAATTGCGACGGATAAATTCCAAGAGTTTGCGGTTATATGATTGATCGTAGTTTGATCCAACAAGTCCAACAAATTTCATTCTTTCGGTCTCCTATCTTACAAATTTTCCCAGTCAAATTCTTCTGCATCTTTGCGAAGCAATTCTTGTGCATTGCGCAATTTCTCAGTAATCTTCACAAAGATACGGAAGTCATCAAAGATGGCATCCAATTTCTTGATAACATCAAGGTCAACCAAGTCTCCACTTGGGTTAAATGCTTGAAGAGAGTGAGAAAGCAAGAATTCATCTGGAAGAACATTTGCCTTAATTTCAGGAGCGTTCAAGATTTGACGAAGTTGCAATTGGGCACGAGATGAACCAAGTGTACCATAAGAAGCACCAGTAATCATGATTGGTTTGTTCAAAAGTGGGTAGATACCGTAAGATAGCCAAGCAAGAGCGCTCATCAAAACTGCAGGGATAGAGTGGTCGTACTCAGGAGTACCGATAATCACACCGTCAGATGCTTCAATTTTAGCTGCAATCTCAAGAATTTCAGCTGGAAGTTGCTTATCTGCTGGTTTGTTGAAAATAGGGATATCCTTGATTTCAACGAGTTCAATTTCAGCTTTATCAGCAAAGTGTTTTTGCATGTATTGGAGCAATTGGCGGTTTGTAGAACGTTTAGAGTTCGTTCCAACAATGGCAATAAGTTTTAGCATGAGATTTCCTTTCTCTTTTTACATAATACAATTTTGAAGGCCTGAAGAACATGCAATGCGTCCCTCTTTGTCGATGAGAATGGCTTCAATACCATCTAAACTTTCGACTTGCCAGAGGATAGAAGCGCTTCGTTCTCCGAAAAGGCGCGTTGTCCAAATCTCACCATCAACGGATTTATCAGAGATAATCGTTAGGCTAGCGAGTTCGGTTTCGACAGGGAATCCTGTCTTACTATCAAAAATATGGTGATAGTCTTTTCCATCTACTGTCAGGTGGCGTTCATAGATACCTGAAGTGACAACGGATTTGTTAGAAGCAGGAATGGTTAGGAGATGATTGCCACGAGGATTTCGCGGATCCTGAATGCCGATCTGCCAGGCTTTCCCTTCTTTGGCTTGGTTATTCCCGATGGTGAGGATATTTCCTCCGAGATTGATCAGGGCAGAGGTGACACCGTGTGTTTTTAAATACTGGGCAACCTTATCTGCACTATAGCCCTTAGCCAAACAACCTAGATCGAGCTTCATTCCTTTCTTCTCTAAAAAGACAGTAGAGCTAGTCGGATCTAACTTGATAAAATGTGGGTCAACTAGAGGCAAGACGGCTTCGATTTCATTTGGCTTTGGAAGCCGAGCATCTGAAAAACCAATTCGCCAGGTTTGAATCAAGGGACCAATACTGATGTTGAGATGGCTAGAGGGAGCTAGGCTATGCTCTAGTCCAAGAGCAATCAGTTCAAATAGGTCAGGATGAACCTTGACAGGTGCGATTCCAGCCTGGTAGTTGATTTCCATCAGTTCGGATTCTTGACTGTTGGCGTTGAAGCGGTATTCGAGCTCTTTGAGCAAGTCAAAAGCCCCTTGAAGCAGGGTTTCTGCCCGCTCATCTACTAATGAAATGGTGATAGTTGTTCCCATTAGCCGTTCAGAGTGCGAACGAAGAGGCAAGCTACCAGCTCCTTTCTCTTTATAGGAAATCATTCAATATAAGTTAGTTAAAGAAAAATTAAACCCCTTACATTTTCTTTCCATGTATCTAGCATACCATAAAGTCAGCGTTTTCACAAATAAATTTTAACAAAAGTCAAGAAATATGCTTAAAAATTGGAAGGAAATGAAACAAATAATATAGTAAAGAATAATTTTTTCTGAAAAAAAGAGAATTCCAAGCAAATACCTTGTAAACGCTAACAGCAAATGATATACTAGAGGGGTAAATTAAATTTTAAAGGTGGAATTATTCTATGAGTAAAATCGTTGTAGTTGGTGCTAACCACGCTGGTACAGCATGTATCAACACTATGTTGGACAACTTTGGACATGAAAATGAAATCGTAGTATTTGACCAAAACTCAAATATTTCATTCCTTGGTTGTGGAATGGCTCTTTGGATCGGGGAACAAATCGACGGCCCAGAAGGTCTCTTCTACTCTGATAAAGAAAAATTGGAAGCAAAAGGTGCTAAAGTTTACATGAACTCACCAGTTCTTTCAATTGACTACGATAACAAAGTTGTGACTGCAGAAGTTGAAGGTAAAGAACACAAAGAGTCTTATGATAAATTGATCTTTGCAACTGGTTCAACTCCAATCTTGCCTCCAATCGAAGGTGTTGAAATCGTTAAGGGCAACCGCGAATTCAAAGCAACTCTTGAAAATGTACAATTTGTTAAATTGTACCAAAACGCTGAAGAAGTTATTGAAAAACTTGAAGACAAGAGCAAACACCTTGAGCGCATTGCCGTTGTTGGTGGTGGTTACATCGGTGTTGAGCTTGCTGAAGCTTTCGAGCGTCTTGGAAAAGAAGTGGTTCTGGTAGATATCGTAGATACTGTCTTGAACGGTTACTATGACAAAGACTTCACACAAATGATGGCGAAGAACTTGGAAGACCACAACATCCGCTTGGCTCTTGGTCAAACAGTTAAAGCCATCCAAGGTGATGGAAAAGTTGAACGCTTGGTAACAGACAAAGAAACATTTGATGTGGATATGGTGGTTCTTGCCGTTGGTTTCCGCCCTAACACAGCTCTTGCTGATGGTAAGATTGAGCTCTTCCGCAACGGTGCCTTCCTTGTAGATAAGAAACAAGAAACATCTATCCCAGGTGTATACGCTGTTGGTGACTGTGCAACTGTTTATGACAATGCTCGTAAAGATACAAGCTACATCGCTCTTGCATCTAACGCTGTACGTACTGGTATCGTTGGTGCTTATAATGCTTGTGGACACGAACTTGAAGGAATCGGTGTACAAGGATCAAACGGTATCTCTATCTACGGTCTTCACATGGTTTCGACTGGTTTGACTCTTGAAAAAGCCAAAGCTGCAGGCTATAATGCAACTGAAACTGGCTTTAACGATCTTCAAAAACCAGAATTTATCAAACATGACAACCACGAAGTTGCCATCAAGATTGTCTTTGACAAAGACAGCCGCGAAATCCTTGGTGCACAAATGGTTTCACATGATGCTGCTATCAGTATGGGAATCCACATGTTCTCACTTGCTATCCAAGAGCATGTAACAATTGACAAGTTGGCCTTGACAGACCTATTCTTCTTGCCACACTTCAACAAACCATATAACTACATCACAATGGCTGCACTTACAGCTGAAAAATAATAGAAACATTATTTGATATGAAAACAAAAAGTTGAGAAAAGATTCTCAACTTTTTTACATGTAATAAACAATCGCGATATATTGGAGTGCAGATGCCGCTAGGATAAAGAGATGCCAAATCATGTGGAAATAAGGTTTTTTCTTAGCGTAAAATCCAGCTCCAACTGTATAACAGAGTCCGCCAGTTACCATGAGACTCCAGAAAATTGGAGTTGTTTGACTGATAATGGCAGGAATGATAGCTAGAACCAACCAGCCCATAATCAGGTAAAGGGCAAGGCTGAATTTCTCATTAACCTTTTTAGCAAAGATTTTATAGAGGATGCCAAAGATGGTTGTTCCCCACTGAATGGCAATGATCAGATAGCCAAACCAGTTATTCATCAAGGTCAAGACGACAGGCGTATAAGAGCCTGCGATAGCCACGTAAATCATAGAATGGTCAATGATTCGCAAGACGTATTTGTGAGTCGAACCATAGGCCATAGAGTGGTAAATGGTTGACGAGAGGAACATGAGAAATAGACTGATAACAAAGATAGAAACGCCAAAAGACGATAAAAATCCATGTGCTTCATAACTATAGGTGGATGAAATAGGGAGTAAGATGAGCATGATGACGGCACCGACAGCATGGGTCACGCTGTTGGCAATTTCTTCTCCAAAACTGAGCTTTTTACTGAGTTTTAGGCTAGTATTCATTGGGATACCTCCTCTTCTTTGTTAAGGATTAAGTCTAGAGTTTGATGATAGAGTTTAACCGTTTGACAGCTAGTTTGGATAATAGGATTTTCTGGATCGATTCCTTGGTTCATGTAGTCCACAAAAGCATCGTAGAGCTGGTCTGAACTCGCTTGAGTTTGTAGAGTATTAAGTGTCTGAGCGATTTCTTGAATCGAAAAGACAGATTTGAGAGTAGTGATAGCAATCAAACGGGCAATCTGTTTGCGTTGGTATTTCTTCTTGTCAGGCTTTGTCAAGTAACCATGTTTGACATAGTTATTGACCATGGATGCTGTTAACCCCTTGTCTTTATCTGGAGAGATAGGGGCACAGACTTGATTGACATAAAGTAAAACCTGATCCAGATAGAGGTCAATGTTTGGAATGTCTTCCCATTTTGGGTAGGAAAAGTTAGAATTCATTTCCAACTCCTTTTTATCTAGTTTCAATAACTAGATTATAAAATAATAAAAAACAAAAGTCAAGTTTCAACTGCTTGTAGAAAGCCCTAAATTATGCTATGATGAGAGAAACTAGTTAGAAATGAGGGGAAAAGATGGAGATTCGCTTAGCTTTTCCAAACGAAGTAGATGCAATCATGCAGGTGATGGAGGATGCCAAAAAGTGTTTAGCCGAGTCTGGCAGTGACCAGTGGCAAAATGGCTATCCAAATGCTGACATCATTATTGATGATATTATCTCTGGTCAAGCCTATGTAGCCTTGGAAGAAGGAGAATTACTAGCCTATGCTGCTGTGACCAAGAGTCCTGAGGAAGCCTATGAAGCGATTTATGAAGGAAGTTGGCAGAGGGGAGAGTCAGAATATCTGATCTTTCACCGTATCGCTGTGGCAGCAGATGTCCAAGGACAAGGGGTTGCTCAGACTTTCCTAGAAGGCTTGATTGAAGGTTTTGATTATCTAGATTTTCGTTCAGATACGCATGCAGAAAACAAGACCATGCAGCATATCTTTGAAAAGCTAGGCTTCCAACAGGTTGGTAAGGTTCCAGTTGATGGGGAACGTTTGGCCTATCAGAAATTAAAAAAATGAAGCAGAATAAGTACGTAAAAATGCTCTACCCGTCGCCAATTGGGACCTTATCCTTAGTTGCTGACGAGCAATATCTGTATGGAATTTGGGTGCAGGACCAGAAGCATTTTGAGAGGGGATTAGGAGATAAAACAATAGAAGAGGTTGTTAATCATCCTGTATTAGAGCAAGTTATTTCCTATTTAGATACCTATTTCGAAGGCAGTGTTCAGGACCTATCAGACTTACCTTTGGCTCCTATTGGAACGGATTTTGAAAAGCGAGTCTGGACTTATTTACAGGCCATTCCTTATGGTCAGACAGTAACTTACGGACAAATAGCGCAAGACCTGCAAGTGGCTTCTGCTCAAGCGATTGGCGGAGCAGTGGGGCGTAATCCTTGGTCCATACTCGTACCCTGCCATCGTGTGCTGGGATCAGGCAATCGTCTGACAGGCTATGCATCTGGAGTCGAAAAGAAAGCCTGGCTCTTGCAACATGAAGGTGCAGCATTTCAAGAAAATAAAAAATAGAAAGAAAATAAGATGTTAGAATTTATCGAATATCCAAAATGTTCAACTTGTAAGAAAGCAAAAAATGAATTGGATAAACTTGGACTGGAATACCAAGATGTCCACATCGTAGAAGAAACACCAAGTGAGGACGTGATTTTGAAGTGGTTGGAAACTTCCGGTTTTGAAGTGAAACAATTTTTCAATACTAGCGGGATTAAATACCGCGAACTGGGCCTAAAAGATAAGGTGGGAAGTTTGTCAAAACAAGAAGCAGCCAAGCTTCTAGCCAGTGATGGCATGTTATTGAAACGTCCAATTCTGGTGGAAAACGGTGCTGTGAAACAAATCGGCTATAGAAAATCATACGGGGAACTGGGATTGAAATAGTTTTTATCTATCTCCTTGATAGGTAAAATATATGGCTTCCCTGTTTTAAAGTGTGATAAACTAGAAGGTAGACAAAGTCTGCTTTACCCGTAGCAAATAATTTGCTTGCGAGCAGAAGTATGGTAGAATGAATCATTATCAGGAGAGGATGTTTTTATGACTGTTACAACATTTTTAGCATCAGATTGGTACCAAAGTTTGATGCAACTCATTCCGGATGGTAAGCTCTTTAGTTTGCGTTCGGTCTTTGATGGAATTCCAAGGATTGTCCAGCAACTGCCTACAACCTTGATGTTGACGCTTGGAGGTGCACTCTTTGGTCTGATACTTGCCTTGATTTTTGCCATTGTTAAGATCAATCGTGTTAAGATTCTATATCCCTTGCAGGCCTTTTTCGTCAGCTTCTTAAAAGGTACCCCAATCCTAGTTCAACTTATGTTGACCTACTACGGAATTCCTTTAGCACTGAAAGCTATCAACCAGCAATGGGGCACTGGTTTCAATATCAATGCGATTCCAGCGGCACTTTTTGCGATTGTGGCCTTTGCTTTTAATGAGGCGGCTTATGCAAGTGAAACGATTCGTGCAGCTATTCTTTCTGTTAATCCAGGTGAAATTGAGGCGGCGCGTAGTTTGGGTATGACGCGAGCTCAAGTTTACCGCCGCGTGATTATTCCCAATGCTGCGGTGGTAGCGACACCAACCTTGATCAACTCCCTCATCGGTTTGACCAAGGGAACTTCTCTAGCCTTTAGTGCGGGTGTTGTCGAAGTTTTTGCTCAGGCTCAGATTTTGGGTGGAGCAGATTACCGCTATTTTGAACGGTTTATCTCTGTTGCTCTCGTTTATTGGGTGGTCAATATCGGAATTGAAAGTCTCGGTCGCTTTATCGAGAAGAAAATGGCCATTTCAGCGCCGGATGCAGTAACTACAGATGTGAAAGGAGACCTTCGTTAATGATTAAGATTTCGAATTTAAGCAAATCCTTTTCAGGTCAGACTGTCTTGGATCATCTAGACTTGGATATCCAAAAGGGAGAAGTGGTTGCCTTGATTGGTTCATCTGGAGCAGGGAAATCAACTTTTTTGCGAAGCCTCAACTATCTTGAAACACCTGACAGTGGCTCTATTCAGATAGATGATTTCTCAGTTGATTTCTCTAAAATTACTCAAGAAGAAATCCTTGCTCTACGCCGCAAGCTATCCATGGTTTTTCAACAGTTCAATTTGTTTGAACGCCGAACAGCCCTTGACAATGTCAAGGAAGGCTTGGTTGTTGTCAAGAAATTATCGGACGAGGAAGCAACAAAAATCGCCAAGGAAGAGTTGGCCAAGGTTGGTCTTTCTGACCGTGAACAGCATTACCCTCGCCACTTATCAGGTGGGCAAAAGCAACGGGTTGCCCTCGCTCGTGCGCTTGCTATGAAACCAGATGTCTTGCTCTTGGACGAGCCCACTTCAGCCCTTGACCCAGAACTGGTCGGCGAAGTAGAGAAGTCTATCGCAGACGCTGCCAAGTCAGGTCAAACTATGATTTTGGTCAGTCATGACATGTCTTTTGTAGCCCAAGTGGCAGATAAGATTTTGTTCCTAGATAAGGGGAAAATCATCGAGTCAGGCACACCGGATGAAATCATCAATCATCCGAAAGAAGAACGGACAAAAGAATTCTTCGCTAGTTACAAACGGACTTATATTTGATATAATAGTAAAAGGAAAACTCAGTTAGGTGGACTAGCTGAGTTTACTCTTTAAAAAAGATAGAAACGAGAGAGATCATGCTGCTGCAACTATTTTCTTTATATTTCGAGAGTTTGATCTTAACGACCATTCTCGTCGTGATTTTTTTAGGGATTTGGATTGGATTGCGAGCTATGTCTGGTGTGGACAAGACAGCCAAGGCTCGCCAAGCTCATCTCTATGATATGATTATGATTGGGGTGTTGGTGATTCCAGTATTATCCTTTGCCGTCATGAGTCTCATTTTAGTTTTCAGAGCATAATGCTTGCTAAATAAACTTCAAACAGTTAGAATAAAGATAGTTACAACAAGAAAGAAGGAATCGAAATGTACGATACGATTATTGTCGGTGCTGGACCTGCGGGAATGACCGCTGCCTTATATGCTGCTCGAAGCAATCTGAAAGTGGCTTTGATTGAAGGTGGTCTGCCAGGCGGGCAAATGAATAACACATCTGATATTGAAAACTATCCAGGTTATGCTAACATCAGTGGCCCTGGATTGGCAGAGAAGATGTTTGAACCTCTTGAAAATCTTGGAGTAGAGCACCTTTATGGCTATGTTGAAAATATTGAAGACCAAGGTGACTATAAGAAGGTAATCACTGATGATCAAGTTTACGAAACCCGTACTGTCATCGTGGCAACTGGGTCAAAACACCGTCTCTTGGGAGTTCCCGGAGAAGAAGAACTGAATAGTCGTGGTGTTTCTTACTGCGCAGTCTGTGATGGTGCTTTCTTCCGTGATCAAGATTTGTTGGTAGTTGGTGGTGGAGATTCAGCGGTAGAAGAAGCCCTCTTCTTGACTCGCTTTGCCAAATCTGTCACTATAGTTCACCGTCGCGACCAACTTCGTGCCCAAAAGGTTTTGCAAGACCGTGCCTTTGCTAATGAGAAAGTCAACTTTATCTGGGATTCTGTAGTCAAGGAAATCAAAGGTGAAAACCGAGTAGAATCAGTTGTATTTGAAAATGTAAAGACGGGTCAAGTGACAGAGCAAGCCTTTGGAGGTGTCTTTATCTATGTTGGTTTGGATCCTGTTAGTGATTTTGTCAAGGACTTGAATATTCAAGATCAGGCAGGATGGATTGTGACAGACAACCACATGAAAACTAGCGTTGACGGTATCTTTGCGGTTGGGGATGTTCGCCAGAAAGACCTTCGCCAAGTGACAACAGCAGTTGGAGATGGGGCTATCGCTGGTCAAGAAGCCTACAAATTTATTACAGAACATAGTTAATACACTTCGAAAATCAAATTCAAACCACGTCAGCTTCGCCTTGCCGTACTCAAGTACTGTCTACAGCTAGCTTCCTAGTTTGCTCTTTGATTTTCATTGAGTATAATCATAAAAAAGTTTCCAATCACTTGATTGGAAACTTTTTTATAGTCGGTTTCGGAAAACTTCGTACATGAGAATGGCTGCAGCAACACTGGCATTGAGGCTTTGAACATGCCCATTCATGGGAATGGTAATCATCTCATCGACCTGTTTTTTGATGTTGCTAGAGATGCCTTTTCCTTCATTTCCGATGATGAGGGCAATTTTCCCTTTTGTATTCCATTTGTGGCAAGGGGTACCGTTCATATCCGTTCCAAAGGTCCAGAAACCTTCGTCCTTGAGTTTATCTAAGGTTTGACTGAGGTTGGTCACTCGGGCAATCGGTACATGCTCAATAGCCCCAGTAGCCGTTTTGGCAACGACTGGAGTTACACCGACAGCACGGTGCTTGGGAATGATGACACCTGAAACATTGGTCGCGTCAGCAGTTCTCAAGATAGAACCTAGATTATGGGGGTCAGTTAGACCATCCAGAATCAACAGAAGTGGATTTTCTTCTTGTCGTGTTTTGGCAAGAATGTGATCTAGCTCGCTATAGGCAAATTCGGAAACTCGAAGGACAAATCCTTGATGGACAGCACCTTCGGTCATTTCAGAGAGGGATTTTTTTGAAGTCCAAGAGATGGACACCTTCTTTTCTGTAGCCAGTTCCTTGACTTTCTCAACATTCTTTCCCCTTAGATCTTCTTGGAGATAGAGTTTGTTTCCTGTGTTTGCAAGGAGGGCTTCGGTAACGGCATGGACGCCATAGACAATATCATTTGTTTTCATGCCTCTATTATAACACAAAACCCCGTCTTGAAACGGGATTTTCTTTATTCGAGGATGAGGAGTCCATCTTTAACTGCAAATGGATCTTTCTCATTGATACGATCGTAAAACATGATTCCGTTTAGGTGGTCAATTTCATGTTGGACAACGATGGAGTTGTAGCCTTTGAGCTTGATACGGTGTTTTTCGCCGTCCTTGTCAAAGTAATCGACAGTGACGCGGGCATGGCGGACAACGTAGCCTGGCACGTTACGGTCAACAGATAGGCAACCTTCTCCTTCGCCAAGAGCAGCGTCCTGAACAGAGTGAGATACGATTTTTGGATTGTACATAACAGCTTGCAGATCGTAGGCTTCCTGTGGAGTTTCACCTTCTTCCACAATATTTGGGACCAAGACGGCAATAATACGTTTTGAGATATCCAGCTGGGGAGCAGCAAGTCCAACACCACCACGCAAGCCCATTTTCTCAGCCATAACAGGATCCTGAGAATGTTTGAGGAATTGCATCATCTTTTCACCAAGGATGATTTCCTGGTCAGACAGTGGGAAAGTGACCTCCTCAGCAACCGCGCGTAAAGTTGGATTTCCCTCACGGATAATATCGTTCATATCAATCAAATGAGCAGCTTTTGTAATACGTTCTATAGCAGACATTTTCTCTCCTTTCATTACCTCTACATGATAACACAAAATAGACGAGAAAGAAAGTCGCAGAAGTTTCTAAAAAATAATATAATAAACGATATTCCCCTTTTGTCTGTGGTATAATTAAAGAAAAGACTTGCATCAAGAAGCAAGGAGGGATAAAGATGGAAAAGCGACAAGATAGACGGTCTCGTGGTTCTCTTTATGGGGTGTGGAGAACTAGTGTTGGTTTCTTTCGAAATTATAAATCTTGGACCAATGCCCAGTTTGTTACGGTATTGCTACTTGCAGTTGCCTTGTCCATGGGGCTGAACTTGTTGGTTCGAGCAGTACAGGGTAACAAGATAACAAGTTCTAACAGTCAGACTACAACGTCTAGTCAATCCAAGGAAGATCAGTCTGGTGAAACGACGGCACGTATCATGGCAAATGGTGATCTTCTCTACCATATCCCCATCTACCGAACAGCTCTTAAAGAGGATGGAAGCTATGATTTCCATGAAAATTTTGAATATGTGAAACCATGGCTCAAGCAAGCAGATTTAGTGCTTGGTGATTTTGAAGGAACGGTGAACAAAGACCACTACTTGGCAGGTTATCCTCTCTTTAATGCACCTGGAGAAGTCATGGATGCTATCAAGGATGCAGGCTACCAAGTTCTAGACTTGGCTCACAACCACATCTTGGATTCTCAGATAGAGGGAGTAGTTTCAACGGCTCAAGCTATTGAAAAGGCAGGAATGACACCCATAGGAGTCTACACACATGAATCCCGTGACCAAGCTCCACTAGTTATCAAGGAAGTCAATGGGATCAAGGTAGCTCTCCTGGCCTATTCCTACGGTTTTAATGGCATTGAGCAGTATATCTCTCAAGAAGATTATAATCGCTATCTTTCTGATCTGAATGAAAATAAGATGAAGGCAGAAATCGAGCGTGCTGAGAAGGAAGCAGATATTACTGTCATTATGCCTCAGATGGGAATTGAGTACCAGCTAGAACCGACGGAAGAACAAAAAACACTGTACCACAAGATGATTGACTGGGGAGCTGATATTATCTTTGGAGGGCATCCTCACGTCGTTGAACCTGCTGAAACAGTTGAAAAAGATGGTGACAAAAAACTGATCATCTACTCCATGGGGAATTTCCTCTCAAACCAGCGCATTGAAACCATGCAAGATGAGGAAAATGCCAAGTGGACTGAGCGAGGAGTTCTCATGGATGTGACCATTAAGAAAAAAGATGGAAAGACAAGGATTGAAACTGCCAAAGCGCATCCGACTTGGGTTAATCGGACGCCTAAAGGAACATACTCTCCAGAAGGCTATCCGCTCCTCCTCTATCAGACCTATATCCTAGAGGACTTCATCGAGGGAGGCAGTCACCGTGATCAGTTGGATGAAGTGACCAAGGAACGAATTGACACAGCTTATAAAGAAATGAATGAACATGTAGGGTTGAAGTGGGACTAGCTTGAATCCAGAGGAAGTAAAATGACGATTAAGATTATTGCAACAGACATGGATGGAACCTTGTTGGATCCAAGAGGGCAACTGGACTTGCCACGTTTAGAAAAGATTTTAGACCAATTAGATGAACGAGGTATCCGTTTTGTCATTGCGACGGGGAATGAAATCCATCGTATGAGAGAACTATTGGGACACTTGGCTGAACGAGTGGTCCTAGTAGTTGCCAATGGGGCGCGAATTTTTGAAAACAATGAACTGATTCAAGCGCAGACCTGGGATGATGCTATGGTTGACAAGGCTTTAGTTCATTTTAAGGGGAGAGAGTGCCGAGATCAGTTTGTCGTAACTGGTATGAATGGTGGTTTTGTCAAGGAAGGCACTGTTTTTACAGAACTTGATAAATTTATGACTCCAGAGATGATTGAAAGACTCTATCAACGAATGAATTTTGTGGAAGATTTTCAATCAGACCTCTTTGGTGGAGTGCTTAAAATGAGTATGGTTGTCGGTGAAGAACGTTCTAGTTCTGTTTTGCAGGAAATCAATGACCTCTTTGATGGGCGTGTAAGAGCTGTTTCCAGCGGTTATGGTTGCATTGACATCCTCCAAGCCGGGATTCATAAAGCATGGGGATTGGAAGAATTACTCAAGCGCTGGGATTTGACATCGGAACAGATCATGGCTTTTGGTGATAGTGAAAATGATGTCGAAATGTTAGAGCTGGCTGGAATTGCCTATGCGATGGAAAATGCAGCTGATAATGTCAAGGCAGTTGCGACTGCCCTGGCACCAGCCAACAGCCAGGCGGGCGTTTATCAAGTTCTAGAGAATTGGTTAGAGAAAGAGGGATAGGGTGGCAGTACAGTTATTAGAGAATTGGCTCCTAAAAGAGCAGGAGAAGATTCAAACCAAGTATCGTGAATTGAATCAAGTTTCTGTCCTAGAGCCAGATGTAATTTTTATCGGCGATTCGATTGTGGAATATTATCCTCTACAAGAGTTGTTTGGGACTGCAAAGACGATTGTCAATCGTGGCATCCGAGGCTACCAGACGAAACTGTTATTAGAGAATCTAGATGCCCATCTTTATGGTGATGCTGTGGATCAAATTGTTCTCCTAATTGGGACAAATGATATTGGAAAAGATATTCCCATGAATGAAGCCTTGGATAATCTCGAGCGTGTAATCCAATCGATTGCCAGAGAATATCCGCTGTCACAAATAAAGCTCCTTTCCATTTTGCCAGTCAATGAGGGAGAGAAATACAAGCAGACAGTATATATTCGTACCAATGAAAAGATTAGAGAATGGAATCAAGCCTATGATGCTCTAGCATCCGCCTATGTGCAGGTAGATTTTGTGCCGATTTATGATAGTTTGGCAGATTCAGAAGGGCAACTTCAATCAGCCTATACAACGGATGGCCTCCATCTAAGTGTAGCCGGTTATCAAGCCTTATCAGAAGCCTTAAAAGGGGTTCTTTTCTAAAGAAACGGCTTGATTTTGCATTTTTTTTGAAGATAGGTTATAATAGTTCTAATATCCTGGGGTCGTTACGGATTCGACAGGCATTATGAGGCATATTTTGCAACCCGTGTGGCGACGTAAACGCTCAGTTAAATATAACTGCAAAAAATAACACTTCTTACGCTCTAGCTGCCTAAAAACCAGCAGGCGTGACCTGATTTGGATTGCTCGTGTTCAATGACAGGTCTTATGATTAGCGAGATACGATCAAGCCTTGTCTAGTGGTTTGATAAGAGATTAATAGACTCGCAGTTCCTAGGCTTGAGTTATGTGTCGAGGGACTGTTAAAACAATACATAACCTATGGTTGTAGACAAATATGTTGGCAGGTGTTTGGACGTGGGTTCGACTCCCACCGGCTCCATTATTCCTTTGCATTCTTTCGCATTCCTTGGTAAAACGTTGTTAAATCAACGTTTTTTATTTTTGTCTTTGGTATTCCTTGGTATTCTTTTGCGAAAAAAGGATACAACAAAGGATACAACATTTTTGTCGTATCCCCAAAATAATTTTTCTTTCCTACGGAAGACATGGGATTCGAACCCACGCACGCTGTTACACGCCTACCGCGTTTCCAACACGGCCTCTTAAGCCTCTTGAGTAATCTTCCAATACTTACTCAAATAGTCTACCATAAAGCCACTTATCTTGCAATAAAAATTTTGGAAATAAGAAAAATGATAGAATTTGAAAGAAAATGACAAATAATGCTTGACTTTGCCAGGAATTGTGCTAGAATGAATAGTGTAAACGATAACAGGAGGTGATTTAGTGTTAAAAACTGAGCGAAAGCAACTGATTTTAGAGGAGTTAAATCAACATCATGTAGTTTCTCTTGAAAAATTGGTTAGTCTATTAGAAACTTCAGAATCAACGGTTCGAAGAGATTTGGATGAGTTGGAGGCGGAAAACAAGCTTCGCCGTGTGCATGGTGGAGCAGAATTACCTCACTCCTTGCAGGAAGAAGAAACCATTCAAGAAAAATCTGTCAAAAACCTTCAAGAGAAGAAGTTACTTGCTCAAAAAGCAGCCTCTCTTATTAAGGAACAAGATGTTATCTTTATTGATGCTGGAACGACAACTGCTTTTTTAATCAAGGAATTGGTTAATAAGAATATCACAGTTGTGACCAACTCCATTCACCATGCGGTTCAGTTGGTTGAAAAACAGATTCCAACTGTCATGGTTGGAGGAAGTGTCAAGATGGCAACAGATGCATGTATCGGTGGTGTTGCTCTTAATCAAATCAATCAATTGCACTTTGACCGTGCCTTTATTGGGATGAATGGTGTAGACGATGGTTATTATACGACTCCTGATATGGAGGAGGGGGCTGTGAAACGTGCTATTTTGGAGAATGCCAAACAGACTTACGTCTTGGTGGATTCGTCAAAAATTGGACAAACTTGCTTTGCCAAGGTAGCACCACTTAAACGCGCTATTGTCATCACAAGTCAAGGGCATGAGCTCTTGCAAGCTATTAAGAAGAAAACGGAGGTATTAGAAGTATGATTTATACAGTCACACTCAATCCGTCTATTGACTATATCGTTCGCTTGGACCAAGTTCAAGTTGGTAGTGTCAATCGTATGGACAGTGATGATAAGTTTGCTGGTGGGAAAGGAATCAATGTCAGTCGTGTTTTGAAACGCTTGGATATTCCAAATACAGCGACTGGATTTATCGGAGGCTTTACTGGTAAATTTATCACAGATACTCTGGCAGAGGAAGAAATCGAAACTCGATTTGTTCAAGTGGCAGAAGATACTCGCATCAATGTCAAGATTAAAGCAGATCAAGAAACAGAAATCAACGGAACAGGTCCAAATGTTGAACTCGAACAACTTGAAGAGTTAAAAGCCATTCTTTCAAGTCTGACAGCAGAAGACACGGTTGTATTTGCGGGATCGAGTGTTAAGAATCTAGGGAATGTTATCTACAAGGAACTGATTGCCTTGACCCGTCAGACTGGTGCGCAAGTGGTCTGTGACTTTGAAGGACAGACCTTGATTGATAGTTTAGACTACCAGCCTCTTTTGGTTAAACCAAACAATCACGAGCTTGGAGCTATCTTTGGAGTGAAACTCGAAAGTTTAGATGAAATCGAGAAATATGCTCGTGAGTTACTAGCTAAAGGTGCTCAAAATGTCATCATCTCTATGGCTGGGGACGGTGCACTTCTTGTCACATCTGAGGGAGCTTACTTCGCAAAACCTATCAAGGGAACAGTCAAAAATTCAGTTGGTGCTGGTGACTCTATGGTTGCTGGATTTACAGGTGAATTTGTCAAATCTAAAGATGCAGTAGAAGCCTTCAAATGGGGAGTGGCTTGCGGAACGGCAACTACCTTCTCGGATGACTTGGCAACAGCGGAATTTATTAAAGAAACATATGAAAAAGTTGAGGTAGAAAAACGATGAAAATTCAAGACCTATTGAGAAAAGACGTCATGTTGCTGGATTTGCAGGCAACTGAAAAAACAGCTGTCATTGAAGAGATGATTAAAAGCCTGGTAGATCACGGTTATGTGACAGATTTTGAAACCTTTAAAGAAGGAATTTTAGCGCGTGAAGCTCTCACTTCCACTGGTTTGGGTGATGGAATTGCTATGCCCCACAGTAAAAACTCTGCGGTCAAAGAAGCAACAGTTCTCTTTGCTAAGTCAAACAAGGGTGTTGACTATGAGAGTTTGGATGGGCAACCAACCGACCTCTTCTTCATGATTGCGGCTCCAGAAGGTGCCAATGATACTCACTTGGCAGCCTTGGCAGAATTGTCTCAATACTTGATGAAAGACGGTTTTGCTGACAAACTTCGCCAAGTAACATCTGCAGACCAAGTTATCGAACTTTTTGACCAAGCTTCAGAAAAAGCTGAGGAGCCTGTTCAAGCACCTGCCAATGAATCTGGCGACTTTATCGTTGCTGTTACAGCTTGTACGACAGGTATTGCCCACACTTACATGGCCCAAGAAGCCCTTCAAAAAGTGGCTGCTGAAATGGGTGTTGGTATCAAGGTTGAAACCAATGGTGCCAGCGGAGTCGGTAACCAACTAACTGCAGAAGATATCCGTAAGGCTAAAGCTGTTATCATCGCAGCAGATAAGGCAGTAGAAATGGATCGTTTCGATGGCAAACCATTGATCAATCGTCCAGTTGCAGACGGTATCCGTAAGACAGAAGAGTTGATTAACTTGGCTCTTTCAGGAGATGCTGAAATCTACCGTGCTACTAATGGAGAAAAAGCTGCAACAGCATCTAATGAAAAACAAAGTATCGGTGGTGCCTTCTACAAACACTTGATGAGTGGTGTATCACAAATGTTGCCATTCGTTATCGGTGGTGGTATCATGATTGCCCTTGCTTTCTTGATCGACGGAGCTTTTGGTGTGCCACAGGATAGTCTTGGCAATCTCGGATCCTACCATGAGCTAGCTTCTATGTTCATGAAAATCGGTGGCGCTGCCTTTGGCTTGATGCTTCCAGTTTTTGCAGGATACGTAGCCTACTCTATCGCTGAAAAACCAGGTTTGGTAGCAGGTTTTGTGGCTGGTGCTATTGCTAAAGAAGGTTTTGCATTTGGTAAAATCCCTTATGCAGCAGGTGGTGAAGCAACTTCAACTCTTGCAGGTGTATCATCTGGTTTCCTAGGTGCCCTTGTTGGTGGATTTATCGCAGGTGCCTTGGTTCTTGCCATCAAGAAATACGTTAAAGTTCCTCGTTCACTTGAAGGTGCTAAGTCTATCCTACTCTTGCCACTTCTTGGAACAATTTTGACAGAATTTGTTATGTTAGCTGTTAACATTCCAATGGCAGCAATCAACACTGCTATGAATGATTTCCTTGGCGGTCTTGGAGGAGGCTCAGCTGTCCTTCTCGGTATAGTTCTTGGTGGAATGATGGCTGTTGATATGGGTGGACCTGTCAATAAAGCAGCCTATGTCTTTGGTACAGGTACGCTTGCAGCGACTGTTTCCTCAGGTGGTTCTGTAGCCATGGCAGCAGTTATGGCGGGAGGAATGGTTCCACCACTTGCTATCTTTGTCGCAACCCTTCTTTTCAAAGATAAATTTACTAAAGAAGAGCGTAACTCTGGTTTGACAAACATCATCATGGGCTTGTCATTTATCACTGAGGGAGCAATTCCATTTGGTGCAGCTGACCCAGCTCGTGCTATCCCAAGCTTCATCCTTGGTTCTGCGGTGGCAGGCGGACTCGTTGGTCTTGCTGGAATCAAACTCATGGCACCACACGGAGGAATCTTCGTTATCGCCCTAACTTCAAATGCCCTACTTTACCTAGTCTTTGTCTTGATTGGAGCAATCGTAAGTGGTGTGATTTATGGTTACCTACGTAAACCACAAGCATAAAAAGGATTAGAATAGAAAGATTGTTACCATTTGGTGCAATCTTTTTCTCTATTCGAAATAGCTGTGAAATATGGTATAATAAAAGAATGGCAAACAAGAATACTACAAAAACAAGACGGAGACCGTCTAAAGCAGAACTCGAAAGAAAACAGGCTATCCAGAGGATGTTTATTTCCTTAGGGATTGCCTTATTATTGATTTTTGCAGCCCTCAAGCTCGGTGCGGCGGGTATCACCCTTTACAATCTCATTCGACTGGTGGTCGGAAGTTTGGCCTATGTGGCCATTGGTGCCCTCCTCGTCTATCTTTTTCTTTTTAAATGGATACGCAAGCAAGAGGGGCTTCTGTCAGGATTTCTCTGTATCTTCGCTGGCTTGCTCTTGATTTTTGAGGCCTATCTTGTCTGGAAGTTTGGTTTGGAGCAGTCAGTTCTAAAAGGGACCTTGGCTCAAGTTATGACGGATCTGACTGGTATCCGGGTGACTAGCTTTGCTGGTGGGGGTCTGCTAGGTGTTGGACTTTATATCCCCATTGCCTTTCTTTTCTCAAATATCGGATCGTACTTTATTGGAGTTCTCTTGATTCTAGTTGGGGCACTCTTGGTCAGTCCTTGGTCTATTTACGATGTTGCAGCCTTTATTGGAGCGAAGTTCAGATCTTTCATGGAAAAACAGGAACTGAGAAAACAGCAACGCTTCATCAAGAGAGAAGAAGAAAAGGCACGTCAAGAAGCTGAAGAAGCTACCAGAATCAAGAGAGAACAAGAAGAGCAGGATGCGCTACCGCTTCCTCCTGTAGATCCTGAAACTGGAGAAATCTTATCAGAAGTACCAGTCTACGATTTCCCACCAATTCCTGAGGAAGAATGGATTGAGCCAGAGATTATCCTTCCTCAAGCTGACTTAGAAGTTCCAGATGTGGAAGAAGACTTTGAGGATGAAGAGGTTCAGGTTGATTTTTCTGCCAAGGAAGCCCTCGAATACAAGCTACCAAGCTTGCAACTCTTTGCGCCAGATAAACCCAAAGATCAGTCCAAGGAAAAGAAGATTGTTCGAGAAAATATCAAAATCCTAGAAGAAACATTTGCCAGCTTTGGTATTAAGGTAACAGTTGAACGGGCTGAAATTGGACCATCAGTGACCAAGTATGAAGTCAAACCAGCAGTTGGTGTACGGGTTAACCGCATTTCCAATCTGGCTGACGACTTAGCGTTAGCTCTGGCGGCCAAGGATGTTCGGATTGAGGCTCCAATACCTGGTAAATCCTTAGTCGGAATTGAGGTTCCTAACTCTGAAATTGCGACCGTTTCCTTCCGTGAACTCTGGGAACAGTCTCAGACTAAACCAGAAAATCTCCTCGAAATTCCTCTAGGTAAGGCTGTCAATGGAACTGCTCGCACCTTTGACCTTTCCAAAATGCCCCACTTACTTGTTGCAGGTTCGACGGGTTCAGGGAAGTCAGTCGCAGTTAACGGTATTATCGCTAGCATTCTGATGAAAGCAAGACCAGACCAGGTCAAGTTTATGATGGTGGATCCAAAGATGGTTGAGTTATCCGTTTACAACGACATTCCTCACCTCTTGATTCCAGTCGTAACCAATCCGCGCAAGGCCAGCAAGGCTCTGCAAAAGGTTGTGGATGAGATGGAAAACCGTTATGAACTCTTTGCTAAGGTTGGTGTGCGAAATATCGCTGGCTACAATGCCAAGGTCGAGGAATTTAATAGCCAATCTGAGTACAAACAAGTACCACTGCCTTTGATTGTTGTCATTGTGGACGAGTTGGCAGACCTCATGATGGTGGCCAGCAAGGAAGTGGAAGATGCCATCATCCGTCTCGGACAGAAGGCACGTGCTGCAGGGATTCACATGATTCTTGCAACGCAGCGTCCATCCGTTGATGTTATCTCTGGTCTCATCAAGGCCAATGTCCCTTCTCGAGTGGCTTTTGCAGTTTCATCGGGCACAGATTCACGAACCATCTTGGATGAGAATGGCGCTGAAAAACTGCTTGGTCGAGGAGACATGCTCTTTAAACCAATTGATGAAAATCACCCAGTCCGTCTGCAAGGATCCTTTATCTCAGATGATGATGTCGAACGAATCGTAAACTTCATCAAGGCTCAGGCAGATGCGGACTACGATGAGAGTTTTGATCCAGGTGAGGTTTCTGAAAATGAAGGAGAATTTTCAGATGGTGAAGCTGGTGGCGATCCGCTTTTTGAAGAAGCTAAGGCTTTGGTTATCGAGACGCAGAAAGCCAGTGCCTCTATGATTCAGCGTCGTTTGTCGGTTGGATTTAACCGTGCGACCCGCCTTATGGAAGAACTCGAAATGGCAGGTGTCATCGGTCCAGCTGAGGGAACCAAACCACGAAAAGTATTGCAACAATAAAAAAATAGCTTCTTTCCAAATCTGGAGGGAAGCTATTTTAGTGGCTACTGGCTCGTTTTAGTTTCAGAGCTCGTCGTATTTGACTGTGTTCCGTTATCACTTGTTTCTTTATTTGTAGCAGGTGTAGAAGAGTCCTGAGTTGTTGTTTTCTGTTCTTCTTTTTTCTCCTCTTTCTTGTTGGATTGAGAAGTTTCTTCTTGTGGGCTATTTTCTTTAGTAGAAGTGTTGTCCTTGTTAGGTGTAGTATTTTCCTGAGGGGATTCCTTTTGAATTTCCTTGACAACAGTTGTTTGGGTTGTCGTTGGTTCTTTTTTGTTGTTTTTATTATTATCCATAGCGTTCATAATGGTGATACTAGCAGTTATCAGACCAAGGATACTACCGATGGTAGCAATCGTTTTTTGAAAGACAGTGAATCCCTTTTTGATGTGTTCTGTTTTTGGTTTTGAAGTTCTACGATAGTTAGACATGATACTCTCCTTTGATTATGATTTATTATACCTCATTTCTTTAAAAAAATCTTAAAAAAAGAGAAACTTCCCTTTCTTGTCGCAGGTCTCTTTTCGTGATACAATAGAGGGAGTGATTTTAGAAAGCGTGAGAAAATATGATCTACTTTGATAATTCGGCGACAACTAAGCCTTATCCTGAAGCTCTAGAGACCTATATGCAGGTCGCTTCGAAAATTGTAGGAAATCCTTCTAGCCTCCATCGTTTGGGAGACCAGGCAACACGAATCTTAGATGCTTCCCGTCAGCAAATTGCAGATTTGATTGGTAAGAAAAGTGATGAAATCTTCTTTACATCTGGTGGAACAGAAGGGGATAACTGGGTCATCAAAGGTGTGGCCTTTGAAAAAGCCCAGTTTGGCAAGCACATCATCGTATCAGCCATTGAACATCCAGCAGTTAAGGAATCAGCCCTCTGGCTGAAAAGTCAAGGTTTTGAGGTGGATTTTGCTCCAGTTGATGAGAAAGGGTTTGTGGATGTTGAGGCTCTAGGAGCTTTGATACGACCTGACACGACCCTCGTTTCGGTCATGGCAGTTAACAATGAAATCGGCTCTATCCAGCCTATTCAAGCTGTTTCAGAACTTTTAGCTGATAAACCAACCATTTCCTTCCATGTTGATGCGGTTCAGGCACTTGCCAAGATTCCGACTGAAAAGTATCTGACAGAACGGGTGGATTTTGCAACCTTCTCAAGTCATAAGTTTCATGGTGTCAGAGGTGTTGGCTTTGTCTATATCAAGTCTGGTAAGAAAATTACGCCTCTGTTGACTGGTGGTGGTCAGGAGCGAGACTATCGTTCGACAACTGAAAATGTGGCAGGGATTGCAGCGACAGCCAAGGCCCTCCGTTTGTCTATGGAAAAGTTAGCTATCTTTGCTAGTAAGACAGGACAGATGAAATCAGTTACTCGCCAAGCGCTTCTGGACTATCCAGATATTTTCGTCTTTTCAGATGAGGAAGACTTTGCACCTCATATCCTGACTTTTGGAATCAAAGGTGTTCGTGGTGAAGTCATCGTCCATGCCTTTGAAGACTACGATATTTTCATTTCAACGACCTCTGCTTGTTCTTCCAAGGCTGGAAAACCTGCAGGCACCTTGATTGCAATGGGAGTAGATAAAGATAAGGCCCAGTCAGCTGTGCGTTTAAGCCTAGACCTTGAAAATGATATGAGTCAGGTCGAGCAATTCTTGACCAAGCTAAAATTAATTTACAATCAAACTAGAAAAGTAAGATAGGAGCATTTATGCAGTATTCAGAAATTATGATTCGCTACGGAGAGTTGTCAACCAAGGGCAAAAATCGTATGCGGTTCATCAATAAACTTCGCAATAACATTTCAGACGTTTTGTCCATCTATCCCCAAGTTAAGGTAACCGCTGATCGCGACCGTGCCCACGTTTACCTCAATGGAGCCGATTACACAGCAGTTGCAGAATCACTTAAACAAGTCTTCGGGATTCAAAACTTTTCTCCCGTTTATAAGGTCGAAAAATCTGTTGCGACGCTTAAGGCTGCTGTCCAAGAGATTATGCAGGACATCTACAAGGAAGGCATGACCTTTAAGATTTCTAGTAAGCGTAGCGACCACAACTTTGAACTCGACAGCCGTGAACTCAACCAAACGCTTGGTGGAGCTGTTTTCGACGTAATTCCTACTATTCAAGCCCAGATGAAAAATCCTGATATCACTCTTCAAGTGGAGATTCGTGAGGAAGCTGCCTATCTTTCCTATGAGACCATTCGTGGAGCAGGTGGTTTACCAGTGGGTACTTCTGGTAAGGGGATGCTCATGTTGTCAGGAGGGATTGACTCACCTGTAGCAGGTTATCTAGCTCTTAAACGTGGGGTAGATATTGAGGCCGTTCACTTTGCTAGCCCACCATATACTAGCCCTGGCGCTCTCAAAAAAGCCCAAGATTTGACCCGTAAATTGACCAAGTTTGGTGGCAATATCCAGTTTATCGAAGTGCCTTTTACTGAGATTCAAGAAGAAATCAAGGCCAAGGCGCCAGAAGCCTACCTCATGACCTTGACGCGTCGCTTTATGATGCGGATTACTGACCGTATCCGTGAGGTGAGAAAGGGTCTGGTCATTATCAATGGGGAGAGTCTAGGTCAAGTAGCGAGCCAGACCTTGGAAAGTATGCAGGCTATCAACGCTGTGACCAACACTCCCATCATTCGTCCCGTGGTTACTATGGACAAGTTGGAAATCATTGACATCGCGCAGGAAATCGATACCTTTGAAATTTCAATCCAGCCTTTTGAAGATTGCTGTACTATTTTTGCACCTGACCGTCCTAAGACCAATCCTAAGATAGAGAATGCAGAGCAGTATGAAAAACGCATGGATGTTGAAGGCTTGGTTGAGCGAGCAGTGGCTGGTATCATGATCACTGAGATTACACCTCAGGCTGAAAAAGATGCTGTCGATGAGTTAATTGACAATCTCCTCTAATCAGAAAATCCAGAAGAATTCAGAAAAACAAATGAAAAAAGTTAGTTATTTATCCTTTAAATGGACATTAACTGACTTTTTTTCTATTTTTATGGTATAATAAGATAAAATTTTGAATATAGAGAGTTTTCTGACAATGAATCATTCCTACTTTTACTTAAAAATGAAAGAACACAAACTCAAGGTTCCTTATACAGGAAAAGAGCGTCGAGTGCGTGTTCTCCTGCCTAAGGACTACGAGAAAGACACAGACCGTTTTTACCCTGTTGTTTACTTTCACGATGGGCAAAATGTCTTTTACAGCAAGGAGTCCTATATCGGACACTCTTGGAAGATTATTCCAGCCATTAAGCGAAATCCGGATATCAGTCGCATGATTGTTGTAGCCATTGACAATGATGGTATGGGACGGATGAATGAGTACGCAGCTTGGAAGTTTCAAGAATCTCCTATTCCAGGGCAGCAGTTTGGCGGTAAAGGTGTGGAGTATTCCGAGTTTGTCATGGAGGTGATCAAGCCTTTTATCGATGAGACCTACCGTACCAAAGCTGACCGCCAGCATACGGTCATGATTGGATCGTCATTAGGAGGCAATATTACCCAGTTTATCGGACTGGAATACCAAGACCGAATTGGTTGTCTGGGTGTCTTTTCATCTGCCAACTGGCTCCACCAAGAAGCCTTTAACCGCTACATCGAGCGTAAGAAACTGTCGCCTGAACAGCGCATTTTCATCTATGTAGGAACAGAAGAAGCAGACGATACGGACAAGACCCTGATGGCTGGCAATATCAAACAAGCCTATATCGACTCGTCGCTTCGCTATTACCATGATTTGATTGCAGGTGGAGTAGACTTGGATAATCTTGTTTTGAAAGTTCAGTCTGGTGCCATCCATAGTGAAATACCTTGGTCGGAAAATTTACCAGACTGTCTCCGATTTTTTGCAGAGAAATGGTAAGTTAAGAAAGGAGAAAGCCAATGCATATTGAAAACCTCAGCCACTGGAGTGGCAATCTTAATCGTGAAATGTATCTCAACCGTTATGGGCATGCTGGGATTCCAGTTGTGGTTTTTGCTTCATCTGGTGGCAGTCACAATGAATACTATGATTTTGGTATGATTGATGCCTGTGCTTCCTTTATCGAAGAAGGTCGTGTTCAATTCTTTACTCTCTCCAGCGTTGACAGTGAGAGCTGGTTGGCCACTTGGAAAAATAATCATGACCAAGCGGAGATGCATCGAGCTTACGAACGCTATGTGATTGAGGAGGCCATTCCTTTTATCAAGCATAAGACAGGTTGGTTTGATGGCATGATGACTACGGGTTGCTCGATGGGGGCTTACCATGCACTCAATTTCTTCCTCCAGCATCCAGATGTCTTTACCAAGGTGATTGCTCTCAGCGGTGTTTACGACGCGCGTTTCTTTGTCGGCGATTACTACAATGACGATGCCATTTATCAAAACTCGCCAGTAGATTATATCTGGAATCAGAATGACGGCTGGTTTATCGATCGTTACCGTCAGGCGGAGATTGTCGTTTGTACGGGCCTCGGTGCCTGGGAACAAGATGGTCTACCATCTTTCTACAAGCTTAAAGAAGCCTTTGACCAGAAACAAATTCCAGCCTGGTTTGCTGAATGGGGACACGATGTCGCCCACGACTGGGAATGGTGGCGTAAACAAATGCCCTATTTTCTTGGACACCTGTATCTATAAAAGGAGTTGCCTATGAATTACCTTGTTATTTCTCCCTACTATCCGCAAAACTTTCAACAGTTTACAATCGAGTTAGCTAATAAAGGCATCACAGTCTTGGGAATTGGTCAGGAGCCTTACGAACAACTAGATGAGCCTTTGCGCAATAGCCTAACTGAGTATTTCCGTGTGGACAATCTTGAGAATATAGACGAAGTCAAGCGTGCTGTTGCCTTTCTTTTCTACAAGCATGGTCCTATCGATCGAATCGAGTCACACAATGAATACTGGCTTGAGCTAGACGCAGCACTTAGAGAACAATTCAATGTCTTTGGTGCCAAACCCGAGGATCTCAAAAAGACGAAATATAAGTCTGAAATGAAGAAACGTTTCAAAAAAGCAGGTGTCCCTGTGGTACCTGGAGCTGTTATCCAGACGGAAGCAGATGTGGATAAAGCAGTGAAAGAAATCGGTCTACCAATGATTGCCAAACCTGATAACGGAGTGGGAGCGGCAGCAACCTTTAAGCTTGAGACAGAAGAAGATGTAAATCACTTCAAGGCTGAATGGGACCATTCTACCGTTTATTTCTTTGAAAAATTTGTCACTTCTAGCGAAATCTGTACCTTTGACGGACTTGTGGACAAGAATGGCAACATCGTCTTTTCAACGACTTTCGATTATGCCCATACACCACTTGATCTGATCATTTATAAGATGGACAATTCCTACTATGTGCTTAAGGATATGGATCCCAAACTACGCAAGTATGGTGAGGCCATAGTCAAAGAATTTGGCATGAAGGAGCGTTTTTTCCATATCGAATTCTTCCGTGAGGGAGCTGACTATATCGCCATTGAGTACAACAATCGTCCTGCAGGTGGTTTTACCATTGATGTTTATAACTTCGCTCACTCCTTGGATCTCTACCGAGGTTATGCAGCTATTGTCGCAGGTGAGGAGTTTCCAACATCAGAGTTTGAACCTCAATACTGTCTAGCTACATCACGTCGTGCTAATGCTAACTATGTTTATTCAGAAGAGGACCTTCTTGCCAAATACAGCCAGCAATTCAAGGTCAAAAAAATCATGCCAGCAGCCTTTGCAGAGCTACAAGGGGATTACCTTTATATGTTGATAACTCCAAGCCGTCAAGAGATGGAGCAGATGATTGCAGATTTTGGTCAACGTCAAGAGTAACGAAAGGGATGAAAGAAGTTTGACTTCTTTTGTCCTTTTCTTAAAGATAAGTTAAATAAAGCGTTTTCCAGATATTCTTTTAGAAAATCGGTTGCTAAAAGGCCTAAAAATTGATAGAATAAGGATTGTCTAAAAAAATTTAAGGAGAATCTATCAAATGGATTTTACATGGGCTATTAAATATGCCACTGAATTTTTGGGAACTGCTATTTTGATCATTCTTGGAAATGGTGCAGTTGCCAACGTTGAACTTAAAGGTACGAAAGGTCACCAAAGTGGCTGGCTCGTTATCGCTGTTGGTTATGGTATGGGGGTTATGATCCCAGCCTTGATGTTCGGTAACGTTTCTGGTAACCACATCAACCCAGCTTTCACTCTTGGACTTGCTGTTAGCGGGCTTTTCTCTTGGGATCAAGTACCGTTTTACATCCTTGCGCAAGTTTTGGGGGCAATTTTTGGTCAAGCTTTGGTTGTAGCGACTCACCGTCCTTACTACTTGAAAACAGAAAACCCAAACAATATCTTGGGTACCTTCTCAACGATTTCAAGCATCGACCACGGTACAAAAGAATCACGTTTCGCAGCAACGGTTAACGGTTTCCTAAATGAGTTTGTAGGTTCATTTGTTCTTTTCTTTGCAGCGCTTGGTTTGACTAAAAACTTCTTCGGTGCTGAGGTTCTTCAATACATGAAACAAATGGCTACTCAAGCTGGTCAAACTGTTGACTTAGGTGAATTGGCAGTAAAAGCTCAAGTAGCACCACACACAGCTGCTGGACTTTCAGTTGCTCACTTGGCACTTGGTTTCCTAGTGATGGCTTTGGTAACTTCACTTGGTGGACCTACTGGACCTGGTTTGAACCCGGCTCGTGACTTCGGACCACGTCTTCTTCACGAACTCCTTCCAAAATCAGTTCTTGGTCAACACAAGGGTGATTCAAAATGGTGGTATGCATGGGTTCCGGTTGTAGCTCCAATTGCAGCAGGTATTGCAGCAGTAGCAGTCTTTAAACTACTTTACCTATAATAAAATGAAACTGGGGAACCCCAGTTTTTTTATCGGAAATTTTTGTAAAAAATTCTAGAATTTAAGTGGAATAGCTTGTAAAAAATCCTAAAATCCTTTAAAATAAAAGAGTTGGAGGAAGCTATGAATGCAAATCAAATGATACAAATTATTCCGACTTTGAAGGTCAATAACCGAAAATTAAATGAAAAATTTTACATTGAAACTCTTGGGATGAAGCCCTTATTAGAAGAATCTGCTTTCCTTTCACTTGGTGACCAATCAGGTATTGAGAAGTTGATTCTCGAAGAGGCTCCCAGTATGCGAACTCGGCGAGTTGAAGGGCTTAAGAAACTAGCTAGACTCATTGTAAAAGTTAAGAATCCTTCTGAAATTGAGTATCTTCTTTCACAGATGGAGTCTCTTCCTCGCCTATTTAAAGGAAGCCGTGGTTATGCTTTTGAGATTGTTTCTCCTGAACAGGATGTGATTCTTGTTCATGCGGAAAATGATATAAGAGATTTGGTTCCACTGGAAACTGTTCCTGAATTTTCTTCAAATACAGGTATAAAATACTTGAGTCAATTTGAAGTTTCCATCGAGGTCCGTCTGCCTGAGGGGACGGAGAGTTTACTTGATCCCGAAGTAGTAGCTAAGGCAATTAGTTTTATTAAAGGGCAAGGGCCAGATTTGGCTGTTGAAAACAACGTTACTTGGGACTTGTCTATGCTGAAATTTTTGGTAAAGGATCTAGATTTAACTAGTCTTCGTCAGAAATTTGAAGGCACAGACTATTTTATTCCAAAGTCTGAAAAATTCTTCCTTGGTAAAGATACCAATAACATCGAATTGTGGTTTGAAGAAGCATGAAGTGGACAAAAATTCTAAGAAAAATAGAAGAACAAATCGAGGCAGGGGTCTATCCCGGGGCCTCTTTTGCGTATTTTAAGGACGGAGAATGGAGAGAATCCTACCTAGGCTTGAGTGATCCTGAGAAAGGATTAAAAACAGAGTTAGGGTTGGTCTACGACCTGGCCAGTGTGAGTAAGGTTGTGGGAGTAGGGACAGTCTTTACCTTCTTGTGGCAGCAAGCCAAATTAGATATTGATCGACCAGTGACGGATTTTTTAGCTGAATGTGATTATCCAGATATCACTATTCGTCAACTCTTGACCCACGCAACAGACCTGGACCCCTTTATTCAAAATCGGGATCTCTTGACAGCCCCTGAATTAAAAGAAGCCATGTTTCATCTGAATAGACGTAGTCAGCCTACTTTTCTATATTCGGATGTTCACTTTTTACTCCTGGGCTTTCTTTTGGAAAAAATCTTTGACCAAGACTTGGATCAGATCATAGAAGAACAAGTTTTGGAACCATGGGGGATGAAGGAAACGATGTTTGGTCCCGTTGAGTTTGCTGTACCAACAGTCAGGGGAGTAGAGGCTGGAATCATTCACGATCCCAAAGCCCGTCTATTAGGGAAGCACGCTGGAAGTGCTGGTTTGTTTTCGACTGTTAAGGATTTACAGATCTTTCTGGAACATTACTTGAAAGATGAGTTTGCTGCAGATTTGAGCCGAAATTTTTCTCCTTTAGATGATAAGGAGCGTTCCCTAGCCTGGAATCTGGAGGGGACCTGGCTCGACCATACGGGCTATACAGGTACCTTCATCATGTGGAATAGAGAGAAACAAGAAGCCGCTATCTTTTTATCCAATCGAACGTATGAGAAGGATGAGCGTGCCCAGTGGATAATCGATCGAAACCAAGTCATGGATATGATTCGTAGGGTAGAGTAGGGAGAAAGCATGTCAAAAGACGTAAAAGGAACGCTATTTACAGTAGTTGCAGGCATTGCTTGGGGCTTGTCTGGAACCAGTGGCCAATACCTGATGGCACACGGAATTTCCGCTTTAGTCTTGACCAATCTGCGGCTCATTATTGCAGGATTGGCTCTGGTTTTTTTAACTTATGCGACTTCAAAGGATAAACTCTATGCTTTTTTAAAAGACAGAAAAAGCCTTTTCTCTCTCTCTTGTTATTTGCCTTGTTTGGACTTTTCTTAAACCAGTTTGCCTATCTTTCTGCCATTCAGGAAACAAATGCTGGAACGGCTACGGTTCTCCAGTATGTATGTCCCGTTGGAATCTTGATTTATACTTGTATCAAGGACAAGGTGGCACCGACTCTGGCTGAGATTATTTCGATTGGTTTAGCAATCGGAGGGACTTTTCTTATCGCGACTCATGGGGAACTTGACCAGTTGTCTGTCACACCTGCTGGTCTTTTCTGGGGACTCTTTTCTGCCTTGACCTATGCCCTTTATATCATTCTTCCTATCACTTTGATTAAGAAATGGGGAAGCATGTTGGTGATTGGTGTGGGCATGGTTATTTCTGGAGTGGTGGCTATTCCCTTCACAGGGGTTTTGCAGGCCAGTATACCGACCAGCTTGGATTTTCTTTTTGCATTTGCTGGCATTATCATCATTGGCACGGTCTTTGCCTATACAGCTTTCCTAAAAGGAGCTAGTATGATAGGCCCTGTTAAGTCCAGTTTATTGGCTTCCATAGAGCCCATCTCTGCTGTTTTCTTTGCCTTTCTGATTATGAAAGAGCAATTCTATGCGATTGATTTTGTCGGTATGGCTATGATTTTACTTGCGGTAGCCATCATTTCTTTGAAAGATTTGTTGATAGAAAACAAACGGAAGGTTGAATGAGAAACTAGTTACTCGTAAAAAGTGGTTGGTTTAAATATCCTATCGAAATATTGATTACGGCTAAGGAATCGGAGTGGAATTTTATAAAATTTTAAGTTTCTTTTCTTACAATAAGCCAATCTTTAACTGCTAGAAGGAGGAGATATGAAAATTTTACAAAGCATTCACCCAACTAAGCCCCTGCGCTACTTGAGATGGTTTGACATTCTGATTATTACAGTTTTAATGTTTGGTCAGTTTATCATTCGGTCAACGGAGCTCTTTTTAGCAAGTATGTTTCCGACAGGTCTTTCAACTACAATGGATACAGCAAGTAATACTGTCGGCGAGGGAGTAGGCTATTTGAGCAACTTCACCTTGCAAGTGATACTTCTTACCTTGGCCTTGCTTTACCTTTTGATTCGGAATTATGATTTCAAACAACTTCCTATTCGTTGGACCTGGTCCCTTCTCTTTTGGGTTCCTTTTATATTTGCCATTGTGGGTTTGTTTGGAGACTTGGTGACGACACTAACTGGTGAATACAATTACTTAAATCCAGCTCTTTTTGCCCACATAGATCCCATGGAAGTTATACGGAAATTCCTAGCGCTTAGTCCGATGGCAATTGCCTATGCCTTGTTAAATGGCTTCTATGAAGAGTTTTTCTTTCTAGGGTTGTTGATCTCAGTGAAAGAAAAGCACAAGTGGCGGGTTTTGTTTTATTCTACCCTCATTCGGATTTCTTTTCACACTTATCAAGGATTGGTGTGGGCACTGGTTATTGGTGTAGTTTATGGTTTATTCTATTATTTTCTATACGAGTATAAGGTTAAAAATCTTTTGCCATTTTTCCTTATGCATGCTCTGGTAGACATGTTTGGTTCTAGCCTCCTGTATCTCTTGATTGCCTGGGGAAGGTAAGAATCAGAAAAATCCACTCAACTGAGTGGATTTTGTCTATATAGATGACTAGTCTTTGTTTTCGTATGGTAAGATCAGGTTTAAGATGATACCTGTCATAGCTGATAGGGCAGTACCTGAAAGGGTAACTGGTCCTACTTTGAGGATGGCTCCACCAAGTCCAAGAACCAACATAGCGCTAGCAATGATGAGGTTACGCATTTGACTGAAATCAACGCGCTCCTTGATCAAGACTTTCAAACCGTTGCTGGCGATAACTCCGTAGAGAAGGATAGACATCCCACCAAGTACAGCACTAGGGATTGTTGAGATCAAGGCAGTGAATTTACCAAGGAAACTAAGGGCGATGGCAATAAAGGCTGCGTTACGAATAACGGAGACAGAAGCGATACGAGTCATACCGATAACTCCTGTATTTTCGCCGTAAGTCGTATTGGCTGGTCCACCGAGGAAAGCAGATACAGATGTTGCAATACCGTCACCAAGAAGAGTACGGTGAAGACCTGGCTCTTTCAGGAACTGACGTCCACAGATTTGGCTTAGGACGGTATGGTCACCGATGTGTTCTGAAATGGTTACGATAGCGATTGGCAAGATGGCGATTGTTTCAGGACCGAAGTAGAGGTTATACTCTTTGAAGGCTCCGCCTGTACTAAATGGTAAGTAGAAACCAGGGATTTCAAACCAGTTAGCTTCTAGGACTGGTGTAAAGTCAACCAAGCCAAGTGTTACTGCGAAGATGTAGCCACCGATGATGGCAAAGAGGAAAGGAATGATACGAAGGAAGCCTTTTCCTTTTGTATTGATAAAAGCAGCGATCAAGAATGTAACAACAGCTACAAGTGCATTTTTCCAGTTTCCATCTGCTACAAGTCCAGCGTTCGTAACAGCTGAATTTGCCAGTCCAAGACCGATAACGATGATCATAGGTCCAATAATGATTGGTGGTAAGAGTTTATCGATCCATTTTGTACCTGCAAAACGAACACTTGCAGCCACAAGGACATAAACCAAACCAGTCAGGATAACCCCTGTTTGAGCAGCCGATACATCGCCACCCATCTCTTTCATAGCTAGAGACATGGCCGTGATAAAGGCGAAGGATGATCCGAGATAGACTGGAACTTTAAAACCAGTCGAAATCATGTAGATGAGTGTCCCAACGCCTGATGCAAAAAGGGCAACAGATACAGGCATTCCCAAAATTAAGGGAACGAGAATGGTTGCACCAAACATGGCAAAAACGTGCTGGAAGCTTAAAAGAATCCCTTTACCAGCTGAAGGACGTTGGTCAACGTCTAGTAACAAATCAATAGTTGATTCTTGTTTCATATAAACCTCACTTTTGGGCATCAAAAAAGAGCCCATTATTTTACAGCAATAGGCTCTCAGAGTAAGACTTCTTTAAAAAAAGATTATTCCATTCTTAAAGAACTTCATATATTTCTGCGTCTTCGTCACCTCACGGGATGACATTAAAAACCTTTGCTTAGGATAGTATAGCAGAAAAAATTCGTTTTGTAAACGAATTTTTCCCGAGCCTAGAAATAAAAGAGCGAGGAATGATTTTGTAAATCATTTTTTCCCGAGCCTAAAAATGTAAGAGCGAGGAATGATTTTGTAAATCATTTTTTCCCGAGCCCAGAAATGCAAGAGCGAGGTTGATTTTGTAAATTTTTTTACTAAAAAAATTAAAGCGGGCGTTTGTTGGGCATGCCAGCCTTTCTTGGGTACTTGTTAGGCGTCTCCTTTTTCTTTTCGACGACAGTGATGTAGCGCGGATCTCCATTTGGCAGAGCATAGCTGAGGTTGTCCTCTACCTTGCTAAAGAGGAGGTTGAGAGCGTTCTTGGCTTCTAGCAATTCCTCGGGCGCATTGCTGGCCTTGAGTGCCAATAGTTTTCCACCGACTTTAAGATAGGGAATGGTCAGTTCAGACAAAACCTGCATGCGAGCAACCGCACGAGCTGTTACTATATCAAACTGGGCGCGGAAGTTCTTGTCTTGGGCAAAATCTTCTGCACGCCCATGGTAGAAGTGAACACCATCCAAATCCAGCTCTTGAGCTAAAAGTTGAAGGAAGTTGATGCGCTTATTGAGCGAATCGATGATGGTCACATCTAACTGAGGATAGAGAATTTTCATTGGGAGACTAGGAAATCCTGCCCCAGCCCCGATATCAAGAAGTTTGATAGTTTCATTTGAAATTAAACCTTGCAGAATGGGTGCAATCGAATCATAAAAATGTTTGAGATAAACTTCTTCTTTATCTGTAATAGCGGTCAGGTTAATCTTTTCATTCCACTCCACCAAGAGTTCAAAATACCGTTCAAATTGTTTCTTTTGCTGGTCAGAAAGTGGAAGATTTTGCTCGGCAAGCAAGCTGTAAAATGTTTCTGGTTTCATAGTAGTTTCCTTCTCTAGTATCATCTTATTTTACCATATTCATTAAAATTTTGATATACTGGTATTAATCTAAAAGCAGAAAGGAATAAGATTATGATTTGGATTATTCTTGGAGTTTTGGCTCTTATTGTTATTTTTGTGATTGTTAGCTATAACGGTTTGGTTAAAAATCGTATGCAAACCAAGGAGGCTTGGAGCCAGATCGATGTTCAGTTGAAGCGTCGTAATGATCTCCTCCCAAACTTGATTGAAACAGTCAAAGGCTATGCGAAATATGAAGGTTCTACCTTGGAAAAAGTGACAGAACTTCGTAGACAGGTAGCCGCAGCAACCTCGCCAGCTGAAGCTATGAAGGCCAGCGATGCCCTTACTCGCCAAATTTCTGGTATCTTTGCAGTAGCAGAGAATTACCCAGACTTGAAAGCTAGTGCTAACTTTATCAAATTGCAAGAAGAGTTGACCAATACAGAAAATAAAATTTCTTACTCCCGCCAACTCTACAACAGTGTTGTCAGCAACTACAATGTAAAACTAGAAAGCTTCCCAAGTAACATCATCGCGGGACTATTTGGCTTTAAAGCTGCAGCCTTCCTTCAAACACCTGAAGAGGAAAAGGTAGTTCCTAAAGTTGACTTTAGCGGTTTAGGTGACTAAGATGTTGTTTGATCAAATTGCAAGCAATAAGCGAAGAACATGGATTTTATTACTGGTTTTCTTCCTACTCTTGGCCTTGGTTGGCTATGCGGTTGGCTATCTCTTTATGCGTTCAGGTCTTGGTGGCATGATTATTGCCTTGATCATCGGCCTTATCTACGCTTTAACCATGATCTTTCAATCGACAGAGATTGTCATGTCTATGAATGGGGCGCGTGAGGTTGATGAGCAAACGGCACCAGACCTCTACCATGTAGTGGAAGATATGGCCATGGTCGCTCAGATTCCTATGCCGCGTGTTTTCATCATTGAAGATTCTTCTTTAAATGCTTTTGCAACAGGTTCCAACCCTCAGAATGCGGCAGTTGCGGCCACTTCGGGTCTCCTAGCAATTATGAATCGTGAGGAGCTGGAAGCTGTTATGGGTCATGAAATCAGTCATATCCGAAACTATGATATCCGCATTTCGACTATTGCTGTAGCGCTCGCTAGTGCCATTACCCTTCTGTCTAGTATGGCAGGTCGTATGATGTGGTGGGGAGGCGCTGGTCAAAGACGAAGTGACGACGATCGCGATGGAAATGGTTTGGAGATTATCATGCTTGTCATCTCTCTCCTAGCCATTGTTCTGGCGCCTCTCGCTGCAACCTTGGTGCAATTAGCCATTTCCCGTCAGCGAGAATTTTTAGCGGATGCATCCAGTGTGGAGCTGACTCGCAATCCTCAAGGGATGATCAATGCCTTGCGCAAGTTGGATAATAGCGAGCCCATGCATCACAACGTTGATGATGCCAGCAGCGCTCTTTACATCAATGATCCCAAGAAAGGTGGCGGACTTCAAAAACTCTTTTATACCCACCCACCTATCTCAGAACGAATCGAACGCTTGAAACAAATGTAAACAAAATCCAGAGAAGTTTCTCTGGATTTTTGCCATGTTCAAAAGTTATAAATCTTGTAAATCGACGACTTCCAAACCATTTTCTGTCAAACGATAGATACTCGTACAGACCTCCTTTAAGAAGCGTCTGTCATGCGAAACAGTGATCAGACCGCCGGGATAAGAGGCAAAGAGTTTTCTGATTTCGGGTTGAGAAGTAGGAGAAAAGTTTCGTGTGGGTTCATCGAGAAGGAGAAAGTTTGGTTTGCGTAGAACTAAATCCAAAAGAAGCAGTTTTCCCTGTTGACCACCAGATAAGGAACGAATCTGGTGTTGCATCTCTGAATAACTGAAATTGAGACTGGCTAAGTGGGATTGGATTTTCTGTAGTTCCTCTTTTTCTCCAGTTTGGCTGAGGTAGGCTACTGGAGATAAATCCAATTGCAGTTTTTTATGGTAATCTTGTGGCATAAAACCAAGGGAAATTTCTCTTTTGTCGCTTAGCAGTTGCTGTAACTTGTCTAACAGGGTCGATTTCCCAATACCATTAGGCCCGATGATACCGATTTTTTCTTGGCCACGGACAGTGAGTTGCAACTCCTGAGCTAAAATGCGCTCGCCAATGGACAACTTTTCCTTTTCTAGTTGGATTAAGACTTTAGAAGCCGCTAATGGTTGGATATCTGAGAAGAAGAGTTGGATTTGTTCCTCTTCAAGTGGCTTTTGTGTCATGGACTGAGCTGCCTTTTCGTAGCGTTTTTCTTGAGAGAGAACATTTTTCATCTTTTTAGCCAATAGGCGACCGGCAACATCATTTTTAGTGTTACGTAAGGCATTTTCTACATTTTGCTTGACGCGGCGATGCTTTTCCATGGTTTTGTCATAGGCTCGTTGGTCGTTAGCAGCTTGCTGGCTTTGTCTGGCAAAACTAGCCTTCCTCTGGTCACTATAGCTATCGTAGTCTAAATGCTCTACAAGCGTTTCCGCTTCTTTCCGATGCTTGACCAGTCGCAAGTGGACAATAGTATCTGCCGTTTGAGAGAGAAAGTCTTCATCATGGGAAATGAAAATAACAGTTTGCCTAATCTTTTGAATCTGACCTTTTAGCCAATCAACCGTCTCAAGGTCTAGGTCATTTGAAGGTTCATCTAAAAATAGAATTTCAAAAGGTTTTGCTAACTCGTGGATGAGCTGAATTTTTAAAGCTTCGCCCCCCGATAGACTGCCAATCTTTTGCTCACTAGCGAAGCGATCACTATTAAAATGCAACTCCTCAGCCAAACGATAGAGGATACTGTAGTCTAAATCAGTAGACTCTAAAAAGAAGTAATCGTGTAGAGTTCTATTTTTTAGCTCCTCAGGTAACTTTTGAGGAATGTAGGCCAGTGACTGAAGGTCAGACTGGATGTCTCCCTTGATAGTGAAATCAGGTAATGCTTCCCCCATTAAAGCTCGTAGCAAGGTTGATTTGCCATTTCCTTCTTCACCAATAATAGCAACCTTTTCCCCGTCTTGGATAGTCATGGTTAGGTTAGAAACAAGCTCTCGTAGATCTTTGTTTTGTGTGATGGTCAGATGATTGATTTTTATCATATTGTTGCCCTTTCTAGAATGTCCATTGTGCATAACAAAAAGCTCTACTTTACCTAGTAGAGCTAGTATTTTATGTCAAAAAACTCTATTCTCCTCACTGAAAATCCCATCAAACTAGTTCAGTCTAACCCTATCCAACCCAAGAGGAGCATAGCTTTCTAGTTTTTTGATTTTCAAAGTGGATAAAGCACTAGATGATCTAGTACAAAAAGAGCATGCAAAAAGAGACAAAAACACGATCTACTAAATAAAGTTTCTTTATTTGATAGACTTAGTTGTTCATGTCTCCCTTACCTCCGAGTATTAGTACCTCTATCCTATACCTTTCAGGAAATTTTGTCAATAGAAAACAAGTAATTTCAAGATCTAAAATCCAAAAACAGGTCCATAGAGAGTCAGTACGTGTTTGACATGCTCGTAATGGAACTTATCATAGTTGCGCCAAGCGGTGCGTGCTTGGTCGTTTAGTTTTAGGCTCCCCAGTCCAATCAGAAGACTGGTACGTTGGTAAAATTTCTCAAGGTCGATTAAGATACTATTGTCAAGCTTTTCCGCTTTTTTAAGTTCCTTGAGAGTGCTGTTCAGCAGTTCTTGTAGACGGAAATCATCGGCTGTACTTTGTTTGCAGTTTTGGTAGCTTTTATTTAACTCGGATAGGAGTTGGTAAGCTTCGTTGATTAGTATTTTGTCTTCCATATGAGCATCCTCCTTGCTCTGATGTATTCTTGCCTATAGTATAGCACTAAACAGAAAATATGTCATAGTAAATATGTTAAAAACGAGATTTTAATATCAAGGTTTGGGAGGCTGACTTATAGCCTTTTCATGGTATAATCAAGTGAGTACATCTTTATGGAGGAAATATGAAGTTAAATATTCAAGAAATTCGTAAGCAGCCTGAAGGTCTACACTTTGAACAAGCTTTAGACCTGGCAGCAGACTTGCGTAAACGAAATCAAGAGATTTTAGATGTCAAAGATATCCTTGCTGTGGGGAAGGTGCAGTACGAAGAGCGTCTGTATTTCTTAGACTATCAGTTGTCATATACCATTGTTCTTGCTTCCAGCCGCAGTATGGAACCAGTTGAGTTGTCTGAATCTTATCCAGTTACAGAGGTCTTCATGGAAGGAGCAACCAATCAACTAGACCAAGAAGTTTTAGATGATGACTTGGTCTTGCCTATCGAAAATGGGGAAATCGACCTTGCTGAGAGCGTAGCAGATAATATCTTGCTAAACATTCCAATCAAAGTCTTGACGGCAGAAGAAGAGGCGGGACAAGGTTTTGTGTCAGGGAATGACTGGCAAATCATGACTGAGGAAGAATACCAGGCCCAACAAGCAGTCAAGAAAGAAGAAAATAGTCCTTTTGCAGGTTTACAAGGACTATTTAATGGAGACGAGTAGATGGTTTTATCCAAGAAACGTGCTCGTCATGTCATAGAGGAAATCATTGCCCTTTTCCCAGATGCGAAACCCAGCCTTGATTTTACCAATCATTTTGAACTCTTGGTTGCAGTGATGTTGTCAGCCCAGACGACAGATGCAGCGGTCAATAAGGCCACACCAGGTCTCTTTGCAGCCTTTCCAACGCCTCAAGCCATGTCTGTCGCGACTGAAAGTGAAATTGCCTCACACATTTCCCGTCTAGGACTTTATCGCAATAAAGCTAAATTTCTTAAAAAATGTGCCCAGCAGTTACTAGACGATTTTAATGGTCAAGTGCCTCAGACTCGAGAGGAATTAGAAAGCCTAGCAGGTGTTGGACGCAAAACAGCCAACGTAGTCATGAGTGTGGGCTTTGGAATTCCAGCATTTGCAGTGGACACTCATGTGGAGCGAATCTGTAAGCATCACGATATCGTTAAAAAATCAGCTACGCCACTTGAAGTAGAAAAACGTGTCATGGATGTTCTGCCTCCAGAGAAATGGTTGGCAGCCCATCAGGCTATGATTTACTTTGGACGGGCTATCTGTCACCCAAAGAACCCAGAATGCGATCACTATCCACAATTATATGATTTTAGTTCGTTATAAGATGAAAATTTTATGTTTTTTTCTTGCATTGATCCTTTCTTTGTGATATAGTAATAACAATAAAATATTCCTTTAAACCTGTCCCGTGAGGCAGGCAAGGAGTCGGATCAATAGATAGCAGAAGTCTATACTCTTTACAGTAGAGCTGGCTTGGCTATACATTCTGAAGTCTCCTTGTTAAGGAGACTTTTCTTTTTGGAGGTTTGTCATGAGGACAAAAGAAGTTGTAGACGAATTGACCGTCAAACGAGCGATTACTCGGATTACCTACGAGATTATTGAGCGAAACAAAGATTTGAATAAAATCGTTTTGGCTGGTATTAAAACGCGAGGTGTCTTTATCGCTCGCCGTATCCAAGAACGTTTGGAACAGTTAGAATCTCTTTCAGTTCCAGTGGTAGAACTGGATACCAAGCCTTTCCGTGACGATGTCAAAAGTGGAGAAGATACCTCTGTAATCTCTGTTGATGTGACAGATCGGGAAGTCATCTTGGTGGACGATGTACTCTACACTGGTCGGACTATCCGAGCTGCTATTGACAATATTGTTAGCCATGGTCGCCCTGCTCGTGTGAGTTTGGCAGTCTTGGTTGATCGTGGCCACAGAGAACTTCCAATCCGTCCGGACTATGTTGGAAAAAACATCCCAACCAGTCGTTCTGAAGAAATTATCGTAGAGATGACAGAACTAGATGGACAAGACAGAGTACTAATCACAGAACAAGCCTAAAACACTAAAAGGAGTAAAAAATGTCAGAAAATCAACAAGCTTTGCAACATGTCGTTTCTATGGAAGACCTTACTGTAGAACAAGTAATGAAATTGATTAAACGAGGAATCGAATTTAAAAACGGAGCGAGTGCTTCTTATGAGGAACAACATATCGTTTCCAACCTTTTCTTTGAAAGTTCAACTCGTACCCACAAATCCTTTGAGGTAGCAGAACTGAAACTTGGACTTGATCTTTTGGATTTCGATGTGAAGACCAGTTCAGTGAATAAGGGTGAAACACTCTATGACACGATCTTGACGCTGTCTGCACTAGGAGTGGATGCCTGTGTCATTCGTCACCCAGAGGTGGACTACTACAGAGAATTGATTGCTAGCCCGACCATCACAACTTCGATTATCAATGGTGGGGATGGTTCAGGGCAACACCCTAGCCAAAGTTTGCTTGATTTGATGACAATTTATGAAGAATTTGGACATTTTGAAGGTCTTAAGGTGGCAATCGCTGGCGACCTAAACCACTCACGGGTAGCTAAGTCTAATATGCAAATCCTTAAACGCTTGGGAGCGGAGCTTTACTTTGCAGGTCCTGAGGAATGGAGAAGTGAGGAATTTGAACATTACGGTCGCTTTGTATCAATTGATGAGGTGATTGATCAAGTAGATGTTATGATGTTTCTTCGTGTGCAGCATGAACGTCATGAAATTGTGACAGGATTTTCAAAAGAAAACTACCATATCCAGCATGGTTTGACACAAGAACGCTATGACCGCTTGAAAGAAAAAGCAATCCTCATGCACCCAGCTCCAGTCAATCGTGATGTGGAAATCGCTGATCACTTGGTAGAAGCACCGAAATCACGTATTGTTCAGCAAATGACCAACGGTGTCTTTGTCAGAATGGCAATTTTAGAATCTGTGTTGGCCTATAGAAAAGCAAAATAAGGCACAAAGCGTTAAAAGATGTCTGAGAGCATCAACGAGAGGTGAGTAGATGAAAAAACGACTTCTAGTATTAGAAGATGGGACAGTATTTGAAGGCCAGGCCTTCGGAGCAGATATTGATGTAACAGGGGAAATCGTCTTTAATACAGGGATGACCGGTTACCAAGAATCCATAACAGACCAGTCTTACAATGGACAAATCTTAACCTTTACCTATCCTTTGGTGGGAAATTATGGAATTAACCGTGACGACTACGAGTCAATCACTCCTACATGTAAGGGAGTAGTAGTTTTTGAAGAAGCGCGTAGAGCTAGCAACTGGCGCAATCAAATGACCTTGGACGAATTCCTGAAAGCCAAGAAAATTCCTGGTATCTCAGGAATTGATACCCGTGCTCTGACAAAAATTATCCGTAAGCATGGTACCATGCGTGCAACTCTTACGCATGTTGGTGATACCATGGACCATATCATAGACCAGCTCCAAGCGACAGTTCTACCGACAGATAATATCAAGCAAGTCTCTACTAAGACAGCTTATCCTGCTCCTGGAGTTGGATTGAGTGTCGTACTGGTAGACTTTGGACTTAAACATTCTATCTTACGCGAACTATCTAAGCGTAACTGTAACGTGACCGTTGTTCCATACACAACAACAGCAGAAGAGATTCTCCATCTCCATCCTGACGGGGTCATGTTGTCAAACGGTCCAGGTAACCCAGAAGATGTTCCCCAGGCACTGGATATGATTCGTGGTGTGCAAGGGGAAATTCCTATCTTTGGTATCTGTATGGGTCACCAACTTTTTGCTATGGCAAATGGAGCCAAGACCTACAAGATGAAGTTTGGTCACCGTGGATTTAACCACGCGGTGCGTGAAATTGCAACAGGCCGAGTAGACTTTACTAGCCAGAACCATGGTTATGCGGTTAGCCGTGAGGATTTGCCAGAGCATTTGATTATTACCCACGAAGAAATCAATGACAAGTCAGTTGAAGGTGTGCGTCACAGATACCAACCAGGTTTCTCTGTGCAATTCCACCCAGATGCAGCTCCAGGACCGCACGATGCAAGCTATCTCTTTGATGAATTTATCGAAATGATGGAGTCGTTTAAATCTGCTAATCGCTGATATAGGAAACTCTGTCAGAGGCTTGTCGAATAAAAAGGCAAGTCCTTTCTTTTAGTTGATCAATGAGATGCTGAAAATTTTTACACTCGATTTATTATTGAAAAATCATCGGAGAATTTATTTAATGTCGCCCTGTGAGGCGACGAATAGAAAGGAGAAGGGTGGTCCGTATTTGCTGAACTGAATACGGGCTACGGACGGTGCTAAAAAGATAGTTATTCCTAGAACTGATAGTTCTTCGTCATAACTCCTATTTTAGCTTTGTCCGCTTGACGCCCTTAATATCTTATAAATGCCTAAACGTACTGATATTCAAAAAATTATGGTGATTGGTTCTGGTCCAATTATTATTGGTCAGGCTGCTGAGTTTGACTATGCTGGGACCCAGGCTTGCTTGTCTTTGAAAGAGGAAGGTTATGAAGTTGTCTTGGTTAACTCAAACCCTGCCACCATCATGACGGATAAGGAGATTGCGGACAAGGTCTACATCGAACCGATTACACTCGAGTTTGTGACGCGTATTCTACGTAAGGAACGTCCAGATGCCTTGCTGCCTACTCTCGGTGGTCAGACGGGTCTGAACATGGCTATGGAATTGTCTAAAAATGGTATTCTAGATGAGCTTGGAGTAGAGCTTCTGGGAACTAAATTATCGGCCATCGACCAAGCTGAGGACCGTGACCTCTTTAAACAATTGATGGAAGAGCTTGAGCAACCAATCCCTGAATCTGAAATTGTCAACACAGTAGAAGAAGCAGTTGCCTTTGCAGCGACAATTGGATACCCAGTCATTGTCCGTCCAGCCTTTACCCTAGGTGGTACTGGTGGTGGTATGTGTGCTAACGAAGAAGAATTACGTGAAATCGCTGAAAATGGGTTGAAATTGTCACCTGTTACCCAATGTTTGATTGAACGTTCGATTGCAGGTTTCAAGGAAATCGAATACGAAGTTATGCGTGACTCAGCTGACAATGCCCTCGTTGTTTGTAACATGGAAAACTTTGACCCAGTGGGGATTCACACAGGGGATTCTATCGTATTTGCTCCTGCGCAAACCATGTCAGACTATGAAAACCAAATGCTACGTGACGCGAGCTTGAGCATTATTCGTGCCCTTAAGATTGAAGGTGGATGTAATGTTCAGCTAGCACTTGATCCCCATAGCTTTAAGTACTATGTTATCGAAGTAAACCCTCGTGTATCGCGTTCGTCAGCCCTTGCTTCTAAGGCGACGGGTTATCCAATTGCTAAATTGGCTGCCAAGATTGCCGTCGGTTTGACCTTGGATGAGGTCATCAACCCAGTTACAGGATCAACCTATGCCATGTTTGAGCCAGCCCTTGACTACGTCGTTGCTAAGATTCCACGTTTCCCATTTGACAAGTTTGAAAAAGGGGAACGTCGTCTTGGTACCCAGATGAAGGCAACTGGAGAAGTTATGGCCATCGGTCGGAACATCGAGGAGTCTCTTCTTAAAGCCTGCCGCTCTCTTGAAATTGGAGTTCACCACAATGAAATGCCTGAGCTTGCAGCGGTTTCAGATGATGTCTTGATTGAAAAAGTTGTCAAGGCCCAAGATGACCGTCTCTTCTACGTATCAGAGGCTATTCGCCGTGGTTACACACCAGAAGAAATTGCTGAATTGACCAAGATTGATATCTTCTATCTGGATAAACTCTTGCACATCTTTGAAATTGAGCAGGAATTGGGTGCCCATCCACAAGATTTAGAAATCTTGAAAACAGCCAAACTCAATGGTTTCTCAGACCGTAAGATTGCTGAACTCTGGAAAACAACGGCTGATCAAGTTCGTCAACTTCGCTTGGAAAACAAGATTGTTCCAGTTTACAAGATGGTCGATACCTGTGCGGCGGAGTTTGACTCTGAAACACCATACTTCTATTCAACTTATGGTTGGGAAAATGAGTCTATCAAATCTGATAAGGAATCTGTACTTGTCCTAGGTTCAGGTCCAATCCGTATCGGACAAGGGGTTGAGTTTGACTACGCAACTGTTCACTCTGTTAAGGCTATCCAGGCAGCTGGCTATGAAGCTATCATCATGAACTCAAATCCAGAGACCGTTTCTACAGACTTCTCGGTATCAGACAAACTTTACTTTGAGCCATTGACATTCGAAGATGTCATGAATGTCATTGACCTTGAGCAACCAAAAGGCGTCATTGTTCAGTTTGGAGGTCAAACAGCCATCAACCTTGCGGAGCCTTTGGCAAAAGCAGGTGTGACTATCCTTGGTACGCAAGTCGCTGACCTAGACCGTGCCGAAGACCGCGACCTCTTCGAGCAAGCCCTCAAAGACTTGGATATTCCACAGCCACCAGGACAAACGGCTACCAATGAAGAAGAAGCAGTGCTTGCAGCTCGCAAGATTGGTTTCCCAGTTCTCGTTCGCCCATCTTATGTCTTGGGTGGACGTGCCATGGAAATCGTAGAAAATGAGGAAGATCTTCGTTCTTACATGCGTACCGCTGTTAAGGCTAGTCCAGACCACCCAGTTCTTGTTGACTCTTACATCGTTGGGCAAGAATGTGAAGTTGATGCTATTTCAGATGGAGAAAATGTCCTTATCCCTGGTATCATGGAGCATATCGAACGTGCTGGTGTCCACTCAGGTGACTCAATGGCCGTGTATCCTCCTCAAACCTTGTCGCAAAAGGTTCAGGAAACCATTGCAGACTACACCAAACGTCTAGCAATCGGCCTAAACTGTCTTGGTATGATGAACATTCAGTTTGTCATCAAGGATGAAAAAGTCTATGTCATTGAGGTCAATCCACGTGCCAGCCGTACGGTGCCATTCCTTTCTAAGGTGACCAATATCCCTATGGCTCAGGTAGCAACTAAGTTGATTCTTGGTCAAAACCTTGGAGAACTTGGTTATCAAGATGGACTTTATCCTGAAAGCACTCGCGTTCATATCAAGGCACCTGTCTTCTCTTTTACCAAACTAGCTAAGGTAGACAGCTTGCTCGGTCCTGAGATGAAGTCAACAGGTGAAGTTATGGGTTCTGATACGACTCTCGAAAAAGCTCTCTATAAGGCCTTTGAAGCTTCTTATCTACATTTGCCAACCTTTGGAAATGTAGTCTTTACCATCGCAGATGATGCCAAAGAAGAAGCCTTGAACTTGGCTCGACGTTTCCAAAATATCGGTTACGGTATCCTTGCGACAGAAGGAACTGCAGCCTTCTTTGCCAGTCATGGACTGCATGCCCAACCTGTTGGTAAGATTGGTGACGATGAGAAGGACATTCCAAGCTTTGTCCGTAAAGGAAAAATCCAAGCGATTATCAATACTGTTGGAACAAAACGAACTGCTGACGAAGATGGTGAGCAAATCCGCCGTTCAGCCATTGAACACGGTGTGCCACTCTTTACAGCACTAGACACAGCAAATGCCATGCTCAAGGTGCTAGAAAGTCGTAGTTTTGTCACAGAAGCCATTTAATCAAGAAAAAAGAATCTGAGAACTATTTTGTCTCAGGTTCTTTTATAATTATTTGATACTGTATTGTTAAACCAAGATGGTACCAAAAAGGTACCAAAAATTAAGGTTTTGGAGCTTATAAAATAATGAAAGTTGTCTCAATCAGTTGAGCTTTTTTTATTGCCTTTTTGTAGCAAAGTGACATAGTCACTTTTAGTGTGGAATAGGTGAGATAAAAAAACAGTATTCCGTTTTTGGTCGATGAAGTAAAGTAAAACATATTGTTCAATAATTTTTCCTCGTGTGGGATACTTGCTGTTAATCTTTACTCCGATTTTCTCATCAGCGTCAAAACCTGCTTCAGGAAAAATTTCTAAACTTTTTAAGCTGTCTAAAATTTTAGCCACAGTATTTTTGGCAGATTGAGGGGATAGAAGTACCGTAGCTATATAGGCGTGTATATTGTCGATAGCTTGATCGACCTCTTTTGAAGCAATCACTTTATAAGCCATAGCGTACCCTCATATCGTCTAGGGAAGTTCCTTCGCCTGCCTCGTATTCTCTCAAGGCACGTTCAGATTGGGCTTGTAATTCTTCAATCAACTGTTCTCTGTGTAGATCTTCGGCCGTCTTAATAGGCAAATCTTGCTCCAGGACTATTTGCTCCACAAATAAAGAAATAGCATCCGTCATGGTCATTCCTTTTTCCTTGATAATGGCTCTAGCTTGCTCCATAGTGGCTTCATTCAGTTTAAAATTGTATTGTTTCGATAAAGTTATAGCCATGATATATCTCCAATCTATACGTTATAGATTGATTATATACTAGATATAGATTTTAATCAAGAAAAAATCTTAAAGAACTCAATCAGTCAGAGGCATTGTCTGACTACATTGATTTTCTAGCAAGTAAAAAAGGCTTTAACCCTGTTTTGGTTAAAGCTATTAAGGAATAATTTATAGCTAATGAAAAGCAAGGCCGTATTTCTTTCCCGATTAACAAATCAGGAGCAGAAGGCTCTCCTTATCATTATGTCTGGGAGGCATGGGTAGAAAGTCCTTTATACCAGAAACTATATCAATAGTGTACTGAAGCGCATTATCAGGAAACATGGCTTGAAGAAGATAACTCCTCATGGTTTCAGACATACTCATGCTACCTTGATGATTGAAACGGGTGTTGATCCTGTTAATGCAGCCAAACGGTTAGGACATGCAAGTAGTCAGATGACCCTGGATACTTATAGCCATTCTACAGTAGCAGGAGAGAAGAAAGCTATCACAAAATTTGTAGATTATCTGGATAGTGCAAAAGGTTAGTTTTCCAAGACGGTACCAAAAACGGTACTAAAAACAAAAAAAGCCAATTCCAATTTCTTGGAAAAGGCTTTGTATCAACGTTTTTAAGCAATAAATGCGGTTGATTATTTGAGACCGTATTTTTTGTTGAAACGATCCACACGTCCATCTGCTTGAGTGAACTTTTGACGTCCAGTGTAGAATGGGTGTGAGTCTGATGAAATTTCCACACGGATCAATGGATAAGTTTCGCCTTCGAACTCAACAGTTTCGTTAGAGCGTTTAGTTGAACCGCTAAGGAATTTGTAACCAGTAGTTGTGTCCATGAAGACAACTGGGCGATATTCTGGATGGATATCTTTTTTCATTTTGCAATATTTCCTTTCTGCCATGGTCTCTTTGCGAGCCATAGATTGTTACCTTACTAGTCTATCAGATTCTGATAAGTTTGGCAAGTATTTTATCAGTTTTTAAGCAAGTTTTTTAATTTTTGGTAGATGATTTCGTTTTCTTCTAGACTATAGGAATTGGCGCCACTGGCTAATGGATGTCCTCCTCCGTCGTGTTCTTTGGCAATTTCATTGATAGGGGTAATTTTACTGCGCATACGCACACGGAAGTGACCATCAGCTTGTTCAACAAAGATAGCCCAAGCCTTAACGGTATCGATTCGACCAGGTGCCCCAACAATCGCTGCTGTTTCAGCATCCGTAACCTTATATTTTTCCAATATGTCTTGAGTAAGCAGAACGCGTGCAGCCCCATTCTCATCAACTTCTAAGTGTTCATAGACAAATCCTTGCAGTTTTGCAATCTTGAAGCTTATGGTATCCATTTGACGAGACAATCCAGCAAAGTCAAAATCAATTTCTCGGAGTTGGCCAGCTATTCTAAAGGTACGAGCACTAGTTGACGGGTAGAGAAAACGCCCTGTGTCCCCGACAATTCCTGCATAGAGAAGTCGTGCCGCTTCGCTAGACAAAGCCAGCTGATTTTCTTGAGCAAATAGGGCAATCATCTCACTGGCACTGCTTGAACTTGTATCGACCCAAGACATGTCACCGTATACATCGTCGTTAGGATGGTGATCGATTTTGATGGTGAAAGCAGCTTGTTCATAGCGTTTATCATCGATACGAGGCCGATTCGCTGTATCACAAATAATAGCAAGAGCACCATGGTAGTCACTATCTTGAACAGTATCCATTTCTGCCATCCAAGTCAAAGTCGGTTCATTATAACCAACAGCTTTGATGGTCTTTTCTGGAAAATGGTGATTGAGCAAGGCTTTCAAACCTACCTGACTTCCCAAGGCATCAGGGTCCGGTTTCATATGACGATGAATGATGATGGTATCGTATTCTTTGATTTTCTCTAAAATTTGCTGACAAATCTCCATAAATAACCTCAATTCTTTCTCATTTCATTGTAGCACAAGAATTTTTATTTTTAAAATGAAAAAGATATGATATAATGGAGAGAGATAAATTGAGGAGGACGATATGGCATTAGCAAAAATTGTATTTGCCAGTATGACCGGTAATACCGAAGAAATTGCAGATATTGTAGCAGATAAATTGCGTGATTTGGGCTTGGATGTCGATGTTGATGAATGTACGACTGTTGACGCTTCAGACTTCTTGGAAGCGGACATCGCTATCGTTGCGACTTACACTTACGGAGATGGAGAATTGCCAGATGAGATGATGGACTTCTATGAAGACCTAGCAGACCTCAACTTGAATGGTAAAATCTACGGAGTGGTCGGTTCAGGTGACACCTTCTACGACGAATTTTGTAAGGCTGTTGATGACTTTGATCGCGTTTTTGTAGCGACAGGAGCAGAAAAAGGTTCAGAGTGTGTTAAAGTTGATCTTTCTGCCGAAGAAGAAGACATCGAACGCTTGGAACAATTCGCAGAAGAATTGGCTGCAAAAGTAGGATAAGAATCAAACTGCGCTGACTGAAAGGAGTCGGTGCGTTTTTTATTAGCTATTTTGGGATTTTACTAGCCTATTTGGTGGCTTTTTGATACAATAATTCAAATAAAGGAGGAGACACTATGGATTTAGATAGTATTCGGCAAGAAATTGATCAAATTGACGATCAAATCGTCAAGCTCCTGGAAGAAAGAATGCATTTAGTTGAAGGGGTTGTCGCTTATAAAAAAGCATCTGGTAAACCAATCTTAGATTCTAAGAGAGAAGAAGTTATTTTTGAAAAAGTCAAAAATCGAGTAGAAGATAAGCGCTATCAGGAGACCATTGTTGAGACTTTTTCAGACATTCTCAAACGTTCGCGTGATTATCAGGATCAAAACATCAAATGAAAAAAGAACAATTTTATCCGCTAGGGATTTTTCTGGCTGCTATGTTGGGAGGTCTTGTCCGCTATCTGGTTTCCACTTGGTTACCAGCTAGTCCAGACTTTCCTTGGGGTACCCTCCTTGTCAACTATCTGGGTATTTTCTACCTGGTCTATCTGGTAAAAGGCTATCTGGCCTATAAGGGAACCAGCAAGGGCTTGGTTTTGGCGCTTGGGACAGGATTTTGTGGTGGCCTGACAACCTTTTCTAGTCTAATGCTTGATGCCGTGAAATTGCTCGATACCGGGCGTTATCTTAGCTTAATTAGCTATCTGCTTTTGAGTATTGGAGGAGGTCTGCTATTGGCTTATATTCTAGGGAGGAAGAAATGGTAATCATCTATCTTGCAATCGCCTGCGGGTTCGGAGCACTGGTGCGTTATTTCTTTTCTCGCTATAATCAATCCTCGAAATTGCCCCTAGGAACTCTCATAGCCAATCTTCTCGGTTGTTTTTTGATTGGCTTGCTCTACAACCATGTGGAGTCCAAGGAAGTCTATGCTATCCTAGCGACAGGTTTCTGTGGTGGGTTGACGACCTTTTCAACCTTGAATGATGAGCTGCAAAGACTACTTAGTGACAAGAAGGTATTTTATAGCTATTTAGTCTTAACCTACATAGGTGGTTTTCTAGCGATTTTTTTAGGAATTCTGCTATAAATTTCTTTACTTTTATGTGGAAATTTGGTAAACTGTATCTTGTGTGTAATGGACGCACAAAAATACAGTTTATCCGCTGAGGAAGGTTCCTCAAGATTGACAAAGATAGGAGAATAAAATGAATCCATTAATCCAAAGCTTGACTGAAGGTCAACTTCGTACAGATATCCCATCATTCCGTCCTGGTGACACTGTTCGTGTACATGCGAAAGTTGTCGAAGGTAACCGTGAACGTATCCAGATTTTTGAAGGTGTTGTTATCGCACGTAAAGGTGCTGGCATCTCAGAAAACTACACAGTTCGTAAAATCTCTAACGGTGTAGGTGTTGAGCGTATCTTCCCAATCCACACTCCACGTGTTGAAAAGATCGAAGTTGTTCGTTACGGTAAAGTACGTCGTGCGAAATTGTACTACTTGCGTGCACTTCAAGGTAAGGCAGCTCGTATCAAAGAAATCCGTCGTTAATTCGACTAAAAAACTCTGCTTACCTAGCAGAGTTTTTCTCTAGCTCCCTTAGTTCAATGGATATAACAACTCCCTCCTAAGGAGTAGTTGCAGGTTCGATTCCTGCAGGGGGCATTTTAAGTAATGCAAAGAAAAGCAAAGAATATGCAAAGTGTTTATTTTAAGGCAATCATCACAAGTTAATTTTTAAAAATAATTTAGTATTTTTTGTTTTTTTGACCAAATCATGACCAAATTTTGACCAAAATTAAATTTTTAGAAATTAATATAAAGTAAAGTAGATCAAGAAATTGGTCTATTTTTTGTGAAACAGTATTAAGAGTTATTAAAAAATATTTTATCATTTTCACTATGAAATTGTTCTGTCCATTTAAAAATGTTGGAAGAGACTAAATAATATTTTTGGTTTATAGAACAGATATAAAGTTTTAAATATGATTACGCTTTAAAAAAATGTTGTATTTTATTGTGTTATCCCTTGACAATTTTATTTAGAAAATATATGATAAGAATAATGACAGCGGTGTCATTTTGTCTGATGTAAAAAAATTTAGTGATACATAGTAAAAAAACAATAAAAAATTTGGAGGTGTTTTATGAAGCATTTTGTTCACAATGAGGTTTTTAGTATTCGGAAACTTAAGGTTGGATTGTGCTCTGTTTTGGTAGCGGTTTCATTCTTGGGGGTACAAAGTGTTTTTGCTGATGAAGTTATTACAAGTACTTCACAGATATCTATAAATAAGCTTTCTACTTCAACCACCAATAGTTTAGAAAGCTCATCAACTAATAATTATGATAAACCTACTGGGATTGACTCTTCTACTTCACAATTAACCGATAGTAATGTTGATTCTCCTTTGACACCTAATAAAGAATATAAAGAAGATGGGGTAAATACTGGAACTTTTGAAGATGAAATGAAAGATTCTCCTCTTGTTTCTAATAGTGACCTTTCTACTTCAACTATCAAAACTTTAGAAGGTTCCTTAACTAGTAAACATGACAGTTTGACTGATTTTATTAGTACTTATTCAAAGTCAGTTAGTTCTGAGAACGAAGTTGCAGATACCTCTAATAGTAATGAAGTGCGAGAGAGTAACACTGCCTTAGAAAAAGGAATTGAAGTTTCGGCTTTAAATGTAAAAGATTATGGTGCAGTAGGCGATGGGGTTAATGATGACAGACAAGCAATTCAAGATACAATAGATGCAGCTGCTAAAGGATTAGGTGGAGGAAAAGTATATTTTCCTGAGGGAACTTATTTAGTTAAAGAAATTGTCTTTTTGAGAAGTCATACACACATAGAAGTACATGAAAAAGCTACAATATTAAATGGTATCAATATCAAAAATCATCCTTCTATTGTATTCATGACAGGTTTATTCACTGATGATGGAGATCAAGTTGAGTGGGAACCAACCGAAGATATCAGTTACTCTGGTGGAACAATTGATATGAACGGAGCTTTGAATGAAGAGAGGACAAAAGCTAAGAATCTTCCTTTGATCAATTCTTCAGGAGCCTTTGCTATAGGAAATTCAAAAAACGTAACAATAAGTAATGTAACCTTTAAAGATAGCTATCAGGGACATGCCATTCAAATTGCAGGTTCAAAAAATGTACTAGTAGACAACTCTCGGTTTTTGGGACAAGCTCTCCCTAAGACTATGAAGGATGGTCAGATCATCAGTAAGGAGTCTATTCAAATAGAGCCATTAACCAGAAAAGGCTTTCCATATGCATTAAATGATAATGGTCAAAAATCTGAAAATGTAACAATTCAAAATTCTTATTTTGGTAAAAGTGAAAAATCAGGTGAATTAGTAACTGCAATTGGGACACATTATCAAACTGCAACAACTGAAAATCCTTCAAATATTAAAATTCTAAATAATCATTTTGATAATATGATGTATGCGGGTATTCGCTTTACAGGATTTACTGATATTTTAATAAAAGGAAATAGGTTTGATAAGAAAACTAAAGAGGAAAGTGTACACTATCGTGAAAATGGTGCTGCTTTAGTTAATGCTTATAGTTATAAAAATGTTAAAGATATATTAGATTTGAATAAACATGTGACTATTACTGGAAATGTATTTAATATTGCTGATTCTAACACTAAAGCAATACGAATTGCAAAAGATAGTGCAGATTATCTTGGAAAAGTAACTGATATTACTGTAACAAAGAATATCATTCGTAATAATTCGAAAAATACTGAACAGCCAAATATTGAAATGTTAAGAGTCAGCGACAATTTGGTAGTGTCTGATAATATCATTTCAGGAGGTAAAGACGGAATCGTAATTGAAGAATCCGCTGGAAGTATCACTGTCTTAAATAACCAACTTTCCAATTTAACAGGAAATCATGTTTCTTTACTTAAAACTGATTTTAATGGGACCAGTTCAGACACAAATAATAGTGTCGGTGATTTTAATATTATAACTGAGAATGAAAGTTATAAAATCTTTTCGCAAAATTCAGGTAATCATTCAGATAACCACTCAGATAAGCATGCAGAGGAAATAAAACCTGTAGCTGAAAACAAAAATAGTTTAGCTAATAATTACTCAGTAAATAGTGTAGATGATAAAATTGAAAAATCAAATCATGATTCAGGTAATGTAGTAACAGGAGAAATTTCACAAAAACAATATGACGTAACTAATGTTAGTGAAGTAGTTAAGACAAAAAATAATCAACATGCATTACCAAAAACTGGATTAAATAAAATGGTTGAGTTGCTTTTAACTATTATTGGAATTTGCCTTCTATTTGGACAACGGAGTTTTAAACGTCATTATGAAGATAGATAGAATATGCTCAATACAAGGTAGCACTATAGAGAACGAAGATAGCGTAGGTTACAAAAATCAATATTTCTGGATTATAGATGGAGCAACAGATTTATTTAATTCAAAAGACTCTATAGGTTATTCAGTTTCAGAAGTATCTCACCTTATTTCTGAATGTCTCAAGCAGTATTGTGACGATTCGTTATCATTGAAGAAAATTTTCGAGCTTGTTTTGGATGATGTTAGAAAAATAATAGAGATAGATCAGTGTGAGTTTGATGATTATTACCAGTTACCAACTTTTGCCTTTATTTTTGCGAAATTATCTGGTTTAAAATTAGAATACATAATGATTGGCGATTGTGTTATGATAGTCAACAATCAAACTATTACAGACCATAGAGTAGATTGCCTTTTTGAACAAGGAAAATTTTCAATCAAATCTAATGATGAAGTTGATAAAAAGACTATATTACAAAATATTAGGAAGCTAGCTAATAAACCAGATGGATATTGGATAGGTTCACTAGACAAAAGTAGTATAAATCATGTTATCAATGGTAGTTTGGAAGTAACTAGTGATCATATTGTTTTAATGACTGATGGTTTTTACGATTTTTATACTCAAAATTCAGGCTACAATTTTGGAGAGTTAATTGAAATGAGAAAAGAATCTACAAATATTGATCCTATTTATGGTAAAAAAGATGATGCAAGTATTTTGATAATTGATGTTTAAAATAATTTCATCATATGATGAACTATAAAGACAGTTATCTATACGAGTTCTTTATAGTGCAATTGATTATTGAGGTTAGATAATGTTGAGAAAGCATTTTGACAATGAAATTATTGAGTTGTCTAATAATCTAGAAGATATATGGATTTCTATAATAAAAAAATATGAAATGATATTTGATGATTTAACTGAAGTTCAAAAACAAAGTATTATAGATAATGATTTAGTTATTAATGAAGCAGTTGTTACAATAGATATGAAAGGTATTGAACTCATCTGTTTACAACATCCTGTTTCTGTTGATTTGAGAAAAATTATAACTATAGTAAAATTATCCACAGATATTGAACGTATTGGTGATCGAATCATTGAAATAGTTAAGAATTTAAAAAATATTCATACAATGCATGAATGGGGACCATTATTTTATGAAATGCTAAAAATACATTTTATTCTAGGGGATCACTTAAAGAAAACTCTAACATGGTATAAGAATAGAAACTATGAACCTGACGTATATGACTATAATAAAAAATGTAAGTTGATATCTGGTCTATGTCAAAAACTAGGAGACAAAGTAGTAGAGAACTTTCTTATTGAATCCTCAAATGTTGATGAAGCTATTGTATTTTTAGAAGTTATTAATATTCTTGATAAGATGTCCCATACAACAAAATCTATTTATAAATGGTTAGATTATCAGGAAATTGGAGTATTATAGTTAAAGAGGAGTATATATGCAGACAATAGTAGATAATTTTGCTAATAAAGTTATTGAATATGGAATTTATAAATCGATGGACCAAATATATATAAAAAATAGAATATTGGCTTTAATCGGTGAAGAAGGAACTGATAAGATTTCAAATGATAGTGATCTTAAAAAATTAAAAGACAATTTAGTAGAAATAGCTTTAAAGAACGGTAAAATTGCTGATTTAGCTGAGGCAAAGGAATGTTTAGGTGCAGAGCTGATGAATTTTATCGTTCCATTACCAAGTCGCCTTAATGATATTTTTTGGAGTTCATATGATGTTTCGCCACAGGAAGCAGTTGAAGAGTTCTATCAGTTAAGTAAAGATAGCGACTATATTAAATTGTCAGCTATCGCTAAAAATATAGCTTTTCATACTGAAACTAATTATGGTTCACTTGAAATTACAATCAATTTATCAAAACCGGAAAAAGATCCGAAAACAATCGCAGCAGAGAAATTGGTAAAGTCATCTAATTATCCAAAATGTTTACTTTGTATGGAAAATGAAGGTTATCAGGGGAGAATAAATTATCCAGCACGTGCTAATCATAGAATTATTCGGTTGGAACTGGGAGACGAAGTATGGGGTTTCCAGTATTCCCCATACTCATATTTTAATGAGCATGCGATATTCTTGAATAGTCAACATGTACCAATGGCTATTACGTCCAAAACATTTGAACAATTATTGGAGATTGTTGATATTTTACCAGGATATTTTGCTGGTTCAAATTCTGATCTTCCTATCTCAGGAGGTTCTATTCTTAGTCATAATCACTACCAGGGAGGAAAACATATTTTCCCAATGGAAAAAGCAAAAATTGAGAGAGAATTTCTTTTTAAAGACTTTGAGGATGTTAAAGCAGGTATTGTAAAATGGCCGATGTCAGTGATTAGGCTACAAGGTGAAAATAAAAATCGTTTGGTAGAATTAGCTACTAAAATCCTAAATATCTGGAGAGAATATTCAGATTTAGAAGTAGACATCATTGCTAAGACTGAAGATATTCCACACCATACGGTGACTCCTATTGCTCGTAAAGTGGATGGAAGATATGAATTGGATATTGTTCTGAGAGATAACCATACTACTAAACAATACCCAGATGGTGTTTACCACCCTCATCAAGATGTACAACATATTAAAAAGGAAAATATCGGGTTAATCGAAGTGATGGGACTTGCGATTTTACCACCTCGTTTGAAAACAGAGTTAGAAGAAGTTGAAAAATATCTTTTAGGAGAAAAAAATTCAATTGCAAACTATCATTTAGAATGGGCTGACCAATTGAAAGAAAAATATCCTAATATTAAAAAAGAAGAGGTTAATCGCGTAGTTCAACACGAAGTAGGACAAGTATTTGCGAGAGTTCTCGAAGATGCTGGCGTTTATAAGAATACTCCGTTTGGACATGAAGCGTTTATGAGATTTGTTAAGTCGGTTGGAATTAGTTAGGAGGAACCCCAAATGGCAATATTGGTGACAGGCGGAGCTGGTTATATTGGTAGCCATACCGTAGTAGAATTATTAAATTTAGGGAAGGAAGTCGTAATTGTCGATAACCTTTCGAACTCTAGCATCTTGGTATTAGATCGGATTGAAGCAATTACTGGGAAACGTCCTGCGTTTTACGAATTAGATGTTTGTGATAAACAAGGATTGAGAAAAGTTTTTGAACAAGAATCTATTGAGGCTGCAATTCATTTTGCAGGATACAAAGCTGTCGGAGAATCCGTGCAAAAGCCTGTGATGTACTACGAAAATAATATTATGAGCACATTAGCTCTTGTTGAAGTGATGTCAGAGTTTAAAGTTAAGAAGATTGTATTTTCATCGAGTGCGACTGTATACGGCATTCACAATCAATCACCCCTCATTGAGACAATGCCGACAAGTGCAACAAACCCTTATGGGTACACCAAAGTGATGCTTGAACAAATTTTAAAAGATGTTCATGTAGCAGATTCAGAGTGGAGTATTGCATTGCTTCGTTATTTTAATCCGATCGGGGCTCATGAGTCTGGGCTTATTGGTGAAGACCCCTCTGGAATTCCCAACAACTTGATGCCTTTTATTGCACAAGTAGCTGTAGGCAAGCGATCAGAGCTAAGTGTTTTTGGAGATGATTATGATACGGTAGATGGTACTGGTGTTCGCGATTATATCCATGTAGTGGATTTAGCGATAGGGCATATAAAAGCTTTAGAAAAAGTATCCGAAAAAACAGATGTTTATATTTATAACCTGGGCTCAGGAGAGGGAACTAGTGTATTACAACTTGTAAATACATTTGAAAGTGTCAATAAGGTTCCAATTCCTTATAAAATTGTTCCAAGACGATCAGGAGACGTTGCGACTTGTTATGCAAATGCAGACAAAGCGTATAAGGAGTTAAATTGGAAGACTACGAAAACGGTTGAAGATATGTGTAGAGATACATGGAATTGGCAATCCAAAAATCCTAATGGATACAATAAATAATAAAGCACAATAGTCTTGTGATATGTATATATAAAAAAAATCAAAAAAAAATTATGAAAGCGCTTGACAAAGTAATCGTTTACATTGTATAATGTAAACATGAATGACACCGATGTCAAAAATAAAAAAGAAGGTCTTTTTATGAAAAACTTAACAAAAATTAAGTTCAAAGAGAACGGGGAATTTAATCATTTCCCAGGGAATACAGTTGTTGCAAATCTTTATACTAATTCAGATTTGATGGAAGTTGTTGATATCATTCAATCACGTTATAGAGAGTTGCCATTTATAGATAAATTTACATTAACTCCAAGAGATTCTATTCATATGACAGTAATAGAGTTACTTTGTCACGAAAATCGTGAGTCTGAATTTTGGAGTAGTCATCTACCACTAGATACACCATTACAAGAAATTCATGATTACTTTGCTAAGCAACTAGAAATCTTCCCATTACTCAACGAAGATATTCATATGCGAGTTACTGAAATGGGCAATCAAAACATTTTAGTTGAACCAGCAGATGAAAAATCAGCTAAACGATTAGAAGAAATTAGAACGTATGTTTCAGAAAAAGCAGGTGTTCGATTCCCTAATCATGATCGCTATCAATTCCATATCTCAATTGGATATCTTCGAGTTCCATTAACGGAAGATGAAAATGAAGAGTTTACAAAGGTGAAAAAGGAATTAACAAAAGTTCTACTTGAAAAGATTCCTGTAATTACTGTAAATCGTATTGATTATACAGTATTTGAAGATATGAGACGATTTGTTCCATATTGTGAAAAATTTTAAAAAAAATTATTATTAAAAATATAAAGGAGTTTTCATATGAAAAAATCTAAATTGTTATCGCTTTTAGCTGCAGGGGTTGCGGTTACAACATTGGCAGCATGTTCAGGTGGTTCAAATAATTCATCAAATTCTTCGAGCGATACACCTCAATCAGAAGAAAAAGCTGATAAGAGCCAAGAATTAGTAATTTATTCTAACTCTGTTTCAAACGGACGTGGAGATTGGCTAACTGCTAAAGCAAAAGAAGCTGGTTTCAATATTAAAATGGTTGATATCCCTGGCGCTCAATTAGCAGACCGTGTTATTGCTGAGAAGAATAATGCAGTTGCAGATATGGTATTTGGAATTGGTGCTGTTGATTCAAATAAAATTAGAGATCAAAAATTACTAGTACAGTACAAGCCTAAATGGTTAGATAAAATTGATCAATCTTTATCAGATAAAGATAATTATTATAATCCTGTGATTGTTCAACCATTAGTTTTAATTGGGGCGCCTGATGTAAAAGAAATGCCTAAAGATTGGACTGAGTTAGGTAGCAAGTATAAAGGTAAATATTCAATTTCTGGGCTCTCAGGTGGAACAGGGCGTGCTATCTTGGCAAGTATCCTTGTTCGTTATCTAGATGATAAAGGAGAATTGGGTGTTTCTGAAAAAGGTTGGCAAGCAGCTAAAGAATATTTGGAAAATGCGTACACTCTTCAAAAGGGTGAAAGTTCAATTGTTAAAATGTTGGATAAGGATGACCCAATCCAGTATGGAATGATGTGGGGTTCTGGTGCATTAGTTGGACAGAAAGAACAAAATGTTGTATTTAAAGTAATGTCTCCTGAAATTGGTGTCCCGTTTGTAACTGAACAAACAATGATTTTGAATACTAGTAAGAAACAAGCTTTAGCTAAAGAATTTATTGATTGGTTTGGTCAAACAGAAATTCAAGTAGAGTATAGCAAAAACTTTGGTTCTATTCCTGCAAATACTGAGGCAGTGAAAGAGTTACCAGAAGCAACTAAGAAATTTGTTGATCAAGTGAAACCACAAAGTATTGATTGGGAAGCTGTTGGAAAACATTTGGACGAATGGGTCGAAAAAGCTGAACTTGAATATGTAAAATAGGACATAAGTGTAATTTTTAAAATTCCAAGTCTCTCTAATGTTTCTGCACATACAAAAGAAATTAAGAGGGACTTTTTATATATTAGTAAAGGAAGTTAATAATATGATTAAATTTGATAATATTCAAATTAAATATGGTGATTTTATCGCGATTGATAATCTTAATTTAGATATTCAGGAAGGAGAATTCTTTACCTTTCTAGGACCTTCTGGATGTGGTAAATCAACAACTTTGAGAGCTTTGGTAGGTTTTCTAGACCCTTCATCTGGAAGTATTGAGGTTAATGGCACAGATGTTACGCACTTGGAGCCTGAAAAACGTGGAATCGGGATCGTATTCCAATCTTACGCACTATTTCCAACAATGACAGTTTTTGATAATATTGCATTTGGTTTAAAAGTTAAAAAAGTTGCTCCAGATGTTATTAAAGCCAAGGTTTCTGCAGTGGCTGCTAAAATTAAGATTTCAGATCAACAATTGCAACGTAACGTTTCAGAATTATCTGGAGGACAACAGCAGCGTGTAGCTTTAGCTCGTGCTCTTGTTTTGGAACCTAAAATCCTATGTTTGGATGAACCCTTGTCAAACCTAGATGCAAAATTACGTGTGGATTTGAGAAAAGAGTTGAAACGTCTTCAAAAAGAATTGGGAATTACAACTCTATATGTTACACATGACCAAGAGGAAGCGTTAACGCTATCTGATAGGATTGCTGTTTTTAATAATGGTTTTATTGAACAAGTGGGGACACCAGTAGAAATTTATCATAATTCTCAAACAGAATTTGTATGTGATTTCATTGGAGACATTAACGTACTTACAGATGAAACTGTTCACGGAATTCTTCTAAATAATGCTCATGTTTTTTTGGAAGATAAAAAAGGTTACATTCGTTTAGAAAAAGTTCGCTTCAAACGTGAAACGGATCAGGATTTTGTCTTAAAAGGTTCAATTATTGATGTTGAATTTTCAGGAGTTACAATTCACTATACTGTTCAGGTATCTGAAAACCAAATTCTTAATGTAACAAGTATCGATAGTCAGTCAGCTATTAGATCTGTCGGAGAAAGTGTGGAATTATTTATCACACCATCAGACGTTCTGCAATTTTAAGGAGGGGCAGTATGCGTCATAAATTAAATTGGAAAGATTGGCTCATTCGTTTAGGCTTAATCTGGTTCTTGGTAACTTTCATCATTTATCCAAACTTTGATTTAGTAGTTAATGTATTTGTGAAAGGTGGGGAGTTTTCACTTGATGTCGTACAACGAGCTTTTAAATCTCAACGTGCGATTCAGAGTATTTTTAACAGTTTCAAGTTAGCATTCTCACTAATTATAACTGTTAATGTTGTTGGTGTACTTTGTGTATTGTTTACAGAATATTTTGATATTAAAGGAGCTAAAATATTAAAACTAGGATACATGACGTCACTAATCTACGGTGGAGTAGTTTTGGCTACTGGTTATAAATTCGTTTATGGACCATATGGAATGATTACCAAATTTTTACAAAGTATTATTCCATCTTTAGATCCTAACTGGTTTATTGGTTATGGTGCAGTTCTATTTATTATGACATTTTCTGGTACTGCTAATCACACCTTATTCCTAACTAATACAATTCGAAGTGTAGACTATCATACTATTGAAGCTGCACGTAATATGGGTGCCAAACCATTTACAGTGTTTAGAAAAGTAGTATTGCCAACTCTAATTCCTACTTTATTCGCTCTTACAATTATGGTTTTTCTAAGTGGGTTATCAGCAGTAGCAGCACCTATGATTGTTGGTGGGAAAGAATTCCAAACTATTAACCCAATGATCATAACATTTGCTGGAATGGGAAATTCTCGTGACTTAGCCGCCTTTCTAGCAATTATTTTGGGTATTGCCACTACGATTTTGCTTACTATTATGAACAAGATCGAAAAAGGCGGAAATTATATTTCTATTTCTAAAACGAAAGCACCTTTGAAAAAACAAAAAATCACATCTAAACCATGGAATATCATTGCACATATTGTTGCTTATGCTTTGTTCACTGTTTTCATGTTACCATTGATTTTCATTGTATTGTATTCATTTACTGACCCAGTTGCAATACAGTCAGGAAACTTATCATTATCAAACTTTACTCTTGATAATTACAGATTGTTCTTTAGTAATAGTGTTGCGTTTTCTCCATTCCTAGTCAGCTTTATATATTCTATCATTGCAGCAACTACTGCAACAGTTCTTGCTGTTGTGTTTGCGCGAGTAGTTCGTAAACATAAAACTCGATTTGATTTCTTGTTCGAATACGGAGCTCTTCTTCCTTGGCTATTACCAAGTACACTTCTAGCAGTTAGTTTATTGTTCACTTTCAACCAACCTCAACTTTTAGTCTTTAACCAGATTCTAGTTGGTAGTTTAGTAATTTTGCTAATCGCTTATATTGTTGTAAAAATTCCATTCTCTTATAGAATGGTACGTGCAATCTTATTTAGTGTTGATGATGAGATGGAGGATGCTGCTAGAAGTATGGGGGCTTCACCATTTTACACAATGATGAAGGTTATTATTCCTTTCATCTTGCCGGTAGTTCTTTCTGTTATCGCACTCAACTTTAACTCTTTATTGACCGATTTCGATTTATCTGTATTCCTTTATCATCCATTGGCTCAACCATTAGGTATTACGATTCGTTCTGCAGGTGATGAAACAGCAACATCTAATGCACAAGCTCTTGTATTTGTTTATACAATTGTTCTAATGATTATTTCAGGAACTGTATTGTACTTCACACAGAGACCGCGTGGTAAGAAAAGGAAATAGTAATGCAATCATCCAGCATTGGACTATCATACATTGAAATTATTATTAGAGTCGTGTTATCTTTGGTCATTGGAAGTATTATTGGCTTAGAAAGAGGAAGTAAATCTCAACCAGCAGGTATTCGTACACATAGTATCGTTTGTATGGCTGCTTGTTTGATTATGATGACTAATGAATTTGTATCTTATAAGTTTGGAACAGGAGATCCGACACGTTTAGGTGCTCAAGTTATTTCTGGTGTTGGTTTTCTTGGAGCTGGAACAATTCTTATCACAGATAAAAAGAAGGTTACTGGTCTGACAACTGCAGCAGGAATCTGGGCTTCTGCAGGAATAGGTTTAGCTATTGGAGTAGGTTTTTATGAAGGTGCTCTGTTAGTAGCTATTTCTGTGTGGAGTGTGATTTCTATGTTTCAGCCTTTAAAAAAATATCTTCAAAGTCGTTCAAAAGTTATTGAATTATATATTGTAGTTAAATCTACTGAGGCATATAATCGAGTATTAGTTTATTGTGCAGAAAATGGAATTCGATTGAATGATTCAAGAACTGCTTTTGGAGATGTTAATTCTGAAAGAATTGAATATTTTGATGTTCCAGACAAAAGAATAGCATCATTTATGACTCTAGAACTTTCAGGTAAGTTTGAACATCTTAAACTAATGGAAGAAATAGCAAATATTGTTGGTGTTATTTATGTCGAAGAAGTTAGTTGATATAGAATAAACAAAGGGGCAGTTATTCTTGTCCCTTTGTTTTTTAGGTGATAATTGACTCGAAATTATTTGCAAAGTATAAGGATAAACATAAATGAAGGTATATAATATTAATTTTGACTGTGGAAGAATAACGTATTTTGAATATAATTCTTTAGTGCAAGTATATAGATTTCATTCTTTTTATGATATTTGTGAAATTGTATTTTCGTCTTCTTTACCAGCTGATGATATATTAGCAAAAGTTATTGTTAAGGAAAAGATTATTCCGATCTTAGACTGCTATGTCCAAATGTTATTAGATACTTTTATAGTTTCAATGGATTTTACCGAAAATGATTTTTTATATTTTCGTGGTAAGTTATTTTCATACAAGTTTATCAGTTGTGAAGTAGAAAAAATTGTAAAGAATAAAGATTTTAATTGTCAATGTTATTTTTTTGAATCGGAAGAATAGAGTATAAAATAGAAAATTTTGAAATTAAAGTTTTTGTTAAGATACATTAAAATATTTTACTAAATTCTCTTGTTAAAAAAAGTAAATATTGTATAATAAAATTAGATAAATCATAAATGGAGGACTAAAGTGAAAAATTTAAACGATAAAAAGGTAACTATTTATGATATTGCGCATTTATCAGGTTTTTCTCCAAAAACTGTTTCACGTGTTATTAACGGTGGTGAAAAGGTAAAAGAAGAAACTTATCGAGCTATTCAAAAAGTCATTGATGAGTTGTCGTATGTTCCAAATGCATATGCAAAAAATTTGACTAAGAAAGAAACTACAAACATTTTGATTTCCGTTAAAAAGATTGATTCTTTTCCCTTGATTTGGTTTCAAACTTTACTAGATAGAGTTCTACAAACTTGTAAAGAGTTTGGTGTAAACGCTATTGTTGAATACTTTGGTGAAGAAGATACGATTAGGAATTCAATAATTTCAAGTACAGGAAGCTTAATAGATGGAGTAATAGTATTTTATGAAAGTAAAGACGATATTCGGATTAATTATTTACAGAAGAATAATATGCCTTTTATAGTTTTTGGAGAATCTCGAACACCTGATGTTGTTTATGTATCTAATAACAATTTTCAAGCAACTTATGATATGATGGAATTAGTAACAAAAGAGAATATTAAAAGTATGTTGTTACTTATGGGAGGGGAATCTCTTGTTAATAAGGATCGTGAAAAAGGTATTCGTACTTTTCTGACTGATAAAAATTATTTAATGGATTTGCAAGTTATTTATGGTTTAACTACAATTGATTCAGTTTATTCATATGCTATAAATAATTTATCTAATCAAAATCATCCGGATATGATATTTGTTTCAGGGGATGAGAAGGTTCAAGGGCTGATTCGTGCGTGCTATGAGAAGGGGATTACCATTCCTGATGATATTTCAATAATTGGATTCGATAATATTCCTATTTCGCAATATTATACTCCAGCTCTGTCTACTATTTCTCCTAATTATGCTATGTTAGCCCAAAAAATGATAGAAGGTGTTTTAGCAATTATTAAAGGGGAAAGTGTCACATCTGTTGAAGTTTCTCCTAAATTTGTTAGGAGACAGAGTTTCTAGTATTGTTTAATTCTTGAAAATCCTAGTGGAAAAGATGGAGTGTTCTAAAATAAGTTCTGTTTAGCCTCCATTTAGTTTCTAATGAGTTGTTTAGTCGCTTTTCATTATAGATGATATGGGACTTTTTTCTACAACAAAATAGGCTCCATAATATCCATAGGGGGCATTTTTAGAAATGTAAAGAAAAAAAAGAAAATTCAAAGTGTTTGTTTATAGGCAATCATCACAAGTTAGTTTTTTTAAATAAGTTAGTATTTTTGGAATTTTTGACCAAAGTGTGACCAAAAGTCAATGAATATAGAATAAAGTAGATCAGGAAACTGGTCTATTTATTTTGTAATTATTAATGAACAGTATTTTTTAAGTTTATAATATTCAGTTTAAGTTAAATAGTTGTAATTATAGTATATAAGTTTTTCTTTGTTAATGTTATAATATAAAGTATATAGAGCTATTTTTCGAGGTGCGGATTTGGCAAATAATAAAAAAATTGAGACATTAGGTGTTTCATATCTGTCGACATTTATAGATAAGCATGAGTTACTTCAATCTTATTTTGATAGAAATGATAAAACTCCAGTGTGGGATGGAGAAATTCATGTTCTTAAATCATCGAGTGAGAAGAAAGACGAAATATTAGGTAAAGTACCTGTTCAGATTAAAACCACTAGACAGAAAAAAGATGTGTTAAAATCCTTTCCATTAGATGCTAGAGATTTAGAATTATATAAATCAAATGGCGGCGTAGTTTTATTTGTAGTTTGGTTGAGTGAGAATAATGACTTACGAGAAATCTATTATAAATCATTGCCTCCTTTTTCTATAAAAGATTTGCTCAAAAAAAGTAAATTAAAAAATAAATCTACAAATAGTAAGAAACTGTCCATACAGATATTTAAACTAGATGAAAAAAAGATGTATCCAATGTTAGTGGATTTTATAAATAATAGTCAGAGACAGTATAGCTTCATAAATACTGATGGTATCTCAGTTGAAGATATCTCTGACGATAATAATCTTAAATTCTATTTTTATGGACAAGGAAAAGGAGAGATATTTAACTATCAGAAAGAACACGATCTCTTCATTTATTATAAAGATCCTTTAACTGGTATTGAAATACCACTTGAAAATACAATAAAGGTTGTCGAAACTTACGAGGAAACTGATTTAATTATTACAATTGGAGATTTTACTTTTCAAGATGTAAAAAGACATCGATTCCCTGATGGGAGTGTACAACTACATTTTGGTGAATGCTTTAAAATGTCCTTTGATGTAAATAAAAAAATATTTAAATTTAATTATACAAGGTCTAATATGCTCTCAAAAGCCATGGAGTGTACGGAGGTACTTCAAGAGCTAGGAAGAGTAGGATATTTCAATCTCAATGGAAATAAAATAGAACTAGATAATCAGTCAATATCGGATATTACTTCACGGAATTTAGATAGCGATATAAAGGATTTGAGACAGATTTCTAACTTCTTGGAAAATATGGGTGTACAAAAGGATCTTGATCTAAACTACTTTGATAAACAATCTCAAAAAAATCTAAATATCCTTAATTCAGGTCTTGTTCTAAAGAAGAAGGTTGCCTTAGATTATAATGAATCTAAATTACTTCATCTAAGAATTGCTAATATCCATATTATTGCCTTATATAATTTTACAATAGATAAGAACGGAACTATGATTGATATCTTTACTGAAATTCCCTGGTGTAGGAGAGGTGAGGGTAAAGATTCTTCAGATATTTCAATTTTTGAAGTTTTTGAACCTAACGATTGGCTAAAAATAGATAATTGTAATTTTGATTCGGTTATTGCCTCATATCAAAGATTAGTTGATAATGACTTGAAATTTGAAGATGCTAATAACACTATTATAAAAATAGTTATTGCTGCTGACATGGCAGAAGATGTTTCTAGAAGAGAGTTATTGCTTAATTGGGCACAATGTCTTTCTAATTGGAACTTAAAATACTCCCAAAATAGTGAGATAGCTATAATAAATGACCTTCAAATAAAATCTAGAGTTCGTAAATTAAACAGCAAAGAAATGGAGATTCTAAGCAATATTTTAGTAAATAGTAATGATAACTATGAACTTTGTTTCGGTTCATCAGTGTTATTGAAATCGAAACCGCAAGCTGATTTGTTTTGGAATAAACTGGATAACGAGACAAAAGAAAGATATAAAGACTTTCCTATTTATACTTTGTATATGAAATTATCGTAAAATTAAAAGAGATTATAAAGAGATAAAATATGGAAATAAAGAGGGTGATTTATTATAATTCAGTACCACAATTAAGGAAGCAATACCTATTTTTGCACTCTCAAGATTTAAGTAACTGTAAAACTGCAATTTAATTTATTGATTTACCCTCATTGTGATATGTTCATACTAAAAACCGCTCTGCTGAGCGGTTTTCGTCTATTCTTACCTTTTTACAGTACCCACGTACGGATAGCATGGGCAACGCCGGATTCGTCATTAGACTTGGTGATGTATTTGGCGATTTTTTTGAGTTCTGGATTTCCATTTTCCATAACAACGGGGTTACCAACGACTTCCAGCATGGCACGGTCATTTTCTTCGTCCCCGATAGCCATGGTTTCATCTTTGGTCAATCCGAGTTTTTCAGCTAAGTGAGTGATGGCTGAACCCTTGTCTACATTCTTTTTAAGGAGTTCAAGGTAGAAAGGAGCAGATTTATTGATAGAGTAGCGTTCGTAAAATTCTGCTGGGATTTTTTCAATCGCAGCATCGAGAATTTCTGGTTCATCGATAAACATACATTTGACAATTTCCTTGCCAGCCATTTCTTCAGGAGTACGGTAGAAAATGGGCATGTTGACGAGGGTTGATTCATGCACCGTGTATTTTCCGATATTGCGATTGGCAGTATAGATACCGTCCTTGGTAATAGCGTGCATGTGGACACCGAGCTTGCGACTGAGAAATTCCATATCCAGATAATCCTCATAGGTCAAGGATTCGCTGATAATCTCATGACCAGTAGCAGTCTCTTGGACAAGGGCACCGTTGAAGGTTACCACATAGTCACCATCGTCTCTCAATTGCAAGTCATCCAGAAGTTTGGCAACACCTGCGATAGGGCGACCAGTTGCAATGACGACTTTGACACCAGCTTGTTTGGCGTCTTGAATGGCAGAAAAGACTTCCGGAGTGATCTCCTTTTTACTGTTTACTAGGGTACCATCGATATCGACGGCGATTAGTTTAATACTCATATATTTCCTCTATTCGTTCTTATTTGGGGTAAAATGATCGTTCTCAATCAAGTGTAAAAATTGCTGGGTAATGCTTGCGAAGATACTGTTTTGGTCCAACATTTCTTTTGGGAAATAGAAACGATTATCTCCGTGGCGACTGCCAGCAAGGGATTGAACGATAGGAGACAGGCTAGAGAGTTCTGCCAGATCTCCATTTTTCTGTAGAATCTCAATCTGTGTCCGTGGATTTTCAGATTCGGGACGATAGATATCATAAGGAAGGTCAAAGTTCTTATGAATGGCTGTGTAGTAGTCGGGATCAAATCCGATGTCTTCAACCAGTTGTCTCATGGTTGCGAGTCGGTCTTGATCTTCTTGAGAAAAAGTAATGGATTTGAAGACCTTACGGTTGACAAAGCGCTGCGACAAGTCTGCGAGAATCTTGTCAGGACTGGTCATCCAGAGTTGGAAGTAGGTATTCATCACGCCATCATCAAGAGCCAGATAGTCAGATAGGGTAACTCTCTTTTCAAAAAAAGGTAACAAATGTGGGGAAGTTCGTGCAAAGAAGTCCTTGTCTTCAGGAAAGAGTTCCTTGGCGCGTTTGAGGAGATTCTGTAGGAGAACTTCCATGGCGCGTGTTGCTGGGTGAAAATAAACCTGCATATACATCTGGTAGCGACTGAGAACATAGTCTTCAATGGCATGCATGCCATTGCGTTGAAAGGCGATACCATTTTCGATAGGACGAATCACTCGGAGAATTCGAGTCAGGTCAAATTCTCCGTAAGATGCTCCTGTAAAATAAGAGTCACGCAAGAGATAGTCCATGCGATCCGCATCAATCTGGCTAGAAATGAGTTGCACGACCTGCTTGTTAGGATAGGTGTGGTCAATGACACTGGCCACCTTTTCTGGAAAATCTGGCGCTACTTGAAGCAGGACTTGGTGAATCTCTGTTTCAGGGCTTTGGATGATTTCCTGAGTAATGGCCTCATGATCTGTATCAAAGAGATGTTCAAAAGTATGGGAGTAGGCACCATGCCCAAGGTCATGTAGGAGAGCAGCAGTCATAGTCAAGAGAGACTCAGCAGGATCCCATTCTTCAGGATATTTTTCTTCAAAAATCTCCGTGATACGTCGTGCAATCTCATAAACCCCCAAACAGTGGGAGAAGCGGCTGTGCTCCCCACCATGGAAGGTATAACTGGAAGTTCCTAGTTGCTTGATACGGCGCAGACGTTGAAATTCTTTTGTATTGATCAAGTCATAGATGACCTGATTGTTTACATGGATATAGTTGTGAACTGGGTCACGGAATACTTTTTCGTTCATATGACCATTATAGCAAAATCCTGCTCTTTTTGGTAAAATAGTAGGACAAGAGAGAAGAAAGAGGACCTGATGTGAAGATTCGGATGCGAAATAGGATTCAGTTTGATGAACAGTTGGAAGTCATTGACCAACTCTATGACGTGGAGGTGCGTGAAAAGGGAGATTATCGCTATCTGCTTTTCTATAATGAGGAAAAAGAAAAAGTGGTTCTCAAGTTTCATGAAGAAGAACTGGTGATGACCCGTTTCTCGAGTCCCAAAACCATCATGCGATTTCTAAAGGATAGTGATAGTTTGGCCTATATTCCTACTCCAATGGGGATGCAGGAGTTTATCATTCAGACAAGTCACTACAAACTGGATGGGCAAAAGATTGAGCTCGCCTATCAACTGCAAAACCAAGAGGGACATCCTTTTGCCAGTTATCAATTAGAAATTACTTGGGGATAAGAAAAAGGTTGGCGAATGCTAACCTTATTTGATATAGAGTTCTTGGTTTTTTAGAACAATTTCACCTACACTTGCGAATTTCTTGAGTTTTTTAAGTTCTTCAGGATGGGTTACGAGAGTGATAACATAGCCCTCTTTACCCATGCGACCTGTACGGCCAGCGCGGTGAGTGTAAGTTTCCATTTCTCTAGGAACATCAAAGTTTACGACACATTCTAGGCTATCAATATCAATCCCACGTGCCAGAAGGTCAGTTGCAAGGAGCAGGGTTAGTTGCTTGTCTTTGAACTTTTCTAAGATGACTTTTCGAAACTTAACATTGACATCGCTAGCGAGGGAAACGGCCAAGACATCGCGATACTGTAGTTTTTCCTCCGCACTTCCAAGATCTGACAAGCTGTTAAAGAAGACCAGACCACGGAAATCCTCTACATGAGCTAATTTTCGTAGCATGTCCACTCGATGACGTTGGTCTACCTGCATATAGAAATGTTGGATGTTGTCTAACTTTTGGTCAGAAAGGTCGATGGTGCGCGTGTTTGGTGCAATCTTTTCTTGGCCAAACTTGGTCGTCGCACTCATGTAGATGAGTTGGTGGTCACGAGGTGCGTAGTGAGTGATTTTTTCGACAAAGTGAATCTGAGAATCATCGAGCAATTGGTCAAATTCATCCAGGATGATGGTTTCCACATTCATCATCTTGATTTTTTTCAATTTAATCAACTCAAAGATACGGCCGGGAGTTCCAATCAGAATTTCTGGTCCTTTTTTAAGTCGCTCAATCTGGCGTTTCTGACTGGAACCTGATAAGAAGAGCTGAGCAGTCAAACCGATGGCTTCTGCCCACGTTTTACACACGTCAAAAATCTGTCCAGCCAGTTCTGTATTTGGTGCTAGAATCAAGAGTTGTTGGGCTTTTTTCTTTTTCAGTCTGAGTAGACTTGGCAAGAGGTAAGCTAGTGTCTTACCAGTTCCTGTTGGGCTCACTCCTAGGAGGTTTTCTCCAGTAAGAATGGGCTCAAATAGTTGAGTTTGAATGGGGGTGAATTCTTGGAAACCGAGCTGGTCGCTCAGTTCTTGCCATTCAGTCGGTAGTTTAGTTTTCATTTTCTGCCTCGAATCTAATGCCAGCAGTCTGGCGCATGGTATATAATAGGTCATGAACAGAACCTGCATCATCCAGCCAGTTCTGGTAAAGTGTCTGGTCTGGTTGCTGGATCATGTGTGCAAATGCAGCTGCTTCCTCAGCCATCGTATGAGGAGCCTGTTGGATAGGGAGTTGGACTTGATTTCCTTGGTGGTCGCTAAAAATAGCTGAGCGGACATGTTCAATCGTGTTAAGGGTCAAGGTTCCATCTGCTGTATAAATCTCGCAAGGAAGATTGGAAGTGATGTTTTTCCCAGCCTTAATGTGAACTTGAAAATCTGGGTAGAAGAGGATACCATCACCATTTAGGTCAATGCTATTGTCAAGCTGTTGAGCCTGATAGATCGCGTCCTGAGCTTTTCCAAAGAGGCGAACGGCAGCGTAGAGAGGATAAATCCCCAAGTCCATAAGAGCTCCGCCAGCAAAACGATCTGAAAAGACATTAGGCGTCTGTCCCGCCAACAAGTCAGGCATCTTTGATGAATATTTGGCATAGTTGAAATCTGCGCCTAAGATTTGCTTGTCTGCCAAAAAATTCTTGATAGTGGTAAAAGCTTCCTCGTGGTAGTTTCTTGCTGCTTCAAAGATAAAACAATTATTTTCCTCAGCCGTTTGAATTAGATTCAGCCATTCTTGTGGCTGAGTGACAGCTGGCTTTTCAAGAATGACGTGCTTACCAGCAGACAAGGCAGCCTTGGCTTGATCAAAATGCAAGGAGTTTGGACTAGCGATATAGACTACATCAAAGGAAGACTTAAAGAAGTCTTCTAATTGATTAAAGAGTTGGATATCCTGATACCGAGAAGCAAAGGTTGCGGCAGTTTCTAGCTTTCTAGAATAGACTGCAACTAGCTGGTATTCTCCGCTAGCATGGGCTGCTTCTATGAAATGATGGCTGATAGCCCCTGTTCCGATGACACCTAATTTAAGCATAGATACTCCTTTTCCGACTTCAAATCCTTCCTTCATTATAACATAGAAAAGAAGGACTATCCAACAGATGGTAAAAATTTTCAAATGGACTACGCATTTCTTGGAGAAAGTGGTACAATATTGAAATGAGTAAATGAAACTGAAATGGGAGAGAAAATGAGATTATTACCAATAAGAAAAATATCACGTCAGTCTAAGAGACTAGCGCTTTTTTTGACTTTTTGTGCAGGATATGTCGATGCCTATACCTTTATCGTTCGAGGGAACACCCTTGTGGCTGGACAAACCGGGAATGTTGTTTTTCTCTCTGTAGGACTCATTCAACAGAATGTCTCGGATGCCAGTGCTAAAGTAATGACTTTGTTTTTCTTTATGATGGGTGTTTTTTTTCTGACATTGTATAAGGAAAAACTACGAATTGTTAAAAAGCCGATTTTGTCCTTGATTCCACTTGCAATCCTGTCCTTAATTATAGGTTTTGTGCCACAAACGGTTGATAATATCTATCTCGTACCGCCATTGGCCTTCTGTATGGGACTGGTGACAACTGCTTTTGGAGAAGTGTCAGGTATTGCCTATAATAATGCTTTTATGACAGGGAATATCAAACGAACCATGTTAGCTTTTGGGGATTATTTCCGAACCAAACATACGCCTTTCCTACGAGAGGGCTTGATTTTTGTTAGCTTGCTTAGCAGTTTTGTCTTTGGAGTCATTTTTTCGGCTTATTTGACGATTTACTATCAGGAGAAGACAATTCTAGGTATTCCTCTTATGATGAGTATCTTTTACTTCAGCATGCTTTTTGCTTCTTGGAGGAAAAAAGGGAAAGAAAAAGCTTAAATTTGATTGATTTTACTTGTAAGAAAAAAGAAGATATGCTATACTTAAAGAGTTGACTATGCACAATCCTGTGCAACCGCACGAACATCGTTGCTCGTCGTATAACAAATTTAAATTTTGTTATACTTAGAGCTCTTCTTTTAAGTGGTTCGTCCCACGATGCTAGGCGAGTCTTCACAAAAATACGGGGAAACCCTAAAAATCATAGGAGGTGCATAATGAGCACATACGCAATTATCAAAACTGGCGGAAAACAAGTTAAAGTTGAAGTTGGTCAAGCAGTTTACGTTGAAAAATTGAACGTTGAAGCTGGTCAAGAAGTTACTTTTAACGAAGTTGTTCTTGTTGGTGGTGAAAACACTGTTGTCGGAACTCCACTTGTTGCTGGAGCTACTGTAGTTGGAACTGTTGAAAAACAAGGAAAACAAAAGAAAGTTGTTACTTACAAGTACAAACCTAAAAAAGGTAGCCACCGTAAACAAGGTCACCGTCAACCATATACAAAAGTTGTCATCAACGTGATCAACGCTTAATTTTAAGGAGAACACATGATACAAGCAGTCTTTGAGAGAGCCGAAGATGGCGAGCTGAGGAGTGCGGAAATTATTGGACACGCCGAAAGTGGCGAATACGGCTTAGATGTCGTGTGTGCATCGGTTTCTACGCTTGCCATTAACTTTATCAATTCCATTGAGAAATTTGCAGGCTATGAACCAATCTTAGAATTAAACGAAGATGAAGGTGGCTATCTAAAGGTTGAAATACCAGCGGATCTTCCTTCACACCAGAGAGAAATGACGCAGTTATTCTTCGAATCATTTTTCTTAGGTATGGCAAACTTATCGGAGAACTCTTCTGAGTTCGTCCAAACCAGAGTTATCACAGAAAACTAACACGGAGGAAAACATTATGTTAAAAATGACTCTTAACAACTTGCAACTTTTCGCCCACAAAAAAGGTGGAGGTTCTACATCAAACGGACGTGATTCACAAGCGAAACGTCTTGGAGCTAAAGCAGCTGACGGACAAACTGTAACAGGTGGATCAATCCTTTACCGTCAACGTGGTACACACATCTATCCAGGTGTAAATGTTGGACGTGGTGGGGACGATACTTTGTTCGCTAAAGTTGAAGGCGTAGTACGCTTTGAACGTAAAGGTCGCGATAAGAAACAAGTTTCTGTTTACCCAATCGCAAAATAAAAAGGTTCAGTGAACCTTTTTATCCCGAGCCTTAAAATGAAAAGGCGAGGAAGCTAGAAGTAGCATAAAATAAGGCTTTCCGAGTTTTTCGGAGAGCCTATTTTTTTGTTTTGGTACCCATAATTCTTTGTTACTAGTGTAGATGAATTTTATGAGTGACATTATTTTTCCTAGGTGGAAAACTTCTAAAATATGGTATAATAAACAGATAGAGAAGTTGGGGGTAGAAGATGAATATTCAACAATTACGCTATGTTGTTGCTATTGCTAATAGCGGTACTTTCCGTGAAGCTGCTGAAAAGATGTATGTTAGTCAGCCGAGTCTGTCTATTTCTGTGCGCGATTTGGAAAAGGAGCTGGGTTTTAAGATTTTCCGTCGGACGAGTTCGGGAACGTTTTTGACTCGTCGTGGAATGGAATTTTACGAGAAAGCGCAGGAATTGGTCAAAGGATTTGATGTTTTTCAAAATCAGTATGCCAATCCTGAAGAAGATAAGGATGAATTTTCCATTGCCAGTCAGCACTATGACTTCTTGCCACCTACCATTACGGCTTTTTCAGAGCGCCATCCTGACTATAAGAACTTTCGTATTTTTGAGTCTACTACAGTTCAAATCCTTGATGAAGTAGCTCAGGGGCACAGTGAGATTGGGATTATCTACCTCAACAATCAAAATCAAAAGGGAATTATGCAACGGATTGAAAAGTTAGGTCTCGAAGTCATTGAGCTGATTCCTTTTCAAACTCACATCTATCTGCGTGAAGGACATCCCTTGGCGGAAAAAGAAGAACTGGTCATGGAGGATTTAGCTGACTTACCAACAGTTCGCTTTACTCAGGAAAAGGACGAGTACCTTTACTATTCAGAGAACTTTGTAGATACCAGCGCGAGCTCACAGATGTTCAATGTGACGGACCGTGCTACTTTGAATGGTATTTTGGAGCGGACTGACGCCTATGCGACAGGTTCAGGATTTTTAGATAGTGACAGTGTCAATGGGATTACAGTCATTCGTCTCAAGGATAATCTAGATAACCGCATGGTCTATGTCAAACGGGAAGAAGTGGAGCTTAGCCAAGCTGGTACTCTTTTCGTTGAGGTTATGCAAGAATATTTTGATCAGAAGAGGAAATCATGAAAAAAAGAGGAATAGTAGCAGTCATTGTACTGCTTTTGATTGGGCTGGATCAGTTGGTTAAAAATTATGTTGTCCAGCAGATTCCACTGGGTGAAGTGCGTTCGTGGATCCCCAATCTCGTTAGCTTGACCTATCTGCAAAATAGAGGGGCAGCCTTCTCCATGCTGCAAGATCAGCAGTGGTTATTTGCTGTCATTACACTGGTCGTTATGGTCGGTGCCATTTGGTATTTACATAAACACATGGACGATTCTCTCTGGTTAGTTTTTGGACTGACCCTGATAATAGCGGGAGGTCTGGGCAACTTTATCGACAGAATGAGTCAAGGTTTTGTGGTGGATATGTTTCACCTAGACTTTATCAACTTTGCGATTTTCAATGTTGCTGACAGCTATTTGACAGTTGGTGTGATTGTTTTATTGATTGCAATGCTTAAAGAGGAAGTAAATGGAAATAAAAATTGAAACTGGTGGGCAACGTCTAGACAAGGCTCTGTCAGATCTGACAGAATTGTCACGCAGTCTCGCGAATGAACAAATCAAGGCTGGACAAGTTTTGGTGAATGGGCAAGCCAAGAAAGCAAAATACACTGTCCAAGAGGGGGATATCATCACCTACCATGTGCCAGAACCAGAGGTTTTAGAATATGTGGCTGAGAATCTGCCGCTCGAGATTATCTACCAAGATGAGGATGTAGCCGTTGTTAACAAATCTCAAGGCATGGTGGTCCATCCGAGCGCCGGTCATACAAGTGGAACCTTGGTCAATGCCCTCATGTACCATATCAAGGACTTGTCAGGTATCAATGGTGTTCTGCGACCGGGTATCGTTCACCGTATTGATAAGGACACGTCTGGTCTCCTTATGATTGCGAAGAATGACGAGGCACACTTGGCACTTGCCCAAGAACTCAAGGATAAGAAGTCTCTACGTAAATACTGGGCGATTGTTCATGGCAATCTGCCCAATGATCGTGGTGTGATTGAAGCTCCGATTGGTCGTAGTGAAAAAGATCGTAAGAAACAGGCAGTGACTGCTAAAGGGAAGCCAGCAGTGACTCGTTTTCAAGTCTTGGAACGCTTTGGAGATTATAGTTTGCTAGAGTTGCAACTGGAAACAGGGCGTACCCACCAAATCCGTGTTCATATGGCTTATATTGGCCATCCAGTCGCTGGGGATGAGGTCTATGGTCCTCGTAAAACCCTGAAAGGACATGGGCAATTTCTCCATGCCAAGACTCTAGGTTTTACCCATCCGAGAACAGGTGAAACCTTGGAATTTACAGCAGATATTCCAGAGATTTTTAAAGAAACGCTGGAAAGATTGCGTAAAACTGAGAATAGATAGAAGAGTTGAGATGCCTTGTCTCAACCTTTTTCATTTCAAGTCTTTTCTATTTTAAAGTATTCATGTTATAATGGATAAATATGAAGAATCGGAGTGAGAATATGAACTACAAACGAATCGTCTTTAAGGTGGGGACTTCGTCCTTGACAAATGAAGACGGGAGTTTATCAAGAGGTAAAGTAAAGGTAATTACCCAACAATTAGCTATGTTGCATGAGGCTGGGCATGAGTTGATTTTGGTTTCATCTGGGGCAGTAGCGGCTGGTTTTGGAGCTTTGGGCTTTAAAAAACGTCCGACCAAGATTGCTGATAAGCAGGCTTCGGCTGCAGTAGGACAAGGTTTGCTCCTAGAAGAATACACAACCAACCTCCTCATGCGTCAAATCGTCTCTGCGCAAATCTTGCTAACACAGGATGATTTTGTAGATAAACGTCGTTATAAGAACGCCCACCAGGCTTTGTCTGTATTGCTTCATCGTGGTGCCATTCCTATCATCAATGAGAACGACAGTGTCGTTATTGATGAGCTCAAGGTTGGGGACAATGATACTCTGAGTGCCCAAGTGGCGGCTATGGTGCAGGCAGATCTCTTGGTTCTCTTGACGGATGTGGACGGTCTCTATACTGGAAATCCCAACTCAGATCCAACAGCCAAACGTCTTGAGAAAATCGAGACTATCAATCGTGAGATTATTGATATGGCTGGTGGAGCAGGTTCGTCTAATGGTACAGGTGGTATGTTGACTAAGATAAAGGCGGCTACGATCGCAACGGAGTCAGGGGTGCCAGTCTATATTTGCTCGTCCCTGAAATCAGATGCCTTGATTGAGGCGGCGGACGAGACCAAGGATGGTTCCTTCTTTGTTGCGCAAGAGAAGGGCCTTCGTACTCAGAAACAATGGTTGGCTTTTTATGCTCAAAGTCAAGGAACGATTTGGGTAGATGGTGGAGCTGCAGAAGCACTTTCAAAAAACGGAAAAAGTCTCCTTTTATCAGGTGTGGTAGAAGTGGAAGGGAACTTCTCTTACCATGATATTGTCACAGTAGCAGATAAAGAAACAGGTCAATCTCTTGGAAAGGGACGTGTCCAATTTGGTGTCTCAGCCCTAGAAGATATGCTCCGTTCTCAAAAAGCTAAGGGAGTCTTGATTCACCGTGATGACTGGATTTCCATCACTCCTGAAATCCAGCTACTCTTTACAGAATTTTAGAGGTGAAAAATGGTAAGTACACAAGCACAATTTGAACAAGTAAAGGCTGTTAAAAAGTCAATTAACACTGCTAGTGAAACAGTGAAAAATCAAGCCCTGCTAGCTATGGCTGATCACTTATTGGCAGCTACTGAGGAGATTCTAGCGGCAAATGCCCTTGATATGGCAGCAGCCAAGGGGAAAATCTCAGATGTCATGCTGGATCGTCTTTATTTGGATGCAGGGCGAATCCAAGCGATGGCAAGAGGGATTCGTGAAGTGGTTGCTTTACCAGATCCCATTGGTGAAGTCTTAGAAACCAATCATCTTGAAAATGGCTTGCTAATTACCAAGAAACGTGTGGCTATGGGTGTTATCGGTATTATCTATGAAAGCCGTCCAAATGTGACGTCGGATGCAGCTGCCTTGGCTCTCAAGAGTGGAAATGCAGTCGTTCTTCGTAGTGGTAAGGACGCCTACCAAACAGCTCATGCTATTGTCACAGCCTTGAAGAAGGGTTTGGATACGACTACCATTCATCCTGATGTGATTCAACTAGTAGAAGATACTAGTCGAGAAAGTAGCTATACCATGATGAAGGCCAAGGGTTATCTAGACCTTCTCATTCCTCGTGGAGGGGCTGGCTTGATCAATGCTGTGGTTGAAAATGCTATCGTACCTGTTATCGAGACAGGAACTGGAATTGTCCATGTCTATGTGGACAAGGATGCCGATGAAGACAAGGCTCTGTCTATCATCAACAATGCTAAAACCAGTCGTCCTTCTGTCTGCAATGCTATGGAGGTTTTGCTGGTTCATGAAGACAAGGCAACAAGCTTCCTTCCTCGCTTGGAGCAAGTGCTGGTTGCAGATCGAAAAGAAGCTGGACTGGAATCAATTCAATTCCGTCTGGATAGCAAAGCAAGTCAGTTTGTTTCAGGTCTAGCAGCTGAGGCCCAAGACTTTGATACCGAGTTTTTAGACTATGTCCTAGCGGTTAAGGTTGTGAGTAGTTTAGAAGAAGCGGTTGCGCATATTGAAGCCCACAGCACCCATCATTCGGATGCCATTGTGACGGAAAATGCTGAAGCTGCAACTTACTTTACAGATCAAGTAGATTCAGCAGCGGTTTATGTCAATGCTTCAACACGTTTCACTGATGGAGGCCAATTTGGTCTTGGGTGTGAGATGGGGATTTCAACTCAGAAACTGCACGCGCGTGGGCCAATGGGCTTGAAAGAGTTGACCAGCTACAAGTATGTAGTTACTGGTGACGGACAGATAAGGGAGTAAGAGATGAAAATTGGATTTATCGGTTTGGGAAATATGGGAGCTAGTTTGGCCAAGGCTGTTTTGCAGGCCAAGACGGGTGAACAGATTCTCCTTGCCAATCGTAGTCAAGCTAAAGTAGATGCTTTCATCTCTAACTTCGGTGGTCAGGCTTCCAGCAATGAAGAAATTTTTGCAGAAGCAGATGTGATTTTTCTAGGAGTTAAGCCTGCTCAGTTCTCAGACTTACTTTCTCAATATCAGACTATCCTTGAAAAACGAGAAAGTCTTCTTTTGATTTCCATGGCAGCTGGATTGACCTTGGGAAAACTGGCAAGTCTTCTGCCAAGTCAACACCGAATCATTCGCATCATGCCCAATACTCCAGTGGCTATCGGGCAAGGAGTGATTAGTTATGCCATGTCAGCGAACTGTTGTGCTGAGGACAGTGAACTCTTTTGTCAGCTCTTAGCCAAGGCTGGTCTCTTGGTTGAGCTGGGAGATGGCTTAATCGATGCGGCGACAGGTCTCGCAGGTTGTGGACCAGCTTTTGTCTATCTCTTTATCGAGGCTTTGGCAGATGCGGGTGTAAAGACAGGATTGCCACGAGAAATGGCTTTGGAAATGGCAGCCCAAACAGTAGTCGGCGCAGGACAAATGGTTCTCGAAAGCCAAAAGCATCCTGGAGTCTTGAAAGACCAAGTTTGTAGCCCAGGAGGTTCGACTATCGCTGGTGTAGCAAGTCTGGAAGAACATGCCTTTAGAGGTACCGTCATGGACGCAGTTCATCAAGCTTATAAACGAACACAAGAACTAGGTAAATAAGAGGTTGGATGACTCCCAGCCTCTTTTATGGTTGATTGAATGGAGAAGACGCAAAAAGATTGTCACAAAAACCTATTTTTTTGATAGAATAGAAGGTAGAAAAAAAGAAATGAGTTAGACATGTCAAAAGGATTTTTAGTCTCTCTTGAGGGACCAGAGGGAGCAGGAAAGACCAGTGTTTTAGAGGCTTTACTCCCAATTTTAGAGGAAAAAGGAGTAGAGGTGATGACGACCCGTGAGCCAGGCGGAGTCTTGATTGGAGAGAAGATTCGTCAAGTGATTTTGGACCCAAGTCATACTCAGATGGATCCTAAAACAGAGCTCCTTCTCTATATCGCCAGTCGCAGACAGCACTTGGTGGAAAAAGTTCTGCCTGCTCTTCAAGCTGGTAAGTTGGTCATTATGGACCGCTTTATCGATAGTTCCGTTGCTTATCAGGGATTTGGTCGTGGCTTGGATATTGAAGCCATTGATTGGCTCAATCACTTTGCAACAGATGGTCTCAAACCCGATTTGACACTCTATTTCGACATCGAGGTGGAAGAAGGACTGGCTCGCATTGCTGCTAATAGCAATCGTGAGGTCAATCGTTTGGACTTGGAAGGTTTGGACTTGCACAAAAAAGTCCGTCAAGGTTACCTTTCTCTTCTGGAAAAAGAAGGAAATCGTATTGTCAAGATTGATGCCAGTCTTCCTTTGGAGCAAGTTGTGGAAACTACCAAAACTGTCTTGTTTGACAGAATGGGCTTGGCTAAATGAAACAAGATCAACTCAAGGCTTGGCAACCAGACCAGTTTGACCGCTTTGTCCGTATTCTAGAACAAGACCAGCTCAATCACGCCTACCTTTTTTCAGGTTTCTTTGGAAGCTTGGAAATGGTGCAGTTTTTGGCTAAGAGCCTCTTTTGTACGGATAAAGTAGGCGTTCTACCATGTGAGAAATGCCGAAACTGCAAGCTGATTGAACAGGAAGAATTTCCCGATGTTACCTTGATTAAGCCAGTCAATCAGGTCATCAAGACAGAACGGATTCGAGAATTGGTGGGGCAGTTTTCCCAAGCAGGGATTGAAAGCCAGCAACAGGTCTTTATTATCGAGCAGGCGGAAAAAATGCATCCCAACGCAGCCAATTCTCTGCTCAAGGTCATCGAAGAACCCCAGAGTGAGGTTTATATTTTCTTCTTAACCAGCGATGAGGAAAAGATTTTACCGACCATCCGTAGTCGGACGCAGATTTTCCACTTTAAAAAGCAGGAAGAAAAGCTCATCCATCAATTAGAACAAGCAGGTCTGGTCAAGAAAAAAGCGACTCTCTTAGCCCAGTTTTGTCAATCACGAGCTGAAGCAGAAAAGTTGGCAAATCAGGCAAGCTTTTGGACTATAGTTGATGAAAGCGAGCGCTTACTGACCTGGTTAGTAGCCAAGAAAAAAGAGAGTTATTTGCAGGTAGCCAAATTAGCCAGCTTGGCAGATGACAAGGAAAAACAAGATCAGGTCTTGCGAATCCTCGAAGTCCTCTGTGGACAGGAACTCTTGCAAGCAAGGATCCGACAGATTTTACAAGATTTGCTAGAAGCTAGAAAGATGTGGCAGGCTAATGTCAGCTTTCAAAATGCCATGGAATATCTGGTCTTGAAAGAAATATAAACTCAATGAAGGATAAAGAAAGGAAAGGGCTGGTTTATGGATAAAAAAGAATTATTTGATGCGCTGGACGATTTTTCCCAACAGTTATTGGTGACCTTGGCTGATGTGGAAGTCATCAAGAAAAATCTCAAGAGCCTGGTAGAGGAAAATACAGCTCTTCGCTTGGAAAATAGTAAGTTGCGCGAACGCTTGGGCGAGGTGGAAGCAGATACTCCCGTCAAGGCCAAGCATGTTCGTGAAAGCGTCCGTCGGATCTATAAAGACGGGTTTCACGTATGTAATGATTTTTACGGACAACGCCGAGAGCAGGACGAGGAATGTATGTTCTGTGATGAGTTGTTATACAGGGAGTAGGCATGCAGATTCAAAAAAGTTTTAAGGAGCAGTCTCCCTACGGCAAGCTTTACCTAGTAGCAACGCCGATTGGCAATCTAGATGACATGACCTTTCGTGCCATCCAGACTCTGAAAGAGGCGGACTGGATTGCGGCTGAGGACACGCGCAATACAGGGCTTTTGCTCAAGCATTTTGATATTTCGACCAAGCAGATCAGTTTTCATGAGCACAATGCCAAGGAAAAAATTCCTGATTTGATTGGTTTTCTGAAGGCGGGGCAAAGTATTGCTCAGGTTTCTGATGCGGGTCTGCCTAGCATCTCGGATCCTGGTCACGATTTAGTCAAGGCAGCCATCGAGGAAGAGATTGCTGTTGTCACAGTTCCAGGTGCCAGTGCGGGGATTTCGGCCTTGATTGCCAGTGGTTTGGCTCCACAACCACATATCTTTTATGGTTTTTTACCGAGAAAATCAGGTCAGCAAAAGCAATTTTTCGACTTGAAAAAAGACTATCCAGAAACTCAGATTTTCTACGAATCACCCCATCGTGTAGCGGATACGCTGGAAAATATGCTAGAAGTCTACGGTGACCGCTCGGTAGTCTTGGTTAGAGAATTAACCAAAATCTATGAAGAATACCAAAGAGGAAAAATCTCTGAATTGCTGGAAAGCATGGCTGAAACTCCACCCAAAGGCGAGTGCCTTCTCATCGTTGAAGGTGCCAGTCAGGATGTGGAGGAAAAAGACGAGGAGGACTTGTTCTTAGAAATCCAATCCCGTATCCAGCAAGGCATGAAGAGAAATCAAGCCATAAAAGAAGTTGCTAAACTCTACCAGCGGAATAAAAGTCAGCTCTATGCTGCCTACCACGACTGGGAAGAAAATCAATCTTAACGATAGGGAAATGAGTCCAGTTTTAATCAATTCTGAGACCTCAGTTTAAGAAAAAATCAGTATTTATAAAGAACAGTGTAATCCTTTTACACTGCTTTTCTATTGCAGAAATAAATTTGCTATATTGAAATTAAAAATCTTGAAAAGAAGCTTCAAATTTGATAGAATTGAGGCTGGTGTATACTGGAGTAAAACACATATAAAAGTGCATCTCTTTTATACCAATTAACCATCGAATTTTATCAAAAAACTCTTGAAAAGCCATTGACTGACTAGGCTTGATGCCTGTGTTTCCGTGAAATTCTTACTTAAGTATCACGCTTTGTTAATGATCATGAGGTTAACAAAGAGTGGAATTTTTAAAAAAGGAAAGGAATAGAATGTTTCGAAGTAAAAAATTTAACAAAGATTTCGAGATCGTAGATGAGAAAAAGCGCTATAAGCTTTACAAATCGGGGAAAAACTGGGTAAAAGCCTCGAATTCCCAACTGGATCTCTTCCGTATCGGTGGGATGGGAGAAGTTGTCTCGACTAGCCTATCTGAAACTGAAGAACTTGACCACGCTCACTTGAATGCCAACACGCTTGCAGGTATAGGGGCCATCTTAGCCGCCGGGGCCGCAGGTTTTGTTGTAACTCAAGAGCAAACTGTATATGCAGATGAGACATCTGAGTACAAGGAAACTGGTAAGGCAGTCATCGCAACTGAGCCCCAAGCTGATGCGACAACTGAAGCCAGCAATAACTCTATCATTGCCCAAGCACAAGCAGAAGTGAAGGAACAAGCAGAGCAAGACTCTGTATCTGTTTCTGAGTCAGTCAGTCAATCTGTAAGTGCTTCTCTTTCGACAAGCGTTTCTGTATCAGCTAGTCTATCAGCAAGTGCGTCAGCTAGCAGTTCAGTTACTACCAGCCAGTCAGCTGTAAGTCCTGCTTCTGAGTCAGCCTCTGTTAGTGAAACTCCATCGCAATCAGCGAGTGTGCAAGCATCTGCCTCAACTCCTGTCTCTGAGTCAGCATCTGCTAGCGCTCAACCTGCTCCTTCAGTAAGTGTCCAAACTTCAGCATCTCTAGCTGAAAGCACTAGCTCTGTTAGCGAGTCAGAAGTTCAAACCTCTGTCTCAACTTCGACCTCAGAATCCCTTGATGTCAAGACTGCTCCTGCTGAGAGCCTTGCGACCAGCAAGCTAGGTGACGCCTTGTCAAGCGCAACCCAACTCAGCAGCCAAGTGGCAACAACTAGCAATAACCTAGCCGCTGGTGTGATCGCTGATAAGAATCAAGCCCAAGGCAAGGATGCGCTCAAACAAGCTGAGAAGAGTCAAACGGTAGATAAGACCGTGACCACTTCACCAAAAGAGTCTGTCAGTGCTTCTGCTAGTGCCAGTCAATCAACAAGTGGATCGAATGTTTCTGTAGTGTCAAGTTTGTCTGTTGAACAGAGTGGATCGACGACAGCAATTGACCAGCAACCTTCTACTTCAAAAGAAGCAAAGAACCTTGAAATTGACTCAGCTGAATTAAAAATAACTGAAATTACTGGTAAGAATAGTGTTAGTGGAGTTCAATCAACTTCTGTCACAACTAGCTTAATTGAAGCTGCTGCGGTTGCAATAGCATCTTCAGAAGTCACTGCTAAACAACAAGAAGAAAACCGTAGGAAGTTGACCAATCTTTCAGCTGAAATAGGTGACTATCTAGCAAAAGCGGTTGATTTACCAAATACGGATTCAGCTCTTGCTAAGGCCAATGCTGCAGTAACAGAAATTGAAAAAGCCCTGACTGATCCAACTAGTGATTTAACAACAGTATTGCAAAAAGCTACTTCAGCGCGTAATTCGATTGTCAATGCTGTGTTGGCGGCTAATTCTGGTGTACACGATGTACGAAATGGGACAGTGATTACTAGAGGGGCACACCTACGTGCAGCTTCTAATCCACCTACAATCTCTATGCCATCTAATATCACAATTTATAATGATGAATCAGTTAATTTCCAGATAAGGCTGAATGATGATAAAGGGATGGATAAAATCACGGCTTCCCCATCCAATGCTATTATTACAGGTTTACATGCACCGAACTATCCAACTAGCAAGAAAGGGGGATTTGGAGATCTATCCACCTATGATCAATGGGGGAATAAATCAGGTGCCCAAACCACATACACTATTAACATAATAGGGACGGTGGGTCGTGAAAACGGAACTTGGAAACCCTATAAGCCTGGTACCTATGTTCTGGAGTACACAGTAAGAGATATTCATGGCCTGACTGCGACAGCACGTACGAATTTCCATATCAAAGGCTTCAACGAACGCCACAACCCAGTTAGTGGGGATACCGTTATTGTTAAGAATCTCTCTTCTTTGACTGTAAGTGAACGCAATCAAGTACTTGAAAAATTTAAAGAAAAAAACCAGTCGCTTTTATCTGGTAGTGATTTTACGAAAGATGGCGTAACCGGAACGATTGCGGTAGCTGAAAATGGGAATATTACCATTACCTACCGTGATAATACTACAACTGTTATCCCAGCTAATGTGGATGCTGTTCCAGTTCCAAGTGCGACGGTGACTCGTAACGGTCAAACTCTAACACCTGTAAATGGCAACTATATTGTGTACGCAGGAGACGATATTCAAATTAATTTCACTGCTACAGATAATAGCGGGCAATTATCAGAATTTAAGATCGTTTCAAATGCAGATGCAAATGGCTCAGCCCTTGGAAGTAATTTCTTTGAAGATAATAAATATGGGACGGGAACTGTAGAGCATTTAACGGGGAATATCACAGCGACTACTGCTAGTCCAGCCCGTATTACTGTAAGAGCTCATTTGAATGATAATCTAGAGTATGATAAAAATGGTAGAAATAGTTGGCAACGCAATGCAGTAGCAACGGATAAGGCTGGTAATAGTAATAGTGCAGGAAATGATTCACCGGGCAATGTCCGTATTGTGCAAGGTAGGCTGACAGATATTATGGAAGGGGTAGCACCGACTGAAACCTTCCAGGTAGAGAATGTTTCTCAATTAAAACCTCAAGAAAAAACTCGTATATTGGCGGCTGTTGAGAAACTAAACAATAAGCAGGAAAAACGTATTGATTCCTTTACTATTAGTAACAATGGAACAGTTACCATTATCTATAAAGATAAGACTACGGATACGTTTACTGTAAAACTTTCTGATAGTGAGTATAAGAGTAGCAGTGCTTCAACTAGTCTAAGTCAAAGACAGTCAACCAGTGCCTCAGCGAGTGCATCGGTAAGCGCCAGCACTTCAGCGAGCGCATCTGCCTCAACGAGAGCATCCGTTTCTGCAAGAATGTCAGCAAGTGCGTCTGCCTCAACCAGTGCCTCAGTAAGTGCTAGTACATCAGCGAGTGCGTCGGCTTCAACGAGCGCCAGCCGTTCAGTTTCTGCTAGCCAGAGCTTGTCTACTTCCTTGCGCAATAGCCAATCGGCATCGATGAGCGCCAGCCGCTCGGTTTCAGCGAGAAATAGTGTTTCGGCCTCAGTAAGCGGTAGTCAGTCTGTAAGTACAAGTCAATCAATTTCGTTGAGTAAGAGTGCATCAACTTCCTTGAGTGGCAGTCAATCCGTTTCATTGAGCAAGAGTGTTTCAGTTTCGCTGAGCACAAGTCGTTCGCTTTCAGCGAGCAAGAGTGTTTCCAGCTCGGTGAGTGCGAACCAGTCTGTTTCAACAAGCCAAAGCGCTTCAGCATCAGTATCAGCTAGCCAATCAGCTAGCGCATCAGTAAGCTCAAGTCAATCTGTTTTAGTAAGCGCAAGCACTTCAGCATCAGTAAGTGCAAGCGAATCAGCAAGCGCATCAGTAAGCTCAAGTGAATCAACTTCAGCATCAGTATCAGCAAGCGCATCAGTAAGCTCAAGTGAATCAGCTTCAGCATCAGTATCTGCAAGTGAATCAGCTTCAGCATCAGTATCAGCAAGCCAAAGCGCTTCAGCATCTGTATCAGCAAGCCAATCAGCAAGCGCATCAGTAAGCTCAAGTGAATCAGCTTCAGCGTCTGTAAGTGCAAGTCAAAGCGCTTCAGCATCTGTATCAGCAAGTGAATCAGCTTCAGCATCAGTAAGCTCAAGTCAATCAACTTCAGCGTCTGTAAGTGCAAGCCAATCAGCTAGCGCATCAGTAAGCTCAAGTCAATCAACTAGCGCATCAGTATCTGCAAGCCAATCAGCTAGCGCATCAGTAAGCTCAAGTGAATCAGCTTCAGCATCAGTATCTGCAAGTCAAAGTACTTCAGCATCAGTATCTGCAAGTGAATCAGCTTCAGCATCAGTATCTGCAAGTCAAAGTACTTCAGCATCAGTATCTGCAAGTGAATCAGCTTCAGCATCAGTATC
>NZ_JABAEX010000020.1 GCF_012843315.1 Streptococcus sp. WB01_FAA12
GCTAAGAACTCAATTGGTAACGTTTCAGATCTTCCAAGTGGAACAACCTTCGCGTTCAAGACACCAGTAGATACTGCTACAGAAGGTGAAAAAGACGCGACAGTAGTTGTAACATACCCAGACGGAACTACGGATGAAGTTCCAGTTAAGGTTACTGTAAAAGACCCACATAGCGATGCGGATAAGTACACACCAGTAGCTAAGGCTCAAACAGTTGCTCCAGGTTCAACACCAGAAGCTAAGAACTCAATTGGTAATGTTTCAGATCTTCCAAGTGGAACAACCTTCGCGTTCAAGACACCAGTAGATACTGCTACAGAAGGTGAAAAAGACGCGACAGTAGTTGTAACATACCCAGACGGAACTACGGATGAAGTTCCAGTTAAGGTTACTGTAAAAGACCCACGTAGCGATGCGGATAAGTACACACCAGTAGCTAAGGCTCAAACAGTTGCTCCAGGTTCAACACCAGAAGCTAAGAACTCAATTGGTAATGTTTCAGATCTTCCAAGTGGAACAACCTTCGCGTTCAAGACACCAGTAGATACTGCTACAGAAGGTGAAAAAGACGCGACAGTAGTTGTAACATACCCAGACGGAAC
>NZ_JABAEX010000021.1 GCF_012843315.1 Streptococcus sp. WB01_FAA12
GATTGACTTGCAGATACAGACGCTGAAGCTGATTGGCTAGCTGATACTGATGCTGAAGCTGATTGACTTGAGCTTACTGATGCGCTAGTTGATTGGCTTGCAGATACTGATGCTGAAGCTGATTGACTAGCTGATACTGATGCTGAAGTTGATTGGCTTGAGCTTACAGATGCTGAAGCTGATTGGCTTGCACTTACAGATGCTGAAGCTGATTGGCTTGAGCTTACTGATGCGCTAGTTGATTCGCTAGCTGATACAGACGCTGAAGCTGATTGGCTTGCAGATACTGATGCTGAAGCTGATTGACTTGAGCTTACTGATGCTGAAGCTGATTGACTAGCTGATACAGACGCTGAAGCTGATTGACTAGCTGATACTGATGCGCTAGTTGATTGACTTGCAGATACAGACGCTGAAGCTGATTGGCTTGCAGATACTGATGCTGAAGCTGATTGACTTGCAGATACAGATGCTGAAGCTGATTGGCTAGCTGATACTGATGCTGAAGCTGATTGGCTAGCTGATACAGACGCTGAAGCTGATTGGCTTGAGCTTACTGATGCTGAAGCTGATTGGCTTGCAGATACTGATGCTGAAGC
>NZ_JABAEX010000022.1 GCF_012843315.1 Streptococcus sp. WB01_FAA12
TGAAGCTGATTCACTTGATCTTACTGATGCGCTAGTTGATTGACTTGCAGATACTGATGCGCTAGCTGATTGGCTTGCTGATACTGATGCTGAAGCTGATTCACTTGAGCTTACTGATGCGCTAGCTGATTGACTTGCAGATACTGATGCGCTAGCTGATTGGCTTGCTGATACTGATGCTGAAGCTGATTCACTTGAGCTTACTGATGCGCTAGCTGATTGACTTGCAGATACTGATGCGCTAGCTGATTGGCTTGCAGATACTGATGCTGAAGCTGATTCACTTGAGCTTACTGATGCGCTTGCTGATTGGCTGGCGCTGACTGATGCTGAAGCTGAAGCTGATTCACTTGCACTTACTGATGCGCTAGTTGATTGGCTTGCTGATACTGATGCTGAAGTTGATTCACTTGAGCTTACTGATGCGCTAGTTGATTGGCTTGCACTTACTGATGCTGAAGCTGATTGACTAGCACTTACTGATGCGCTAGTTGATTGGCTTGCAGATACTGATGCTGAAGCTGATTGGCT
>NZ_JABAEX010000003.1 GCF_012843315.1 Streptococcus sp. WB01_FAA12
GGCTTGGAACAAGGAGTTAAGAACCTGGATAGTTTCAAAGGTGTCTTGAAGAATGCCAAGGGCTTGGGGGATAATGTCTTTTCTAAAATTAAAAACTATGGCAAACAGTTAGACAATCTCCGACCAAGTAAGATTCTATCGAATTCGGCAGATGCTCTAAGCGATGGTTTGCGCCATGCAGATAATGTTTTAAGTGAAGCCGCACAGAACTTCCGTCTGAATATTGGGCTAGAGCCTCAACTAGCAGATGGTGTTCTATCAAGTAGTGGAGGAAAGTTATCTCATTTAGCAGATAATCTCAGTGCTTTCGCGAAGAATCTAGACGGTAGTGTGGATGATGTGATGGAATTGGGAGGTAAGAGATTTAAGTTTGGATAAATTGTAAAATATAGTGCAACAAAAAAACTCACAGCGTTTCATTGGTGTAAACTGTAAGTAACCACACAAACAGAAGCCGAGGAAAAACTATGAGCTACTCCCATCTTGCCATAACCGACCGAATAAAGATAGAAACTTACTTGGAATTAGGTTTGAAACCTTGCCAAATTGCAAGTAAACTTGGCGTCCATAAGTCTATCATTTCAAGAGAGTTGAGACGATGCCAAAATGGTTACTCCGCAGTCTTAGCACAGGAACAGTATGACCACAGGGCTAAGCAAAAGGGTCGGAAGTCTTGTTTAACACCTAAGTTGAAAAAGGAAATTGAGAAGGGGTTAAAAGCCTCCTGGTCGCCTGAACAGATTTGTGGGGGCTATCAAGCTTGAACAAAGGCCAATGGTCGCTTTTAAAACCATCTATAACTGGCTCTATGCGGATTTGATTGATCTGGATTTAAGCGTCCTTCGCCGAAAGGAAAAAAGTCGACAGCCAAAAGAAACACGTGGAAGATTTAGGATTGGCACGTCGATTGCCAATCCTAAAGAGGTCCGGAATCGTGAAACTTTTGGTCACTGGGAGCTCGATACTGTGGTGTCTTCCAGAGGCAAAAGCAAGGGCTGTTTAGCGACCTTTCTGGAGCGGAAAACTCGCTTTTACTTAGCTTTAAAGATACCAGACAAAACAGCCAAAGCCATGTTTTCAGCCATCGAACAAATTTGTAAGCTATTTCCAAAAGAGACTCTTAAAACCTTCACTTCAGACGAGGGAAAAGAGTTCGCCTGCTATCCTCTGGTAGAGAATTTAGGAATTTCCTTTTTCTTTGCGAACGCCTATTCATCCTGGCAGAGAGGAAGCAATGAAAACGCAAATGGCTTACTAAGAGAATATTTCCCAAAGAAAACAGATTTAGCTGCTATATCTGATGAGGCTTTGAACAAGGCCTCATCAGATATCAATCACAGACCGCGAAAATGTTTAGCTTACAGAACTGCTTATGAGGCTCTAGTGGATGAGTTAGAGTAAATGTTGCACTTATTCTTGCAATTTATCGTTTGAAAAAAACTCCTTAGAGAAAGACTAAGGAGGAAGAATCATGTTTTCTTTTTAAGTTGTTGGTTTCGATACTGTCTAGGTGTTAAGTGATAGTGTTGCTTAAATTGACGATTAAAGTTAGAAAGGTTGGTGAAACCGACCTGACAGGCAATTTCTTGAATGCTGAGGTTGGTTTGGACGAGTTTCTCACAGGATTTTTCAAGACGTAACTGGAGCAGGTAGTCCATACAACTGGCTCCAGTATGTTGCTTGAAAATACTCATAAAGTGATTTTTACTATATCCAAACGTTGCAGCTAGTTGTTCGATATGAATGGGTTCTGCATAGTGTTGTTCAAGGTAGCAAATCACTTCTTTTAGTTTTTGGTATTTTTGGTAGGTATCATCTGTATAGTGTCGATTGACGTATCTATACTTAAAGAGAAGATGAAGCAATTCGTATAGTTTAGACTTTATGAGTAGATCGTAGTATATACCTTTTTCTTCAAGGATAGAAAAGAGGGAAAGAAGGCAGGATTGAATTTGATTATAGGCCTTATCAACTGATGATATTCGAGGAGTGAGGCAAAAGTGACCAGAGTGGAGGGGTTGGATATAGCGTTGGCTAAAGCTGTCAATTTGACTTCTACCAAGATAATCTAGATGAATCCGAAAGCTGGTAGAAAATAGTTCTTTATCTTTGTGAGAATAGATAGCATGGAGAGAGGTTGGTTGGATAAGAAAAATATCTCCTTCACGACTTTCAAAGCGTTCTGAGTTGATATGAACGATGGCAGAACCCTTTGTAACGTAAATAATCTCTAGTTCAGGATGACAATGATAGATTGTGTCAGGAGACTTTTTGGATAAGATTTGTTTTTCAAAATCATATGGGAAGTCAGATGGGTTATCTCGTAAGAAACGTGAACGGTCTGCCATGGTACATCCTCCCAATATACTATTACTACTTTTATTATACCAAAAAAACTTCCTTATCTAGGAAGTTTTCCAGCTTTAAGCTTTCTTTTTCATATAAAAAATAGTAAGCATAAGTCCAATAAAGGCCAAAGCGATAGCAACATAAAAAGCTACACTATAATTTCCATTATTAGCCATTGCCATTTGAACAGCGACTTTGGGAGCAAAAAATGCTGCTAAAGAATATCCAGTGAAGACTATACCATAGTTGACCCCCTGATTTGCAGGACCGTAATTTTCCATGACGATAGATGGGAAGACCCCCATAACACCACCAAAGCAGATACCAAGCCCTATAATTCCTAAGGTAAACCCGAATTGACCAGGGACGATAGTTAGGGAGAATAAAGCTAGGACAATGACAGAATAGATAATCAATAAGGTCTGAGAACGACCAATTTTATCAGTAAGTGATCCCCAGATAAAACGACCACTAGAGTTTGCGATTGAATAAAGAGAGACATAGAGAGCTGCAGTACCAGCAGAGAGTCCAAACATTGATTGACCGATTGGTGATGCCTGAGAGGCAATCATCAAACCAGAAAAGGCGCCGACAAAGAACATGCTAATGATAATGTAAAACAGAGGACTTTGTAGCATTTGTTTCCAGGTTTTATTAGTAGGCTCTTGCTTAGTTTGTACTGGAGCTTTCCAACCTGCTGGTTGGTAGCCGCTTGGAGCTGCCTTGATAAAGAAAATTGCACAAATAATGACGATTATATAAACCAATCCGATTGTCCGAAAGGCGAAGAAGGCATCTTGTTGTTGAATGAGATTGCTCGCGACTGGAGAAGCAATAACCGCAGCAAATCCCATGCCACCTGTCAGAATTCCAGAGGCTAAGCCACGTTTATCAGGGAAGAGGCGAAGTGAATTGGAGAGGGCTCCTGAATAGGCAAAACCTTGACCAAGTCCAGCCATTAATCCATAGGTCAAATAAAGCATGGCTGGTGAATTGGCATAGCCAGTTAAGTAAAATCCGCTAGCAAATAGGAGAGCGCCAAGGGCGATGGTCCATTTTACATAACCTTTGTCAACTAAATAACCTCCGAGAATCATGGGGATAGGGCCGATTGCAGAGTTGATAGCAAATGCTAACATAATATCAGACATGGACCAGCCTGTTGAACTGCTAAGTGGTCCAGAAAAAACAGAAAAGGAATAGACGGCACCTGTGCAAAGAAGAATGGCTGTAGACGCGACTAAAACTCGCCAATGATTGAATGTCTCTTTCATAAAAACATCCTCCTTAAATGTATATTTTTTCACCAAAAATATATCATAGTTGAGGAAGGTGGTCAATAGTTTATGAAGATATTTTGTTAATTTTTTCACGAACTTATACTAAAGTACGATAATCTGATAGAATAACACGGTCTTTATTATCAAGGATTTACAAGATTTTCTAAAGTAGTATAATAAAAGTAGATTAAATAAATGAAAGGGGTACCAAGATGAAACTAGTTGCTATCGTTGGAACCAATTCAGATCGCTCAACCAATCGGAAACTATTGAAATTTATGCAAAAGCACTTTTCGGATAAAGCCGACATTGAGGTATTGGAAATCAAACAATTGCCAGCATTTAACGAACCTGAGGACAAGCAAGCGCCAGCTGAAGTTCAAGCTTTTTCAGAAAAAATTCTTGTTGCAGATGGTGTGATTATTTCAACCCCAGAATACGATCACACGATACCGGCACCTTTGGCCTCTGCTTTGGAGTGGATTGCTTATACCAGTCGTGCCTTAATCAATAAACCAACTATGATTGTAGGTGCTTCTCTCGGTTTGCTAGGAACATCTAGAGCGCAGGCACATTTACGTCAGATTTTAGATGCGCCGGAGCTTAAAGCGAGAGTTATGCCTGGTACAGAGTTCTTTCTAGGTCATTCTGAGCAAGTACTAGATGATGAGTGTCATTTGAATAATCCTGAAAAGGTTGCAGAACTAGAAGAACATTTTTCAGAGTTTCAAAATTTTGTTGAATTAACAAAAGCTTTAGTAAAACCTGAAGATACAAATCGTAAGAAATCATTCATCTGGGAAGAATGGTTGAAAGCCTAGGGAATTAATGAAAGGAGTAGAGTCAATGAAATTAGTAGCTATTGTTGGTACCAATGCCAAACAATCTTATAACCGTAGTTTGTTGCAATTTATGAAAAGACATTTTGCTTCAAAAGCGGATATTGAGATTTTAGAAATAACAGATGTACCGATGTTTAATGAAACGGATGATCAAACAGATACACCTATTATTCAGAAGTTCAACCAGGCTATTTTAGAAGCTGATGGTGTCATTATTTCGACACCCGAGCACAATCATACGATTCCATCAAGTTTGAATAGCTTGCTCGAGTGGTTGTCTTTTAACATTCATCCACTAGACGGAAAGCCGACAATGATTGTCGGAGCTTCCTACGATATTCAAGGTTCTTCACGTGCCCAACTTCATCTTCGTCAGATTTTGGATGCTCCTGGGGTAAATGCAACAGTTATGCCAGGTAGTGAGTTTTTACTTGGTCGAGCTCATCGAGCATTTGATAATAATGGAAATTTAATTGATGAACGAACTGTAGATTTCCTAGATAGTTGTTTTTATCGCTTCCTTCGCTTTGTATCCGTTGCAAACCAATTAAATCTTCCTGAAGAAGTTCGATTTGAACCAGGAACTTATCACGTTACAACGGAAGGTCATAATGGTAAATTGCCGATGGATGTCACGGTTTCTGAGGACCGTATTGAAAAAATTGAAATTGATTCTTCTGGAGAATCTTCAGGAATCGCAGATGTCGTCTTTACCCGTATCCCAGCGGAAATCATTGAGGGACAAACCTTAAACGTTGATGCGGTGTCAGGAGCTTCTGTGACTTCAAATGGTGTCTTGGACGGAGTTGCTCGCGCAGTCAAACAAGCTGGTGCAAATCCAGATGTTTTACGGAAACGTTCAAAAGCACCATCTGCTCTAGATAAAGAAGATAAAACCTATCAGGCAGACGTTGTCGTCGTCGGAGGTGGAGGAGCTGGTTTAGCTGCGGCTGCTGCAGTCTTACAAGCTGGTAAGAAACCGATTGTGGTAGAGAAATTCCCAGCAATTGGAGGAAATACTGTTCGTGCGGGTGGCCCAATGAATGCACCAGATCCAGCATGGCAAGGAACCTTCGCAGCTCATCCAGGCGAGGCACATACGCTTCAAGAATTGATTGCGACAGATGAATCAACGATTGATCCAGAATATTTAGAGGATTTTAGAGCCTTGAAAGTTGAGGTTGAGCAGTATTTGCAGGATCCCAGCTATTTGTTTGACTCTACCTTACTTTACCGTATCCAAACCTATATCGGTGGGAAACGAAAAGATTTACAAGGAAATGAAATTCATGGCCAATACGATTTAGTATCTGTTTTAACCGAGCGAGCCCTAGAGTCAGTTCGGTGGTTGGAAGACATCGGCGTTGAATTTGTTCGTAGCGAAGTGACAATGCCAGTTGGAGCCCTTTGGCGTCGTGGCCATAAGCCGGTTCAACCAATGGGGTATGCCTTTATATCCGTCCTACAAAAATATGTTCTAGAAAATGGTGGCAAGATTTTGACAGATTCTCCAGTTAAAGAATTGCTTGTAGAAAACGAGGTTGTCAAGGGTGTCAGAGCAGAAGGTCGAAACGGTCAAACTATCATTGTCAATGCAGATGCTGTTGTTCTAGCTTCTGGAGGATTTGGTGCCAATACCAAGATGTTACAAAAATACAATACCTATTGGACTGAAATTGCAGATGATATTGCCACATCTAATACACCAGCTGTAACAGGGGATGGTATTCTTTTAGGTCAAAGTGTAGGTGCAGATTTGGTAGGTATGGGCTTTAGTCAGATGATGCCAGTATCGGATCCAGTGACAGGTGCCCTCTTCTCAGGACTTCAAGTTCCTCCAGCAAACTTCATTATGGTAAATACTCAAGGTAAGCGCTTTGTAGATGAGTACGGTAGCCGAGACAAGCTATCTCAAGCGGCGATTGATAATGGAGGCTTGTTCTATCTAATCGCAGATGAACGTATCAAGGAAACTGCCTACAACACTAGTCAAGAAAAAATCAATGCCCAAGTCAAAGCAGGCACTCTCTATCGTGCAGATACGATAGAAGAGTTGGCGGTTCAGATTGGTATGGCCCCACAAGTTCTAGTGGAAACGATTAAGAATTACAATTCCTATGTAGATGCAGGTTTTGATCCTGAATTTAATAAAGGTAGTTTTGATCTCAAGTGTGAGGTTGCGCCATTTTACGCAACACCGAGAAAACCAGCCGTTCACCATACAATGGGTGGACTCAAGATTGATACTTCAACACACGTTTTGAATGAAAACGGTCAGATTATCCTTGGTTTGTATGCTGCCGGAGAAGTCGCAGGTGGACTCCATGCAGGTAACCGTCTAGGAGGAAATTCGCTTACGGATATCTTTACTTTTGGACGTATTGCAGGTCAAACAGCTGTTAAAGAAAATTGTGAGTAAAAAGCAAAAAAATACAAAAAGTTAAGGTAATTTTAAGTCTCCTCGTGTATCATATAGTCATTAAGTAAAGACCTCCTAACTTTATTTAATGAAATCCTAATCCTTTCTTTTTCATAATAATCTCCCTAAAGAGGCCACCCAATCAGGTGGCTTTTTTGTTTGTGGCTTGGATTTTTGATATAATGGAAACATGAATAGAATTTTAGATAATGAGATAATGGGGGATGAGGAGTTAGTAGAACGTACGCTCCGGCCTCAGTATTTACGTGAATATATTGGGCAGGATAAGGTCAAGGATCAGCTCCAAATCTTTATCGAAGCTGCCAAAATCCGGGATGAAGCGCTGGACCATGTACTCTTATTTGGGCCTCCAGGTTTGGGGAAAACGACCATGGCCTTTGTCATTGCTAATGAACTAGGAGTCAATCTCAAGCAAACGTCGGGTCCTGTCATTGAAAAAGCGGGTGATCTGGTAGCGATTTTGAATGATTTGGAGCCTGGGGACGTCCTCTTTATTGACGAGATTCATCGCTTGCCCATGTCGGTGGAAGAGGTGCTCTATAGTGCTATGGAGGACTTCTACATTGACATTATGATTGGGGCTGGAGAGGGCAGTCGCAGTGTCCATTTGGACTTGCCACCTTTTACCTTGATTGGTGCGACGACTCGGGCTGGTATGCTCTCAAATCCGCTACGAGCACGTTTTGGGATTACGGGTCATATGGAGTATTATGCCCATGCTGATTTGACAGAAATTGTTGAGCGGACGGCCGATATTTTTGAGATGGAAATCACTCATGAAGCAGCTACTGAGCTGGCCTTACGCAGTCGTGGGACTCCTCGTATTGCCAATCGTCTCCTCAAGCGCGTACGCGACTTTGCCCAGATTATGGGGGACGGCTTGATTGATGATGCGATTACGGATAAGGCCTTGACTATGCTGGACGTAGACCATGAAGGTTTAGATTATGTGGACCAAAAAATCCTTCGTACTATGATTGAGATGTACGGTGGTGGTCCTGTCGGTTTAGGAACCCTTTCTGTTAATATTGCCGAGGAGCGCGAAACAGTCGAAGATATGTACGAACCCTACCTCATCCAGAAAGGTTTTATCATGCGAACACGGTCTGGACGGGTTGCAACGGCTAAGGCCTACGAGCATTTGGGCTATGAGTATAATGAAAAATGAGCAAGAAATTCTAGACGTTTTTAGAGAAAATCCAGATATGATGGCCATTTTAACCATCATTCGTAATCTTGGTTTGAAAGACTCGTGGTTGGCAGCAGGTTCTGTCAGAAATTTCATCTGGAATCTCTTGTCAGACAAATCACCTTTTGACTGTGAAACAGATGTGGATGTGATTTTCTTTGATCCAGATGTTTCTTATGAGGAAACATTGTCCCTAGAGAAAAAACTGAGAGAAGATTTTCCTCAGTATCAGTGGGAGTTGAAAAATCAGGTCTATATGCATCTGCACAGTCCCCACACTGCGCCCTATATCAGCTCCTGTGATGCGATGGCTAAGTATCCCGAGCGCTGTACAGCGGTAGGACTTCGCTTGAATGCTGATGCAACTTTAGAGCTCTTTGCGCCCTATGGTTTAGAGGATATTTTGAACTTTCAGGTTTCCCCAACTCCTCATTTCCTAGATAATGAAGACCGGATGAAGCTCTATCAAGAGCGCTTGTCCAAGAAAAATTGGCAGGAAAAATGGAAAAACCTCACTTTCTCAAATCTTTGAAAAGAAGTTAGTGACTTGATTACATAAGAATTCTATATGTGAGTTTATAATCATCACAAGATAAACAGAGAAATCTAAAGGTACAAAAAATTATATACTCAATAGGAAAAATTCATTCAATCTATCATAGCTAACAAAGATACCGAATTTGTGAGATTGAGTGAGAAAAACATCTATTAAGGCTATCCTTATTGTTCTTGGAAGATAAGACTCCTGAAAAATTATCCCAAGTAACTAACTTGAGCTTGAAAATTGGCATGTAAACGCTTTTGAAAAGTCGTAAATTATGATACAATGTTTAGAGAAATTACTGAGACGAGGATTTAGAAAACAATGAAAGTACATTTCACAAATTTATTTGGGCAAGCATCAACGAGTGTTGCCTTGATGGCGCAGAACAATGTCATGAAAATTGTTCGAGACTTTGGAGTTAACGAACTGGGAATATATTTTTATGATGCAAGCCATGAACCGTGGGAAGAACTGAACTCGCGGATGGATGGGATTGTCGCGGGGGTATCTTATGGAGATGTCGTTTTTTTCCAATCTCCTTCATGGAATAGTGTTGAATGGGACAATCACTTGGTAGAAAAGTTAAAGCTTTCTCATGTAAAAATGGTGATGTTTATCCATGATGTTCAGCCACTAATGTTTGAGAGCAATTATTATCTTATGAAGGCCCACATTGACATGTATAATAAATGTGATGTGGTGGTAGTACCATCCGAACAAATGTACCAGAAACTCGTTTCAGAAGGATTAACCGTCAAGAACTACGTTGTTCAAAAACTCTGGGATCTTCCCCATGGTTTGGAACTCTATACTCCAAAATTTGAGAAAAAATTAATCTTCTCAGGAGACCCATCTCGTTTTCCACATATTGTTGACTGGAAACACAATACCCCCCTTCATGTTTATGCTACGAGAGCAGAGGGAGTAGATTATTCCAAAGTCCATCTTGAGGGGTGGCGAACTCAGCAGGAATTATTGTTGGAGTTGTCTAAAGGAGGAGGCTTTGGCCTAGTATGGGGAAATTCCGAAAATCCCGCGGAAGAGCGTGATTACTATAAAGAAAATGTTTCTTATAAGTTGACAACTTATCTGGCTGCGGGTATTCCTGTGGTTGTGCCAGACTATCTTTCTAATGTGGACTATATCCGTGAGAAAGGTTTGGGCTTTGTCGTGTCCAGTTTGGAAGAAGCTAGCCGCGTGGTTCAGGAATGTACGGCAGAAGAGTATGATCAAATGGTTACAAGAGCAAAATATACAGCTTACTTAATTAAAAATGGTTATTTCACAAAGAAATTGTTTATTGATTCCATGATGCTCTTAGATTAGTCAAAAGTCGGTCATCGGTTTACCACATTCAGATTTAGAAAGGCAAAATTTCAAGTCGAAGTTAGCCATCTTAGATAATTAGTTTTTTATCAACTGTAATGGGTTGATGAAAAACCACATCTTGGAGGGAACCAATTTGGTTCTCTCCTTTTTGCTAGACGCTTGAAGCTGATTTCCTCTACTTATAAATTTAGACATAACAAATACCCCCAAAACTATCTAGCTTTTTTTGGGGGAAAAGTCATATATGGAGGAGGATGAGGATTACAAAATCATCACCAAGGTCCCAATCGTAATCAGTATACATCCAATGATTGTTTTAAACGTCAGGACATCTTGTAGAAAGAAAAAGGCTAAAACGAGTGTAATGACGAGACTAAACTTATCGACAGCAGATACCTCAGTCGCATTGCCCATCTGCAAGGCCTTGTAGTAGCAGAGCCAGGAGGCACCTGTTGCCAAACCAGACAGGATGAGAAAGAGCCAACTTTTTCTACTGATGTTGACAATCTCAGTCTGACTATTGGTCAGGAAAACCATGGCCCAAGCCATAAGGATGACGATGACCGTACGAATGGCTGTTGCTAGATTGGACGGAACTCCCTCAATCCCAATTTTGGCTAAAATAGAAGTTAAGGCTGCAAAGACAGCAGATAAAAGTGCGAAGAAAAACCACATGATAACTACCTCCTCTCTCTATTATAAGTAATCGAATCCTACTTGTCAGTTCTCAAGTGAAATCTTACTCTGATGGCATTTTAAAAAACTATACCAATTTTTATACTTGACAAGCGAGAAAAACAAGTATATACTGTCTTTGCTGGTTCTGTAAAAGGAAAATCAGACTATACCAATTTAAGGGGGAAGCACAGCTGGTCTGTGTCGTATATACTATGTGTGGAATTGTCGGTGTTGTTGGAAACACAAATGCAACTGATATTTTGATTCAAGGGCTTGAAAAGCTCGAATACCGTGGCTATGATTCTGCGGGAATTTTTGTTCTAGGTGGTGCTGAAAATCATCTAGTTAAGGCTGTTGGCCGTATCGCTGAATTGTCTGCTAAAACAGCTGGTGTTGAGGGAACAACTGGTATCGGACACACGCGTTGGGCGACTCATGGGAAACCAACGGAAGATAACGCTCACCCACACCGCTCTGAGACTGGACGTTTTGTCTTGGTGCATAATGGAGTGATTGAAAACTACCTTGAAATCAAGGAAGAATACCTTGCAGGTCACCACTTCAAGGGGCAAACAGATACGGAAATCGCTGTTCACTTGATTGGAAAATTTGCAGAAGAAGATGGTCTCTCAGTTCTTGAAGCCTTCAAAAAAGCTCTTCACATCATCCGTGGTTCTTATGCCTTTGCCTTGATTGACTCTGAAAACCCAGATGTCATCTATGTAGCTAAAAATAAATCACCACTTTTGATTGGTCTTGGACAAGGCTATAACATGGTCTGCTCAGATGCTATGGCTATGATTCGTGAGACCAACCAATACATGGAAATCCATGACCAAGAGTTGGTAATCGTCAAGGCTGATAGCGTCGAAGTTCAAGACTATGATGGCAATCGCCGTGAGCGTGCTAGCTACACTGCGGAGCTTGACTTGTCAGATATCGGTAAGGGGACTTACCCTTACTACATGCTTAAGGAAATCGACGAGCAGCCAACGGTGATGCGTAAACTCATCCAAGCCTATACAGATGAGGCTGGTCAAGTTGTCGTGGATCCAGCTATCATCAAGGCTGTTCAAGACGCAGACCGAATCTACATCCTTGCAGCTGGAACATCTTACCATGCAGGCTTTGCTTCTAAGAAGATGCTGGAAGAATTGACGGATACACCAGTGGAACTTGGAATCTCATCTGAGTGGGGCTATGGCATGCCACTTCTCAGCAAGAAACCACTCTTCATCTTTATCAGCCAGTCTGGTGAAACAGCTGACAGCCGTCAGGTTTTGGTCAAGGCCAATGAAATGGGCATTCCAAGCTTGACAGTGACAAACGTGCCAGGTTCAACTCTTTCACGTGAAGCCAACCATACCATGCTTCTTCATGCAGGGCCTGAAATCGCCGTGGCTTCAACCAAGGCTTATACAGCACAAATCGCAGCTCTTGCCTTCCTTGCAAAAGCAGTCGGAGAAGCAAACGGCAATGCCAAAGCCCAAGCCTTTGATCTGATTCGTGAGTTGTCTATCGTGGCTCAGTCTATCGAATCAACTCTTTCTGAGAAAGAAACCATTGATGCCAAGGTTCGAGACCTTCTCGAAACAACTCGTAACGCCTTTTATATCGGACGTGGTCAAGATTACTACGTAGCCATGGAAGCAAGTCTCAAACTTAAAGAGATTTCTTATATCCAGTGTGAAGGTTTTGCGGCAGGAGAACTCAAGCATGGAACCATTGCCTTGATTGAAGAGGGAACTCCTGTCTTGGCCCTCCTGTCAGATCCAGTCCTTGCCAACCATACTCGTGGAAATATCCAAGAGGTCGCAGCCCGTGGTGCCAAGGTTCTCACTATTGCAGAAGAAAATGTTGCTAAAGAGACAGACGACATCGTCCTTACGACCGTCCACCCTTACCTCTCACCAATCTCAATGGTCGTACCGACGCAATTGGTTGCTTACTTTGCAACACTTCACCGTGGTCTCGATGTGGACAAACCTCGTAACCTTGCCAAGTCAGTAACAGTAGAATAAGCTAAAAGAGTCTAGTCCTCCTAGACTTTTTTGCTCTTCCTTGTTATACTTGAGATAGGAATCCTTGTATTCCGAAGGCAGTTTTTTATAAGGAGAAGAAAATGAAAAAGAAAAAAATATTATTGCTATGCTGATTGGTATCGTCTTGTCTAGTTCTTTCTTGATACGAACGGTCTTGATCCATCAGGCGAGACAAGCGAAAAAGCAAAACATGGAACGGATTGCTGCTGTGCAAGAGACGGTTCAGTCTCAAGATCAAAAGAAAGCTGAAGAGCAGAGAGAACAATTTAAAAAGGCATTTGATGGTGTAGATAAAACTTCCATTCTAATGAAAAACTATGATAGCCACACACCGATTAATGGGGACTACAGTTTTGGTACAAAGGATGGCGTGTACTACCTAGTAGAATTAAAAACAGGTGAGAAAGTAGCTCTGGAAGGTGTGGACAAGGCCTTTCCATTGTCGATCAAAAACGAGAACGAAAATAGCACGGAGCTTGCCCTGGTTGTCCGCAAAGATCAAGCCTGGTACATGATTGATACAAAGGGCGAGACGATTTACACTTTTGAACAAACAGAATTGACAGAAAACTCGAAATTGACTTTGAAAGATAATAAACTACAGGTAGAATAAGCTAAAAAAGTCTAGTTGATCTAGGCTTTTTCTAATGAGCGAATGTATTGCAAATAAAACTGTTTAGTGCTACCTTGCCTACTGGGTGAGAATCCGCGTTATTTCAAGAAACTGACCCAAGCTTAGCAAAGGTTTGGAGCGTTTCATGCTTTATCTACCGCTTGGTTCCATGCCTCATGACCAGGTTCTGAGAGCTATTGAACTCTTCGGCACACAAGTGGCACCCAAAGTCCGGGCATATTTTGCCATGAAAGAGGCTTAATAAAAAATCCTAATCAAGTTGATAAAAAATCTATATAACAACCATTTTAAAAAAGTAATAAATAGGAAAAAATCTCTGAAAGGCCAGTAAAATCAAGCTTTCCAGAGATTTTTTCTTTATAGATATAAAAATTTCCAATCGAGTTGATAGTCAATATATATTGGGAAAAGAGAAAAAGGAGTGGTAAGATGGTTTCAATCCAAATGGAAGGAGAAAGGTATGGCAAGTAAAAGAGATTTAGTCTTTAGAGCGATTCGAGGCGATGAAGTGGAAAGAGTTCCTGTGGGATTTTGGTTTCATTTTGTAACACTGGAAGAAAAGGGGCAAGGATTAAACAATCCACGTATCTTTCAAAAGAGTGTTGACGGGCATCGCAACTATGTGGAAAGGATTCACCCTGATTTTGTCAAAATCATGAGCGACGGTTTTTTCCTTTATCCAAGTAATGTCTACAGTTCTAAGGTTGCAAGCATTCAGGAGCTGGCTTCTATTGAGTCGATTGGTGAGGAACACCCATGGATTCAGCAACAGGTGGAAGTGGTCCAAGCGATTCGAGAGACTTTTACCGAAGAGATTGCTTCTTTCTACAATATCTTTTCACCGATCTCCTACCTCAAGCGCTGGTTCCGTACAGAAACTTCTCGAGGAGATAAGGAAGTAGCTGACCTATTGCTTGAAAATCCTGAGCGATTCAGAGCTATTCTAGATGTGATTGCAAAAGACATTGCTTTCTTAACTCAGAAAATCATCCAGGAAGGTGGTGTTGATGGAATTTACCTCAGCACCCAGGAAATTCAAGATGAGCGCATCACACCAGCACTCTATCAAACCTATATCGAACCGAGCAATATAGCTGTTTTAAAGGCGGCTAATCAGGTTGGTGGGACCAATATCCTCCATATCTGTGGTTTTGAAGGTGCGAGCAATGATGTGACGATATTTAAGGATTATCCAGCTCAGGTTGTCAATTGGGCGACTCATCATGAGGATGTTAGTTTGACACGGGGTCAGGAGTTGTTTCAAGGCAAGGCTGTTTTAGGTGGATTTGAAAATGGTAAGAAAAGCTTGCTTTATCGAGGCTCTAAAGCGGAATTGCAAAATGAAACAAGGCGATTACTGGCTGAAACTGGTAGTAAAGGAGTTCTTCTGGGAGCTGACTGTACTGTTCCAGATGACTTTGACTTAGAGAGGTTGGACTGGATTCGACAGGCAGCGGTTCTCTAAAAAGGAGGAGCTATGAAAAGTAAAAGATGGGGCATCTTTATTGTCGTTGTCGGTTTGCTAGCCTTGGTCGCCATAAGCGTTGTAAAAAATGAGCACTGCAAAAATGGAGAGAGATGTCGTGGAGTTCAGGATTTTTCCAAGTCCAGTCTCCCCTTTCTACGCTCGAATGATATCGCAAGCAGTTTATTTGTTGAAAAAGTAAGAAATGGAGAATAAGAATGTCAGAAAAAAGAGAATGGGTTTTAAAAGCATTTAGAGGTGAGAAAGTTGATCGTGTGCCAGTAGGCTTTTGGCACCATTTCACATCAGAAGACGAATGGCTACACGGTTTCTCAAATCCAGCCATTATCGAGAAGAATATTCAAGGCCATAAGCGCTTTATTCGAGAAGTTCAGCCGGACTTTATCAAGCTCATGAGTGATGGGTACTTTGCTTATCCAAATCCAGTGATTGCCAAAGGAAAATCTCTTCAAGAATTGGCGACCATTCAACCACTCGGACCAGATCACGCTTGGATAAAAGAGCAGGTTGACTTGGTTAAGAAAATCAAGCAAGAGTTTACAGAAGATATCGTTGCGATTTACAATATTTTTGCTCCTGTGACCTATCTCAAGTGGTTGCTTGGGGAAGTGTCTGGCGGGGATGACCTTATTGCGGACTTTCTAGTGGAAGATCCTGAAGCTCTGAAGAGGGTGTTGGATGTGATTGCAGAGGATATTGCTAATCTCAGCCGAGCTGTCATCGAAGAGGCTGGTGCTGACGGAATCTACCTCAGCGTGCAAAGTATCCAAGATCAACGAGTGTCGGCAGCAGATTATCAAGCCGTCATTGCACCTAGCGAGATAACTATTCTAGAAGCAGCTAGTGCTGTTGGTGGTGTCACTGTTCTTCATATCTGTGGCTACGAGGGGGCGCGAAATGATATTCATCTTTTTGCAGACTATCCAGCCCAAGTCTTTAACTGGGCTGTAGGACCAGAAGGAATCACTCTCAAGGAAGGTCGTGAGGTTTTCAAGGGACGTACGGTTCTTGGAGGATTCGAAAATGGCAAGACGGGCTTGCTGTATACTGGTAGCAAGGACGCCATTCAGGCTGAGGCAAAGAAACTAGTTGCAGAAGCTGGGGAACAGGGCTTGGTACTTGGGGCAGATTGTACCATTCCAAGTGATATCGCAGTTGAACGTATCCAGTGGGTGAGAGAAGCGTTTGAAAACTAAAGGAGAAAAAGATGAGTAAAAAAGCATGGATTATCGGTGGTGTAGCAGTTGTTGCAGTAATTGGGGCAACGATTATCGGGAGAAGTTTAGCTGGCGCTCCAGCCAAAGAGGGAGAAACAGCTTCATCTGGTGGGGTCATAACCTTGAAGGTTGCCCATACACAAAACTACGTACCTTATGACTTTGTTAATGAAAAAGGGGAATCAGATGGTTATGAAGTAGCTGTTTTGAAGGCTGTTGATGAGAAGTTGGCAAACTATCAATTTGAATATACGGGTACCAGTGATGATGACCTCTTGATTGGTCTGGAATCAGGCAAGTATGACATCGGAACCAAGGGAGCTTGGTACACAGATGAACGAGCTAAAAAGTTTGTCATTCCATCTGAACCAGTCGGAGCGAGCATTATCGGATTTACTGTCAGAAAAGAAGATGAACAGAAATACAAAACCATTGATGACTTTGCTAAGAATAAAGGAAAATTGGTACCCATCTCTCCACAGAATGCTCAATGGAATGTTATCACCAGCTACAATGAAAAACATCAGGACGCACCGATTGAGCTAACAGCAGCAGAATCCTTTAAAGTAGCAGATGCCTATGCCTGGGTCTTAGAAGGACGTTATGATGCCTTCTTTGATATCAAACTGTCCTTTGAAAAAGCAGTTACCGCAGAAGATGGCCCTTACCACCAATATGCGGATAAACTCAGCTGGTTCCCATACAAGGGCATTCCAACTTATCCCTTGATTCACCGTGATGAAAAGGGCGAGAAATTTGCTAAAGAATACGAAAAAGCAATTAAAGAATTGAAAGAAGATGGCACGCTTGCTAAGCTATCTCAGCAATACTTTAAAGAAGATGTCTTTAGTTACGTAGACAAAGACTAGACCAGAAATTCCAAGACTAGAAAGGGTTTTGCATGGTTTCTTATGATTTTTCCAAGGTCTTTCAGTTTTTGCCGACCTTATGGCAGGCACTTCCTATGACCTTGTCCATTCTCTTTTTTACCACTCTTCTTGGTTCCCTTTTTGGAGGTCTCTTGGCCTGGGCGCAAGTAGGAGAAGACAAGAGTTTTGCAGCAATTTCCAAAGGCTATATCTTTACCCTTCGTTGTACACCGCCGATTGTCTTGCTTTTTCTAGTCTTTTATGGCTTGCCAGAATTTCTGAAATGGTGGCTTGGTTTGGATATCAATAACTGGTCTAAAACTATTTTTGTTCTCCTGACGATGATTCTCCTGTTTGCCGCTATTGTTGCAGAGGTTTTCAAGGCGAGCTATCAAGCTATTCCAAAGGGGCAGACAGAGGCCGGGCTTAGTATTGGTTTGACTCCAAGTCAGACTTTTTGGAGAATCATTTTTCCCCAAGCTTTTCAAGTTGCTCTTCCCAATATAACGACTGCTATTCTCAATCTCATGCGGGATGCTGCCTTGGCTTATACGATTGGTTTCGTTGATGTTATGGGGGCAGGCAATCTCTTGATTAGTCGCAATTTAGGGAACTACTCTCTGGAAACCTATACGGCAGTCGCACTTCTTTATTGGGGGATTGCCCTGGTTATTTCTAGCTTGAGTCGTTTGCTTGAGAAGTCTTTGGAAACAAAAGGGAGGTAAGAAATGGATATAGACTATATTGTAAAGACCTTTCTGGAGACCTTGAAGGGTGTGCCAATCACCTTGATTATCATGATTGTGGCTATGGTCTTAAGCTTTTTACCGGCTCTATTTTTAGCCTTGGGGCAGATTTACAAGGTTCGAGGGGTGAGGAGTTTTTCTCTGGTCTATCTGGCTTTCATCCGAGCGACTCCTCCGATTTTATTGATTCTCTTCTTTTATAGTTTGTTTCCAAGTTTGCTGAATCAATTTCTCAAAAGCATAGGAAGTGACTTTGATATTTTCAAGCTTGATCCTCTCTATTATGCCTTTATCATTTATAGTTTGATGACAGTCGGGAGTTTATCAGAGATTTTGCGTTCAGCTATCTTGACGGTGGACAAGGGACAACTAGAGGCGGCGCATGCGATTGGGCTGACTACGACCCAGGCCTATCTAAGGATTGTTTTTCCTCAAGCCTTGCGCTCAGCCTTGCCTAACTTGGCCAATCTGGTGATCAATATCGTCAAAGGGACCTCCCTGGTCTTTGTCATGACCATCAAGGATATCACCGCTATTGCTCGTGTGGAAGCGTCCTACGGTTACCAGTATTTTGAGTCTTATTTTGTAATCTTTTTGCAGTATATTTTAATCTGTGGTTTGATTCAGTGGGGCTTCTCCCTACTGGAGAAAGCCTATGTGAAAAAAGAAAAGAGAGCGAAAGCATCTAGCGCTCGTTTTGTATAGGAGGACAGGATGTTACAAGTAGAACATATCGCAAAAACATTTGGTGAGAGGCAGGTCCTGGAGGATGTCAATCTCCAGGTCAATCAAGGGGATGTCGTCGTTATTTTAGGACCATCAGGTTCGGGGAAAACGACCTTTCTCCGCTGTCTCAACCACTTAGAAAAAGCTGACAGCGGTCAGTTGACCTTGGCAGGAAAGACTTATGACTTGGCCCAATTAAGCAAGAAAGACATTCTAGAAATTCGCCAAAAAACAGCCTTTGTTTTCCAACACTACAATCTCTTTGCAAATAAAACTGCTCTGGAAAATATTCTAGAAGGTCTAATCGTGGCTCGTAAAGTTCCCAAGGAAGAAGCGCTCAAACGTGCAGAATCTGCCTTGGAAAAAGTTGGTTTACTGGCCTATAAAGACTACTACCCTTCCCAGCTATCTGGAGGGCAACAACAACGAATAGGAATTGCGCGTGCCATTGCTGTCAAGCCCGAGGTGATTTTGCTAGATGAACCAACATCTGCACTAGACCCTGAGTTGGTTGGAGATGTTTTGGATGTTCTGAAACAGTTGGCGGGAGAAGGTGTGACCATGGTGGTCGTCACGCATGAGATGGGATTTGCTAGAGATGTCGCTAACCACGTTATTTTCATGGATGGAGGCCGTATCGTAGAGGAGAATAATCCACACGATTTCTTTAGTCGTCCACAAGAAGAACGTACCAAGCAGTTTCTAGCTCGTATCTTATCAGATGCCACCTATAGTGTAGAATATATGATTTGATAGATAAGTGTATTATGAAAGTAACTTATGAGGCAAAGTTTCAATCTATAAACTATGGAAAAAGGTGTCAGCTTGAAATGACTTTCAGAAAAAGCTAGGTTTTAGACTTAGATTGGCTATTTGAGATGATTTGAGGTACTTTTCGTACACTCAAGTGGGTAATCTTATTTTAGATTTTTCATTTCTCAAAAAAACTTAAGAAAAATTTAAGCTAGGAGGTGTATACTAAGCTCATAAGTTAAGAGAAACTTAACTTAAACTCCTAAAACTTTTTCATAATAATCTCCCTATAAAATAAAGTCGCCTAATCAGGCGGCTTATTTTTGTCTATCTGTAAGCAGGGGCAGTAACTTAGCAATAGAAGAATAGAGGGAAATATGGTATAATGAAACGATAGATTTTTGAATAGGAATAAGATCATGTTTGGATTTTTTAAGAAAGATAAAGCTGTAGAAGTTGAGGTTCCAACACAGGTTCCTGCTCACATTGGCATCATCATGGATGGGAATGGCCGCTGGGCTAAAAAACGGATGCAACCACGGGTTTTTGGTCATAAGGCAGGGATGGAAGCCCTCCAAAAGGTGACCAAGGCAGCTAACAAGATGGGAGTCAAGGTCATCACGGTTTATGCCTTTTCAACGGAAAACTGGACGCGCCCAGATCAAGAAGTTAAGTTTATCATGAACTTACCAGTCGAGTTTTATGACAACTACGTCCCGGAATTACATGCAAATAACGTTAAGATTCAGATGATTGGGGAGACAGATCGCCTACCTAAGCCGACCTTTGAAGCTTTGAAAAAAGCAGAGGAATTGACCAAGAACAATACAGGCCTGATTCTCAATTTTGCCCTTAATTATGGTGGTCGTGCTGAAATTACGCAGGCTTTTAAGAGCTTGTCTCAGGAAGTTCTAGATGCCAAAATCAATCCTGGTGATATTACAGAAGATATGATAGGGGATTATCTTTTCACACAACGCCTGCCAAAGGATTTGCGAGATCCTGATTTGATTATCCGTACGAGTGGTGAGTTGCGTTTGAGTAATTTCTTGCCATGGCAAGCAGCCTATAGTGAGCTTTACTTTACGAATACCTTGTGGCCCGATTTTGATGAAGCCTCTTTGAAGGAGGCTATTACAGCCTATAATCGTCGCAATCGCCGATTTGGAGGAGTTTAGGAGAAGATATGACCAAGGATTTACAAAAGAGAACATTGTTTGCGGTATTGGCTCTGGCTATTTTCCTTCCAGTCTTATTTGTGGGAGGACTCTTGTTACAGATAGGGATTGGTTTGTTAGCGATGCTGGCTGTCAATGAACTCTTGCAGATGAAGGGGCTAAAGACCATGACCATCGAGGGAACCTTGACTCTCTTTGCGACCTTTGCTCTCACAATCCCCTTAGAAAATTACCTAACTTTTTTGCCAGTTGATGGGAATGTGGTTGCCTACAGCGTTTTAATTACGATTATGCTAGGGACCACCGTTTTCAGTAAAAGCTATACCATTGAAGATGCAGTTTTCCCGATTGCGATGAGCTTTTATGCTGGTTTTGGCTTTAACGCCTTACTAGATGCTCGGGTGGCAGGTTTTGACAAGGTGCTTCTGGCTCTCTTTATAGTCTGGGCGACAGATAGCGCAGCTTACTTGATAGGGATGAATTTTGGTAAGCATAAGTTGGCACCAAGAGTTTCTCCCAATAAGAGCATTGAGGGCTTTATCGGTGGTATTCTAGGTGCGGTACTGGTAACAGTACTCTTCATGCTGGTAGACAGCACAGTTGCTCTCCCTTATGGGATGTACAGAATGAGTCTCTTTGCCGTCTTCTTCAGTGTGGCAGGTCAGTTTGGTGACTTGATTGAGAGTGCTATGAAACGCCATTTCGGTGTCAAGGATTCTGGGAAATTTATCCCGGGGCATGGTGGTGTGTTGGATCGTTTTGACAGTATGCTAGTTGTCTTTCCTATCATGCACTTGTTTGGCCTGTTTTAAAGAAAGGAATATTGAATGATTGGATTGCTAACCTTTATCCTGGTTTTTGGGATTATCGTGGTGGTGCATGAGTTTGGACATTTTTATTTTGCCAAGAAATCAGGCATTTTAGTTCGTGAGTTTGCCATTGGTATGGGGCCCAAGATTTTTTCCCATATCGGTAAGGACGGCACTGCTTATACCATTCGGATCCTTCCTCTAGGAGGCTATGTTCGTATGGCAGGCTGGGGTGATGATGCGACGGAGATCAAGACAGGAACTCCAGTCAGTTTAACACTTGCCGACGATGGTAAGGTCAAACGGATCAATCTATCTGGGAAGAAACTGGATCAAACAGCTCTCCCTATGCAGGTAACCCAGTTTGACTTTGAAGACAAGCTCTTCATTAAAGGCTTGGTCTTGGAAGAAGAAAAGATCTTTGCAGTGGATCACGATGCAACAGTTGTTGAGGCGGATGGAACCGAAGTGCGTATCGCTCCTCTGGATGTACAGTACCAAAATGCTTCTATCTGGGGCAAGCTCATCACCAACTTTGCAGGTCCCATGAATAACTTTATCTTAGGTGTTGTTGTTTTTTGGATTCTGATCTTTTTGCAGGGTGGTGTTAGAGACACTCAGACCAATCTCTTTCATGTCATGCCGCAAGGTGCTTTGGCTAAGGTGGGCCTAGCTGAGACAGCTCAAATCACCAAGGTCGGCTCCCACGAAGTTAAGAATTGGCAAGACTTGATTCAAGCTGTGGAAGCAGATACCAAGGATAAGACTGCCCCGACCTTGGATGTGACCATTTCTGAAAATGGTAGCGAAAAACAAGTCACTGTGACTCCAGAAGAAAATCAAGGACGTTATATTATCGGAGTTCAACCGGGGATCAAGTCAGACTTTCTATCTATGTTTGTTGGTGGATTTACAACTGCTGCTGACTCGGGGCTCCGTATCCTTTCAGCTCTGAAAAACTTGATTTTCCATCCAGATTTGAACAAACTCGGCGGTCCCGTTGCCATTTTTAAGGCAAGTAGCGATGCTGCTAAAAATGGAATTGAGAATGTCCTCTACTTCCTAGCCATGGTTTCCATCAATATTGGAATTTTTAACTTGATTCCTATCCCGGCCTTGGATGGTGGAAAGATTGTGCTCAATATCCTAGAGGCTATCCGCCGTAAACCCCTTAAACAAGAAATTGAAACCTATGTCACCATGGCTGGTGTAGTTATCATGGTTGTCTTGATGCTAGCTGTGACCTGGAATGACATTATGCGACTCTTCTTTTAGATAATCGAGGAATATTATGAAACAAAGTAAAATGCTAATCCCTACGCTTCGCGAAATGCCAAGCGATGCTCAAGTTATCAGCCACGCCCTTATGTTGCGTGCTGGTTATGTTCGCCAAGTTTCTGCTGGTGTTTATTCTTACCTCCCACTTGCTAACCGTGTGATTGAAAAGGCTAAGAACATCATGCGCCAAGAGTTTGATAAGATTGGTGCTGTGGAAATGTTGGCGCCTGCCCTTCTCAGTGCCGATCTTTGGCGTGAATCAGGCCGTTATGAAACCTATGGTGAAGACCTTTATAAACTGAAAAACCGTGAAAAATCAGACTTTATCCTAGGTCCGACACACGAAGAGACTTTTACAGTTATTGTTCGTGACTCTGTCAAGTCCTACAAGCAATTGCCACTTAACCTTTACCAAATCCAACCGAAATACCGTGATGAAAAACGTCCACGTAACGGCCTTCTCCGTACGCGTGAATTTATCATGAAAGACGGCTATAGTTTCCATGCTAATTATGATAGTTTGGATGTGACTTATGACGAGTACAAGGCGGCCTATGAACGCATCTTCACTCGCAGTGGCTTGGACTTCAAGGCTATCATCGGTGACGGTGGAGCTATGGGTGGTAAGGACAGCCAAGAATTTATGGCCATCACTCCTGCTCGTACAGACCTTGACCGCTGGGTTGTTTTGGACAAGTCAGTTGCATCATTTGATGAAATTCCTGCAGAAGTGCAAGAAGAAATCAAGGCAGAATTGCTTAAATGGATGGTTTCTGGTGAAGACACTATTGCCTACTCAAGTGAGTCTGGCTATGCGGCTAACTTGGAAATGGCAACAAACGAGTACAAACCAAGCAACCGTGTCGTTACTGAAGAAGAAGTGACTCGTGTTGCAACTCCAGGTGTTAAATCCATCGATGAAGTGGCTACCTTCCTAAACGTGCCAGAAGAGCAAACGATTAAAACTCTCTTCTACATGGCTGATGGAGAGCTTGTTGCAGCTCTTCTAGTTGGAAATGACCAACTTAACGAAGTTAAGTTGAAAAATCACTTGGGTGCAGATTTCTTTGACGTTGCTAGCGAGGAAGAAGTCGCAAGTGTCATCCCAGCAGGCTTTGGTTCGCTTGGTCCAGTTGGTTTGCCAGAGAATGTTAAAATCATCGCTGATCGGAAGGTACAAGATAGTCGCAATGCTGTTGTGGGTGCTAACGAAGATGGCTACCACTTGACTGGTGTGAATTCTGGCCGCGACTTTACTGCAGAATATGTGGATATCCGTGTAGTTCGTGAGGGTGAAATCTCTCCAGACGGACAAGGTGTCCTTAACTTTGCCCGTGGTATCGAGATTGGTCACATCTTCAAACTCGGCACTCGCTACTCAGCAAGTATGGGTGCGGATGTCTTGGACGAAAATGGTCGTGCGATCCCAATCATCATGGGTTGCTACGGTATCGGTGTTAGTCGTCTCCTCTCAGCAGTTATGGAGCAACACGCTCGCCTCTTTGTCAATAAAACACCAAAAGGTGAATACCGTTACGCTTGGGGAGTTAACTTCCCTAAAGAATTGGCGCCATTTGATGTGCATTTGATTACTGTCAATGTTAAAGATGAAGAAGCGCAAGCCTTGACAGAAAAATTGGAAGTCAACTTGATGGACGCTGGTTACGAAGTCTTGACAGATGACCGTAACGAACGTGTCGGGGTTAAATTCAGCGATAGCGACTTGATTGGTCTTCCAATCCGTATCACTGTAGGAAAGAAAGCAGCTGATGGTATCGTAGAAGTTAAGATCAAGGCGACTGGTGACACAATCGAAGTTCACGCAGACAACTTGCTTGAAACGCTTGAAATCCTCAGCAAGAAATAAAAACTATAATCAGAAGAAAAACAAGGCAAAAATGTAACTAGTTTTTACCTTGTTTTTTCTATATAATGGGGAAAATGAGTAAACGAAGAGGTATAAGTATGCTAAAATTTCCAAAGGATTTTGTTTGGGGTTCCTCCACTTCTGGACCACAGACAGAAGGACGAGTGCCAGGTGATGGCAAGGGAGATAATCTCTGGGATTATTGGTATCAGGTGGAACCCAATCGCTACTACAATGGGATTGGACCTGATAAAACATCGACCTTCTATGAGAACTGGGAAAAGGATATTGAGCTTTTGGTAGAGACTGGGCATACAGCCTTCCGAACTTCTATCCAGTGGTCTCGTATTTTCCCACAGGGCCGTGGAGAGGTCAATCCGCAAGGGGTGACTTTCTACCGTCAGGTTTTTGAGGCTATTAAGGCCAAGGGTATTCGTCTCTTAGTCAATCTCTATCACTTTGACCTTCCTTTTGCCCTTCAAGAAGCTGGGGATGGTTGGGAAAATAAGGCAACCACCAAGGCTTATGAAGACTATGCTCGTTTTTGTTTTGAGACTTACGGTGATTTGGTAGACCAATGGATTACCTTTAATGAGCCCATCGTTCCTGTAGAGTTTGGCTATTTCTATGATGCCCATTATCCTCATAAGGTAGATGCCAAAGCAGCGGTTCAGGTAGCCTATCATACGCAACTGGCTAGTAGTCTTGCGGTGAAGGCTTGTCACGAGATTTTGCCTGATTCTAAGATTGGGATTGTCCTCAACCTGACGCCAGCTTATCCACGTAGCCAGCATCCAGCGGATGTCAAGGCTGCTCGTATTGCGGATCTCTTTCAAGCGCAGTCTTTCCTAGATCCATCTGTCTTGGGGACTTATCCAGAGGAATTGGTGGAAATTTTGTCTGAGCATGATTTGCTGCCAGAGTATACAGCTGAGGAGTTGGAGCTTATTCGTCAACATACTGTGGACTTTCTTGGAGTCAACTATTACCAGCCTTTGCGTGTCATGGCCCCACGTTTTGCTAAGCATCCTGACAGCCCGCTTCTGCCTGAACATTTCTATGAGCCTTACGTCATGCCAGGTCGTAAGATCAATCCCCACCGTGGTTGGGAAATCTACGAGCAAGGGATTTATGATATTGCCCAAAATATCAAAGAAAATTATGACAATATCGAATGGATGCTGACAGAGAATGGCATGGGTGTTGAAGGTGAAGATAAATTCCGTGAGAATGGCATGATTCAAGACGACTATCGTATTGACTTTGTCAAAGGTCATCTGCGTGAACTCCATCGTGCCATCGAAGATGGTGCTAACTGTAAAGGTTACTTAATCTGGACCTTTATTGACTGCTGGTCATGGCTCAACAGCTATAAAAACCGCTATGGTCTGGTTGAGCTTGACTTGGAAACACAGGAACGCCGCTTGAAAAAATCAGGCCACTGGTTCAAGGAACTCAGCGACCATAATGGATTTTAAGAATAAAAAGAGTGAGATGCCAAGTGAGATGTCATCTCACTTTTTAATATGTGACTACGGATCAGTATAGTTTTATCTACTACAAGTATGATAAAACCTTTCCATCTAAATCGCAAGGAAAATGGTACTGGCTATATATTTTCTTTAATTATGGTAAAATAGTAAGAGAATAATGTGAGGAAAATGAATGTCAAGTAAGTTTGAAATTTTAATGAATCAACTAGGAATCTCTGATCAGCTAAGACAGGATCCTGCTCTCGTTGATGCAAGCATTGAGCGTGTCGTGGTTCATAAAATTAGTAAGGTATGGGAATTTCATTTTGTATTTTCTAAAATTTTACCTATCGAAATTTTTCTAGAGTTAAAGAAGGGGTTGAGTGAGGAATTTTCTAAGACAGGCAATCAAGCTGTTTTTGAAATCAAGGCTCTTTCTCAAGAATTTTCTAATGAACTCTTGCAGGCCTACTATAAGGAGGCTTTTTCTGAAGGTCCGTGTGCTAGCCAAGGGTTCAAATCTCTTTATCAGAATCTGCAAGTTCGTGCGGAGGGTAATCAACTCTTTATTGAAGGTTCAGAGGCGATTGATAAGGAACACTTTAAGAAGAATCATCTTCCTAACTTAGCAAAGCAACTTGAGAAATTTGGTTTCCCTGTTTTTGTTTGCCAGATAGAAAAGAATGATGCCCTTACACAAGAGCAGGAGGAAGCTTTCCATACGGAGAATGAGCAGATCGTTCAAGCTGCCAACGAAGAAGCTTTGCGGGCTATGGAACAACTAGAACAAATGGCCCCTCCTCCAGTAGAAGAGAAAACAGCTTTTGATTTTCAAGCGAAAAAGGCTGCAGCTAAGCCAAAATTAGATAAGGCTGAAGTTACCCAGATGATCGATGTGACAACTGAGGAAAATCGTTTGGTCTTTGAAGGGGTAGTCTTTGATGTCGAGCATAAAGTGACCAGAACAGGTCGTGTCTTGATTAACTTTAAGATGACGGACTATAGTTCAAGTTTCTCTATGCAAAAATGGGTTAAGAATGAAGAAGAAGCTCAGAAGTTTGACATCATTAAGAAAAATTCTTGGCTCCGAGTTCGTGGGAATGTGGAGATGAATAACTTCACACGCGATTTGACCATGAACGTGCAGGATGTGCAGGAAGTTGTTCACTATGAGCGGAAGGATTTAATGCCAGAAGGTGAGCGTCGGGTTGAGTTTCATGCTCATACTAATATGTCGACTATGGATGCTCTGCCAGAGGTAGAGGAGATCGTTGCGACAGCTGCTAAGTGGGGACACAAGGCGGTTGCCATCACCGACCATGGAAATGTCCAGTCCTTCCCACATGGCTATAAGGCAGCCAAGAAAGCGGGAATCCAGCTGATTTATGGAATGGAAGCTAATATTGTTGAAGATCGAGTTCCTATCGTTTACAACGAAGTGGAGATGGACTTGTCAGAAGCGACCTATGTAGTTTTTGACGTGGAAACGACAGGACTTTCAGCTATCTATAATGACCTGATTCAGGTTGCGGCTTCTAAGATGTACAAGGGGAATGTTATTGCCGAATTTGATGAATTTATCAATCCTGGGCATCCCTTGTCAGCTTTTACTACTGAGTTGACTGGAATTACAGATGATCATGTCAAAAATGCTAAACCACTGGAACAAGTTTTGCAAGAATTCCAAGAATTCTGCAAGGATACGGTCCTAGTCGCCCACAATGCGACCTTTGACGTTGGCTTTATGAATGCCAATTATGAGCGTCATGGTTTGCCTAAGATTAGCCAGCCAGTCATTGATACGCTAGAGTTTGCCAGAAACCTCTATCCTGAGTATAAACGTCATGGTTTGGGCCCTTTGACCAAGCGCTTTGGAGTGGCTCTGGAGCACCACCACATGGCCAACTACGATGCGGAAGCTACTGGTCGTTTGCTCTTTATCTTTATCAAGGATGTAGCAGACAAACATGGTGTGAAGGATTTGGCTAGGTTAAATATTGATCTAATCAGTCCAGACTCTTATAAAAAAGCTCGGATCAAGCATGCGACGATTTATGTCAAGAATCAGGTAGGTCTAAAAAATATCTTTAAACTGGTTTCTTTGTCCAATACTAAGTACTTTGAAGGAGTGCCACGGATTCCTAGAACGGTTCTAGATGCCCATCGGGAAGGTTTGATTTTAGGCTCAGCTTGCTCGGAGGGTGAAGTTTTTGACGCGGTTGTTTCCCAAGGTGTGGATGCGGCGATTGAGGTGGCCAAGTATTATGACTTTATCGAGGTCATGCCACCTGCCATCTATGCGCCATTAATTGCTAAGGAGCAGGTCAAGGATATGGAGGAACTCCAGACCATTATCAAGAGTTTGATAGAGGTTGGAGACCGTCTTGGCAAGCCTGTTCTGGCTACGGGAAATGTTCACTATATCGAACCGGAAGAAGAGATTTACCGTGAAATTATCGTCCGTAGTTTGGGCCAGGGGGCTATGATTAACCGAACCATCGGTCATGGTGAACATGCCCAACCAGCTCCTCTTCCGAAAGCTCATTTTCGAACAACCAATGAGATGTTGGATGAATTTGCCTTTTTGGGCGAGGAACTGGCTCGTAAACTGGTTATTGAAAACACCAATGCCTTGGCAGAAATTTTTGAGCCTGTTGAGGTTGTTAAGGGTGACTTGTACACGCCTTTCATCGACAAGGCGGAAGAAACGGTCGCTGAGCTAACCTATAAGAAAGCTTTTGAAATTTATGGAAATCCGCTGCCAGATATTGTTGATTTGCGGATTGAAAAAGAATTGACTTCTATTCTGGGGAATGGATTTGCCGTGATTTATCTGGCATCGCAGATGCTGGTGCAACGTTCCAATGAACGGGGCTACTTGGTTGGTTCTCGTGGGTCTGTTGGGTCCAGTTTTGTTGCGACTATGATCGGAATTACGGAGGTTAATCCTCTCTCTCCTCACTATGTCTGTGGTCAGTGTCAGTACAGTGAGTTTATCACCGATGGTTCTTATGGTTCAGGTTTTGATATGCCCAACAAGGACTGTCCAAAGTGTGGTCATAAACTTAGCAAAAATGGACAGGATATTCCTTTCGAGACCTTCCTTGGTTTTGATGGGGACAAGGTTCCCGATATTGACTTGAACTTCTCGGGTGAAGACCAGCCTAGCGCCCATTTGGATGTCCGTGATATCTTTGGTGAGGAATATGCCTTCCGTGCAGGAACGGTTGGTACGGTGGCTGCCAAGACGGCCTATGGCTTTGTCAAGGGTTACGAGCGGGACTATGGGAAGTTTTATCGTGATGCAGAGGTGGAACGCCTCGCTCAAGGTGCGGCTGGTGTCAAACGGACGACTGGTCAACACCCGGGGGGAATCGTTGTTATTCCTAACTACATGGACGTCTACGATTTTACGCCTGTCCAGTATCCAGCAGATGACGTGACGGCTGAATGGCAGACGACTCACTTTAACTTCCACGATATCGATGAGAACGTCCTTAAACTCGATGTACTGGGTCATGATGATCCGACCATGATTCGAAAACTTCAGGACTTGTCTGGGATTGATCCTAATGAAATTCCTATGGATGACGAAGGTGTGATGGCACTCTTTTCTGGAACGGAAGTTTTAGGTGTGACACCTGAGCAAATCGGTACTCCGACAGGCATGCTGGGAATACCAGAGTTTGGAACCAATTTCGTACGTGGGATGGTCGATGAAACCCATCCGACAACCTTTGCGGAATTGCTTCAGCTCTCAGGTCTGTCCCATGGTACTGATGTCTGGTTGGGAAATGCCCAGGATCTGATCAAGCAAGGAATTGCTGACCTATCAACCGTTATCGGTTGTCGGGACGACATCATGGTTTACCTCATGCATGCTGGTCTCGAACCAAAGATGGCCTTTACCATCATGGAGCGTGTACGTAAGGGTTTATGGCTCAAGATTTCCGAAGAGGAACGAAATGGCTACATCGAAGCCATGAAGGCCAATAAGGTTCCAGAGTGGTATATCGAATCTTGTGGAAAAATCAAGTACATGTTCCCTAAAGCCCATGCGGCAGCCTATGTTATGATGGCCTTGCGCGTGGCCTACTTCAAGGTTCATCATCCGATTTATTACTACTGTGCTTACTTCTCTATCCGCGCCAAGGCTTTTGATATCAAGACCATGGGTGCGGGTTTGGATGCCATCAAGCGCAGAATGGCAGAAATCGCTGAAAAACGGAAGAACAATGAAGCCTCTAATGTGGAAATTGACCTCTATACCACTCTTGAGATTGTCAATGAGATGTGGGAACGTGGTTTCAAGTTTGGCAAGCTAGATCTATACCGTAGTGATGCGACCGAATTCATCATCGATGGGGACACTCTCATCCCACCGTTTGTCGCTATGGATGGTCTGGGAGAGAACGTTGCTAAACAATTGGTGCGCGCGCGCCAAGAGGGAGAATTCCTCTCTAAAACAGAACTCCGCAAACGCGGTGGACTTTCCTCAACTTTGGTTGAAAAGATGGATGAGATGGGGGTTCTCGGCAATATGCCAGAGGATAACCAGTTGAGTTTATTTGATGAGTTGTTTTAAAGGAGATGAGGAATAGTAAAATGAAACTAAGAATTTTTGCGGAAGACAAACCTGCTGAAAAGGTCTTTGACTATCAGTTAGAGCTGGCAGATGAAACAATTATCCTATCAACAGCGCTCTTGTCAGGTGCTATTGCTTTAGCAGGATTATTCTCTGCTTTGAAAGAAAAATAAAAATAGAAAAGAGAAAACAACATGGTTTTACCAAATTTTAAAGAAAATCTAGAAAAATATGCGAAATTGTTGGTTGCGAACGGAATCAATGTGCAACCTGGGCACACTTTAGCCCTCTCTATCGATGTGGAGCAACGCGAGCTGGCTCACTTGATCGTTAAAGAAGCCTACGCACTTGGTGCGCATGAGGTTATCGTTCAGTGGACTGATGATGTGATCAACCGTGAGAAATTCCTCCACGCGCCGATAGAGCGTTTGAACAATGTACCAGAATACAAGATTGCTGAGATGAACTATCTCTTGGAGAACAAGGCTAGTCGTCTTGGAGTTCGCTCATCTGATCCAGGTGCCTTGAACGGAGTGGATGCTGATAAGCTTTCAGCTTCTGCTAAAGCTATGGGACTTGCCATGAAGCCAATGCGTATCGCAACTCAGTCCAACAAGGTTAGCTGGACAGTGGCTGCTGCTGCTGGACTCGAGTGGGCTAAGAAAGTCTTCCCAAATGCAGCAAGTGACGAAGAAGCAGTCGATCTCCTTTGGGACCAAATCTTCAAAACTTGCCGTGTCTACGAAGAAGATCCCGTTAAAGCTTGGGAAGAACACGCTGCTATCCTCAAGAGCAAGGCAGATATGCTCAATAAAGAGCAATTTTCAGCCCTTCACTACACAGCGCCAGGAACAGATTTGACACTTGGTTTGCCAAAGAACCATGTTTGGGAATCAGCTGGTGCTGTCAATGCACAGGGCGAAGGTTTCTTGCCAAATATGCCGACAGAGGAGATCTTCACAGCGCCTGACTTCCGTCGTGCAGATGGTTATGTAACCTCTACAAAACCGCTTAGCTACAACGGAAATATCATCGAAGGGATTAAAGTGACCTTTAAGGATGGACAAATCGTAGATATCACTGCTGAGAAGGGTGATCAGGTTATGAAAGATCTTGTCTTTGAAAATGCTGGAGCGCGTGCCTTGGGTGAATGTGCCTTGGTACCAGATCCAAGTCCAATTTCTCAGTCAGGCATTACCTTCTTTAATACCCTTTTCGATGAGAATGCTTCAAACCACTTGGCTATCGGTGCAGCCTATGCGACCAGCGTTGTTGGTGGTGCAGAGATGAGTGAAGAAGAGCTTGAAGCTGTGGGACTTAACCGTTCAGATGTTCACGTTGACTTTATGATTGGTTCTAGCCAAATGGATATCGATGGTATCCGTGAGGATGGAACACGCGTACCCCTCTTCCGTAATGGAGACTGGGCAATTTAAGGAGTAACGATGCTTGGAAGTATGTTTGTTGGTCTCCTAGTGGGGCTCTTGGCAGGTGCTTTGACCAATCGTGGAGAGAGTATGGGATGCTTAGGGAAAATGTTTCTCGGCTGGATTGGTGCCTTTCTGGGCCACTTGCTCTTTGGAACTTGGGGACCAATCCTAGCAGGAACAGCTATTATCCCAGCAGTTCTCGGTGCCATGATTGTCTTAGCTATCTTCTGGGAAAGAGGAAGTTAGTTTCTTGAAAAATTAGAAAAAAGGAGGTTGGTCACTTTGGCCAGCCTCCTTTTGAGTATGATATAATAGGTTTATGAGATTAGATAAATTTTTAGTTGCCTGCGCTGTGGGAAGTCGGACTGAGGTCAAAAATTTGCTCAAGGCTGGGCGTGTGACGGTAAATGGTAAAAAAGAAAAATCAGCAAAACTGCAAATAAATGAAGAAAGAGATGAGATTCGCTTTGATGACCAAGTGTTAGAGTACGAGGAGTTTGTTTACTACATGATGAACAAGCCCCAAGGAGTCATTTCAGCGACTGAGGATCCCAAGCATAGAACAGTTCTGGATTTGTTGGACGACTATGGACGTGCCAAGGAGGTTTTTCCAGTGGGTCGCTTGGATATCGATACACATGGTCTCCTGCTCTTGACCAATGATGGTCAGCTGGCCCATGCTCTTCTTTCGCCTAAACGTCATGTGGATAAGACTTATCTGGCACAAGTCGAGGGAATTATGACCCAAGAAGATGTGGAGACATTTGCCAAGGGCATTCCGCTTAAGGACTTTACCTGCCAGCCAGCTAAGCTGGAGATTGTTTCTATCGATACAGAAAAGAATCAAAGTTTGGTTCGTGTAACCATTGCTGAAGGGAAGTTCCATCAGGTCAAGCGTATGGTATCCTACTGTGGCAAGGAAGTGGTGGACCTACAACGTTTGACTATGGGAACTCTGGTCTTGGATGAGAACTTGCAACGAGGAGAATGGCGTCGTCTGACCAAGGAGGAGTTAGAGGAGCTTCTTGCTAGTATTGCTTAGTTTGGATTATGTTAGAAAAGGTGAGGGAGAATATCCCTGCCTTTTTCGTTTTTCAGTTGCTTCCTTTGTGAAAAGAGTTATAATAGACAGTAGAATAAAAGGAGGAATCTATGAACGCGATTCAAGAATCATTTACAGATAAACTATTTGCCAACTATGAAGCAAATGTCAAATACCAAGCGATCGAAAATGCTGCCAGCCACAATGGAATTTTTGCAGCCCTAGAGCGTCGCCAAAGCCATGTAGACAATACACCTGTTTTCTCATTGGATTTGACCAAGGACAAGGTAACCAATCAGAAAGCCTCTGGTCGTTGCTGGATGTTTGCAGCTCTCAACACCTTCCGCCACAAACTCATCTCTCAATACAAGCTTGAAAACTTTGAATTGTCACAAGCTCACACATTCTTCTGGGACAAGTACGAGAAATCCAACTGGTTCTTGGAGCAAGTCATTGCGACTGCAGACCAAGAATTGACGAGTCGCAAGGTTAGCTTCCTACTCCAAACTCCTCAACAAGATGGTGGTCAATGGGATATGGTCGTTTCCCTCTTTGAGAAATACGGTGTCGTTCCTAAGTCTGTTTATCCTGAGTCTGTTTCATCTAGCAGCAGCCGTGAGCTCAATGCCATCCTTAATAAATTGCTTCGTCAAGATGCTCAAATCTTGCGTGACTTGCTTGCTTCTGGTGCAGACCAAGCGACTGTTCAAACAAAGAAAGAAGACCTCTTGCAAGAAATCTTTAACTTCCTTGGAATGTCTTTAGGACTTCCACCACGTAAATTTGACTTTGCTTATCGTGATAAGGATGATAATTACCAAAGTGAAAAGGGTATCACACCACAAGAATTTTACAAGAAATATGTTAATCTTCCTCTAGAAGACTACGTTTCTGTTATCAATGCTCCAACTGCTGACAAGCCTTACGGCAAATCTTATACAGTTGAGATGTTGGGAAATGTCGTCGGTAGCCGTGCAGTTCGCTACATCAACGTTCCAATGGAACGCTTGAAAGAATTGGCGATTGCCCAAATGCAAACAGGAGAAACTGTTTGGTTTGGTTCAGATGTCGGCCAGCTCAGCAACCGCAAAGCTGGAATCCTTGCGACAGATGTTTATGACTTTGAATCAAGCATGGATATTCAACTCACTCAAGACAAGGCTGGACGTTTGGACTACAGCGAAAGTTTGATGACCCACGCCATGGTCTTGACAGGTGTGGATTTGGATGAAAATGGCAAGTCAACCAAGTGGAAGGTTGAAAACTCATGGGGAGACAAGGTCGGTACAGATGGTTACTTCGTTGCCTCAGATGCTTGGATGGATGAATACACTTACCAAATCGTTGTCCGTAAGGAATTGCTGACAGCAGAAGAACGGGCTGCTTATGAAGCAGAACCAATCGTACTTGCACCATGGGATCCAATGGGTGCCTTGGCAGAATAAAGCATAAAGAAAAGAGGTTAGGGGAATCCTAGCCTCTTTTTTAAATCCTTTTGAAAGTGGCGATAGATGCTGCTTGCTAAGTGAGTTCTCCTTATTTTGAGTCTTTAAGTGACAGAGAAAAAGATATGTGTTACTATAGTAGTACAAAAGGATATCGGAGTAGAAATGAAGTATTTAAGTAGCCAAGACATCAAGGATCGTCAACGAAACATCAGCGACATTAAACCCTATAAAACAACCAAGGAAATCGTCGTTTCAAATATCTTTACCTTCTTTAATGCCATGAACTTGGCTCTGGCAGTTCTGGTAGCCACAACCTTGCGATTTGAGAATATGCTCTTTTTAGGCGTGATTGCTATCAATACAGCCATCGGGATTTTCCAAGAAGTGCGTTCAAAAAATGCTTTGGAAAAGCTAAGTTTGCTTGGTAAAAGTAAGTACAAGGTCAATCGAGATGGTCAAACGATTGAGATTGATCCAGAAGACATCGTACTGGGGGAATATCTGCATCTCAATCTGGGAGATCAGGTACCTGTCGATGCAGAAGTGCTTGAAGGGAATATTGAAGTGGATGAGTCCTTGCTGACTGGTGAGAGTGATTCGGTCTTTAAAACAGTTGGTGACAAGCTGATGAGCGGAAGCAATGTCGTCAGCGGTACTTGTCTGGTTATGGCAACGGCTGTGGGTCCAGATAGCTATATTAACAAACTTGCAAAATCCAGCAAGGAATTCAAAAAATACCCTTCTCAACTGCGCGATTATATGGATAAGATTTTAAAAATCGTCTCCATCTTGCTGGTGCCAGTTGCCATTCTGCTTTATGTCAGAGGTTTTAGTCTAGGACGGACTTATGTTGAGATTGTTTTGGGAAGTTCAGGCGCCTTGGTCGGCATGATTCCAGAGGGCTTGATTCTCCTGGTTAGCGTTTCCCTAGCAGTAGCGACTATGAAGCTGGCTAAAAAGAAGGTTCTGGTGCAGGAACTATACTGTGTAGAGACCTTGGCGCGAGTAGATGTTCTTTGTTTTGATAAGACAGGAACTATCACGACGGGGAATATGAAAGTCCAAGAAATGGATGAGAAGCTAGCAGAGAAACTGTCTTCTTATCTGGCTTATTTCGAGGATGAAAATGCGACTTCGCGAGCTCTGAAGACTTACTTAACCTGTGAGAAAAAGTGGAAAGTTCAAGAAGTCGGTGCCTTTTCAAGCAAAAACAAGTATTCCTTTGTCCAAGTAAAAGAGGGTGGGACCTATTTCTTTGGAGCCTATGAATTTCTAGGTTTTACCCAGCCGATGGATGCCTACTATGAAGATCTAAAACAGCAAGGTTTTCGAATCTTAACACTCGCTTATAGCAAGGACCAGATTACGAGTCCAGCCAATATGGAACTACTAGGCCATGTCGTTTTGTCAGATGAGATCAAGGACAATACCAAGGAAACCTTTGACTATTTCGAGTCACAAGGTGTTGAAGTGAAGATTATCAGTGGTGATAATCATGTGGCTGTATATGGGGTGGCTCGTAAAGCAGGTTTTAAGGAGGAAGCGCGGACGATTGATATGACCAAGGTGAGCGATGATGACTTTGAAAGAGTGGTCTTGGAACATGATATCTTTGGACGCGTTACACCTGAGCAGAAAGAAAAGATGGTGACCGTTTTGCAAAATGCTGGTAAAACAGTTGCCATGAGTGGTGACGGGGTCAATGATGTTCTGGCTCTCAAGAAAGCAGATATCAGTTTTGCTATGAATGGTGCTACTAGCGCAGCCAAAAGTGTATCCAATATTGTTTTTTTGACCGATGATTTTGCGGTATTTTATGATATCTTGATGGAAGGTCGCCGGGTCATCAATAACATCCAAAAGGTAGCCTCTCTCTTTCTAACAAAGACCTTCTTCTCCATCGTTTTTGCCATTTTGAGTGTGGTATTTGGTTTGGAATTTGCCTTTATCCCCATTCAGTTTACAATCATTTCAGCCATTACGATTGGGATTCCATCCTTCTTCCTAACTTTTGAGTCCAATAAAGAAAAGGTCAGCACACATTTTATGCGAGATATTTTGACCAATGCTGCGATTGGCGGTGGCATTCTAGTCGCTAGTGTTCTCTTGACGAACTTCTTTATCACTGTCCCAGGTCAGGTCAAATTTATTTGCTTCCTCCTTGCTCTGATCAATGGTCTATGCCTGGTTGCTAAGGTCAGCCTTCCCTTTAATCGATACAAGCTAGTCTTGCTCACGTTTTTGAGCCTTGGAGCTCTTGTTGGCGTACTTGCCAATACTTTTATCCTGCAAGGAGCTTTTGTGCCTTTAGAAGCCACTCAAATGCTCTATGTTGCCATTCTAGCAGTTGTAATTGGAAGCTTTCATTATCTTACTAGGAGAAAAAGTTGATACACAAAAAGAATCAGGGTTTAATCCTGATTCTTTTTATCTATATTCTCGATGGCTTGGATTACATGATACCGAAGAAACGAGCTGCGATACCTACTGCAAAGAGGGCAAGGATGATTGTGATAGGTGATACTTTTTTCTTAAGCAACCACATGCAAAGGAAAGTAAGGAGAAGTCCCATCAATCCTGGAATCAATGAGTTCAACTGACCTTGAAGGGTTTGTGGTTGAATCTTATCTAGGCTCAATCCACCAAGTGCTTGACCAAGAATACCTTTCAATTCAGCACCTGATACAGGTCCTTCTGGGAAGTTGATGTAAGCACCTTCTGCCAATTGTTTACCTGGAAGATTAACAGTAAAGTTGATAGATACCCAACGTTGTACAAGAACGGCAAGGATGAACATACCAAGGATAGAAGCTCCTTTAGTGATGTCTTTCAAGATACCACCAGACATGTCTTTAGTGATTTCAGATCCAGCTTTGTAACCGAACTCTTGTGTATACCATAGGAAGGCCATACGGATAGCATTCCATCCAAAGAAGAAGAGAAGAGGACCAACAATGTTACCAGATGCAGCAAGTGATGCACCAAGGGCTCCAAGGATAGGACGAACTGTAAACCAGAATACTGGGTCACCGATACCAGCAAGAGGTCCCATCATACCGATTTTAACCCCTTGGATAGCCGCGTCGTCGATTTCAACACCGTTAGCGCGCTCTTCTTCAAGTGCAAGAGTAACCCCCATGATTGGAGCAGCTACGTATGGGTGAGTGTTGAAGAACTCAAGGTGACGCTCAAGAGCAGCCGCTTGGTCTTCTTTTTTAGTGTACAATTTTTTGATAGCTGGGATCAATGAGTAAGCCCAACCCAAGTTTTGCATACGTTCGTAGTTCCAAGAACCTTGAAGGAATTGTGAACGCCACCAAACTTTTTGACGATCTGATTTTGATAATTGAATTTTTTCAGCCATGATTGTTCCCCTTTCTAGTAGTCTTCTAGGATATCACCGATTGGGTCGTTAGAAGTTGCAGCTCCGCCGCCACCGTTTCCACCTTGTTTTGAAAGGTTAAGGTAGATGAAGGCAAGGGCAACGCCGATGACACCAAGGGCAATCAAAGTCAATTGAGAAATCGCTGCAAGAGCGAAACCGATAGCGAAGAATGGCCATACTTCACGAGTTGCCATCATGTTGATAACCATAGCGTAACCAACGGCAACGACCATAGCACCACCGACAGCCATACCACCATTCAACCATTCTGGCATTAGACCAAGAGCGTCTTTAACAGCAGAAGCTGGGATAGCGATAAGGAAGGCTGCAGGGATCGCGATACGAAGACCCTGAAGAATAAGAGCAAAGTAGTGAGCGCGTTCAACAGCCGCAATGTTTCCATCTTTAGCAGCAGCGTCAGCAGAGTGAACCAAGGCAACTGAGATTGTACGAACAATCATTGTCAAGAATAGTCCAGCTACGGCAAGAGGGATAGCTGTTGCAGTTGCAACGGCAATACCTTCAGTAGTAAAGTTACCACCTTTAATCAAGATGATCGCTGCGGCAACAGATGCAAGAGCAGCGTCAGGAGCTACGGCAGCTCCGATGTTTGCCCAACCAAGGGCAATCATTTGAAGAGATCCACCAAGCATAACACCTGCTTCGAGGTTACCAGTTGCAAGTCCGATAAGGGTACATGCGACGATTGGTTGATGGAATTGGAATTGGTCGAGGATACCTTCAAGACCTGCAAGGAAGGCAACAACTACAACCAAGATAGCAGAAATGATTGAAATATCTGACATGGTTTTATTCCTTTTCTATTTAGTTTTAATAAAGTATTTAATCCTGTTTTCAAAAATGATAAAACAGATTAAAATTATTGAACGTTTGCTTTCTTAATCAAGTCAAACAAATCTTTTTTCGTGTCGTTTGGTACTTTACGTACATCAAATTCAACACCGAGGTCACGCATTTTTTCAAAGGTTGCAACATCGTCTTTGTCCATAGACAAAACGTTGTTAATCATTGTTTTACCTGTTGAGTGAGCCATAGAACCAACGTTAAGGGTCTTGATTGGCACGCCACCTTCGATAGCACGAAGTGCATCTTGTGGAGTTTCAAACAAGATAAGAGCATGTGTGTTACCAAAACGAGGATCTTTTGCAACTTCAATCAATTTTTTGATTGGTACAACGTTCGCTTTTACTCCGTTAGGAGCAGCTTGCTTGATCAATTCTTTACGCAACTCGTCGTTTGCAACGTTATCTGAAGCAACGATGATACGGTCTGCTTTTGAATCTGGTGTCCAAGCAGTTGCGACTTGTCCGTGAAGAAGACGTGTGTCAAGACGGGCAAGATTGATTTTCAATTTACCGTCTCCGATAACAGTTCCTTCTGGAATAGCAGCTTGGGCAGCAGGAGCAGCTGCAGCACTTGCAACTTCCTCAACTGGGTTAAGCTCTTCTGGAAGAGCCTTGATGCCATCTTTGGCTTCTTTAATGATGTTCGCAGCGACTTTTTCCACACCTGCAGTAGCGTCCATAAGGCGCTCTGTGTAGGCTTGGATCAACATCGGCAAGTTAAGTCCTGTGATGATGGCAAATTTACGTTCTGGATTTTCTCCCATCACGCGGCTAGCTTGGTTGAATGGAGATCCACTCCAAAGGTCAGCCAATACTAGAACCTCATCTTCTGCGTCAAATGCAGCAACAGCGTTATTGATCTTAGCGTATAGATCATCTGGACCTTCGTTTGGCATAAAGGTTACAACTTGAACCTTCTCTTGTTCACCAAAGATCATAGATCCGGACTGATGAATACCCGCAGCAAATTCGCCGTGGCTCGCAATAATGATTCCGATACTCATTATTGTCATTCCTCCTTTAAAATGTTTGACTGTGTGTTTAAGAAAACTTTAAGCCTAACTTTAAGTATAAACCGTTTTCAAACAAAAAGCAACCATTTCTTATAAATATGTGTTAATTTTCAATGAAAACTCGTTTACAAAATGTTAATATATAAACATTTTTTGAAAAGATAAGGGAGTAATTTAATATAAAAAAATGAAAACAGGCCGATTAATTGAAAAATTGTGAAAATCAAAAAGCTAGCATAAGCTAACTTTTTGAGTGTCATAGGAACAAATCTTGTAGGGTATGGGCAACACCATCTTCATCGTTTGTCAGAGAGAGTTGTTCATCTGCATATGGTAGTAAATCGGGATTGGCATTTTTCATGGCATATCCCTTGCCTGCAAATGCCAACATTTCGGTGTCATTGTGTTCATCTCCAAAGGCAATCAAATCTTGTCTGTCACGGTTCATAACATTGAGCAAGTATTCTAAGGCAAAAGCTTTGTTGACCCCTTTTGGTGTACATTCGAGAATGTTGAGAGGGCCTCCCCAGGTATTGATTGCTAGTTGGTGTTGGTAAAAACGATTCATCTCATCTGCTAGCGCGTATTTATCATCGACTCTTGTTTGCAAGAGGATACAGTTAGGGTCCTTGGTCACCAATTCAGATTTGAATTGATTTTCTGGTTGGAAATTTTCTACACCAAATAGTTTGGGATTGGCAATTTCTTCATTAGGAGCCGTGATATAAAATTTCTTGCGGTATTCTCCTGCAATAAAGTCGGCTTGGATATCCTCTTTGCGTTTGACCATGTCTAAGAGGTATTTTTTGTCCAAGGTCAAGCACTTTTCGTGTTCCCAAGTCTGTCCTGGTAGATGGGTAAGAGAACCGTTGAAGTTGATCATAGGTGTGTGCAACTCTAGTTCCTGATAAAATTCTTTTGCCATACGGTAAGGGCGCCCAGTAGTGATGATGACATGGTGGCCTTTTTCAGCAATTCGTTTAATTGTGTTTCGAGTAAAATCTGAAATCTTACTCTCTGAGTTGAGCAGGGTTCCGTCCAAATCGACTGCGATAATTTTTTTAGTCATATAAACCTTCCTAGTACATTCCAGATAAGATGTCTACTATTATATCAAAAAGAAAGAAGAAAAACAGACTCAAAACAAAAATAGAAATTTCATTTTGTTAAATAAATCAAACAAACATATTGAAAAGGTGAATGATAAATGATATAATACTCTCATTGTTCGTAAAAAACAAAAGGAGATTAAACATGGACAAACTATTTAAACTAAAAGAGCACGGGACAGATGTCCGTACAGAGGTGCTTGCTGGTTTAACAACATTCTTTGCAATGAGTTACATTCTCTTTGTAAACCCTCAAATGCTTTCACAAACAGGGATGCCTGTTCAAGGTGTGTTCTTGGCAACAATTATCGGTTCTGTAGTTGGTACTTTGATGATGGCTTTCTATGCTAATTTGCCATACGCACAAGCACCAGGTATGGGATTGAATGCCTTCTTCACATTTACAGTTGTGTTTGGGATGGGCTATACTTGGAAAGAAGCTCTTGGTATGGTCTTCATTTGTGGAATTATTTCACTGATTATTACCTTGACAAATGTTCGTAAAATGATCATCGAATCCATTCCTACAACGCTCCGTTCAGCAATTTCAGCTGGTATTGGTGTTTTCCTTGCCTACGTTGGGATTAAGAATGCTGGTCTCTTGAAATTCTCAATCGATCCAGGTACTTATACTGTAGCAGGTGAAGGAGCAGATAAGGCTCAAGCTGCACTTACTGCAAACTCAGCAGCTGTTCCAGGATTGGTAGACTTCAATACTCCAGCAGTATTGGTGGCTCTTGCAGGTCTGGCTATTACCATCTTCTTTGTTGTTAAAGGCATCAAAGGTGGAATTATTCTTTCTATTTTAACAACGACTGTCCTTGCCATTGCTGTTAATGTTGTGAATTTATCAGGGATTGACTTTGCTAGCAACAATCTTTCATCAGCGGTTAATGATTTAGGAACTTTGTTTGGTGCTGCTCTGGGTTCAGAAGGTTTAGGATCTTTGATTTCAAACACTTCACGTTTACCAGAAACCTTGATGGCTATTCTTGCCTTCTCATTGACAGATATTTTTGATACAATTGGTACGCTTATCGGTACTGGTGAAAAAGTTGGTATCGTTGCGACAAGTGGGGAAAATCATGAGTCTGCTAAATTGGACAAGGCTCTATACTCTGACTTGGTGGCAACATCAGTAGGTGCGATTGCAGGTACTTCAAACGTTACGACCTATGTTGAGTCTGCGGCGGGTATCGGTGCTGGTGGACGTACTGGTTTGACAGCCCTAGTTGTTGCAATCTGTTTTGCTCTATCTAGCTTCTTTAGCCCGCTTCTAGCGATTGTTCCTACAGCTGCAACAGCACCAATTTTGATCATCGTCGGAATCATGATGCTTTCTAACTTGAAAAATATTCCTTGGGATGATATGGCCGAAGCAGTTCCCGCCTTCTTCACCTCTATCTTTATGGGATTCAGCTACTCTATCACACAAGGGATTGCTGTTGGTTTCTTGACATACACCTTGACAAAACTTGTCAAAGGTCAAGCCAAGGATGTGCACGTGATGATTTGGATTTTGGATGCCTTGTTTATCCTGAACTATATCAGCATGGCGCTATAAATGGTATAATATAAAAAGGGGGGTCTTCCCCTTTTTATTATAAGGAGGTATATCATGAAGAAAAAAAGTATCTGGCAAGAAATTCTGGATAGAGGAATATGGGTGTTGATTTTTTTAATAGGATTGGTGTTATCCCAACTTCCTTTAATTTTATCTGCCCTTTTATCCACTAGACAACTCCCGCTTCTCCAGTCGGGACTCTTAGTGGCTTTGCTGTCGGTTGCTATTCTAGCGGTTTTTATCTTTAGTGCGCGAAAAACAGAGATTGCGACCTTCAATCTTTCTTTTTTCAAGGCAAAAGATCTGGCCCGCTTGGTTTTGAGTTATTTGGTTATTTTCACAAGTAATTTATTCGGATCTGCCTTGCTTCGTCTGATGAATGAATCTACGACCAGCAACCAATCAACTATTAATAATCTGGTTCAGAATAGCTCGCTGATTTCCAGTTTTTTCTTACTGGTTCTGATTGCTCCCATTTGTGAGGAAATATTGTGTCGTGGAATTATCCCTAAAAAGATCTTCCGTGGGAAGGAGAAGTTGGGTTATCTTGTAGGTGCAGTCGTCTTTGCCTTGCTCCACACACCGACCAATCTGCCTTCTCTCCTTATCTATGGAGGAATGTCGACAGTTTTAACTTGGACAGCCTACAGAACAGAACGTTTAGAGATGTCAATCTTGCTTCATATGATTGTCAATGGTATCGCCTTTTGTTTGCTGGCTTTACTGGTTTTGATTAGTCGAAATGTAGGCTTACCTTTCTAAACCATTTCCTTACTTGGAAAAGATAAATGCTAGCGTATCCATCTTTTTCTTTTTATGGTAAAATAGAGAAATAATGTGGTGAAAAACCTTGAGGAGTGACCGTATGTCCAATAAAGCTAGTCAGGCAAAAACAGCCATTTGCGGAATTATCAATGTAACCCCAGATTCCTTTTCGGATGGTGGGCAGTTTTTTGCTGTTGACCAGGCTCTTCAGCAAGCCCGTAAATTGATAGCTGAAGGAGCTAGCATGCTAGATATTGGTGGAGAATCAACTCGGCCGGGTGGCAGCTATGTTGAGATAGAAGAGGAAATCCAGCGTGTTGTTCCAGTAATCAAAGCTATCCGTAAGGAAAGTGATGTCCTTATTTCCATCGATACTTGGAAAAGTCAGGTGGCAGAAGCTGCTTTGGAAGCTGGTGCCAATCTGGTAAATGATATCACTGGTCTCATGGGTGATGAGAAAATGTCTCATGTGGTTGCCAAAGCGGGAGCGCAAGTAGTTATCATGTTTAATCCAGTCATGACTCGACCTCAGCACCCTAGTTCGCTCATATTTCCTCATTTTGGCTTTGGACAAGCTTTTACAGAGGAAGAGTTAGCTGACTTTGAAAAAATGCCAATCGAAGATTTGATGAAGTCTTTCTTCGAACGAGCCTTAGCAAGAGCAGAAGAAGCTGGGATTGCACAAGAAAATATTCTGCTGGATCCAGGAATTGGCTTTGGTCTGACTAAGAAAGAAAATCTACTCCTTCTACGTGATCTGGATAAACTGCATCAGAAAGGCTATCCAATCTTTCTTGGAGTTTCGCGCAAGCGATTTGTCCTCAATATCTTGGAGGGAAATGGCTTTGAAGTCAATCCTGAAACGGAAGTCGGTTTCCGAAATCGGGACACCGCTTCGGCTCATGTGACTAGTATCGCTGCGAGACAGGGTGTCGAAGTGGTGCGCGTGCACGATGTAGCCAGTCATAAGATGGCAGTTGAAATTGCGTCAGCCATTCGTTTGGCAGATGATGCAGAAAATCTAGATTTAAAACAATATAAATAAGATGAAAGAAATTCAAAACAATCAGTGGATTGCTCACTACCGGACGGACCAACCGCATTTTGGTTTGGAACGAATGGTGGAACTATTAGCTTTGCGTGGCAATCCCCATCTCAAGCTCAGGGTTATCCATATCGGTGGAACCAATGGAAAGGGTTCGACCATTGCTTTTTTGAAAAGTATGCTGGAAAAGATGGGGTTGAAAGTTGGAGTTTTTAGCTCGCCTTATCTCATTCATTACACAGACCAGATTAGCATCAATGGGGAATCCATTCCCGAGGCTAGGCTAGAAGCCCTCATGGCAGACTATCAGTCTTTGCTTGAGGGGGAGAAGGTCGCTGCTTTACAAGGAACGACTGAGTTTGAGATTATCACAGCTCTAGCTTATGATTACTTTGCCTCAGAGAAAGTAGATGTGGCCATCATGGAAGTGGGCATGGGTGGTCTTTTGGATAGTACCAATGTCTGCAAGCCGATTTTAACAGGAATTACGACCATTGGACTGGATCATGTAGCCCTACTTGGTGACACCTTGGAAGCCATAGCAGAGCAGAAGGCTGGTATTATCAAACAAGGTATTCCATTAGTGACAGGTCATATTGTTCCTGAAGCCTTGACTGTTATTGACCGCATTGCGGAAGGGAAAGATGCGCCTAGACTTGCCTATGGAAAAGATTATCAGGTTCGTCATCAAGAAAGCGTGGTAGCGGGTGAAATCTTTGATTATACCAGTTCTGTCAGACAAGGTCGCTTTCAAACAGGTCTGCTTGGCTTGCACCAGATAGAAAATGCGGGGATGGCGCTTGCTCTCTTAGACACTTATTGTCAGGAGGTTGGACGAGAATTAGCTAGCAATGACTTGGTTGCTCAAGCCATGGAGGAAACCAGATGGCCAGGGCGTTTGGAGGTCGTGTCTAGTGCCCCTTTGCTGCTTTTGGATGGGGCTCACAATCCGCATGCTATCAAAGCTTTGTTGAATACTTTGCAAGAACGTTTTGATGACTATCATAAGGAAATTCTCTTTACTTGTATCAAAACCAAGGCTTTGGAGGATATGCTGGATTTGCTAGAAACGGTGCCAGATAGTCAACTGACTTTAACCTGTTTTGACGATAGTCGGGCGACGGATGAAAGAGTATTGAAAGAGGCAGCTGAGTCTAGAAATCTCAACTATCAAAGTTGGCAGGATTTTCTAGAGCAGAAATTGACAGATAGAAAAGAAGAGAAAAAAACAGTTAGGATTGTTACGGGCTCCTTGTATTTCTTGAGCCAAGTGAGAGCCTATCTGATGGAGAGGAAGAACGAGAATGGATACACAAAAGATTGAAACGGCTGTAAAAATGATTATTGAGGCTGTCGGTGAGGATGCTAATCGCGAGGGATTGCAGGAAACACCTGCTCGTGTAGCCCGTATGTACCAAGAGATTTTTTCAGGTCTTGGTCAAACAGCGGAGGAACACCTGTCAAAATCCTTTGAGATTATTGATGATAATATGGTTGTAGAAAAGGATATTTTTTTCCACACTATGTGTGAACACCACTTCTTGCCCTTTTATGGGAGAGCGCACATTGCCTACATTCCAGATGGTCGTGTGGCAGGCTTGTCCAAGCTAGCACGTACGGTTGAAGTTTATTCTAAAAAACCACAGATTCAAGAACGGTTGAATATTGAAGTGGCTGATGCCTTGATGAACTATCTGGGGGCTAAAGGAGCCTTTGTTGTCATTGAGGCCGAGCATATGTGTATGAGCATGCGTGGTGTCAGAAAGCCAGGCACGGTAACCTTGACGACAGTCGCTCGTGGTCTATTTGAAACAGATAAGGACCTCCGAGATCAGGCTTATCGTCTAATGGGACTATAAAAAGAATCCGCTTTAAGCGGATTTTTCTAGAAAGGACAAGTTATGGATCAACTGCAGATTAAAGATTTGGAAATTTTTGCCTATCATGGTCTTTTCCCTAGTGAGAAAGAATTGGGGCAGAAGTTTGTTATTTCCGCAAGCTTATCCTATGATATGACCAAGGCAGCGACAGACTTGGACTTGACGGCTTCTGTCCATTACGGAGAACTTTGTCAGCAGTGGACGACTTGGTTTCAGGAAACCACTGAGGACTTGATTGAAACGGTAGCCTACAAACTAGTAGAGCGTACCTTTGAGACCTATCCTCTTGTCCAAGAAATTGAGTTGGAACTCAAAAAACCTTGGGCTCCAGTGCATTTACCGTTGGATACCTGCTCGGTGACCATTCACCGTCGTAAGCAACGGGCCTTTATCGCCCTGGGAAGTAATATGGGGGATAAGCAAGCGAACTTGGAACAAGCCATTGACAAACTGCGAGTTCGAGGTATCCATATTCTCAAAGAATCCAGTGTCTTGACGACGGAGCCTTGGGGTGGAGTGGAGCAGGATAGCTTTGCTAATCAAGTGGTTGAGGTAGAAACATGGCTACCAGCACCAGTCTTGTTAGAAACATTATTAGCCATTGAGTCAGAAATGGGACGAGTGAGAGAAGTGCATTGGGGGCCTCGTTTGATTGATTTGGACTTGCTCTTTGTGGAGGACCAGGTCATTTACACAGACGACCTCATCTTGCCTCATCCTTATATAGCAGAACGCCTCTTTGTTCTTGAGCCGTTAGTGGAAATAGCTCCCCATTTTATTCATCCAGTACTCAAACAGCCGATACGCTACTTGTATCAAGAATTGAACAAATAGAAAAAACTCTGGTTCCTCAGCATTTTGCGCCGAGAAGCTAGAGTTTTTAAAATAGGTCATTTTCTTCAGGAAGGAGGATGGTTTCTCTGCCGTCCAGGTCTAAAACAAGGATCCTAGGAGGATAAAGCGGATCAAAAGGATGATTGAAATCAAAATCAATACTAGTCGGAAGGTGCTGGCTAGAAAAATGGAAGGTGATGGTCCCCTTATTGTTGAGTAGCTGAAACTCAAGTTCTTCTTCTAATTCAAAGACATTTTTCAGGAAATGATCAATAATGTACCATAAAGAGTCAATGACATCGTCAGGCAGGCTGGTCACGACGCCAAAACTAGCGGAACGTCTCTGTGTATTTGTAAAAGCCATGTTTTCATCCCCCTTTTATTTTCCTTATCATACAGCAAAATGCCTTAAAAATCAAGAAATCCTACTCGCTTTTTCAAAATGGGAATAAACTGTGAAATTTTTTCAAAGTTTCTCCTAAAAATACTTGAAAGTGTTTACAATAAGTGATAAAATGGATTAAGCAGATGCATGAAAGCGAAATTTTCAATATAGAAAGGAAACGAAATGAACACAGATGATACAGTAACGATTTATGACGTTGCCCGTGAAGCTGGGGTTTCAATGGCAACTGTTAGTCGTGTAGTGAACGGCAATAAGAACGTTAAAGAGAACACTCGTAAAAAAGTTCTAGAGGTGATTGATCGTCTTGACTACCGACCAAATGCGGTAGCGCGTGGTTTGGCCAGCAAGAAAACCACGACAGTTGGTGTTGTGATTCCCAACATTACCAATGGGTACTTCTCAACGCTTGCCAAAGGAATCGATGATATTGCTGAAATGTATAAGTATAATATCGTCCTTGCGAATAGCGATGAAGATGATGAAAAGGAAGTTTCAGTGGTTAACACCCTCTTTTCAAAACAAGTTGATGGTATTATCTTTATGGGCTATCACTTGACTGAAAAGATTCGTTCAGAATTCTCTCGTTCACGGACACCGGTTGTTCTTGCCGGTACTGTGGATATTGAACACCAGTTGCCAAGTGTTAATATTGACTACAAACAAGCAACGATTGATGCAGTAACTCATTTGCTTCAGGAAAATGAAAAGATTGCCTTTATCAGTGGACCACTTGTTGATGATATCAACGGCAAAATTCGATTGATTGGTTACAAGGAAGCATTGAAAAAGGCAGGAATCCCTTATAGCGAGGGCTTGGTATTTGAATCTAAATACAGCTATAATGATGGCTATGCCTTGGCAGAGCGCTTGGTTTCTTCACAGGCTACAGCTGCAGTTGTGACAGGTGATGAATTGGCTGCGGGTGTGTTAAATGGCTTGGCAGATCACGGTATTTCTGTACCAGAAGAGTTTGAAATTATTACGACAGATGATTCTCAAATTGCACGATTCACTCGTCCAAACTTAACGACAATTGCTCAACCTCTATACGACCTTGGTGCTATCAGTATGCGTATGTTGACCAAGATTATGCATAAGGAAGAGTTGGAAGAACGTGAGGTTCTTTTACCTCACGGTTTGACAGAACGTCGTTCGACACGAAAACGTAAATAGGAAAAATCAGGGAATCGAGAAGATTTCCTGATTTTCAATTTTAACCTTCCATGTAATTGCGAAGTTCTTGTCCTTTTAGTCCAGCATTAAGGGCAATTAATAATTTGAGGCGAGCTTTTTGGGCATTGAGTTCTTTGACAAAGAGAACGCCAGATTCTTGCAACTGAACTCCCCCACCTTGGTAGGCATAAACAGGTTCAGCAATGCCATTAAAACAACGTGAGACCAAGGCGACTGGGATTCCTTTTTGGAGGAGACTTTCTAATTTTTGAGCTGTTTCTTTGGGTACATTACCTGCTCCAAAAGCTTGAATGACTAATCCATCTAGGTGATCTAGGTCAAGCATATCAATCAGCTCGTCTGTCATACCGGCATAGGCAGAGATGATGGGAACCAGACCTTGAATATGTTCGAGATCAAAACGGACACGAGGCTCAGCTGTTTTGAAGTAGAGAATTTCTTGTTTCATGATGAGACCGAGAGGCCCGTGAGTAGGAGTTTGAAAGGTACCGACGTTGGTGGTATGGGTTTTGGTAACATACTTGGCCGCGTGGATTTCATCATTCATGACGACCAGCACACCCTTGTCGGCTGCTTTGTCATCGCTGGCAACTCGTAAAGCACTCAGATAGTTGTATACACCGTCGCTACCGAGTTCGTTGGAACTACGCATAGCTCCAGTTAGAACGATGGGCATGTGTGGGATTTCCATGGTATCAAGGAAGTAGGCAGTTTCCTCTAACGTATCTGTTCCATGTGTGATGACAACTCCATCGTAGTGGTCTGCTTCCTCTTTGATTTTATGATAGAGTGCAAGCATGTGCTTGGGTTTGATATGGGGACTCGGCAGATTAAAAAAGTCTAGGGCATAAACCTCAATCCCTTCAAGCGGATTGGAAACATGGTTCATGGGATTTTCCTGGCTAGTTACAACGGCACCAGTGGCGTCAGCTTGCATGGAAATAGTTCCACCTGTATGTAAAACAAGGATTTTCTTAGGCATGATTTACTCACTCTCTCTGAAATGTGGTATAATCATTGTAACACAAAAGGGGAGAATGGGATAGGATGGAAGTCAAAGCTGTTTTTTTTGATATCGATGGAACGCTAGTCAACGATCGTAAGAGTGTTTTGAAATCCACTAAGGACGCGATTAGGATTGTGAAAGAACAAGGGGTACTTGTCGGAGTGGCGACAGGACGGGGGCCTTTCTTTGTCAAGGAATTGATGGAGGATTTAGATCTGGATTTTGCAATAACTTATAACGGACAATATATCTTTAACAAAGAAAAAGTCTTATTTGCTAGCCCAATTGCCAAGTCAAGTCTGCGTCAACTGATTGCCTATGCTAAAAAGGAGCGAAAAGAAATCGCTCTTGGAACCGAGCATGCTGTTGTTGGTTCGAAAATTATGTCATTTGGTCTCGGATCCTTTTCACAGCTGGTTAGCCGTTTCATTCCAACTGGCTTAACAAGAACCGTTAGCCGTTCCTTTAATCGAATGGTCAGTAAGGCAGTTCCTCAAAAGGAAGATGACCTACTTCGTTTGATCAATGAGCCAATCTATCAAGTGTTAATGCTGATGACACCCGAAGAATCTGAGAAAGCTGCAAGTGATTTTGAAGATTTGAAATTGACTCGAAGCAATCCGTTTGCTGCAGATATCATCAACCAAGGGAATTCCAAACTAGAAGGCATTCGTAGAGTTGGGAAAGAGTATGGTTTTGATCTCAACCAAGTCATGGCCTTCGGAGATTCAGACAATGACCTGGAAATGTTGGCAGGTGTTGGTATGTCTGTAGCCATGGGAAATGGCAGTAGCAGCGTCAAAGAAGTTGCCAAGCACATTACAGCAAGTAACCAACAAGATGGCATCCACAAGGCGCTCGAGCACTTTGGTGTTTTGGCTTCTGAAAAAGTTTTTGTCAGTCGGGACTACCACTTTAATAAAGTCAAGACCTTCCATCACATGATGGATGAACGAACTCAGGAAGAACCACAGGCATGGGATGTTGAAGGTGCAACCCATCGCGCAGACTTTAAAATTGAAGAATTAGTAGAGTTTGTTCGCGCAGCAAGTTCTTCGGAGGAAGAATTCCAGCAGTCGCTTGCAAGCATGCACGCGGCACTTGATAAGGCGGCCGAAAAGGTGAGGCAAAAAACGCCTGCCCAAAAAGATCTAATCGGGCAGGTTGATGCCCTAATCGATACACTGTATTTTACTTATGGCAGTTTTGCCTTGATGGGAGTGGATCCAGAACGCATCTTTGATATTGTGCATGAGGCAAACATGGGGAAGGTTTTTCCTGATGGAAAAGCCCATTTTGATCCAGTTACACATAAAATCTTAAAACCGGATGACTGGGACGAAAAATATGCTCCAGAACCTGCTATCAGAAAGGAACTGCAGCGTCAGCTCAAGGCGTATGAGCGACATAAAGAGAGAAATAAGTAAGAAAAAAGGGAGCCTAGCAGGCTCCTTTTATGTTCCTATAATGTTTTTTCTTGTTCTCTTACGACCAGTAAGTCGACTTTTGCATGGCGGAGGATGTATTCAGATGAAGAGCCAACCAAGAGGCGTTCAAAGGCATTAAGACCTGTTGCACCGACGAGAATCAGGTCAACATTTTCTGCGTCTGGAATGGTACGGGCAAGGAGGGTTTTCGGATTTCCCATTTCGATGACGATGTGAATATCCGTCACGCCCGCATCTTTTGCACGTTTTTCGTACTCTTTCATCAAACTTTCAGCGTCGACTTGGAGTTCTTCGTAAACTTCAGCATCAAAGGTGGACACGCTTTGAAGAGCGCGTGTGTCAATAACATGGGCAATGGTGAGCTTGGAATCATTGCGTAGAGCAGTGTAAACACCTTTAACAAAAGCCAAGTCTGCCTCTTTAGAACCATCAATTGCAACCATAACATTTTGGTAACGTTGTGCCATAATGAAACCTCCTGAAATTTTCTTACTTTTATTGTAATCCTTTTCACTAAAGAAGTAAAGTAAAAATCATATTTAAATAAATATTATTGGAGATTCGATTTGGTGGAGATATGTTAAAATAAAAGAAAACGGGATAGTAGGAAACACAGCGAGGGGATGAGAAAGTATGAAAGGCTCTGTTCAAGCTTCTAAAAAAAATAAGTCTTCTTTATCATGGAATTATCCTTGCGTCACTTGTAGGAGAAGTAGTGATGCTTTGGCAGCTGGAAAGAGTCGTGCCTGTTCTCTATCCAGGTTTTGTTGGCTTTCTTCTCTTTCACTTAGTCTACCACATCATTTTATTTGTGATTGCAAAGAGAAGTGGTCGCTTGGACTATTTGGTCATGTGGGGGCTCTTTTTCATGTTTAATCTTTTGTATGATTCCTTTTTAGCATTAGTCTTCCTAGATTTGTCTTTTGGTATGTGAGAAAATACTTCTGCATTCTAGTTATTTAGACGGTGAGAACCTAGTCGTTGTGAGTTTTTTTCTTTGCTTGCTCATTTCAGGAAACTTGTCGCAATCCCTTTCTAGTGGTATAATGTTACTATCTCGATGAATTGAGGAAACAAGATGAAAGAATATAACAAGTCTAGTAAGTTAGAGCATGTTGCCTATGATATCCGTGGCCCTGTTTTGGAAGAAGCTATGCGGATGCGAGCAAACGGAGAAAAGATTTTACGTCTGAATACAGGGAATCCAGCAGAATTTGGCTTTACAGCGCCAGATGAGGTCATTCATGACTTGATTATGAATGCGCGTGATAGTGAAGGGTATTCTGACTCTAAAGGGATTTTCTCAGCCCGTAAGGCCATCATGCAGTATTGCCAACTGAAGAACTTCCCCAATGTGGACATTGATGATATCTACCTTGGAAATGGAGTCAGTGAGCTGATTGTTATGTCCATGCAGGGGCTTTTAGACAATGGCGATGAGGTCTTGGTGCCTATGCCAGACTATCCTCTCTGGACAGCCGCGGTCAGCCTAGCTGGGGGAAATGCCGTTCACTATATCTGTGATGAAGCTGCAGAATGGTATCCTGATATTGACGATATCAAGTCAAAAATTACTTCCAATACCAAGGCCATCGTCCTTATCAACCCAAATAACCCAACTGGAGCCCTTTATCCTAAGGAACTCTTGCTGGAGATTATTGAGATTGCTCGTCAAAACGATTTGATTATCTTTGCGGATGAGATTTATGACCGTATGGTGATGGATGGGCATGTACACACGCCTGTGGCAAGCTTGGCACCAGATGTCTTCTGTGTTAGCATGAATGGTCTGTCAAAATCCCACCGTATCGCTGGTTTTCGTGTGGGCTGGATGGTCTTGTCTGGACCGAAGACCCATGTTAAAGGCTATATCGAAGGTCTCAATATGCTGTCCAATATGCGCCTTTGCTCTAATGTTTTGGCCCAGCAAGTTGTACAAACCTCGCTAGGAGGTCACCAGTCGGTGGACGAATTGCTCCTTCCTGGTGGTCGTATCTATGAACAAAGAAACTTTATCTATAATGCCATTCAAGATATTCCCGGTTTGTCTGCAGTCAAGCCGAAGGCGGGTCTTTATATCTTCCCTAAAATTGACCGCAATATGTACCGCATCGATGATGATGAGCAGTTTGTCCTCAATTTCTTGAAGCAGGAAAAGGTTCTCTTGGTTCATGGTCGCGGATTTAATTGGCAAGAACCAGACCATTTCCGTATCGTTTACCTTCCACGAGTGGACGAATTAGCACAAATTCAAGAAAAGATGACTCGTTTCTTGAAACAATATCGTAGATAAGGGCTTTCATTGGAAAAGCTAGAAAACATTTGCTTGGAACTATTGACAAAAGTGGCAGAATCAGATAGAATAGTAAAGTATGTTTAGTAACTGATCACTTTATAGCCGGCTAAACGAATACAAAATCTATGAGGAGGTATTCATCGTGAAACGTACTTATCAACCAAGTAAACTTCGTCGTGCGCGCAAACACGGATTCCGTAACCGTATGTCAACTAAAAACGGTCGTCGCGTATTGGCAGCTCGTCGTCGTAAAGGACGCAAAGTTTTGGCTGCATAATCCAAACGAATTCAACAAAGAAGTCAGTAGGAACTCGAGTCTACTGGCTTTTCTTTTGATTTTAAAGAGTGCATTGCCCACAAAATCGCCAATTTCAAATGGAACTCATGGAGGGCTCATTTAAAAGGTCACATACAAAAAACTCAAAACCAGATATAAGTTACTGATTTTGAGTTTTTATTTATTCTTTTAAGTGATAAGAGTAACTAGCGACAACGACGTCTTCATGCCATCTGAGAGCGTATTTTAGTTTGAGGCTCATCTGATTGTGCAGGATATTTTGCCAAGGCTTGTTAGGGATAAACTGTGGGACGAGGACTGTAACGGTGTAGTTTTTTTGCTTAGCTTCATGGGCGATTCGTTTGACATACTTAACGCTAGGGGTGATGATGTCGCGGTAGCTGGTGTTGATATTCTTCAGAGTGATATTTGGGAAGTAATCGGTAAATTCCTGAAGGATTTCTTGGTCTTTTTCGGCAGTTTCTTTAGTAGAAATGTGCATGGCCAACACTTCGTCACCGATACTTTGAGCGTAGTTAATGGCTCCGACACTTACTCGAGTGACATTTCCTACTAGGACAAGGACAAGGTTGCCGTCGTAAGTGCGCTTTTCAATTCCTTCGTAGAGTCGCAGTTGTTTTGCTACTTTTTGGTAATGGCTGTGAATGGACAAAAAGAGGAAAGTTAAAACTAGGATAATTGGGAAGAAAGGCCAGATATCACCCAGTCTGAAGAGGAGTAAAATGAGGACAATGGCATAACAAATGATGGCCCCAAGGATATTAGCGAAGGCAGATTTTAAGAAGTTTGCTCCTTTTTCCTTTTTCCAATGGCGAATCATCCCAGTCTGAGAAAGGGCAAAGGGAACGAAGACTCCGATAGTATAAAGAGGAATCAAGCGTTCAGTATTGCCATTAAAAATGAGAAGAAGGATCATAGCTCCAAAAGCCAGAGTTAAGATACCGTTGGAGTAGCCAAGGCGATCCCCTTTTTCCATAAAGAGATGGGGCATGTACTTGTTTTTAGCCATATTGTAGGACAGCATAGGGAAGGCTGAAAAGCCAGTATTTGCAGCTACGGCTAGAATCAAGGCTGTCGAGAACTGGAAGAGATAGTAGCTAGCATGACCAAAGAATGAATCACCAAGAATGCCCTTGGCCATTTGCGAAAGGATGGTTTCTCCGTGTTGAGGCGTGATACCCATCCAGTAGTTTAGGAAGGTAATGCCTGCAAAAAGAAATCCTAAAATCAGCGACATGATGGTCAAAGTCTGAGCAGCATTCTTTTCTTTCGGAGTTTTAAAAAATGGTACCGCATTTGAAATAGCCTCAACCCCTGTCAGGGATGCCGAACCGCTGGTAAAGGCTCTTAGTAGGAGAACGATGGAAAGGCTCGGAACAGTTTGTCCAATGGTTGAAGTCGCCTGATAGTTTAGGGAACCTGTAAATAGTTGAAAGAACCCATAAAGCAAGAGAAAGACGGTACTGAAGATAAAGAGGTAGACGGGAATCATTAGAGAGCTGGCAGATTCTTTCAATCCTCTTAAATTCAAGAGCATGAGCAGGCAGACTAGGAAAATAGAGATATGAAGATTATAAGGATGGAGGGCAGGTATGGCTGCTGTAATAGCATCAGCTCCAGACGCAACGGATACGGCTACTGTAAGCATATAGTCAACAAGGAGGCTACCCCCTGCAATCAAGCCTAGTTCGGGGGAGAGATTTTCCCGAGTGACCATATAAGCCCCTCCACCTTGAGGATAGGCATGAATGATTTGACGATAGGAAATAGTCAAACTAGCGAGCAGTAAGAGGACAAAAATACCGATAGGGAGGCTCCACCAAATGGCGAGAGGAGAGAGGCTAACTAAAACGAGAATGACTTGTTCAGGTCCATAGGCAATAGAAGACAGGGCATCACTGGATAACATTGCAAGTGCCTGCATTTTTCCAAGTAATCCCCCTTCGCCGTCTGTGAGAGACTTGAGTGGTCGACCGATAAAGGTATATTTTAATTTTCTAAACATTTTCTTTTCCTTTGCTGAAAATTTCAATAAGTGTTATTATACTGCTTTGAAAAAAGGCAGTCAAGGGAGAATGATTGGTATTAGAATATTTTTACAAGCCGAGGAATGCTATTTTTGGTATAATAGATGGAAGAAAATGAGGTTAGAAGAGATGATTTTTGATACGCACACACATTTAAATGTAGAGGAATTTGCAGGACGTGAGGCAGAAGAAATCGCCTTGGCTGCTGAGATGGGTGTGACACAGATGAATATTGTTGGTTTTGACACACCGACCATTGAGCGAGCCCTAGAGTTGGCAGATGAGTATGAGCAACTCTACGCAACTATTGGCTGGCATCCGACGGAAGCAGGGACTTACACAGATGAGGTCGAAGCTTACTTGCTTGAAAAACTAAAACATCCCAAGGTTGTTGCCTTGGGAGAGATTGGATTGGACTATCACTGGATGACAGCATCTAAGGAAGTGCAGGAGCAGGTGTTTCGCCGTCAGATTCAGTTGTCTAAGAACTTGGATTTACCTTTTGTGGTCCATACTCGTGATGCGCTAGAAGATACTTATGAGATTATCAAGAGTGAGGGCGTTGGTCCTCGTGGTGGGATTATGCATTCATTTTCAGGCTCTTTGGAGTGGGCTGAGAAGTTTGTCGAGCTGGGCATGACCATTTCCTTCTCAGGTGTGGTGACCTTTAAGAAAGCGACGGATATCCAAGAGGCTGCTAGGGAACTTCCTTTGGACAAGATTTTGGTAGAAACGGATGCACCTTACCTGGCTCCTGTGCCTAAACGTGGCCGTGAAAACAAAACAGCCTATACTCGCTATGTGGTAGATTTTATCGCGGATTTGCGTGGGATGACGACTGAGGAGTTAGCCGCAGTAACAACTGCAAATGCAGAGCGTATCTTCGGATTGGACAGCAAGTGATGAAAGAAAAAATTTCCCAAGTCATCGTGGTCGAAGGTCGCGATGATACGGTCAATCTCAAACGTTACTTTGACGTGGAAACCTATGAGACGCGAGGTTCGGCCATTAATGTTCAGGATATAGAGCGAATTCAACGCCTGCATGAACTGCATGGAGTCATTGTCTTTACAGATCCTGACTTTAACGGTGAGCGCATTCGTCGCATGATTATGACGGCCATTCCGACAGTTCAGCATGCCTTTCTCAAACGAGATGAAGCGGTTCCCAAATCCAAGACCAAGGGACGTTCTCTGGGAATCGAACATGCTAGCTATGAGGACTTGAAAACAGCGCTGGCTCAGGTGACAGAGCAGTTTCAAAACGAGAACGAGTTTGACATCAGTCGCAGCGACTTGATTCGCCTTGGTTTCCTAGCGGGAGCAGACAGTCGTAGGCGTAGAGAGTATCTAGGCGAACAGCTCCGCATCGGCTATTCCAACGGCAAGCAACTCCTCAAGCGCTTAGAGTTATTTGGGATAACCTTGGCAGAAGTGGAAGAAGTGATGACTAAGTATTCAGACTAGTGGAGTCAGAAATGAAAAAAGTAATTATTACGGGTGGTAACAGTGGTATTGGCTACCAGGCTGCTAAACAGTTAGCTGAAAAGGACTGGTCGGTAACTCTCTTTTGTAGACGGAAAGAAGCTGCCGAGCAAGCCTGTGAGGAAATCCGCCAACAAACAGGAAATCTACATGTAGATTATATTTTGGTTGATCTATCTGATATGAAGAGTGTCAGGAAAGCAGTGGAACAGTATATTCAAAGAGAAGACTTTCTAGATGTTCTAATTAACAATGCAGCTGACTTTGATTTGTCAGTCAAAAAGCCCATCCTGACTAAGGATGGTTTAGAAAAGCAATTTGCGACCAATGTTGTTGCACCCTTCCTACTTTCTTTCCTATTGAAAGGTTTGTTGGAAAAGTCAGAGAGTGGACGGATTATTAATATTTCTTCTCAAGGGCTGATACTCTATCCTTTCATGAAACTTGATTTTGAAAATTTATCTGGTCAAAAATGTTACAGTCCTGCCAAGACCTATTATCAAAATAAACTGGCCTTGTTGATGCTGTCACTTTATATGCGAGAACATTGGGAAGGCATCAAAATTCACGCAATTCGTGTGACCAATGTCAAAGTAGATATGAGCCGCTACAATCACCTCAACACTTTTATGAAAAATCTGTATAAAATTAAGTCAAAATTTTCGATTAGCCCTGAAGAAATGGCCAAAGTTTACACGGTCTTATCTACAGAAGAACTCTATGAAGGATTTTTGTATGACGAGAAATGCAAGGAAGTAAAAGCAAATGTATCTGCTTACGAAGAAGAGGAGCAAGAAAAACTCTATTCTTTACTTGAGCACCTGACTTTTTCAAGAGACAATCCATAAAGGATGAGAAAAATAAATTTCATGGGCTGTTTCAATAGTGGAAGGAAATTCAGATATCTAAATCTGTTTGGAGTGACCTTGGCAGAAGTGGAAGAGGTTATGAAATCTTATGATAATAGTTGAGCAGACCTCAAAATGCATGGAGAATGTGTTACAATAAAGGTACTTAGATTTATTTTGATAGCGTTCGAATAGAAACTTATAAGGAGAGAGCAAAATGAAAATACAAGTTGACAGAGAGTCTATCTGCATGGGGGATGATGTTTTTTCTCATCAGATGGATCTTGATATCCCGGAGGATATGACAGTTGAGGAGCTTTGTAGTTTTCTTCAAAAGGACAGATATCTGCCTGGATTGGATACGGAATGGCTTCTTCGACATGGTGGAAAGACAATAACAAGTTATAATACGGAAACAAAAGAACTAACAAATCCAAATGTTTATTTAAAAGACCTGATTCATCAGGGTTCTAGAGGAAATGATTTTGTTTGGATATATCGTCGTTCATATTAGAAAAGAGAATAAATGAGAATTGCAGATTATAGCGTGACCAAGGCAGTGCTGGAGCGTCACGGTTTTACCTTTAAAAAGTCCTTCGGGCAAAATTTCCTGACGGATACCAATATCCTTCAAAAGATCGTGGATACGGCTGAAATTGATGACCAGGTCAATGTCATCGAAATCGGGCCAGGAATTGGTGCTTTGACGGAGTTTTTGGCTGAGCGTGCGGCAGAGGTCATGGCTTTTGAGATTGACCATCGTTTGGTGCCAATCCTAGCTGATACCTTGCGTGATTTTGATAATGTAACAGTAGTCAACGAGGACATTCTCAAGGTCGATTTGGCGCAACATATCCAGAATTTTAAAAATCCTGATCTGCCAATCAAGGTAGTAGCCAACTTGCCCTACTATATTACAACGCCTATTCTCATGCACTTGATCGAGAGTGGCATTCCTTTTAGTGAGTTTGTCGTCATGATGCAAAAAGAAGTGGCGAATCGCATCTCAGCACAGCCAAATACCAAGGCTTACGGTAGTTTGTCTATCGCTGTGCAGTATTACATGACAGCCAAGGTTGCCTTCATCGTGCCTCGTACGGTCTTTGTTCCTGCGCCAAATGTGGACTCAGCTATCCTGAAAATGGTACGCCGCCCAGATCCAGCCGTAGCAGTAGAAGACGAGAACTTCTTCTTTAAGGTTTCCAAGGCTAGTTTCACTCATCGTCGCAAGACCTTGTGGAACAACTTAACAGGCTACTTTGGGAAAACTGATGAAGTCAAGGATAAGCTGACCAAGGCTTTGGACCAGGCAGGCTTATCTCCATCTGTGCGTGGTGAAGCTCTCAGCTTGGAAGAGTTTGCCAGTCTAGCAGATGCACTTAAAGGACAAGGACTCTAAGATGCAGGGACAAATTATTAAAGCCTTGGCAGGATTCTACTATGTAGAGAGTGATGGCCAAGTCTATCAGACACGTGCGCGTGGGAATTTCCGCAAAAAAGGTCATACACCCTATGTTGGGGATTGGGTAGATTTTTCTGCAGAGGAAAATTCCGAAGGTTATATCCTCAAGATTCATGAACGGAAAAACAGTCTGGTTCGTCCGCCTATTGTTAATATTGACCAAGCTGTGGTGATCATGTCCGTCAAGGAACCAGACTTCAACAGCAATTTGCTGGATCGTTTCTTGGTTCTTTTGGAGCACAAGGGCATCCATCCTATCGTCTATATTTCTAAAATGGACTTGCTGGAAGATAGGGAAGAATTAAGTTTTTACCAACAAACCTATCGTGCCATTGGTTACGACTTTGTGACTAGTAAAGAAGAACTTTTGCCTTTGTTGACAGGAAAAGTGACGGTCTTTATGGGGCAGACAGGTGTTGGAAAATCAACCCTCCTCAATAAAATCGCACCAGACCTCAATCTTGAAACAGGAGAGATCTCAGACAGTCTGGGTCGCGGTCGTCATACCACTCGAGCTGTTAGTTTTTACAACCTCAATGGTGGGAAAATCGCAGACACGCCAGGATTTTCATCACTGGATTATGAAGTGTCAACGGCTGAAGACCTTAATCAGGCCTTCCCAGAGCTTGCTAGTGTCAGCCGAGATTGTAAGTTCCGTACTTGTACCCATACCCATGAGCCGTCTTGTGCAGTCAAACCAGCTGTTGAAGAGGGTACCATTGCAACCTTCCGTTTTGACAACTACCTGCAATTCCTCAGTGAAATTGAAAATCGCAGAGAAACCTATAAAAAAGTCAGCAAAAAAATTCCAAAATAAGGAGAAACCTATGTCTCAATACAAGATTGCTCCGTCAATTCTGGCAGCAGATTATGCCAACTTTGAACGTGAAATCAAACGCCTAGAAGCAACTGGAGCAGAGTATGCCCATATCGATATCATGGATGGTCACTTTGTACCACAAATCAGCTTTGGTGCAGGTGTAGTCGAGAGCCTTCGCCCCCATAGTAAGATGGTCTTTGATTGCCACTTGATGGTGGCGAATCCTGAGCATCATCTAGAGGATTTTGCGCGTGCAGGGGCAGATATCATCAGTATCCATGTAGAAGCAACACCTCATATTCATGGAGCACTTCAAAAGATTCGCTCTCTTGGTGTCAAACCTTCGGTTGTTATCAATCCTGGTACACCTGTGGAGGCGATCAAGCACGTGCTTCACCTAGTTGACCAAGTCTTGGTCATGACAGTTAATCCTGGCTTCGGTGGTCAAGCCTTTCTGCCTGAAACCATGGACAAGGTTCGTGAGTTAGTTGCCCTTCGTCAGGAAAAAGGTTTGAGCTTTGAAGTTGAAGTCGATGGCGGGATTGATGACCAGACCATTGCTCAAGCCAAAGAAGCTGGTGCGACCGTTTTTGTAGCAGGATCCTATGTCTTTAAGGGAGATGTCAATGAACGAGTGCAAACTCTCAGAAAACAATTGGACTAGGGTTGCCGTTTTTGCAGGTGGAGACCGTGGTCATTATCGGACGGATTTTGATTGCTTTGTCGGTGTGGATCGTGGTTCGCTCTGGGTCTTGGAAGAAGATCTGCCTCTCGCTCTAGCAGTTGGGGATTTTGATTCGGTAACCGCAGACGAACGTCAGTTGATTCAAAAACGTGCTCAGCACTTTATCCAAGCTCGGCCGGAAAAAGATGATACGGATCTGGAACTAGCACTCTTAACGATTTTTGAAAAAAATCCTCAAGCTCAGGTGACTATTTTCGGTGCTCTTGGTGGTCGCATTGATCATATGCTGGCCAATGTCTTTTTACCTAGCAATCCCAAGTTGGCACCCTATATGTGTCAGATAGCGATTGAAGATGGGCAAAATTTGATTAGCTATTGTCCAGAAGGGACCAGTCAGTTAGAACCGCGTTCAGGCTACGACTATCTAGCTTTTATGCCAGTTCGGGATAGCAGGTTGACCATTCTCGGAGCTAAGTACGAATTGACTGAGGAGAATTTTTTCTTTAAAAAAGTGTACGCTTCTAACGAATATATAGATAGGGAAGTTTCGGTGACTTGCCCAGATGGCTATGTCGTCGTGCTGCATAGCAAGGACAGGAGGTAGGATGGAGACTGTATTATTACTATTATTAATTGCCAACCTAGCTGGACTCTTTCTCATTTGGCAAAGGCAGGATAAGCAGGAGAAACACCTAAGCAAGAGTTTGGAGGATCAGGCAGACAATCTTTCAGATCAATTGGATTATCGTTTTGAACAAGCCAGGCAAGCCAGCCAGCTAGATCAAAAAGATTTGGAAGTGGCTGTCAGCGATCGTTTGCAAGAAGTGCGAATGGAGTTGCATCAAGGCTTGACTCAAGTCCGTCAAGAAATGACAGATAATCTCCTCCAAACCAGAGACAAGACCGACCAACGTCTCCAAGCCTTGCAAGAATCCAATGAGCAACACTTGGAACAAATGCGCCAAACGGTCGAGGAAAAGTTGGAAAAGACCTTGCAGACGCGCTTGCAGGCTTCCTTCGAGACAGTTTCTAAGCAACTGGAGTCTGTCAATCGTGGCCTTGGAGAAATGCAGACAGTTGCCCGCGATGTCGGAGCCCTCAATAAGGTTCTCTCTGGAACCAAGACGCGAGGGATTCTGGGAGAATTGCAACTGGGGCAAATCATCGAAGACATCATGACACCAGCCCAGTATGAACGAGAATACGCAACGGTTGAGAACTCTAGCGAGCGAGTAGAGTACGCTATCAAGTTACCTGGACAGGGTGATCGGGAATATGTCTATTTACCGATTGACTCCAAGTTTCCACTGGCAGATTATTACCGCCTAGAAGAAGCCTATGAAGCGGGTGACAAGGACGAGATTGAACGCTGTCGCAAATCTCTCTTGGCAAGCGTTAAGCGTTTCGCCAAGGATATCAAGAGCAAGTATATAGCGCCACCTCGGACAACCAATTTTGGGGTCTTGTTTGTTCCGACAGAAGGACTTTATTCAGAGATTGTTCGCAATCCGGTCTTCTTTGATGATTTGAGACGGGAGGAGCAGATTATTGTCGCAGGTCCAAGTACCCTATCAGCCCTGCTTAACTCTCTATCAGTTGGCTTCAAGACTCTCAATATCCAAAAGAGTGCCGACCATATCAGTAAGACCCTTGCTAGCGTTAAGACCGAGTTCGGCAAGTTTGGGGGAATTTTGGTTAAGGCACAAAAACATCTTCAACATGCCTCTGGCAATATTGATGAATTATTAAACCGTCGTACTACAGCTATTGAGCGGACGCTCCGTCACATTGAGTTATCAGAAGGTGAGCCTGCGCTTGATCTACTCCATTTCCAAGAAGATGAGGAAGAATATGAAGATTAGTCACATGAAAAAAGATGAGCTGTTTGAAGGTTTTTACCTGATTAAGTCAGCTGACCTGAGACAGACGCGTGCTGGGAAAAACTACCTAGCCTTTACCTTCCAAGACGATAGTGGCGAGATTGAAGGGAAACTCTGGGATGCCCAACCTCATAACGTTGAGGCCTTTACCGCAGGGAAAGTAGTCCACATGCAAGGGCGCAGAGAAGTTTATAACAACACTCCTCAAGTCAATCAAATTACTCTCCGCCTGCCTCAGCCTGGCGAACCCAACGATCCAGCTGATTTCAAGGTCAAGTCACCAGTTGATGTCAAGGAAATCCGTGACTACATGTCGCAGATGGTTTTCAAGATTGAAAATCCTGTTTGGCAACGAATTGTTCGAAATCTCTACACCAAGTATGATAAGGAATTCTACTCCTATCCAGCTGCCAAGACCAACCACCATGCCTTTGAAACGGGTTTGGCCTATCATACAGCGACCATGGTGCGCTTGGCAGATGCCATTAGCGAAATCTATCCTCAGCTCAATAAGAGCCTCCTCTATGCGGGGATTATGTTGCATGACTTGGCTAAAGTCATTGAGTTGACGGGACCAGACCAGACGGAGTACACAGTGCGAGGCAATCTCATCGGCCATATAGCCCTCATCGATAGCGAAATTACCAAGACAGTCATGGAACTCGGCATCGATGATACTAGAGAAGAAGTGGTGTTACTGCGCCATGTCATCCTCAGTCATCATGGCTTGCTAGAGTATGGAAGTCCAGTCCGTCCACGCATTATGGAGGCAGAGATTATCCATATGATTGACAATCTAGATGCCAGCATGATGATGATGTCAACAGCTCTGGCTTTGGTGGACAAAGGAGAGATGACCAATAAAATCTTCGCTATGGACAATCGTTCCTTCTATAAACCAGATTTAGATTAATAATTTAAGAAAAACGAGCATTTTTTACGCAATAATGTTCGTTTTTTTATGTGAATGTGGTATAATGGATAAGATATCAAAATTAAATGGAATGGTAAATAAAAATGAAATTAAGAAGAAGTGATCGGATGGTTGTCATTTCCAACTATTTGATTAATAATCCATACAAACTAACAAGTCTCAACACCTTTGCAGAAAAGTACGAATCTGCTAAATCATCGATTTCAGAGGATATCGTGATTATCAAGCGTGCCTTTGAGGAAATCGAAATCGGCCATATTCAGACTGTGACTGGAGCAGGTGGTGGCGTTATCTTTACACCATCAATTTCTAGTCATGAAGCTAAAGAAATGATTGCAGACTTGCGTGACAAACTTTCAGAAAGTGATCGTATCTTGCCGGGCGGCTATATCTATCTGTCTGATCTGCTTAGTACGCCTGCCATTTTGAAAAATATTGGTCGTATCATTGCCAAGAGCTTTATGGACCAAAAAATCGATGCCGTTATGACAGTAGCAACAAAAGGTGTTCCGCTCGCAAATGCAGTTGCCAATGTCCTCAATGTTCCATTTGTCATTGTGCGCCGTGACTTGAAAATCACAGAAGGTTCAACGGTCAGTGTCAACTATGTATCAGGTTCCAGTGGTGACCGCATTGAGAAAATGTTCCTTTCAAAACGTAGCCTCAAAGCAGGCAGTCGTGTCTTGATTGTGGATGACTTCTTGAAAGGCGGCGGAACTGTCAATGGGATGATTAGTCTCTTGCGTGAGTTCGACTCTGAACTAGCTGGTGTCGCAGTCTTTGCAGACAATGCCCAAGAAGAACGTGAAAAGCAGTTCGATTACAAGTCACTCTTGAAAGTAACCAATATTGATGTCAAGAACCAATCCATCGATGTCGAGATTGGAAATATCTTTGACGAAGACAAATAAGAGGTAGAACTAAAGGTTGGAACGATTGTCCCAGCCTTTCTTTGCAAACAGAATAGAAGGAAGCTTATGAAAACACCATTTATCAGCCGAGAAGATTTAGAAACAATTGTTGCAGAGTTCCCGACTCCCTTTCACTTGTATGACGAGAAGGGGATTCGCGAAAAAGCAAGAGCGGTCAACCAAGCTTTTTCCTGGAACGAGGGCTTTAAGGAATATTTTGCAGTCAAGGCCACCCCAACACCAGCCATCTTGAAAATCCTCAAAGAGGAAGGCTGTGGTGTGGACTGTTCCAGTTATGTGGAGCTCCTGATGAGCCATAAACTTGGATTTGCAGGTCCTGAGATCATGTTCTCATCAAACAATACACCAGACCAAGAGTATGCCTATGCCCATGAATTGGGTGCAACTATTAACTTGGATGCCTTTGAAGACATTGAGCATCTAGAGCGAGCTACAGGTATCCCAGAAATCATCTCTTGTCGTTACAATCCAGGCGGAGTCTTTGAATTAGGAACAGACATTATGGACAATCCTGGGGAGGCCAAGTTTGGTATGACCAAGGATCAACTCTTTGAAGCCTTTGCAGTTTTGAAGGAAAAAGGAGCCAAGACTTTTGGGATTCATTCCTTCCTAGCATCCAATACCGTGACCCATCTCTACTATCCAGAGTTGGCTAGTCAGCTCTTTGAATTAGCTGTGGAAATCAAAGAAAAATTGGGCATTTCACTGGACTTTATTAACCTTTCTGGCGGAATCGGTGTTAACTACTGCCCAGATCAGGAGCCAAATGACATCGCTGTGATTGGTGAGGGCGTGCGAAAGGTTTATGAAGAAGTCCTCACACCTGCAGGACTTGGTCAGGTCAAGATTTTCACCGAATTGGGTCGTTTTATGTTAGCCCCTCACGGAGCTTTAGTCACAAGAGTCACTCATAAGAAAAAAACTTATCGTACCTATCTAGGTGTGGATGCATCAGCAGTCAACCTCATGCGCCCAGCCATGTATGGAGCCTATCACCATATCACCAATCTGACCCATCTAGATGGGCCAGTTGAGGTCGTAGACGTGGTCGGTTCACTCTGTGAAAACAATGATAAATTTGCCGTCAATCGCGAACTGCCTCATACAGAAATCGGTGATTTACTGGTGATTCATGATACAGGTGCACATGGATTCTCCATGGGTTATCAGTACAATGCCAAACTGCGCTCGGCAGAAATCCTCTATACCGAAGAAGGCAAAGCCCGTCAAATCCGCCGTGCAGAGCGTCCTGAGGACTATTTTGCAACCTTGTATGGTTTTGATTTTGAACCCGATCATTAAAAAAATGAAAATGAAAGTGAAAAACAGATTGCTTTCTAAAAAATAGACAAAAATCTTGTTTTTCCCTCAAGTCGTGATATAATAAAACTATAAAACGGTTTCAAGGAAGGTGACGATATGTCTGAAGAAACAATTGACTATGGACAAGTGACAGGAATGGTGCATTCGACAGAGAGTTTTGGGGCGGTAGATGGTCCTGGGATTCGTTTTATTGTCTTTTTGCAGGGTTGTCACATGCGTTGCCAGTACTGCCATAACCCAGACACATGGGCTATGGAGACCAATAAATCACGTGAACGGACAGTAGACGATGTCTTGACAGAAGCCCTTCGCTATCGTGGTTTCTGGGGAGACAAGGGAGGAATCACTGTCAGTGGAGGAGAGGCTCTCTTACAGATTGATTTCTTGATTGCCCTCTTTACCAAGGCTAAGGAACAAGGAATCCACTGTACCTTGGACACCTGTGCCCTGCCTTTCCGTAATAAACCACGTTACCTTGAGAAGTTTGACAAACTTATGGCTGTCACTGACTTGGTTCTCTTGGATATCAAGGAAATCAACGAAGAACAGCACAAGATTGTCACTAGCCAAACCAATAAAAATATCTTGGCCTGTGCCCGGTACCTATCAGATATTGGAAAACCTGTCTGGATTCGCCATGTGCTAGTTCCAGGTTTGACAGACAGAGATGAGGACTTGATCGAACTTGGTAAGTTTGTCAAGACCCTTAAAAACGTTGACAAGTTTGAAATCCTACCTTATCACACTATGGGTGAGTTCAAATGGCGTGAATTGGGAATTCCTTATTCGCTCGAAGGGGTAAAACCTCCAACAGCAGATCGCGTTAAGAATGCCAAGGAATTGATGGATACAGAAAGCTATCAAGACTATATGAAACGTGTACATGGATAAAAAGAAGCCTGATGGAAACATCGGGCTTTTGTGATGCAAAAAGACTTAGCCTTTCAGCTAAGCTTTTTGAGTCTTATCTAGATCGTTGTTTGCCAGAGTTGCGGTTTTTCTTTTTCTTATTGGTTGTGATAGCCTGAGGCTGCTTAGGAGTCACATCTTTTCTTGCACCTGCAGAAGGGCTGACTTTCGGAGGGTTCTTTTCGTATTCTTCACGTACTTTTTGACGAAGTTTTGGACGAACGACATAGTTGACGATAAACTGTTGGAGAATCATCATGAAACCACCGACAACCCAGTAAAGTGTTACACTGGCTGGTGAGAAGAGGGAGAAGATAACAATCATGAGTGGGCTCATGTAGATCATTTTCTTAAGTTGTTCTCTTTGCATCTCATCTTCTACTCCATGAAGCGAGAGGAGAGATTGGATGTAGTAAAGAATACCTGCAAAGGCTACGAGGAGCATGCTTGGTGAGCCTAGTTCGATACCGAGAAAGCTAGATCCTGCGACCCCTTCAGTATGTTGGGCTGCAAAGTAGATAGCAGAGAAGAAAGGCATTTGGAGCAAGATAGGGAAACATCCGACGCCTCCTAGCATGCTGATACCATGTTCTTTTTGGGCGGCAAAGAGAGCTTGTTGAGCCTCAAGTTTTTCTTCTTGAGTTGTTGCTTCTTTAAGACGTGTTTGATGTGGTTCAAGCACGTGTTTGAGGGCGTTCATCTTTTCAGAGTGAAGCGTCGCCTTCCACGATTGGTAGATACCGAGTGGCAAGATAATCAAGCGTACGATAATGGTGACGATGATAATCCCCATCCCAAAACCAAGTCCCATATCATTAGCAAAGTATTTGATGGCCTCTGCCATAGGCGCTCCGATGGTGTTCCAGATAAATCCAGTCGGTTCTCCAGTAGTTTTATCAACAGAAACACAGCCTGTCAAGATAAGTAGCATAGCCACTCCCATAGCAGAGAGGGCAAAACGTTTAATAGATTTCAATGTTTTCATTCCTTCTTTAAAAATTATACCTTTCTATTCTACTGTTTTTTTGTAAAATATACAATAGTTCTGGAGACCTAATTTGCGACTTTGAAGTCTGAATAGGAGGAAAAGTTGCTCATTTGTACATCTAGATAGGTAACTTTTGAGAAAGGTGTCGGACCTTTTCGGATTTCTTGGATAAATTTTGCCATAGTGGCAGAGGAGTCTGCCTGAGCGAGAATTTCCACTGTGCCATCGTCATTATTCCAGACACGACCAGTGATGCCACCGATTTCAAGCGCTAGAGTATAAACGCCCCAACGAAAACCAACACCCTGCACCCTACCTTGGGCAATCATTCTAACCTTTTGCATACTAACCCCCTTTAATTGTGTTATAATGTTTCTATGACTATTATAACCTCAAAAGCTAATTCTGTGGTAAAAAATGCCAAGAAATTGCATCAAAAAAAATATCGAAAGTCTGCTTATTTGATTGAAGGCTGGCACTTGTTTGAAGAAGCTGTTCAAGCAGGAGTAACGATTGAGAAAATCTTTGCTCTGGAAAGTCACCGAGATCAGTTAGCTGCTTTTCCTCAAACTGTCTGGGTTTCAGAGGAGATTTTGCGGGACTTAGCAGATACGCAAACCCCTCAAGGCATTGTCGCAGTTATTCAAAAAGAAGAAATGGGACTGCCTGATCTCCGTCAGGGTAAGTTTCTATTTTTAGAAGATGTTCAAGATCCTGGTAATGTTGGCACCATGATTCGGACGGCGGATGCTGCAGGTTTTACAGGGGTCATTGTTTCAGACAAGTCAGCGGATATCTACAGTCTCAAGACTTTGCGTTCCATGCAGGGAAGTCATTTTCATTTGCCCATCTATCGTATGCCTGTTGCCACCTTTGTAGAAGGGGCTAAAAAGAGTGGCTTGCCCATTCTGGCAACGACCTTATCTAAAGAATCCAAGGACTATCGTGAACTTTCTCCCCTAGAAAACTTTGCTTTAGTCATGGGAAATGAAGGACAGGGAATTAGTTCTGTCATGGTTGAGAGTGCTGATCAGTTGGTTCATATAAGCATGAAAGGTCGAGCAGAGAGTCTCAATGTTGCCATTGCAGCAGGCATTTTGATGTTTTATTTCAGCTAATTTATAAAATCTTTGTTATAATCAAGACATATTTATAGAAAAAGGAGAATCGGAATGAATCAAACAATTATTCAAGAACGTTCAGGGCTCAATCAATTTTACGCTAAGGTTTACGCCTTTGTGGGACTTGGGATTGGTCTATCAGCTCTCGTGTCAGCTTTGATGTTGACAGTCTTTCAATCCCAATTGGTCTATTTTCTAATGCATGGCCGTCTCTGGCTGATGATTGCAACTTTTGCAGAACTTGCTTTGGTCTTTGTTGCAAGTAGCATGGCTGCAAAAAATAGCCCAGCAGCTCTCCCAGTATTTTTAGTTTATTCTGTTTTAAATGGCTTCACACTTAGCTTTGTCGTAGCCTTCTATACACCTGGGACCGTATTATCAGCCTTTGTATCCAGCGCCCTTCTCTTCTTTGTCATGGCGGCAATCGGAATTTTCACTAAGAAAGATTTGAGTGGAATGGGCCGAGCTTTGATGGCGGCGCTTGTTGGTCTCATCATTGCCATGATTGTGAATATTTTCTTAGCTAGCGGCTTCTTTGACTACATGATTAGTATTGCCATGGTCTTGGTTTTCTCAGGTTTGATTGCTTGGGACAACCAAAAGATTCGCTATGTTTATGAGCAGTCACGAGGACAAGTAGCGACAGGTTGGGTTATCTCAATGGCGCTCAGTATCTACCTAGACTTTATCAACCTCTTCCTTAGCATTTTACGAATCTTTGGTCGAAACGATTAAAGAATTATAGAGTCAGTGTTCTAAAGAGCACTGACTTTTTCTTATTTACTCTTTCCTTTTCTTGAAAATAGGTGTATAATGCTTTTAACTAATTTTTTAGGAGTAGTTATGAAGAAAAGCTTTATTCATCAGCAAGAAGAAATTTCTTTTGTTAAAAACACCTTTACCCAGTATTTGAAAGATAAGTTAGAAGTTGTCGAGGTTCAAGGTCCTATCTTGAGCAAGGTCGGGGATGGGATGCAGGATAACCTGTCTGGTGTCGAACATCCAGTATCGGTGAAGGTCTTGCAGATTCCAGATGAAACCTATGAAGTCGTTCACTCACTTGCCAAATGGAAACGTCACACTTTGGCTCGCTTTGGTTTCGGTGAAGGAGAAGGTCTGTTTGTTCACATGAAGGCCCTTCGTCCAGACGAAGATTCGCTTGATGCGACCCACTCTGTTTATGTGGACCAGTGGGACTGGGAAAAAGTGATTCCAAATGGTCAACGCAATATCGCTTATCTCAAAGAAACAGTTGAGAAGATTTACAAGGCCATTCGTCTGACAGAGCTAGCAGTAGAAGCCCGCTATGATATCGAATCTATCTTGCCAAAACAAATCACCTTTATCCATACAGAAGAGTTGGTGGAACGTTACCCAGACTTGACACCGAAAGAGCGTGAAAATGAAATCTGTAAAGAGTTCGGTGCAGTCTTCTTGATTGGTATTGGTGGCGAGTTACCTGACGGGAAACCTCATGACGGTCGTGCCCCTGACTACGATGACTGGACAACAGAGTCTGAGAATGGCTACAAGGGATTGAATGGGGATATTCTAGTTTGGAATGAACCTCTTGGTTGTGCCTTTGAACTTTCCTCAATGGGGATTCGGGTAGATGAAGACACGCTTCGTCGCCAAGTTGCCCTTACAGGAGACGAAGATCGTCTTGAGTTGGAATGGCATAAGGCTCTGCTTAACGGCCTTTTCCCATTGACAATCGGTGGAGGTATCGGACAGTCTCGGATGGCCATGTTCCTTCTTCGTAAGAAACACATCGGAGAGGTTCAGACCAGTGTTTGGCCTCAAGAAGTTCGCGATACGTACGAAAATATTTTGTAGAGAATCGAACCGTAAGGTTCGGTTTTCTTTCTCTTTTTGCCTATAATTTGGTATAATAAACGGTATGAAAATCGTATCAGGAATCTACGGAGGGCGTCCTCTCAAGACGCTAGAAGGCAAGACGACTAGGCCGACATCAGATAAGGTGCGTGGAGCTATCTTTAATATGATTGGCCCCTATTTTGAGGGTGGACGTGTCTTGGATCTTTATGCTGGCAGTGGCGGTTTATCTATTGAGGCAGTATCGCGTGGCATGTCCCATGCTGTTTTAGTAGAACGGGATCGAAAGGCACAAGCTATCGTCGCTGAAAATATCCAGATGACCAAAGAAGTTTCTAAATTTCAACTCTTAAGGATGGAGGCTGAACGGGCCTTGGAGCAAATGAATGGTCCCTTTGACCTGGTCTTTTTAGATCCTCCCTATGCCAAGGAACAAATCGTTGCAGATATCGAAAAAATGGCAGAAAGAAACCTTTTCTCCGAAGAGATCATGGTCGTCTGCGAAACCGATAAGTCTGTAGAACTTCCGGAAGAAATCGCCTACTTAGGCATCTGGAAGGAAAAAATATATGGGATTAGTAAGGTGACAGTCTATGTCAGATAAAATTGGATTATTTACAGGTTCATTTGATCCGATGACAAATGGACATCTGGATATCATTGAACGTGCCAGCAGACTCTTTGATAAGCTCTATGTCGGGGTTTTCTACAATCCCCACAAACAAGGCTTTCTCCCCGTTGAAAATCGCAAACGAGCAGTTGAAAAAGCTGTGGCGCATTTAGGTAATGTAGAGGTGTTGGCTTCTCATGACCAACTAGTCGTCGATGTCGCAAGAAGACTGGGTGCTAAAACTCTTGTCCGTGGCTTGCGGAATGCCACCGACTTGCAATACGAGTCTAGTTTTGATTACTACAATCATCAACTGGCTCCAGAAATCGAAACCATTTACCTATATAGTCGCCCAGAGCATCTTTATATTAGCTCTTCAGCCGTGAGAGAGCTCCTGAAGTTTGGTCAGGAGATTCAGCAATATGTCCCAAACAGTGTTGTGGAGGAATTAGAACATGAAGAAAAAAACTAGATGGCCCTTATATGTCATCCTAGCACTAGTATTGACTTTTTTAGCCTTTGTAGTACCTTTACCTTACTACATAGAAGTTCCAGGTGGAGCGGAAGATATTCGTCAAGTTTTGAAAGTAAATGAAACAGAAGATACAGAAGCAGGAGCTTACCAGTTTGTAACAGTCGGTATTCGACATGCAACCCTGTCGCATCTTGTCTATGCTTGGTTAACACCTTTCACGGATATTAGAAGCGCTCAGGAGACAACGGGTGGCTCTACAGATGCAGAGTTTATGCGGATCAATCAGTTCTACATGCAAACATCCCAAAATATGGCCAAGTATCAAGGCTTGAAGACGGCTGGCAAGGATATCGAACTCAAGTACTTGGGAGTTTATGTCTTGACCGTGACAGAAAATTCAACTTTTAAGGGCATTCTGAACATTGCGGATACAGTGACGGCTGTTAATGATAAGACGTTTGACAGTTCCAAGGACTTGGTTGATTATGTCAACTCTCAAAAACTAGGAGATCCAGTCAAGGTAACCTACGAAGAAGACGGAAAAGTCAAGACGGCTGAAGGTAAAATTATCACTCTCGAAAACGGGAAAAACGGGATTGGGATTGGTCTGATTGACCGTACGGAAGTGACCAGTGATATTCCAATTCGCTTTTCAACGGCTGGTATCGGGGGGCCAAGTGCCGGTCTCATGTTTAGTCTCGCTATCTACACCCAGATAGCAGATCCAGGTCTTCGTAATGGCCGCATCGTTGCGGGAACGGGAACTATTGATCGCGATGGAAATGTTGGTGACATCGGTGGAATTGACAAAAAAGTAGTTGCAGCCTCTCGTCAGGGAGCCAACATCTTTTTTGCTCCTGACAATCCAGTCACCGAGGAAGCAAAAAAAGCAGATCCCAATGCGAAAAGCAACTATGAAACAGCCCTAGAAGCTGCTAAAACAATCAAGACAGAGATGAAAATCGTGCCTGTAAAAACCTTGCAGGATGCGATTGATTATCTTAAAAACAATCCCTAATCCGTAGAAAAATCGAAAACTAGCGCGTAAGCGGATAAGGTGGTATAATAGTCAAATGGTTCAATTATTATTCACTTTAAGTAGTCATATGCTCTTTATTTATTTGAGTTTTTATCTTTTGAAAGATCTTGTGAGATGGGAAAAGGTTTTAAAAGTGACCGCTATTAACACAAAAAAAGTTCGTTTATTGGTAGGCTTCTTTAGTATTGTAATGGGCTACATCTTGAGTTCATTCTTTATCAGTTTGTACCAACTGTGGCAAGAAGCACTTAGAGGACTATTATAAAATCAAAAGTAAAGGAAACAACTATGGAAAAAATTGTGGTTCAAGGCGGAGATAATCGTCTGGTCGGGAGTGTGACCATCGAGGGAGCAAAGAATGCAGTCTTGCCCTTGTTGGCAGCGACTATTCTAGCAAGCAAAGGTAAAACAGTCTTGCAGAATGTTCCAATCTTGTCAGATGTTTTCACCATGAATCAAGTGGTTCGAGGTCTGAATGTCAAGGTGGACTTTGATGAGGAAGCTCATGTTGTCGAGGTCGATGCGACTGGAGATATCACGGAGGAAGCTCCGTATAAGTATGTTAGCAAGATGCGGGCATCGATCGTTGTTTTAGGACCAATCCTTGCTCGTGTAGGCCATGCTAAGGTATCCATGCCAGGTGGTTGCACCATCGGGAGTCGTCCGATTGATCTCCACCTCAAGGGTTTGGAAGCTATGGGGGCTAAGATTACCCAGACAGCTGGTTACATCGAAGCCAATGCGGAACGTCTGCACGGGGCTCATATCTACATGGACTTTCCTAGTGTCGGCGCAACACAAAACCTGATGATGGCAGCGACTCTAGCTGATGGTGTGACAGTGATTGAAAATGCTGCGCGTGAGCCGGAAATTGTTGACCTTGCTATCCTTCTAAATGAAATGGGAGCCAAGGTCAAGGGAGCTGGTACTGAAACAATTACAGTGACTGGTGTCGAGGAACTCCATGGAACAACTCATAATGTGGTACAGGACCGTATCGAAGCTGGAACCTTTATGGTTGCGGCAGCCATGACTGGTGGCGATGTCCTCATTCGAGATGCAGTCTGGGAGCATAATCGCCCCTTGATTGCCAAACTTCTTGAAATGGGAGTTGAGGTGACGGAGGAGTCGGAAGGTATTCGTGTCCGTTCTCAACTGGAAAATCTCAAAGCTGTTCATGTAAAAACCTTGCCACACCCAGGATTTCCAACAGATATGCAGGCGCAATTTACAGCCTTGATGATAGTTGCAAAAGGGGAATCAACCATGGTGGAAACTGTATTTGAGAATCGTTTCCAACATCTGGAGGAAATGCGTCGGATGGGCTTGCATTCGGAGATTGTCCGTGATACAGCTCGTATTGTCGGAGGACAGGCTTTACAGGGGGCAGAAGTTCTATCAACGGACCTTCGTGCCAGCGCGGCCTTGATTCTGACAGGTTTAGTAGCGCAAGGGGAGACAGTTGTCGGTAAATTAGTCCACCTTGATAGAGGTTACTACCGCTTCCATGAGAAGTTAGCTCAGCTAGGAGCAAAGATTCAGCGGATTGAGGTTAAGGATGAAGAATAAAAACATACGTTATGTACTCCGTCGCTTACTGTTAATTTTTATCGTACTCTTGTTGGGATTCCTTGCTTTAGGAATCGGCTTGATGATCGGCTACGGGATTCTAGGAAAAGGACAGGATCCGTGGGCGATCTTGTCTCCGGCAAAGTGGCAAGAATTGATTAGTAAATTTACAGGAAATTAGACTGGGAAACCAGTCTTTTTCTAAAGAAATAAGGAGAAAAATGAACAAAAAAACGAGACAGGCTCTGGTAGGGTTACTTATATTCTTACTCTTGGCTGCTGGAAGCTATTATATCAAGCAGATGCAGTCGGCGCCAAACACCTCTAAAACCAAAGTTAGTCAGAAAAAACAAGCTTCAGAAGCTCCTAGTCAGGAATTGGCTGAAAGTGTCTTAACTGAGTCAATCAAAAACCAAATTAAGGGTGGTCTAGAGTGGAATGGGGCGGGTGCCTTTGTTGTCAATGACAATAAAACCAATTTAGATGCCAAGGTTTCTAGCAAACCCTATGCGGATAATAAAACAAAACCAGTCGGGAAAGAGACAGTCCCAACTGTTGCCAATGCTCTCTTATCCAAAGCTACTCGTCAGTATAAGAATCGTGAAGAGACTGGAAATGGATCCACCTCTTGGACTCCACCAGGGTGGCATCAGGTTAAAAATCTAAAGGGGGCCTATACACATGCAGTTGATAGAGGACACCTGCTGGGCTATGCCTTGATAGGTGGTTTGGATGGTTTTGATGCCTCTACCAGCAATCCCAAGAACATTGCAGTCCAGACAGCTTGGGCAAACCAAGCGCAGGCTGAGGATTCGACAGGTCAGAACTATTATGAGAGTTTGGTCAGAAAAGCCTTGGATCAAAATAAGAGGGTTCGTTACCGCGTGACACTCCACTATGCTACGAATGAGGATTTGGTTCCTTCCGCTTCACAAATCGAAGCCAAGTCTTCAGATGGCGAATTGGAATTCAATGTCCTAATCCCCAATGTTCAAAAGGGGATCCAGCTTGATTATCGAACGGGTCAAGTCACGGTGACAAACTAGAACCAATCTATTAAAGGAATAAAAATTGCTCCCTTGTCTGTTAGTGATAAGGGAGCGATCGTGCAAATTAGAAAATAATGTGATTCCTAGGCCGATTTATGATATAATGGAACACAAGATACTATTTTAGGAGAAAGACCATGGAAGACCCGAGCAGTCAGGATTTGTTACTGCAATTTGTACTTTTAGTTGTATTGACCTTTTTAAATGCCTTTTTCTCAGCCGCCGAAATGGCGATGGTGTCACTAAATCGTGCCCGAGTAGAGCAAAAGGCAGAAGAGGGAGACAAACGTTACGGTCGTTTGTTAAAGGTACTTGAAAATCCTAATCACTTTTTATCAACGATTCAAGTTGGTATCACCTTGATTACCATCTTGTCAGGGGCCAAATTGGCGGATACCCTTGGACAAGTGATCGCATCTTGGATGGGAAGCGGAGAGACGGCTTACGCCATTGCAAGTTTTCTCTCTTTGGCAATCTTGACCTATATCTCCATTGTTTTTGGTGAGCTCTATCCTAAGCGGATTGCCCTCAATTTGAAAGATGCTTTGGCGATTCGAACAGCACCAATTATTATTGGTCTTGGAAAGATTGTAAGTCCCTTTGTCTGGCTGTTATCTGCTTCAACTAATTTATTGAGTCGTGTGACGCCAATGACCTTTGATGATGCTGATGAAAAGATGACACGTGATGAAATAGAGTACATGTTGACTAAGAGCGAGGAAACCTTGGACGCAGACGAAATCGAGATGTTACAAGGGATTTTCTCTCTAGATGAACTAATGGCTCGTGAGCTAATGGTGCCTCGTACAGACGCCTTTATGGTAGATATTCAGGATGACAGTAAGGCGATTATCGAAAGTATTTTGAAGCAAAATTTCTCACGTATTCCTGTTTATGATGGGGATAAGGACAATGTTATCGGTTTGATTCATACCAAGCGCTTGCTAAACGCTGCCTATGCGGATGGTTTTGAAAATATTGTCTGGAAACGAATCCTCCAAACGCCACTATTTGTGCCTGAAACTATCTTTGTGGATGATCTCCTTAAAGAGCTTCGAAATACCCAAAATCAAATGGCTATCTTACTAGACGAATACGGTGGTATGGCTGGTTTGGTAACTCTGGAAGACCTCCTGGAGGAAATCGTCGGCGAAATTGATGACGAAACGGACAGAGCAGAAATCGAAGTCCATCAAATCGGTGAGGATACCTATATTGCACAAGGAACCATGAATCTTAATGACTTCAACGACTATTTTGGCGTTGAACTAGAAAGCGACGATGTGGATACTATCGCCGGTTATTATTTGACGGGTGTTGGTACGATCCCAACAACTGAAAAAATCAGTTATGAACTGGTCAGTCAAAACAAGCAGGTTATCTTGACCAATGATAAGGTGAAAAATGGACGTGTTACCAAGGTAAAAGTTCAAATCACCGAAATAGAACCCGAAGAAGAAACCGAGTAAAACAGTGATTTTCGTCACTGTTTTTTATTCGTCCCAAAAGATTTTCAAAGTTGTCCTTATTTGTCCGAAGAAAAAAACAAAAAAGCCCGATTTACGGGCTTTTCATTCGGTTAATTCCTGTTATTTCAGGTATTGAAAGGCGGTAGACGGATTTGAACCGACGATCAAGCTTTTGCAGAGCCGTGCCTTACCACTTGGCTATACCGCCTCAACGTTTAATATTATACCTTGAAAATGATTCTACGTCAATAGTTTCTTAATCGAAAATCCAATTTAGAAGATTGCCCTTTCTGATTGGATGGAAAAATGGGGAGAGAAAATCTGAAAATCAGGCTTTATAGAGCCTTAACTTCCCTTTTGATTCTATAGATAGTAAACAAAGAATAGAAAAATTTGATAAATGAAAGTTTTTTGTGGTTACACGCCTAAATATTCTGAAAATTCGTTTACTTTTTGAGAAATCTATGGTATAATTGGCAATAAGCCTAAATTTTTTAAGAGGAGTTACATACATGAAAAAAAGTAGAGTATTTGTTACAGCAGGGATTGCTTTGCTGGCAACTGGTGTTCTCGCTGCTTGCGGTTCTTCAAAATCATCTGATTCAACAGCTCCAAAATCCTACGGTTATGTTTATTCAGCTGACCCAGAAACATTGGATTATCTCATTTCAGGGAAACAAAGTACCAAAATTGCCACTTCAAATGGTATCGATGGTCTCTTTACAAACGATAAATATGGGAATTTGACTCCTGCAGTTGCAGAAGACTGGTCAGTTTCAAAAGATGGTTTGACTTATACCTACAAGATTCGTAAAGGTGTTAAATGGATGACATCAGATGGCGAAGAGTATGCTGAAGTGACAGCTAAAGACTTTGTAAATGGCTTGAAACACGCGGCTGATAACAAGTCTGAAGCACTTTATCTAGCAGAAGATTCAGTTAAAGGTCTAGCTGACTATAAAGCTGGAAACAATAAAGACTTTTCTTCAGTAGGTGTGAAGGCAGTTGATGATTATACACTTGAGTATACTTTGAACAAACCCGAACCATACTGGAACTCTAAGATGGCTTACTCAATCTTCTGGCCATTGAACGAAGAATTTGAAAAATCAAAAGGATCTGACTTTGCTAAAGCGACTGACCCTACATCATTGCTTTACAATGGACCATTCTTGCTGAAAGGTTTGACTGCTAAGTCTTCTATCGAGTTCGCTAAAAATGAACAATACTGGGATAAAGACAATGTTCATCTTGATAAAGTAACACTTGCTTACTATGATGGTTCAGACCAAGAGTCTATTGAACGTAACTTTACAAGTGGAGCTTATAGCTATGCCCGTCTTTACCCAACAAGTTCAAACTACTCTAAAGTAGAAGAAACCTACAAGGAAAATATCTTCTACACCCCATCAGGACCTGGTGTTGGTGGTTTGGGTGTGAATATTGACCGCCAAGGTTACAAATACACTTCTAAGACAACTGACGAAGAGAAGACTTCTACTAAGAAAGCCCTTCTTAACAAGGACTTCCGTCAAGCCTTGAACTTTGCCTTTGACCGTACGTCTTACTCAGCTCAAGTAAATGGTAAAGAAGGTGCTCCTCGTGCCGTTCGTAACCTCTTTGTAAAACCTGACTTTGTCTCTGCTGGCGAAAAAACTTTCGGTGACTTGGTGACTGATAAGATGGCTACTTACGGTGATGAATGGAAGAACGTAAACTTTGCTGATGGTCAAGATGGACTCTTCAACGCAGATAAAGCCAAAGCTGAATTTGCGAAAGCCAAAACAGCATTGGAAGCAGAAGGTGTAAAATTCCCTATCCATTTGGATGTTCCAGTAGACCAAACAGCTAAAAACTATATCGCACGTATTCAATCCTTCAAACAATCCGTTGAAACAGTGCTTGGTGAAGGCAATGTAGTCATCGATATCCAACAAGTTTCTAAAGATGAGTTTACTAATATTACCTACTATGCGGCGAATGCAGCAGCAGAAGATTGGGATCTCTCAGGAGCAGTTGCATGGAACCCAGACTATGAAGATCCGTCAACTTACCTTGATATCTTGAAAACAACGAATGCTGAACAAACAAAAACATACATGGGTTACGAAGGTGCAGATAACGCTGCGGCGGCTCAAGTTGGTTTGAAAGAATACGATAAACTAGTTGATGAAGCTGCTAAAGAAACAAGCGATTTGAATGTTCGTTATGAAAAATACGCGGCTGCTCAAGCTTGGTTGACAGATAGCTCACTCTTCTTGCCAGCTATGTCATCAAGTGGTGCTGCACCATTCATTTCTCGTGTTGTACCATTCACAGCATCATACAGCCAGTCTGGAGATAAGGGCTCAGATGTATACTTCAAGTATATTCAGTTACAAGACAAGGTTGTAACCAAGGCTGACTATGAACAAGCTCGTGAGAAATGGCTCAAAGAGAAAAAAGAATCAAACGAAAAAGTTCAAAAAGAATTGGCTAATCACGTTAAATAAATAACTCTCAAGAGAACTTTCTCTCCATGAGGAGAAGGTTCTTTTGGGATTTTAAAAGGAAACGATATGAAGAAATATATTTTTATGCGTGTATTGCGTTCATTGGTGTCTATCTTCTTGGTGACAACCTTGACCTACACGATTATCTATACGATGGTTCCTCGAAAACTGATTTTCAAGCAGGATACCAACTATAACAAAATTGCAACGACGCCAGATAAACGGGATAATTATGAAAATACCGTTTATGAGCGGATGGGCTATATCGAGTACTACGATACCAAGGAGTTGCAAGAAAAAGCGAGCACAATGGACTCATCTGTAACAGTGGATGCCAATGAGACTAACAAGGCAATCTACGAAAAATACATCAACCAACTAGGGAATGGTTGGACACTCGGTGTATTCTCAGAAAGTGGTCAATTCTATGCCACGCGTGAAATTCCAATTTTTGAACGTGTTTTCAAATTCTACTCGAACTTGCTCGACATTGATCATACAAACAAGATTCAAGACCCTGAAAATCCAAACTTGGAACGTTATCTTCGTTTTGAAAATGACCCTGCTATCGGTTGGTCATTAGTTGGTTCAGGTACAAAACATAAATATCTTTTGTATTTCAATAATCAGTTCCCATTTGTACACCAAAACTTTGTGAACATTAACTTGGGTGACTCTTACCCAACTTATGCAAACACACCAGTGCTTCAAGTTATCACACAGGGTCAGGGACAAACCAAGACATCAGAAGTTCAATTCCCTACGGGTAAAAAGACTTCCTCTGTAGATATTTACTCTCGTACCTACAAGTCACCAAGTCAAGCAGATGCGCGTGAGGTAGCTAACTATGGCAAGGACGACCCATATACAGCTACAGAAAGTAACTACCAATATCCATCAATGATTGCAAGCTCGGCTGTTGCTGGTTTGATTGGTTTGATTATTTCTTATGCTATCGCAATTCCTCTTGGATCTGCTATGGCTCGCCACAAGAATACTTGGATTGATAGTTTCTCTACAGGTGCTCTAACCTTCTTGCTTGCCCTTCCAACGATCGCTTTGGTTTACATCGTGCGCTTGATTGGATCATCTATTGGTCTGCCTGATTCATTCCCTATCTTGGGGGCTGGGGATTGGCGTTCCTATGTCTTGCCTGCAGTCATTCTAGGTTTGCTGGGAGCACCAAGTACAGCAATCTGGATTCGTCGTTATATGATTGACTTGCAATCTCAAGATTTCGTTCGATTTGCTCGTGCAAAAGGACTGTCTGAAAAAGAAATTTCAAATAAACACATCTTTAAAAATGCTATGGTTCCATTGGTTTCAGGTATTCCTGGTGCCGTAATCGGAGTTATTGGTGGTGCAACATTGACAGAGACAGTCTTCGCCTTCCCAGGTATGGGTAAAATGTTGATTGACTCTGTTAAGGCATCAAACAACTCAATGGTAGTTGGTCTCGTCTTCATCTTCACATGTATTTCTATCTTCTCACTCTTTGTAGGAGATATCTGGATGACCATGCTTGACCCACGTATTAAATTGACAGAGAAAGGAGGCAAATAATGTCAACAATCGGAAAAGAAAAATTTCAGTTCGTAAAACGTGACGATTTTGCCTCTGAAACAATTGATGCTCCTGCCTATTCATACTGGGGTTCTGTATTTAGACAATTTCTAAAGAAAAAATCAACAGTCTTTATGCTAGGAATTTTGGTAGCCATTATCCTGATGAGCTTTATTTACCCAATGTTCTCAAAGTTTGACTTTAACGATGTAAGCAAGGTCAATGACTTTTCTGCTCGTTTTATCAAACCAAATGCTGAACATTGGTTTGGTACAGACAGCAATGGCAAATCCTTGTTTGACGGGGTTTGGTTTGGGGCGCGTAACTCTATCCTCATCTCTGTCATTGCAACTTTTATCAACCTTGTGATTGGGGTTATTGTTGGTGGAATTTGGGGAATTTCAAAATCCGTTGACCGCGTCATGATGGAAGTTTATAACATTATTTCAAACATTCCATCTCTCTTGATTGTCATTGTCTTGACTTACTCAATTGGTGCTGGTTTCTGGAATTTGATTTTTGCCATGAGTGTGACAACTTGGATTGGGATTGCTTATATGATTCGTATCCAAATCATGCGTTACCGTGACTTGGAATACAACCTTGCTTCTCAAACACTTGGAACGCCAACCTTTAAAATCATCGTTAAAAACATCATGCCACAATTGGTATCTGTTATTGTTTCTACAATGACCTTGATGTTGCCAAGCTTCATCTCTTATGAAGCCTTCCTTTCCTTCTTTGGATTGGGATTACCTGTAACAGTGCCAAGTTTGGGACGTTTGATCTCAGATTACTCACAAAACGTTACGACCAACGCTTACTTGTTCTGGATTCCGTTGACAACCTTGATCTTGGTATCCCTATCTCTTTTCGTTGTTGGTCAAAACCTAGCGGACGCTAGTGATCCACGTACACATAGATAGGAGTAGACATGACAAAAGAAAATAATGTAATTTTGACTGCTCGTGATATTGTCGTGGAATTTAACGTTCGTGACAAAGTTCTGACGGCTATCCGAGGAGTTTCTCTGGACCTGATTGAAGGAGAAGTTCTTGCCTTGGTAGGTGAGTCTGGTTCTGGTAAATCTGTATTAACAAAAACCTTTACAGGGATGTTAGAAGATAATGGACGTATTGCCCAAGGAAGCATCGACTATCGTGGACAAGACTTGACCGCCTTGAATTCTAACAAGGAATGGGAGAAGATTCGTGGTGCTAAAATTGCGACCATCTTCCAAGACCCCATGACAAGTTTGGACCCAATCAATACAATCGGTAGCCAAATCACGGAAGTTATCGTTAAACACCAAGGGAAAACAGCTAAGGAAGCCAAAGAGATGGCAATCGACTATATGAACAAGGTCGGAATCCCAGATGCTGAAAAACGTTTTGAAGAGTATCCTTTCCAATATTCTGGAGGGATGCGCCAACGTATCGTTATTGCGATTGCCCTTGCCTGTCGTCCAGATATCTTGATCTGTGACGAGCCGACTACGGCCCTTGATGTAACCATTCAAGCGCAAATCATTGATTTGCTTAAAACTTTGCAAAATGAGTACCACTTTACCATTATTTTTATCACCCATGACCTTGGTGTGGTAGCAAGTATTGCTGATAAGGTAGCGGTTATGTATGCTGGGGAAATTGTAGAATACGGTACTGTTGAGGAAGTCTTCTACGATCCACGTCATCCATATACTTGGAGTCTCTTGTCTAGCTTGCCTCAGCTTGCTGATGATAAGGGGGAATTGTACTCTATCCCAGGAACACCACCGTCTCTTTATACTGAGTTGAAAGGTGATGCCTTTGCCCTTCGTTCAGATTATGCGATGCAAATTGACTTTGAACAGAAAGCACCTCAGTTTTCAGTCACTGATACTCACTGGGCTAAGACTTGGTTGCTTCATGAGAATGCTCCTAAAGTTGAAAAACCTGGAGTCATTGCAGATTTGCATGACAAGATTCGTGATAAAATGGGCTTTGCTCATCTAGAAGACTAGGAGGAAGGAAATGTCTGAAAAATTAGTAGAAATTAAAGATTTAGAAATTTCCTTCGGTGAAGGAAGTAAGAAGTTTGTGGCGGTTAAAAACGCCAACTTCTTTATCAACAAGGGAGAAACTTTCTCTCTTGTAGGTGAGTCTGGTAGTGGGAAAACAACCATTGGTCGTGCCATTATTGGTTTAAATAATACCAGTAAAGGAGAGATTATCTTTGATGGCCAGAAAATTAATGGCAAAAAATCTCACAAGGAATCCTCAGACTTGATTCGTCGTATCCAGATGATTTTCCAGGACCCTGCAGCCAGCTTGAATGAGCGTGCGACGGTTGACTATATCATCTCTGAAGGTCTTTACAACTACCACTTGTTTAAAGACGAAGAAGATCGAAAAGAAAAAGTTCAAAAGATGATCCATGAAGTTGGACTTTTGAAAGAACACTTGACCCGTTATCCACATGAGTTTTCTGGTGGTCAACGTCAACGTATCGGGATTGCCCGTGCCCTTGTGATGGAACCTGATTTCGTTATTGCGGATGAGCCAATTTCAGCCTTGGACGTATCAGTGCGTGCGCAAGTCTTGAACTTGCTCAAGAAGTTCCAAAAAGAGTTGGGCTTGACCTATCTCTTTATCGCGCATGACTTGTCAGTTGTTCGCTTTATCTCAGATCGTATCGCAGTTATCTATAAGGGAGTTATCGTCGAAGTGGCGGAGACAGAGGAGTTGTTTAACAATCCTGTCCACCCCTACACTCAAGCGCTTCTATCTGCTGTACCGATTCCAGATCCAATCTTGGAACGCAAGAAGGTCTTGAAAGTGTACGATCCTGACCAACATGACTATGAGACAGACAAGCCATCTATGATAGAAATTCGTCCAGGTCACTATGTTTGGGCTAACCAAGCGGAAGTTGCTCGATACAAAGAAGCTCTTAAAAAATAAATCGATTAGGAGAGGACCGAAAGGTCTTCTCGTTTTTAATAGAAAAATCCCCCTTCTACTAGCTTGTAAAAGGGGAATTGTATTGTAATTAACGTTTAGACCAAGTGCGTTTCATAAAGAGTAGTAAAATTGGGTAAATCTCTAAGCGGCCTGCAATCATTGCAAAGGAGAGCAGGATTTTAGAGATGGGACTAAAGATGGCAAAACTAGAGGTTGTACCTAGAATAGGTCCGATATTGTTAAAACAGCTGAAGACAGCACTGGTCACGACTAGAAAATCATTGCTATCAAGACTGACGATAAAGATGAGAGAGAGTATAATCATCACGTAGATGGCAAAATATTTAAGAATCTTGTGCTGGGTATCCTTATCAATCACAGTTTTGTTGACATGTAGAGTCAAGACACGGTGAGGGGATAAGATGGACAAAATCTGATTTTTAGCAATTTTTGAGAGGATGAGTCCTCTGATCACTTTGAGACCACCTGCAGTTGAGCCAGCCGATCCACCGATTCCCATGAGGAAGAGGAGGATAAATTGGGAGAAGAGGGGCCAGTTGGTAATATCTCCGTAACCAAAACCTGTTGTCGTGATGATATTGGAAACCTGGAAGAAGGCCATTTCAACACTTTTAGAGACACCTTGGTAGAGGTGGAGCGTATTAAGAGTAATCAAGCCGGTAGAAACTAGGACAATGATCACATAAGCTCGCAGTTCTTCATCTCCAAAGAAAGCTTTAACCCGACGGAGCATGAGGTAGTAGTAGAGATTGAAGTTAACCCCAAAAACCAAGACTCCGATACTAACTAGATAGGTGATGAGTGAGCTACCGTAGTGGGCAATTCCGTCGTTATAGACGGTGAAGCCCCCAGTTCCCGCTGTTCCCATAGCAATGACAAAACTATCATAGAGAGGCATGCCTGCTAGATAGTAGATGACCACAAAAAGGGAGAAGAGAGCTAGATAAAGCAGATAGAGGATCTGGGCAGTGTTTTTTAGTTTGGATACGACCTTGCCAAAGACAGGTCCAGGAACCTCAGCCTTCATCACCTCTAAGTGACTATTTTTGGCATTGTCCATAATGGCAAGTGCGAAAACAAGCACCCCCATCCCTCCGATCAAGTGGGTAAAACTTCGCCAGAAGAGGAGGGAACGACTGAGAACGGAAACATCGTTCAGAATAGTTGCTCCTGTAGTTGTAAAACCAGAGCTGATTTCAAAGAAGGCATCGATGACGCTTGGGATTTGTCCTGAAAAGACAAAGGGGAGGCCACCAAAGAAAGACCAGAGAATCCAACAGAGGGCAACGATTAAGACCCCTTCCTTGGCGTAAATCCGTTGATTTTTCGGTTTCCGTAAAACGCCAAGACCACCAAGAAGGACTAAAATTCCAATCGTAGAAAAGAGAGCGATAAATACTTGACTGGATTCTTGGTAATAGGTTGCTACACCAACAGGTACTAGAAGGAGAACAGCCTCAATCAAGAGAAGTTTTGAGAGGAGGTAACGAATCATACTTTTATTCATTTTTTACCTCTCAAACAAATCATAAATCTTGGTGATGTTTGGCAATAAGGTCGTCACGAGTAACTTGTCTCCCACCTCAAGCATATCCTCTCCAGTAGGGAAGATTGTTTTTCCTTTTCGGATAATGGCTGCGATGAGAACCCCTTTTTTCAATTTCAACTGTGATAGAGGCTTGGCAGTCATTTTATTGGCTTCTTTGATATGGAATTGCAGGGTTTCAATTTGGCCATTTGCTAGATGGTGCATGGCTTGAAGGTCTGAGTATTGGGCGTTTACCCGACCACGGATAAAGTGCATAATGGTATCTACTGCGATGATTTTCGGCGTAATGATACTTGAAAAATCAGGTGCATGGATAATCTCTAGAAGACTAGTTCGGTTGACTTTAGTGATGTTTTTTTGAACACCAACACGGTCAAGGAACATAGAGGTGATGATGTTTTCCTCGTCAACCCCAGTTAAGGTTGCGACCGCATCGTAGCTAGGAGCACTTTCTTCCAGTAAGATGTCCTTAGCAGTTCCATCTCCTTGTACGATATAGAGATTTGGGAATTTTTCACTAAAGAAACGAGCTCTTTCAGGATTGATCTCGATAACCTTGGTATCGATGCGACTGTCTTTCAAAATGCCAAGTAGATAATAAGCGATTTTTCCAGCTCCAACGATAAGCAAACTTTTTACTGCACGCGATTTGAAATAGTTGTGGAAAAGCATCATATCCACACGATTTCCCGTAACAAAAATCCGATCCTTGTCCTGGATAGTGATATCACCACTTGGAATCATGAGTTGATGGTCTCTTTCCATAGCGCAGACAATGATGTTGCCAAATTTTTTACGGAAGTCTGAGATTGGCATTTGACAGAGCCCGCTAGAATCCTTGATAACAAACTCCATCAGGCTGACACGACCTCCAGCAAAACGCTCAACTGAGAGGGCGTTAGGGAAATCGATGATATTTGAGATGGCACGGGCTGCTAGGAGTTCTGGATTAACGATAAGTGAAAATCCAAGAATATTTTTCTCTTTAAAATAGGCATTAGAGTATTCAGGATTTCGCACTCGAACGATGGTTTCTTTAGCGCCCATTTTTTTAGCAAGTACCGCTGAAATCATATTCACTTCATCGTATTCAGTTAGAGCGATAAAGATATCACACTCTTGGACGCCGGCTTGCTCCAAGATGGCAAAGTCAGCACCATTTCCAAGGAGGCCCATGATATCAAAGCGACTGACAATATGGTTAAGTACAGCTTCATTTTGCTCGATGAGGACAACGTCATGGTCTTCCGCTACCAGTGAACGACAGAGGGCAGAACCGACTTTCCCTCCACCAACAAGGACAATTTTCATATAAAAAACCTACTTTTTCATGATGTAACTATCATACCCTTTTTTAGCAAAAAATGCACTTGCCAAGCCGATTTTTGGGAGAAGAAAGGACTTTTTCAAGTTTTTGAAGATAAATATGCTTATCTTCTATAAAAATGTATCTCAGATGAAGTAATTTCACTCTCTTGATAAGGCTGTTCTGAAAGTGAATGTCCGAGTATGAAAATATAATAAAAAAAGTAAAAAATCAAGTCATTTCTATTGACAATGATTCTGAAAATGTTATACTAAGAAAGTAGTTTCGCTGATTTACTTCAAACCTGTTGTGAGGTAAGTTAACGATGCCTTAACCACGCTGTTTGCTGAGCTTGACTCCGGGCAGTGTGGCTATTTTTTTGCAATGATAAAAGGAAGCCAATTATGACAAATCACATTGTTTTATTTGAACCTCAGATTCCACAAAATACGGGCAACATCGCGCGTACTTGCGCTGCCACCAATTCTCCCCTTCACATCATTAAACCGATGGGATTTCCGATTGATGACCGCAAGATGAAGCGGGCTGGTTTGGATTACTGGGACAAGTTAGAGATTCATTTTTATGATAATTTGGCAGACTTCATGTCTCAGATGAAAGGGCAAGTCTACCTGATTTCGAAATTCGCAGAAAAGGTTTATTCTGAGGCGAATTTGGCAGGCGGTGAGGATCATTATTTTCTTTTTGGGCGTGAGGATAAGGGTTTGCCAGAGGACTTTATGCGTGAACATCCAGAGAAAGCTCTCCGTGTCCCGATGAATGATGAACATGTCCGCAGCCTCAATGTTTCCAATACGGTCTGCATGATTGTCTATGAGGCTCTTCGTCAGCAAAATTTTTCTGGTTTAGAGCTCGTTCACACCTATGAAGCAGATAAATTGAAATAATCAAAATGCTTGAACTTGCAAGCGTTTTTTGTTATGATTAAAGGGTCTTCAGGGCTGGGTGTAATTCCCGACCGGCGGTGACTTTAACTAGCTATTTTGGCTTACTCTTCGTTGTCTTGTCTCGATATACTCAAGTATTATCTTCGACTGCGACGCCTAGATTAATCTAAAATATCTTAGTTAAAGAAGTCCGCGAGCGCAAGCTGATGTGGTGCGATTCCACAACCGACAGTATAGTCTGGATGGGAGAAGACGAAAGAATGGCTTTGTCTGTTCGGATATGTTTATAGATGAATTGCAACCGCTTGCTCAACAGAGTGAGGGGGAACTTTTTGGATATAAAAAGTGAGAATAGATAGAGGGATCCTTTCCAACTTCTTCTGATTTTATAGAAAATTGGAGGAACCTGTTATGACAAACACACGTCGACTTTCGACCATTGCGATTTTATCAGCCATTTCATTTGTGCTGATGTACTTTGACTTTCCGCTCTTGCCAGCGGCGACCTTCCTCAAGATCGAGTTTAGTATCTTGCCAGTCCTTGTGGGCTTGGTGGTGATGGATTTGCCTGCTGCTCTAGGGATTCTCTTACTTCGATCACTCTTGAAGTTGCTTCTGAATAGCCAGGGAGTGAATACCTACATTGGCTTGCCAATGAATATCATAGCTTTGGGAGTTTTTGTTATCGCTTTTGGTTTGATTTGGAAAAAGGAACGTAGCACCCTTCGTTTCCTACTAGCATCTCTAGTGGGAACTATAGGATTGACTTCAGCGATGTTGGTTCTCAACTATGTCTATGCTGTTCCTTTGTACGCGCGGTTTGCTAACTTTGATATTGGAAAAATTTTGGGACTTTCCAACTACCTAATGACCATGGTATTACCTTTTAACTTGATTGAAGGTGTAATCTTTGCCGTTTCATTCTGGTTGTTATACGTCCTCTTGAAATCAACCTTAAAACATTATGAGAGATAAACAAACATTTTTAATGAAGGGCAGTTTTGCCCTTTTACTTTTCGTCCTTCTTGGATATATGGCTAAGTTCTATCCTGAAACGCTGGTCGGTTTTGATCAACCGATTCAGACTGCCCTTCGTGGGGACTTGCCAGATTATCTGACAGTTCTGTTCCGTGCCCTTACGCATTTGATTGATATCCCAGTGATTATCACTTGGGTTGTCATTACAGCCTTTATCTTTTATCGTAAGCAGTGGAAGATAGAAAGCTACTTCATGGCGGGCAATCTAGCCTTAGCTGGTCTTTTAATCGTGACCTTTAAAAATATTTATCAGCGCCCACGACCAGCTATCTTACACTTAGTCGAGGAGAAAGGATTTTCCTTCCCAAGCGGACATTCTCTGGCTGTAACCTTGATGATAGGCACTCTGATTGTCATCCTCAGTCAACGGATTAAAGATCCGGTTTGGAGAAAAATTGTGCAAATCGTCCTTGGCTTCTACCTAGTCAGTGTGCTTCTATCTCGGGTCTATCTGGGAGTTCACTACCCATCAGATGTTCTTGCCAGTTTCTGTGTGGGCTTGGGAGTCTTGTTTATCGAGTTTCCCTTCTATGACAAGCTCCGATTCCAATGGCGATTTAAAGGCAAGCAGAAGTGAGTATCAAATTCCTTTGAGGAAAAAGAAATGAAAGTCAATATAACAGATCTCCATCCGACTCAACTATACTTATCAGAAAAGAAGTTACAAGATATCCAGATGCTGTATCAGTCGGCAGAAATAATCAATGTTGCTCCAATCAGTATTCTTGCGTTCGGAGATTGCTTGTTGATTACAGATGGCCATCACAGGGCTTATCAAGCTTTATTGGCGGGTAGGAATATGATTTCTGCTGAGTGGGATAGAGATGGTGGCGATGAACTATATCATCTCTATGCGCAAGCTTGCGAGGAAAGAAAGATTTACTCTGTTTTGGATTTAAAAGACCATATCTTACCTCAAGATGAGTATGAAGCAAAATGGTATAATTGGTGTGATGGATTTAATCAAGCAGCAGCTCTTTTATTGAAAAGGAAAGCAGAAGAAACAGATTCTACAAATAGGTAATGCATTGTGTTTTGTTCCTTTTTATTTTATATTGAGAATAGTCTAATCTAACTTGTTTTTTAACTAAAAATCTGATAAACTATGTAGTAATTGAATAGGAATCCGCAAGACTAGTAACTCAAGGGAAGTATATCAGGGAGGAGAGCCGTGACTGCAAGCTCTCTATATGAAAGCTGGGTGAATTCGCTTGCGCATGGATTTAGAAATGAAGGTCTGACTTGTCAGATGAAAACGGATGGTACCGCGTGTCAACGCTCCGAGTGGAGTTTTTGGCATGTGGTTTTCTTTTTATCTACGAGAGACTGATGGAGGAATTATGTCAACTATTGAAGAACAATTAAAAGCGCTTCGCGAAGAGACGCTGGCTAGCTTGAAGCAGATTACTGCTGAAAATGAAAAAGAGATGCAAGAATTGCGTGTCGCTGTCCTTGGTAAAAAGGGTTCGCTTACGGAGATTCTTAAAGGAATGAAAGATGTCTCTGCTGAAATGCGCCCTGTCATCGGGAAACATGTCAATGAAGCTCGTGATGTCTTGACAGCAGCCTTTGAAGAAACAGCTAAGCTTTTGGAAGAAAAGAAAGTCGCGGCTCAACTGGCTAGCGAGAGCATCGATGTGACACTTCCAGGTCGTCCAGTTGCGACTGGTCACCGTCATGTCCTCACACAAACCAGTGAAGAAATTGAAGATATCTTCATCGGTATGGGTTACCAAGTCGTGGATGGTTTTGAAGTGGAGCAAGACTACTACAACTTTGAGCGCATGAACCTTCCGAAAGACCACCCAGCCCGTGATATGCAGGACACTTTCTATATCACAGAAGAAATCCTGCTCCGTACTCACACGTCTCCAGTTCAGGCGCGTGCTATGGATGCTCATGATTTTTCAAAAGGTCCCTTGAAAATGATCTCACCAGGGCGTGTGTTCCGTCGTGATACGGACGATGCGACCCACAGTCACCAATTCCATCAAATCGAAGGCTTGGTTGTTGGGAAAAATATCTCTATGGCAGACCTTCAAGGAACGCTTCAGTTAATCGTTCAAAAAATGTTTGGTGAAGAGCGTCAAATTCGTTTGCGTCCATCTTATTTCCCATTCACAGAGCCATCTGTTGAGGTGGATGTTTCCTGCTTCAAGTGTGGTGGAGAAGGCTGTAACGTATGTAAGAAAACAGGTTGGATCGAAATCATGGGTGCCGGTATGGTTCACCCACGTGTCCTTGAGATGAGTGGTATTGATGCGACAGTATACTCTGGTTTTGCCTTTGGTCTTGGACAAGAGCGTGTAGCTATGCTCCGTTACGGAATCAACGATATCCGTGGCTTCTACCAAGGGGATGTCCGTTTCTCAGAACAGTTTAAATAAGATTGAAACCTGAAACACAGTCCTAAACAGTCGCTCACATTTCATATAGTTAAAAAGAAACGACTGACTCGAAGAAAAAGAAAGGAATTGAAAAGGTCTTACTTGGTGGGATCTTACAATCAGAATTATGTTAGTATCTTATAAATGGTTAAAAGAGTTGGTGGACATTGATGTACCATCACAAGAGTTGGCTGAAAAAATGTCAACTACAGGGATCGAGGTCGAAGGTGTGGAATCACCTGCTGCTGGTCTCTCAAAAATTGTCGTCGGTGAGGTGCTTTCTTGCGAAGATGTACCAGAAACACACCTCCATGTTTGTCAGGTTAACGTTGGCGAAGAAGAAGCCCGCCAAATCGTTTGTGGTGCTCCGAATGTGCGTGCTGGTATCAAGGTCATGGTGGCTCTTCCAGGTGCTCGTATCGCTGACAACTATAAAATAAAAAAAGGAAAAATCCGTGGACTTGAGTCACTTGGAATGATCTGTTCACTTGGTGAATTGGGTATTTCTGACTCCGTTGTGCCAAAGGAATTTGCAGATGGTATTCAAATCTTGCCAGAAGATGCAGTACCAGGTGAGGAAGTTTTCTCATATCTAGACTTGGATGATGAAATCATCGAACTTTCTATCACACCAAACCGTGCAGATGCTCTATCTATGCGTGGGGTTGCTCACGAAGTAGCAGCTATCTATGACAAGGCAGTTAGCTTTAAAGAATTTACTCTTTCAGAAATGGACCAAGCCGCTGCAGATGCTCTTTCTGTCAACATTGACACAGACAAGGCACCCTACTACGCTGCTCGTATCTTGGACAATGTGACCATCGCCCCAAGTCCACAATGGTTACAAAACCTCCTCATGAACGAAGGTATCCGTCCCATCAATAACGTAGTGGATGTGACAAATTACATCCTACTCTACTTTGGTCAACCTATGCATGCCTTTGACTTGGATACCTTTGAAGGGACTGACATCCGTGTGCGTGAAGCGCGTGCTGGTGAAAAATTGGTGACCTTGGATGGGGAAGAGCGTGAGTTGGAAACAAATGACTTAGTTATCACTGTGGCTGACAAGCCAGTAGCCCTTGCAGGTGTTATGGGTGGTCAAGCAACAGAAATCTCTGAAAAATCTACTCGTGTTGTCCTTGAAGCAGCTGTTTTCAATGGCAAATCAATTCGTAAGACCAGTGGTCGCCTTAACCTTCGTTCAGAATCATCTTCTCGCTTTGAAAAAGGAATCAATGTGGCAACACTCAATGAAGCCTTGGATGCTGCAGCTAGCCTGATTGCCGAACTTACAGGTGCGACGGTGCGTAAAGGTATCGTTTCAGCGGGTGAACTTGATATTTCTGATGTGGAAGTTTCTTCAACTCTTGCTGACGTTAACCGTGTTCTCGGAACTGAGCTTTCATATGCTGATGTAGAGGATGTCTTCCGTCGTCTTGGATTTGGGCTTTCTGGAAATGCAGAAAGCTTTACAGTCAGCGTACCGCGTCGTCGTTGGGATATTACTATTGAGGCAGACCTCTTTGAAGAAATCGCTCGTATCTATGGTTATGACCGCTTGCCAACTAGTCTTCCAAAAGATGACGGTACAGCAGGGGAATTGACTGCGACACAAAAACTTCGCCGTCAAGTTCGTACTATTGCTGAAGGAGCAGGTTTGACAGAAATCATCACCTACGCTCTAACAACTTCAGAAAAAGCAGTTGAGTTTACAGTTCAACCAAGTAAGCTGACAGAACTCATGTGGCCAATGACAGTGGACCGTTCTGTCCTCCGTCAAAATATGGTCTCAGGTATCCTTGATACAGTTGCTTACAACGTAGCGCGTAAGAACAAAAACTTGGCTCTTTACGAGATTGGAAAAGTCTTTGAACAAACAGGCAATCCCAAAGAAGACCTACCAAACGAAATCAACAGCTTTGCCTTTGCCTTGACAGGCTTGGTTGCAGAAAAAGACTTCCAAACAGCAGCGGTTCCAGTTGATTTCTTCTATGCTAAGGGAATCCTGGAAGCCCTCTTTGCTCGTTTGGGGCTCCAAGTGACCTATACAGCAACAGCTGAAATCGCTAGCCTTCACCCAGGACGTGCAGCCGTGATTTCACTCGGTGACCAAGTTCTTGGTTTTCTTGGACAAGTACATCCAGTCACTGCTAAGGCTTACGATATCCCAGAAACTTATGTAGCGGAGCTCAACCTTTCAGCCATCGAAGCTGCTCTACAACCAGCGGCTCCATTTGTGGAAATCACGAAATTCCCAGCAGTCATCCGTGATATTGCCCTTCTTCTCAAAGAAGAAATTAGCCATCAAGAAGTTGTAGACGCTATCCAAGCTGCAGGCGTGAGACGATTGACAGATATCAAACTCTTTGACGTCTTCTCAGGTGAAAAATTGGGACTTGGTATGAAGTCAATGGCCTATAGCTTGACCTTCCAAAATCCAGAAGACAGCTTAACGGACGAAGAAGTAGCTCGCTACATGGAGAAAATCCAAGCATCACTCGAAGAAAAAGTTAAGGCAGAAGTGCGTTAAACCATCAATCCATCCTTCGGGGTGGATTCTTGCTTTTCAAAATGACAATTCAGGATCAAAAATGGGCAATTGGGGAGTAAAAGCACCTGTATGCACTTTAATGGGCTATAATTGTTCTATCACTTAGGCACTTAAGACCCTTAGGGGAAGTAGTTTTTAAGCTGGGATGGACAAGATAAAAATGTACATAAATCCTTGTAAAGGCTATCAAAAAGGAGTATAATAAGTGCAAGATATTTCGGAGGTGGAAAATGCTAGAAGTAAGAAATCTAGAGAAAAGTTTCGGTTCCAAGCAAGTCTTGTTTGGTGTCGATTTTCAAGCAAGTCCAGGACGGATTCTGGGACTGGTCGGGAAAAATGGTGCTGGGAAAACAACGATTTTCCACAGCATGTTGAAATTTTTGGACTATCAAGGAGCAATCAGTCTGGATGGGCAGGAGATTCGTCAGGAAACCTACGCTCGGATTGGTTATCTGCCTGAGGAACGCAGCCTCATGCCTAAGTTGACAGTCCTTGAGCAAGTTCGTTACTTGGCTACTCTAAAAGGCATGGATGCTAAGGAGGTCAAGGAAAAACTCCCTCAATGGATGGAAAAATTAGAAGTGAAAGGCAAATTGACCGACAAAATCAAGAGCCTCTCCAAAGGGAATCAGCAGAAAATTCAACTGATTATCACCCTAATCCATGAACCAGATTTGATTATCTTGGATGAGCCCTTTAGTGGTCTGGATCCAGTCAATACTGAGTTGCTCAAGCAGGTCATCTTAAAAGAAAAAGAGCGTGGTGCGACCATTATCTTTTCTGACCATGTCATGACCAACGTCGAGGAGCTTTGCGATGATATCCTGATGATTCGTGATGGGCGTGTGGTCTTGCATGGACCAGTTCAGGATGTTCGCAATCAATACGGGAAAACACGTCTTTTTGTTTCAAGTGAACGAAGCAAGGAAGAATTGGAAAAACTTCCTCATGTCAAACAGGTGAGCTTAACCAAGCAAGGTAGTTGGAAATTGATCCTCGATGATGAGAGTGCTGGAAGGGAACTCTTCCCAATCCTCACTCAAGGTCAATACATCGCGACCTTTGACCAACAAGCTCCAACAATCGATGAAATCTTTAAACTAGAATCAGGGGTGGAAGTATGAGAAATATGTGGGTTGTAATGAAGGAAACCTATCTTCGACATGTCAAGTCGTGGAGTTTCTTCTTTATGGTGATTTCGCCGTTCCTCTTTTTAGCCTTATCTGTAGGAATTGGCTATCTCCAAAATTCTTCTATGGCCAAGAATAGCAAGATAGCAGTAGTAACAACTGTGCCATCTGTGGAAGAAGGGCTCAAGGGTACTAATGGTATCAACTTTGATTATAAGGATGAAGCCAGTGCCCAAGCTGCTGTCAAGGATGAGAAAATCAAGGGTTACCTAACTATTGATCAAGAGGATAGTGTCATCAAAGCCGTCTATCATGGTGAAACCTCTCTTGAAAGTGGCATCAAACTAGCAGTAACCAATAAGTTAAATGAACTGCAATACCAACTCAATCGCTCAGCAGCCAATTTGTCTCAAGAACAGGAGAAACGCTTGAGTCAAACTGTTGACTTTACTGAGAAGATTGATGAATCTAAGGAAAACAAAAAAATTGTTCAAACCATTGCGGCCGCAGGGCTTGGTTTCTTCCTTTATATGATTTTGATTACTTATGCTAGCGTCACTGCTCAGGAAGTAGCCAGCGAGAAAGGAACCAAAATCATGGAGGTGGTCTTCTCTAGTATCCGAGCTAGTCATTATTTCTATGCTCGCATGCTGGCTCTGCTTCTTGTGATTTTGACCCATATTGGGATTTACGTCGTGGGTGGACTTGCTGCCATTCTGCTCTTTAAAGATATCCCTATCTTGGCACAATCTGGTATTTTAAACCACTTGGGAGAGGCTTTCTCGCTCAATACCTTATTGTTTGTCTTGGTTAGTCTCTTTATGTACGTTGTTTTGGCAGCCTTCCTAGGATCCATGGTTTCTCGCCCTGAGGATTCAGGAAAGGCCTTGTCGCCGTTGATGATCTTGATTATAGCAGGATTTGTGGGGGTAACTTCTCTAGGTGCTGCTGGTGACAATTTAGTTCTGAAAATTGGTTCCTACATTCCTTTCATTTCGACCTTCTTTATGCCATTTAGAGCTATAAATGGTTATGCAAGTGGTCTGGAAGCTTGGATTTCTCTTGCCATAACGGTTGCTTTTGCAGTCACTGCGACAGTCTTTATCGGACGTATGTATGCCAGTCTAGTCCTTCAAACGGATGATTTGGGAATCTGGAAAACCTTTAAACGTGCCTTAGCTTACAAATAGGAGAGCCTCGCGAAAGCGAGGTTTTTCTAGATGTTAAACAGCGAAATCGGTAAAAATATTTTTCATATCTATTGACTTTTAGTAGTAAAATTTGGTATGATAGTAGACGGTATTGTTTACCCCATTTGTAAGGCCCCGGAACCTTTCAAATACCCCGCGGACCGGAACATCCGCCCTGTAAACAAAAACGATATTCATATAGGAGAAATCATGAACAAAACTACATTCATGGCTAAACCAGGCCAAGTAGAACGCAAATGGTACGTTGTTGACGCAACTGATGTACCTCTTGGACGCCTTTCAGCAGTTGTTGCTAGCGTACTTCGCGGAAAAAACAAACCAACATTCACACCACACACTGATACAGGTGACTTCGTAATCGTTATCAATGCTGAAAAAGTTAAATTGACTGGTAAAAAAGCAACTGATAAGATCTACTACACTCACTCAAACCACCCAGGTGGATTGAAACAAATCTCTGCTGGTGAACTTCGTTCTAAAAATGCAGTACGTTTGATCGAAAAATCAGTTAAAGGTATGCTTCCACACAATACTCTTGGCCGCGCTCAAGGTATGAAATTGAAAGTATTCGTTGGAGCTGAGCACACTCACGCTGCACAACAACCAGAAGTTCTTGATATCTCAGGACTTATCTAAGGAAAGGAACAATAAAGTATGTCACAAGCACAATATGCAGGTACTGGACGTCGTAAAAACGCTGTTGCACGCGTTCGCCTTGTTCCAGGAACTGGTAAAATCACTGTTAACAAAAAAGATGTTGAAGAGTACATCCCACACGCTGACCTTCGTCTTGTTATCAACCAACCATTCGCAGTTACTTCAACTGTAGGTTCATACGACGTTTTCGTTAACGTTGTAGGTGGTGGATACGCTGGTCAATCAGGAGCTATCCGTCACGGTATCGCTCGTGCCCTTCTTCAAGTAGACCCAGACTTCCGCGATTCATTGAAACGTGCAGGACTTCTTACACGTGACTCACGTAAAGTTGAGCGTAAGAAACCAGGTCTTAAGAAAGCTCGTAAAGCATCACAATTCTCAAAACGTTAATCAATACGATTATATCAACGTTTCAAAGCACTCAAGAGTTTACTCATGGGTGCTTTTTTTGTGTTTTTTGAAAAAGTTCACCTCAAAGTTTACCTTATTTTAACCTTATTGTTTTAGAGACTTTAAGGCAAATTCACCGACTGCCATAGGGACTACGTTAGAAGTATTGACATAAATCTGTGTTGTACCTGTGTCGCTATGTGTTAGAGCTTCGGAAATGGCTTCTAAGCTCATTCCAGCCTGTTTAGCGAGCGTTGCTCCCGTATGACGTAGTTTATGTGGTGTAGCGTGTGTAAGCTCTGGGTGTCGCTTTCTGATAGTTTGCATCTTATTATTAAGATAGTCAGAATGTAGGGGTTTATTGATATTCCCTCTGGTATCTATATAAGTGAAGATGAATTGTTCTGGATTACTGATGATACCAAACTTTGCTAGTTCATATTTTTGTTGTTTTTTCCATAAGGTTAGGAGTTGAAGCAAGTCACTAGAAATAGAAAAGATAGTTTTTTTATTTCCTTTGGTAGATTTTACTTGTCCGTATCTATCTAAAGCCTGAATTAACTGAATCTGAGATTTTGAAAAGTCGATATGTTTCCACTGGAGAGCATATGTTTCTGATTTTCTATCTCCAAGGAAAAAAGTGAGATAGAAAAGGACGTAATCTTTGAGTGATATTCTATCATTCTCTAAATCCTCTTTAAAGGCTGAGAACCATTCTTGGAGTTGCTCATGAGTTAAATATAAATCTTCATCACGTTTTGATTCTGCAAGTTGAATTTTTTTAACAGCCTTAATTCGTCTTAAAGTTTTTGCAACTCTATTTGCTTCAATATATTCAAGTTCTTCTGCCCAATCAAAAATAGAAATAACGTAACTTCGTAAAGTTTTGAAGTTGGCATATTCGTTGGCTTTTGCCGTCATCAAATTTAGAATAACCTGTTTATTTTGGTTTAAAAATTGAATCGTATAGTTGCCAAGAAGTGATAGTATATGCTTTTCAAAACATGTTTTGGTATTAGCAATTGTTGACCTGCTTGGTGGCTTAGAAGTTGATGTAGTTTGTCCTGCTTTATAGGATTCCCACCAAATATTATTATAGAAGTCTGAGAAAAGAATATCTTCTTTTCCTAGTCCTGAAAACGCATTGTCTTCAATTTGGTTTAACTTCGTGAGTAAGTCTATCTCTGCTTGTCGTGCCTCCTTTCTTGTTTTGAATCGTTTATCGTAGTAGTTGTTGCTGACGATTCCAAGTGGCATTCGAGCTTCTATTGGAATGTAGATTTTTAAACGATAAGTACCATTTTTTGTTTTAGTGATAGTCATGATATTCTCCTTGTGTATCGAACCAGAAAATATCATGACTATTATAAAACAAAAATCTTGATATTTCTAGTTATGTGAGTTTAGCCATTGGTCGATAGCGTCTTTATGGAATCGAATCGTTTTACCGATTTTGATTTTGGGTAGGCCTTTTACAATCCAAGAATCCAGTGTATTGTTTGATATACCTAAATAGTTACAAGCTTGTTGCTTGTTCAAATAGGGGCTATCGATACCGCTCTTGTCTAATTGCTCTCTGATTTCTTTATTTATAAGATTAGAGAGTAAAAGTTGAATTTGATGAATTTGCTCATCTGGTAAGATTACTTGCATAGCTTTTCCTCCATTATACTTCTATTGAAGTAGTGCTTGATATGACGTCACTAGTTTCATTCGGGGTATTCGTCAAAGAATTTTCTGATGAAGTTATTTTGCTTTTGTCTGTGCTATACCTTCGTGAATCTAAATACTTAGCAAAAAAGTAAGTTTTATCTACGATAAGCCTTAATAAGATCGGATTTTCTTCTCTCGCATATCTAACCAGATGATTAAACTCTGTGAAATTCTTCTTGTCTATCACATCAATGATGGCTGATAGAAAATCATCGTTGTTATTGTTTATGAGGAATTTGTCTAATTCAAATCCGCATCCTATTTCTATATCATCAATTTTGTATTGAGTCTTTTCAGGATTCTCCGCATGAACAAAGTAGTCATACATCCCCTTGGGAGACATAATGGGCTCTACATGAGCAGGCCCCTTTAATTTATCCTTGATGAGTTCAGATACTTGATTATAGCTTTTAAGCGAATCAAAGAAAAAGGCTCCATGCTTATGAGCTTTCTTAAGTTCCCCTGTTTTTCGATTGATATCTCTATCATGCCAAGGTGATAAGATAAAGGGGATATGAAAACCTTCAAGGATTTCCAAATAGTTTTCTGGGGCGCTCTCTCTGTAGAAAAGAAAAGCCCATTTATTAGAACGTTGTTCTTTTGCCATATTCAATATGTCTCGCTTTCAAATTGTATTTCTATCTATAAGGAGATTTAGAGGGGTGTCTTCGGAAGGTGGGACACGCTTTATTTGATATTTTTGTGATTATTGATTATTGGACTAACGGGGTCGTAGTAACCCGTTAGTCCGTAGACCAAAACAGAAGGGCGCTAGGTGGCGCTCACTTCGTGCGCCAAAGCGCCCTTCCAATCATTTGCGTCTTGTTCCGATAAAGTAGAAGTCCATGCCCTTTCTTTCAGGTCGTGAAAAATAATAGTCTGGATTGCGACTAGAAACTTCTTCACTGATGATTGTTTCCAAATCCTTTAAGATTTTAATGGCTTGTTGGGATTTGGGAACAGGAATAATCAAGGTTGCGCTTCCTTCTCTTATATCTACAACCACTTTCTGAATTGCTTTATTGAACTGTTTATTGACAGGACTGTATCTTTTTATATTCCCTTGCTCGCTTGTGCTTCCAGATTCTGAGTGTTCTCTTTGAATAAGAAAAAGGCGAAGTGAAAAGGTCTGTATGATGGACTTAAAGAGGTTAGATACTCTATCTTCTCTCTGTCGTATCTTAATTTCATAGCCAAATAATCCAAAGAATAAGAGAAGGGACAAGAAAGAGATAGATGAGCTGATAAAGTGAAGCAAGTGCAGGAAATCAAACAGAGATGTGAAATAAATACTGTTTTCCAAGGGATTCATTCCAAGCCTCAATAAGATTGAAATAAGCATAGATAGGATTCCTATTATAAAAAGGGTGGTTGCTGGATGAATGGTTTTTTGAAAATTCGTTTTTATCATAGTCTATAAAATTCCTTTCGTAGTGTAATAGGTGGGGCAGAGGAGGGGGAGAACTTGATAAGGATGTTCGTTATCAATGATTTGAATTAAGCCAGTTCCTTTGCCGATTGGAATAACAATGCCTTCTGGGTCAAGGTCGGGAAACAAAAATTGTGTGGTCTTTTTATTAATGTTTCCAATTTGTATAAGAACGTTTAATTGTTCTCGAACAGAAACTGGTATGGTAGTATGATCAAAGCGTTGACTGACTAGAAGTAAATGAACTCGTGTGGAACGTCCCAGTAACGCGATTTGAGATAATAACGAGAAGAAGGAATCTTTTATGGTTTTGTTGACCCCTTCTGACAAGGCAAGGACTTCATCAATGACAATGCTTAGATGTTTAAAATCGTGCCTAGGATTTTCAAACAGGATGGCTTGCCTTTTATGGATGATGGTCAGACACTTGCTTAAGTTTTCATTGATTTCTGACACAAAGTCAGACTTAGAACGGTTTTCATGAGGGTGAATGACAGGGATTTGGTATTCTCTTGCCCAACGTGATGGGGTATCAAACTTAGGGTCAATGATAATCAAGTCAGAAAAGTTTCTGAGGACACTTAAAAGGTAGGTAAGGGCATAGCTTTTTCCACTACCTGAATTTCCCGCAATCGCAAGGGATGTTACCTTGTCATAGTTAATGGTTAGATTTTTCATAATAGGAATATTATTACACTTTAGATTTGAGGCAAATGTCTCAAGTTCTGGAATAACCAAGCGTTCCGAAATTCCGATTTTCCATGGGAAGAATAAGCCTCGCTGAACATGAATATCCTCTGTCTTTAATGCGATAAAGTAAGCAGAATTTTGCTTTAACAAAGTATATTGTGGATAGAGGGAGGCGTTTGCGATTAGAAAAATCTTTTGATACAAGTCATCATCGATGATAAAGCCACAAGGAAGCCGAGGGACAAAGATAAAGCCGTCTTCTCGGACGAGAATGTTAAAAGAGTTGGTGTAGGATGTTTCACCCTGTAATACAGAGCCCAAACCCATGTTCAAGCTCTGTAACAGGTATTGTTCCAACTCTCTTTGTGTGAGAGTTGAAACCATTAGTTCACCTCTTTCAATCCATCAGCTTTGAAGTAAACATTGTAGTTAACTTCGCATGCTACTAGATTTTCAAATGAAATTAGAGATAGGTAGTCTGGTAGTTCAGGTGCTTCTGTAAATTTTACTTGAAAAGGTGGAAGTCCTTTTTGACCAAACCAAGCCTTATATGCGATAATTTCACCGGTTGGTTTATTATCTTCATATTTTTGTTGGGGTTCGAGTTCGTCACTCAATAAGTAGATAGGTTCGGTAAGGTCAACGTATTGTTGAGCGATGTGGTTTGAGTAACCGCCTTTGCGGTGTTGTGGTTTAATTTTCATATGGATATACCTTTCTATAAGTAGATTTAAAAGTGAGAAGAGACAAGCTCGGTTTCATGTCATGAGCTGGACAGTCTTTATTTACTCTTCTAGTTTTTCCCTCAGAAGTTTGAGCGATTTTTCTAGCCTTCTTTTGACTGTTTTATCACTGAGGTGAACTTCTTCAGCTAATTGAGTAAAATTTTTATCTTCAAAGAAGTAACCAAAGATAATGATTTGTTCGATGTCGTCAAACTCGTCAATTGTCTGATAGACAATCTTGGTATCTTCTTCATAAATGAGTGACTCAAGAGGATTGGAGTGTCTGGAATTGTCAGGTAGAAAGTCAAGCATTTCTTTCCTCTTATAGATGAAATTGAGGCTGAGTTTTCCATGATACCTGTCTTTCCTCTCTGCGTTATCAAATGGTAATGATAAAAGATGGACAACTCTTTTCCAGTCGCCACGTTCAATCGCTTCCTTGATTTCTTTTTCTCTTCGGATAGCGACCTTGTCAGGTTTGGGTTGTTTTGAGTTCTGTTTTTTTGTCATAATTCTTTACCTTTCTTTTGGACAAAATAGTGAATGGACTCTTGCTCGGTTTAGTGTCATGAGCTGGACAGTTGTTCTTATTTATAAGGAGATTTTTTGGGAGTTTTCGGACTAAAAAGTGAAAAAAGTTCAGAAAAAACAAAAAATCCCCCACAGCACTTGTGGGGGAGGGAGGGTAGGATAAAGATTTGTAACGGAAGTAAGTGGTAAGAGTTTTTAGAAAATCAAATAATTCAATATTTTTAGGAGAACAGAGAAATCTGTTCTCTTTTTTGTTCGCTTAAAATTCTATTTGAAAGGAGTTCAATGATGATAGGATTAGAGATTGTAATGAATTTAGACACGTTAGAAATCTTTGACGTTATCGATCATGATGAGAGTGGAAATAGCGAACAAGCGCCTAAAACCATCCAATTAAGTTTGTTTGACTCAATGACGTGCATTTGACAGAAGGAGATAAATCAGGATGGACAGAGAAGCGCTATACAATGAATTAATTCAAAGCGAACCATTAGGTTTCATTGATCCATTCTCAGATCTTGGGGAGTTTGACCCTCTTCAGCTGAAATTTAAACAACCCGTAAAAGACTTAGTGAATCGATATTCAGGACAACCTTACAGCTTGGCCTGGCAACATAAAATTATGGAAATGCGGAAGTTGTTTATTGCCTATCAGATAGCATTAAATGAAGAAGATAAGCAGATAAACTTTCAGCGAAGAACAAGAAGCGAAGAGTCCAAAGAACATGCTACTACTATTGTAACAACATATTTGAAGTTGGGATTTAGTTTTAAAGAAATTGAGAAGCGTGTTTCTTTATCTTACAAACAACTTCGTCGAGGATGGAGAAGAAGTGATCACATCATGACAAATAGTCCTGAATTTTATAGCAAAAGGGACTTATCCGAAGGTTACTGTTTACCGAGTAAGAAGCTACCTAAAAGTATGAGAATAAATGAGAGATAGAAAATGGAAATGGGTATTTGTAGACGATGTTCTTGCAACTGGGTTACACCTTGCATCAATGAAAAGTATGGTCCTTGTTGGTGGGTAGATAAAAACAGAACGCTGTGTAGTCACTGTTTTTATGGATTTAATGATGAATCTTGTCAGACAAAAGTTTATTACAGACCAGGTTGTTATCAGAAGAATTATTGAATAAATGAGAATGAACATAGGAGGAAAGAACTATGAAAAATACAGACTGGAAAAAAATTACACAAAGACCCCTTACTAGCGAAGAAAAAAAGGAATACGGAGATGAAATTGAATTCATGTGGGATGGGAAAATCCCTGAATTAGACGAAGAGGTTCTTGTTTACACAAGTGAAAGTGAAGAAGTGTATACAGATATCTGGGTTGATTTTAACGATGGTATTGGTTTTGAAAATACTTGTAGTAGTGTTATTTATTGGATGAGTTTTCCAAAACCGCCTGAAATCAAGGAGTAAGGATATGAAATAAAAGCCATCTCAAAAAGGAATTTGTAACGTATGTGCTTGCTACTGGGTAACATCTTGTACCAATAAAAAGGAGGATTGATATGGATGAAGAAGATATTAAATTGTTTAATGCTGCTTTTTTGTGTCTGGGAATAGTAGGGGTAATAGTTATCGCTTTGATAGCTTTCCAACCTGATGGTTATCAAAGATTCTTAAAGTTTATAGAAATAACTTCAGAGGGCTTTGAAAAATTTTCTAATATCATGAACGAATTACTTTCGTTCTGGAATTGATTTATCGAATTGGCTTGAGAGAGATTGGGAATTTGCAGGTGCTGAGAATAGATTATCTCACGGAAAAAAGAAAAAAGCCCAATTGGGTAGGAGGAACTTATATGCTTAATAACTTTAGAACAGCGAGTGCTTATGCAAGCGCTCGTAGACAACAAAAGACTGCTCAAAGAAAAGTCTTCTGGGATAGTTTTGGGGAAATCACTCCTAGCGAGTGGGCAAACGCCAAGCTATCTGGAGAGGTTGAAATTGGGGTTTCAAACGATAGCATCAAGGGTAGAGAAAACCTTCCTAGATTGGATTACAAGCTAGGTTGGTTGCCAAACGGACATCGTTACCGTTTAGGTGCTAAAAAGAAACCAGTATCAAAGATTATGCCTTTCCAACCACGGAAAGACGATGACGATCTTCTGAGCGCAGAAGAGTTCGAGCGGCTGTTAAGTACACTTTAAAAAGTATTCTGTTGTTAATTTATTTTAAAAGCCTAGAAATAAGCAAGAAGGAAAATATGATTTTGTTATTTATTATATTATTTGTTGTAGGAGTGTGCATTTCATTCAGTGGAGTATTGATCATAGCTAAAAATACAGACATTAGACTTGGATGGAGTGGTGAGAAAGATTTCTTTTTGTCTCTAAGTCCTTTGGAATGGGGGTTAAGTCTCTTTTTAATTATTGTAGGAGGGGGAATGATTTACCTATCGTGTAAGGAGTTGTTGCCGTATCTTATAGGTTCATTTGAGTTGAAATAGGAGGCATAGTATGACAGTATTGTATTATTATCTTTTTATAAACAAGGGTATCTTGAAATCAATAAGAGAGAACATTCTTTATTCTAAGAGTGTATGGAAAGTGCTAGTAAATATCATTTATGGAGCTATCTCGTTTAATGCTATCCCTTTATCTTATTCTTGGTTTTTAGTATATCTCAACAACTGGATTGCTATGTCGTCAGTTAGTTCGGGAGTTATTGAGAATAAAGTAATGGCGTTCATGCTGCTATGCTTTTTAGTTATCTCTTTCATTGATATAGTCGGTTTGCTTCTTATCACAGTACTAGGAACTGTAACTTTAGCTTTTATGATACTGGCAAGATTCTTTGACGAACTATTTGACAGAGAACGAAAGAACGAGAATAGAAAAAGACTTAAACATATACATAAATCATTGACTAAGTAGATTGGAGTTTAAATAGGAGGTATAGTATGACAGTATTAAATCTACATAAAAAAGAGTGCCTAGAGATTGCTAAAAGGATTTTGGATTGGAATTTTATCGATCCAATTTTAGTCAAAACGAACTCACGCAGCCACATGGATACTCTAATGATTATAGACGGAAAAAAACTAGCTGAAAAGCTAGAGTTGGAAATCAAGAGCAGTCTGGAAAGGAGTGACTTATCGAATAGCTATCTTGTAGAGTTTGATTTTGATAACCCAAATTTACAAAGCGATAGCTTATTCTTTGAGAAAATAATTGAATCAGCAGTTTTTTATCAAGTTCCAGAAAGTATTTCTGAAGCTAATAAGGATTTACAATGGTTCAAAAAAGTTATCTATGAGAACGGATATTCTAAAGAGGAATTGAGGAAAGAGTTTGGAATTGGTGAAGTCAACCCAAAATTGAACATGGAATTTTTAGACTTAACAATCGCATCACCGATTGTAGTGGAAACTGTTTTCCTAAGACAGACAACAGGAACTGAGGTTGGGCGATTTCAGCAGTGTATATTACCACATGAAAGAGGTTTTGAACCATCTGTCGAAATTAGAAAACATTATATAACAAAACAGTTTGAGCAAAAACTCCCAGTTCAAATTCTTTCAACAAAAACAATTACAACAAAAAATATGTTATCTAATGGATACACTTCCAATAACTTTATTGTCAAGGCGATCCTTGAACGTATTTTAAAGGAAATCGAGAACACTATTGAATATCAGACAATGGCTGGATTGACTGAAGAGCAATACGACTTTGTGAATTGGGCAATGCAGATTGCAAAAACAGTAGATGAACGTATCCGTCAGTTTGATAATTTGTGTTATACAAAGGAAGAGCTAAAGGATATGACTGATATATCTAGTAGCATGATAGATAAAGTAGAATATGTTTATATGATTGAGTTTGACGGTATCTACAATCGCTTAGTGAAAGCTGAACGCTTGCAGAAAATCCTTGCTGACGGCAGCCTTTTAGGCCAGAAAGAGGAAATTGAATTGAAAGAAACAAGCACTGGTCTGGAAGTGAAAGATACAGACATTGAACACTTAGAACAATCGTATAGTGCTTTGACTATCAACGCAGTACCACTCTATTACTAAAATATTGATGATTAGCGCTTTTGGAAATATATTTTATAAGTGTATTTGACTTCAAACTATAACTAGTGAAGGGATACGAGAGACCTAAAAATCATGAAAAAGATTGATTTATTAAAATGCTTATCCATCATCACAAAAGATGGGTTAAGAACACAAAAATTTAAGAATAGCCATCTACAACTTATCTCTTCAGCTGAAGAAGGAAGACGAGGGTCTGTATTTGCGTATCGTTCAAAAGCAAATATGGTGAAGGCACGTGGTGTTGTTTTAACCTCTGTCGAATCATTGCTGGAGAACCAGGATCAGTTTACACACTGGACGCCTAACGTATATTGCTATGGAAGCTATAGTGATGCTGGTCGACGGATTACACGTGGCCACTCTGAAGATAATCTTAGACAGATTAACACATTCTATATTGACTTCGATATTACCTCTGCAGCTGAAGAAATGACGACAGGAGATATTTTAACTGCTTCCCTGGAGTTAGGTTTTATGCCGACTTTGATTCTAAAATCTGATAAAGGATTTCAAGCCTATTTTGTCCTCTCAGAATCAGCTTATGTTACAGCTCATTCCCAATTTCGATTGGTAAAGGTGGCTAAAGCTATCTCTCAAAATTTGAGAAATTACTTTGCTCAAACTTTACCAGTAGATATGACCTGTAACCATTTTGGAATTGCTCGGATTCCTCGAACTGATAATGTTGAATTTTTTGAAGCTGACTATACCTATTCCTTCCAGGAGTGGTTAGATTGGTCGATGAAGCAATCAGACCTTCCCTTCCCAAGTAAAAAACCCAATTTGACGGTTATTTCAGGCTCTGAAGGGGTAAAACAGATTGATGAACCCTGGTATCAATTGCTGATGAGAGAGGGGAATATCAAAGGTGGAAAAGCCTTGATGGGAAGAAACAACGTTCTTTTCACGCTTGCTTTAGCCAATTTCTCTTCAGGAATCGATCAGGAAGAGTGTGAGGAGGTTCTTTCTAGTTTCAATGCAAATCTAGACGAACCACTTTCTTCAGCTGAATATCATAAGATTATCACTAGCGCCTACTCAGGAAAATATGAAGCTGCTAGTCGTGACTATGTAATGACTTTATGTAAAGCATGGGTCAATCAGGAACTCAAGGCTTCAGATCTCTTTGTGAAGCAACGTTGGTACAAGTTTAAGAAGAAACGTGCTGACAGAAAGAATAGTCATCTTCATGAATGGAAAACAGACGTTATGGCCTATTTAGAAGGCTTCTATCAATCTGAGGGTCCATTTATCCAGACGACAAAAAAAGAGATACGAGAGAAGTTGAACATTCCTGAGCGTTCATTAGACAAAGTATTGAAGGTTCTCAAAACAGAACAAAAGATCTTCTTCACAGTCAAACATGGCCGTAGAGGAGGCATCAGATTAGCCTCTATCAAAGCAATCTTGCTTTCCCTTATTCAGGTAAAGAAAGAACGTCAGGAGGCTTATATGGCCAATATTGCTGCTTTCTTTGAAGAAAGCTTAGAGTTCACTCAGAGAGTGATAGAAAGGGTTAAAGATGGCTTTAAACAAACACAACAACTATCTCTATTTGAACTTGATATTGGATAATTTTAAAAACCCGCAAACTGCCTTTACATTATATCTATGATTATTACCAAGATATAAATGTACATAAAATAACCTATGGAGGAATGATATGATTTTGATTTTAGTTGGATTGTTTAGTCTTATATTTGTAGGAGGATTTTTCTTAGTTCTCTCACTTATAGGGATTCGTCAACAAGTTCGTTTTGAAAACGGATATGATGCTGAGTTAGAGACAGATCAGCTGGCAATGATTAACCAAAATAGAAAGTGAGAAGAAGAATGAAGTACGTAATTTTCAGTTTTGAATTAGGTGACTATATTTGTAATGGGGAGAATAAAGTTTTAGTTTTTGATACCCTGGGACTAGCTTTTCAGTATCTTCAAAAACATTACCGTAAACCACTTCCTGAACAAAGAAAAAAGAGATTGATTCACTATCCTGATGTGTATCAAGCTCCGTTTAGACTTCTAAAAGTTTGTTAGGAAGGGGAAAGGTCGATGTCAGAGTTATTCAAAATTATTCGAGGCTATTACCTAACAGGGGTTGGCCAGGAACCATTGGCTTATTATTTTAAACTTTCATCGGATAACTTAAAATTTGAGTCTGTTTCTGCAGGTGATGTCGCTTTAACTTTTTATCAAAACGAGGAGAGTATTTCTAGCATTCCAGCGATTATTAGAGTAGATAGTGTTATCTCGAATGATAAAATGATTTCAGATTACCTGCAGGAGGAGTTGAGAGATCATTATCCAATGTTACCAATTGTCCGTGTATTGGATTCCGAGGAATTTGATCCTTTGCTGTTTCAAGAAGTGATGACAACGTTCACTAACTTGAAATCAGAAATAAAAGAATTGGCCAAGATTGATTATGTTCAAGGTTCCATATTTGATTTTATGGATGAGGAGGAAATAGGATGAGAGAGATTTTTAGACACGTTAAGTTAGCTCTAGGGGCTATTCTTGTCATTTTAGTTGTGAGTCTCGCAGTTCTAGGAGGGTATAGGGTGTATAAAGATCATTTTATCTTAGATTACGATCCTCACCTTACTCAGAAGGAATACCAGAATACTGTACTTGATCAAAATGTAAACCTAGTATTTTATAAAAAAGATTGTCCTTACTGTCAGGTTGGAAAAAGTGTAGTTGTAGATGCAGCCAATAAAGGTTCCTATCCAACATTTTACATTGATACTCAGACAGAAGAAGGTCAAAAGTTGGTAGAAAAATACCAGGTTGAAAAAGCTGCAACTATCATCAAGATTCGTAAGGGAAAAATAAAGAAATATCTATATGCTTCAAGAGATTCAGAGGAAAAGATTGTAGCAGATGAGAAGAGTATTCAGGAGGCCATAAATGACTAAAAGGGTAAAGCTAAGTAAATGGGCCGAGACAGCTTTTCAAAATGATTGGGAACTATGGCGTACTAGGACAAATGAAGGAATGGTTGTTTTAGGAAAATTATCAGATGGAACGTTTACCCTACATCGTTTTAATGATGAGGGAGGAAGACTAACACATATTTCGCAAGATGAGGCTCTTTGGTTGACATTGGATTTGGCACCTGAAAAGTTAGGTTGTATTTAAGGAGGTAGTATGTATCAAATTTTAAATGCTATTGCGCATGGCGTGGTTGGAACTTTCTTGATTGCGATCTGGTTCGTACCGCTCTTCAAGATAACTATATGTGATAACTTTGGAAATGAAATCAAAACGAAAAGGTTGCCATTAGCCTTCTTAATGTTACTAAAAAGTGTTTGGCCGAAAAGTAAGGTTTCATTTATTTGGAAAGGATATAAGAGGCATGAGAAACGGAGGTAAGGCACTGGTATAAAAACAAAAATTTACATAGAGTAGAAAGGATATATCCATTATGATAGATACAATCAAACGCTGGATTGAAAAGATAAAATCTAGCCCAATTTTGAAGCCATTTATTAAGACTAAAGTTTGGTTTCAAGAGAATATTATTAAGAGAAAACTAGTCATTTTCTCAATGTTGTTTGTGACTTGGTTAAGTCTTTTGATGGGAGCAATTTTCTCACCACAAAGACAAACCTATACTTCAGAACAACTCAAAACAAAGCAAGTTTTTGCGAATGGGAGTGGTGAGATGAAACTGGTTAGCCAGGAATATTCACCAGATACTGGAATTATCGTTTTACAATTTGAGACGAAAGATGCTACGACTTCGATAGATCGGGGTATCGATGCCAAACGATTGAAATGGAAACTCTATGCGCAGCATAAAGACTCAAAAATAGAGATGGATGTTGTGCCAATCATTGATAATAAAGTATCAGTTATTATTAAAGGAGTTCCGAAAAATTTTGGTGCATTTGCGATCGATGTGACGAATCAGACAGTCTCTTCTAGCTCAATTGATGTGAATATTTCATCACCATCCAGTGATTCTAAAAAGGTTTCTCAGAAGAAATCTGGAGAAGAGGACACTGTACAATTCTTTGTAACACCTCAAAATCCTCAGCTTGAAATCAAAGCTATTGAAGTTGTCTCCAGAGAAGAATTTACTCTTCAGGAAATCGAAAAAGAGATCAATTTCCAGAATGAACAGTCTCAAAAATTGACAACATCAATTTCTCAATTGAAGGAATCTATTGAAGATGATAATTCACGAAAAGCGAGTCTTCAAGCAGAAGCAAAATATCTAATAGGTGATGATCTCGAAGCCAATCAAAAGAATATTGCTACGCTGGATACAAACATCGAAACGAAGAATAGAACCATCGAAACAGCCTATAAAAACATTGAAAAGTTAAAGGCTAAATTGGAGTCTTTGGACAAGAAAAAACAGGCAGTCAAAGATGGTACATTTGAATTTTCAAACCCTATTGAAACTGTAGAAATGAATTAAAGTGAGGTAAAATAAAATGAAAAATTTAATTAAAATGGTAAAAGAAACTGATAAATTGGGATATAAATTATCTGCAATTTGTGGAGTGAATTGGTTTATTAGACAAGCCTTTAAATGGCAATATTTATTTTTTGTAATGGTTACAGGCGCTGTTCTTATAAAAGAAGTTTCCGTAATACTTGAGGCTGATCCAAAGATTTTTGGAACAATGATGTGTTTGATTATTTTATGTGCGCCTTTTACGAAGTTACGTTTAGGGGCTGAAATGCAGATTATAAAGATGTTTATAAGAAATATTGTACTTGCTATCATTTTTACAGCTGCATTAGAAAAACCAATACAAGAAAACGAATCATCGTTCTGGCTTTTAGCCCTAATCTTTAGTATCGGTATTTATTATTTCATGAAGTGGTTTCAAGCAAAACTTTTTCAGCGATATCTATTCAAAAATGTCTTAAACAAGGATTACCTTGGAATCCGAAAATTAAAAGATAAGTTACCTCCTAAAATCAATCTTTTTACGGATGCTGATGAAGGTGATGCAAACCAACGAATGATTACGATTAATCAGCGAGCAGTGAAAAAGGATTATCAAGATGTTGTAGAATTAAGTTTTTTGAATAGAGAAAAACGGACAGGTATTTCCTATTATAGAAAAGCATGGAATGGTTCTGAAGCTCCTCTTGAAAGAGAATTTGTAGATATTGAAGAATTTTATCATCCAGTCTTCAGTGTCTTCCCTTTTGGGAAAAAACATGATTTTTATTTTGAGATGATTCAATTTGATGTAAGTAAAAAGAGTGCATTTTCTATGAAAGCCGAGTTCGTGTTTACCAACAAATAGTAGTCAAAAATCTCCTTAATTTTTGAATTGAGGGGATTTATTTTTATGATTGTCCCTTTAAAAAATTTTTTTCAGTTATCTCTTATACTAGAATCAATCAAAAAAAGAAAGGCAGAAAAATGAAAGAACAACTAAAATTAGCACCAAAGGAAAATCAACCAGTTAGAAAGCATCGTACTGTTTTCACAAGTACAAAAGGTTTGATTAGAAAACAGAAGTGGGTTGTGCTGGATATTGATGAATATGGAATAACCTATCATAGTAATCCAGGATATAAAGGAGAAATGTTTTCTTCAATGTACCTCGTTCTACAGGAAATTAAAATTGATGAACGTTCTTTCACACTAACCATCAAGAAAAATGTTCATGAAATTTATGTGATTGATTTGAAGAAATTAGATGGCGATTTGTGGAGCAACTTCCAAATTATAAAAGAAAAAATTACCAGCTTTGCAGGAAATAAATTAAGGAAATAAGAAATACGAAATTAGAAAAAAGGAGAAGTAATCATGGCCAAAAATGATTTAAAAAAAATTGATAATCAACTAGAAGAGGCAAAGAAAAGAGTTGCCCTTTTGGAACAGGAACGTAAAGAAGCAGAAGAGAATCTTCAAAAACAAATTGGTAAAATTTATGTTCAAATTCAATTGAAGAAAAATAAAAATCAGTCGTATGAATCAATTTTTGAAGAGTTAAAAATGGAATTAAACCTTATCAAAGAAGATGAAAAAGAACAACGTTTAGCAGCGAAGAAAAATCGTGAAGAAGGAAACTTTCCAGCTGAAAATCAGTCTTAATTTTTGAGTTATGAAGTTTCAAATTAAGTCAAAAATGGTGTAAGTAAAAGTATGTAAATAAGAAATACAGTGTAAGTATAACACCTATAAAGTGTGTAAAGGTAAGTATAGCATGTGTGTGTAAGTAGGTGAAACCGAGAAAATTACCGGTACCGGAAACGTTGATACTATCAACATATCACGGCACGTGATATCAGTTTCCCTTATGCTCTTTTCTACCACAACACACCTAAAAAGGACCTTAGTCCCTCTGTGTGTGTTAGTGTGTTGAAAAACCGCAAAAATAGAACCGTATCGGTTCGTGATGTTGCGAGGTTGAAGTTTTCTTTTTTGCTTCTTTTTGCTTTTGCTTCGACAAAAGAAAAAAGAAGGGCGCTATTTTTTAGAAAGGAAAATTTAAAATAATGGCAAATATAAAACAAAATCGAATTGAGATTAGAGGCCTTACTGATGATGAAATTAATTATCTAAAATCTCTTGCGAAAAAAAATAAAGCCAACTCATTTAACGATTTTTTACTTTCAATCTGTCGTGAAAAAATTGAGTACGGCAAATTTAATCGTGCTCAAGATTTGTATGTTGCTCATTTGGAAAATATGAAATTAGCTTCTGACCATGTTCTGGAACAAATGAAAAAACAGACAAGGATACTCTCTGAATTTGAAGAAAAAATGGATTGTTATGGCGATCATATTTCACGCTGGTTAGAGTATGAAGGAGAGGTGGAAAGTGATGACTAAAAATTTTTTAATTCGAAATGTTCCCGACGATATGTTTGAACAACTTCAGGCTATTTCAAAAAAATATAACTATCCAAGTTTCAATGAGTTTATGTTATCGCAAGTTCAAAATATCGTAATGAATGACGGATTGAATTTGTACAATAACCAATTTGCGGAAACATTATCTGATATCAAAGAACAACAAAGTCAGATTTTAGAATTGATGTTGAAGAATGACATTTCTCTTTCTGCTTTAAATGTTAAACAAGATATTGTAAATGAACTAACCACAAATTGGTTACATTTTATGGATGATGTATCTGCACTTGAAGCTGAACGACGGTCAGGTGGTGTTTGAAAATGAAGAAGAATAAATCTCTGTTCATCATTCTCATTTTTCTTGCGATCTTTATCGTACAACCTAACAATTTTAATGCTATCAAATCTGGCTTGACACAAAATGATATTCCGAATCAATTGAACATAGCCGATTCAGCTGAAGAAAAAAATCCCAACTCAAATTTGAATTCTACTCTAAAAAATGATGATTTGAAATCGAAGGAGTATGATGGAAAAAATCAAGTGATTGTTGTCAATGAAAAATCACAATTTATAAAAAGCGAATTGAGTTTAGAAAATGGCAGCTGGGAAAAATATTCTGATCTAGATTTTTTAAATCGTGTAGGAATTGCTGAAGCGATGTTGGGAAAAGAATTGATGCCAACGGAAGATAGAGAATCTATTTCGTCTGTCACACCAACAGGGTGGAAAAATAAAAAAATAATTTTCAACGGGCAAGAAGATTATTTATATAATCGTTCTCACTTAATCGGTTTTCAATTAAGTGGAGAAAATGCGAATGCCAAAAATTTATTTACAGGTACACGTGCTTTAAATGCAAATTTTGAAGATGAACAATCATCAATGGTCTACTATGAAAATAAAATTGCTAACTACATAAAAAATACGAACCACCATGTTCGCTATCGAGTAACTCCCATTTTTAGAAATGTGGAATTAGTTGCCAGAGGAGTTCGTATGGAAGCACAGAGTATTGAAGATGATGAGATCTCATTTGATGTATATATCTTTAATGTTCAACCAGGATATAAAATCAATTATTTGACAGGATCATCTCAGAAAAATTGAGGAGGGAAAAATGAATCCAAGACTTAGCTTATATTTTAGCGAAGAAACACATGAAAAATTTAAGGAAATAAAATCCTACTTGAAAGAATCGTCTGCTTTGCAGAAACAGTATCGAAATAATTCAGCAACGCTTGTCACTTTGATTGAAGTTTTTTATAAACTTTTTATTGAATTAGGAGAAGGAAAAAATTTCTATGAGCGACTGACTCAGCTGGAAAAAAAATTGGGGGATGCCTTTGATTCTGGAAATGATAACAAGGCGATTCATCGTCAACTTGATCAAATTCTCTATCTAACGCTAACCAACTTTCATGCTATTACGAAAGATGATTTTGATGTTCAAGAATTGGAATCTATTCATTCACGATTGGATCCTACACAGCATGAATTGATGGCAAGAATCAACGATGTCATTCAAGAAGATATTGCACGTGGTCAAACTATCAAACATTCTCATTGAGGTACAGTAAATGGTAGATATTGTTGAAATCTATTTAGAAACAGGAGATTTTCATGAAGCGGTGAAACAGTCAGGGCTGCCTACTCATATAGCTCATTTGAAATTAATAAAGAGTGGCTGCCTTAAAATTCAAGATAAAATTCAGTATGGTTCTAGGACAGCTAAGCTCGGGGGAATGGCCGAGGAGCTTTTTCAAAAGTATGTTCCAGATGCAACGGATGCGAATAAGTATTTCAAGAAAAATAATCCAGTATATGATTTTTGGCTAGATGGTCTAACGATTGATGTAAAATACAGCTCATTGTATAAAAGGAAAAACGGGAACTCTCATCACTGGCAATTGAGGACGAAAGGGAATCAAGATTTTATTGTCGCCTTTTTAGAACGAGAAAGTGGTTCAGAGTTAGAAGAACCAAATATCTTATTGATTCCCATGCAATTTATTGAAGAGCAAAAAGAATTACATATTTCTCAATCAGGACAGTGGATCAATGATTTTCAAGTTGAACCTGAAGAATTACAACCGTTATTAAAAGACTATGCTCTTTTAAGAAAAAATGGACTATTTTAATTCAAAGAGAGGAAAATAATGAACGTATCTTCTAGTCCAAGTATTACCTTCATGCTGCAATACACTGAAGCAAATAGTGGCTTTGTAGACTACACTAATAGAGACGAAGCTGTTGAGGTTGATAACGAATTAAATTTAGAAACACACAGACAAAATATCGAGTCTCTAACTGAAGATGAACTACAAAAAATTCAAGCTGAAGTTCCAGAAACGAAACTAAATTTTCAGGAATACATTGATTATATGAATCGCTCTTATGCTACTGAAAATCAAAGTGAAGAGATGACAGCTATTTTTACAAAAGAGGTCAATTACTTGCAGCGTAGCAAAGTAACTGAATTGAAAAATAAGTTAGAACAGGCTTATCAAAATGGCTCTCTTCTATGGCAGGGTGTTATCTCTTTTGATAATGATTTTTTGGCCAAAGAGGGATTATATGACCTGGAAACTGGTAAAGTCGATCAGCAAGCTATCAAGTCGGTCATACGTGAAGCATTGCCAAGATTGATTGAAAAAGAAGGATTATCCGACTCATCATTTTGGTGGGCTAACATTCACTTGAATACGGATAATATTCATGTGCATTTTGGTTTATCAGAAGTCGAGTCTGCAAGAAAAAAATTTTTCTATCGGCCTCGTGGACGGATGGAATATAGAGGTAACTTTTCCCAGAAAACCATTGAACGTTTTAAAAGCGATGTTTTTCATGGCCTGTTGAATGAACAGACTAGAGGAATGATTGTTCGACGAGAACAAATTTTGGCCAATATCAGAAGTGAGTTGATCAATTCTGTATTTAGAGATCAGATGGTACGTTCTTCAGCTGAAAAAAATTTTCTGGAGCAGGCTTACAACCATTTACCAATGGATAAAAAATGGCGCTATGGCTCAAATGCAAGAGATTTTGCAGTCAGTAAATTCTTCCTGGATCGCTATCTGGATTCCTATTTAGAAAATGATGGGAAAGAGCTCTATCAAGAATTTCTGAAAGAAACGAAGGACTTCCTAGAAACCTATAGAGGAGCTTATTCGTCTGGAAAAAAATCAACCTACGAGAAGATTCGGAAACTTGATGGTCGTGTTGAGAAAACACAACAGGAGGCTGCAGGCTATCATCTGCAGCAATTAATAGCGAATCGAGAGAAGGAGTTGAGAGAACGATTAGCAAATAGAATCTTGCACCTATTTCGTGAGAATGCTCCTGAAATAGCTGACGTTCGGCTGGAAAAAAATTTGGCCAATTTCTCAGTAAAGAATCAAAAATTAATTTTAGCCCAGGATCCTAACGCAAGTGTCATCAAAACACTGGATGCCTGGAAAAAACTGGGTTATGATTTGAAAGATGGAGCAAAACCTATTGAAATCACAAAACCAGTCTATGCTGCTTATGATAAACACGGAACAGGTTTGGGACGTCCTGAATATGTTAGGGAATTAGTTTATGATGTAAGTCAAATGAAAGAAGACTTACTGGAGAAGCAACTTAGTTTAAGAGACTTGTCGCTATTTTCTTCAGCTGATTTGAAAGATCTTGTAGAAGCGGCTAAAAAGAAAAGTGATCGATCATTAAGAGAGCGGAATGAGTTAGGAACATTCCGCTATGCTTTAAAATTGAGCTTATTGGAGGAAAAACAGAGTAGTTTATTAGTTCGTAAAACTCTTTTTGATCAAATTCAACCACTTGAAACCGATAAGCCATTTGTTGAATTGAAAAAGCAGGAGATTCTTCAAAGACTGAAGCTGACTGAATTGCAACTGACTCCAAATTATAAACTAGGTGAAGCAGACCAATCTCTAAAACAATCTCTTGCTAACCAATTTGAAGATAGTGTTTCATTTTCAGTAGAAAAGGCTGATTCATTAGCAATTCAAGCACCTATTAAACGTCTGAAGGGAGAATTAGCAGCAGTTCAACCTCTTCAAGATGAAGGAGTGCTAACTATTCTAAAGGGCTATCCTATTACGAAAGATGGCTATATAGAAGAGTTACAAACCCATATCTCAATTTTTCAGCTGAAACATCAGATTTACAGTCGAAACAAGGAAATTTCACAAACGACTGATCAAGCGACTATTCAAAAATTAAAACGGGAGAATGCGAAAGGATTTTCTGAACTCAAATCACTTTATCAAAAAATATTGCCAGAGGAAGAAAGCAATCAGAAAAGTCAGTTAGCTCAAGCTGTTTCACATAAAATGCAAGAAAGGAAGAACTTGCAAAGAAAAAACGTCCAACAATCCCAAGGCAAAGCAATCATCAATACAGATTTCATGAGAAATTTGACCAATTCTCTTCAAAGGGCCCAACGTGCAAATAAAAAAGCCCTTATGGAACGTGAGAGAAGTGATGAGAGGCAAGAACTTGAGGAAAAAGGACAAAGTATATAAGAGTCATTGTAAAAGCAATGGCTTTTTTTGTTGAAAATGGAAATCTATTGTCCCTTTAACTGGAATTTCTTGGTTATTGCATAGAATAGAAAGATAAAAAGAGAAAGGAGAAGAAAAATGAAGCTATTATTTCCAGATGTCACAGTTGAAGACTTTGATTTCTCAGTCGAATGGTTAATTACGGCAATGAATGCTGATAGCAAGCAAGTGCATTTTGAGGGTCAAGGAAGAAATTCTGATTTAGAAATGGTTCTAGATTTTAAGGAAAATTCTGAGCTATTTGAATCTTTTTCAGTAGGGGAATTGGTTCACTTAGATCCAGAAACGTTTCTACAAGCAGAGAAAGAGCCGTATAAACCACAGTATGAAGGATTTTAAGGAGATTTTATATGACAGAACAAGAATCAAGACGTGGTAAAAGTCGTAGAGAACGTGTTGAATTTGCACGTTCTAGAGATATTTTGGATGTTGCAAATGAGCTTCAGATGGAGCTGGTTCGCTCCGGACGAGACTATCGATGGAAAGAACATGATAGCCTAGTTATTTCACCTGATAAAAATTTATGGAAATGGTTCTCTAGAAATACAGGTGGAGATGCGATTTCTTTGGTTGAGACGATAAAGGAAGTAAGTTTTAACCAATCTGTAGATTTTTTGAATGATGGAAACTTTAAAGAGTTCCAAATGGTTGAAAGACCTCAAGAAGATTTTAAATACTATCTTGAGAAATACGAGCAGCCATTTTCAGCTGGAAGAGGTTACTTACGAAATCAACGTGGATTATCAGATGAAACAATTGATTATTTTTTGGAGCAGGGTGTTTTAGCCCAAGCTAACGCCAAACTTGACTATTTTGCGGAAGGCACTGGCGGAGTTACAACAAATGCGATTGAGCCAGTTATTGTCTTCAAGTCCCTTTCTTCTTCAGGTGAAGTTGTTGGAGCCTCTTTACAAGGAATCCAGGAGAATTGGGAGAAGTGGCCAAAACATGGATATGCTAAAGTGATTATGAAAAACTCCGATCCTATGACAGGTATTCATGTTGATATTGGCAGTCCAAAACGATTGATTTTCACTGAAAGTCCAATTGATTTAATGTCCTACTATGAATTGCACAAAGATAGTCTTCAGGACGTCAGATTAGTTTCTATGGATGGTTTGAAAGAATCGACTATAGGCCGTCATCTATCTCAAATTCAAGCTGAAATTTCAGGAAAACCACTAAGATGGACACCTGAACAATTAGCGGACGGACTTCAAGTAGCTATTGATCATCACTTTTTTGAAGATGGGAAAAATGCGGATTTGATTACTCTAGCTTTAGATAATGATAAAGCAGGTAGAACATTCATTCAAGAATTGGAGGCAAAAGGAGCTGTTATCAATTCAGATCTACCAGAACTAAAACCAGGACAAGATAAAACGGACTGGAATGATGTTCTAAAGAATCAACAGGAAGAAAAGCCTGACAACAGTCGTCTTGCCCAGGCACGTCGAAAATTGGAACGACTAAGGGGTGAACAAGACGAGGCTATTTCAAGAGCTTATTCCCACCAAGCGCTAACAAATGGGCAACCCATGAATGATAAGCGAGGAGGTGCTAGCTTTAAACGTAAGCAAGAACAAATAGAAGATCAAGTCTTCTCAAAGATGGATGAGATTAGGCAACAGGAAGAGCGAGTAGAGCGCCTGGAGCACCAACAACATTTGAAAGAAATGGGGTTGAATCGTCAGGGAAGTGGTCTGGAGATGAGTGTTCAAAATATACCTAGAATCCGTGAAGAGTTAGAAAAAGCTAAACGTGGGGAGTCGTTCTTTACCAAATCTACTCTCAAACGCTATCAAGAAGAGTTGACTAGACTTGAAGCCATATCTGAACAAATGGGTAAAACGAGCATTCAACCAGCAACTCAAGCCTTAATTGATGAAGGGCTAGTGAACCAGTGGCAAAAACAACCAAATACGTATTTTGTAAAAGGGTTACGAAGAGTTGCCCTGGAGTTGACTGAAGAAGGAGAGTTTCAATTATCTTCACAAACTAAGTATCATCCGAAAACAGATGAGGAAAGACTGAAGGTGGATGAATTACTTGCCAAACAAGGGCAAGAAAATGTAGGATTAACGCCCTCGAATCAGGAAAAAACAATCTCACCACAACCAGAGCCTATTGAAAAAAATCAAGGCGAAGCAGGGTGGTTAGAAAAAAATTGGGACAATCTCACGTTTTCGATAGAAAATAAAAAAACAGTCGTCATTGATCCGACTAGTATAGATGAGATGGTTGAAGAAAAACAAACTCCAGAAAATCAAGAATCTATTGTCAATACAGAGGAGAATGCTGGAAGATTGATGAGCTATGAAGAGGTAAAACGGGAAAATGAAGCATTAACAAAGAGTTTAAATAATCGGATTCAATCTGGAGAATTATCAATCGAATTTGCACCAGATTTCTATCTGTATGATGTCTTTGCAAAGTTAGGAAATAGCCATCCTACAAAATATCTCAGCGATAAAAAAATGGAAGTGTTGTCTCCCATTCATTCACTTTTGACCTCTATTGATGATCAAACGATTGATTTATACAAGAAAAAAGGGACTCCTGAGCAAGATTCCTTATATCAAGCATTGAAACCTCATCAGAGAACTTTGGGAGTAGATATTTCAACCCGATTTATTGGTGAACTTGCAATAGCAGCCTACAGTACCAACAAGCAGATAGAAAGCCTCTCAAGTGACAGTTTCGGCGTCTATTTTGGTGAAAGAACCCTTGATAATCTATCACAATCGGTTGAGCGAATGCTGGAGTATCCATTGATTGAATCGGGAACAAGAGACTTTGCCCATGGTTTTGTGACAACACCAAACACATTGTTCCACTATTTGGAAGAACAAGAGGGAGAAGTGGTTTTAAATCGAGAATTATTGGATAACTTGATGTCACGTCTTGAGACTCATCCTATTAAGATAATGGAGGATTCAGAAGAAGTGGAGCCAGTTAGACCAGTGATTGTTCTAAAACAAGATGAGCTATACAGCGATTATTGGCGTGTTTATCAAAGCGACGGTGAGCTTGAATTCTATTTATTTGAGGATGGTCAGTTTGGCTATCGCCAATATGGTTCACTTAGCCAGAAAGAAGATAATATTGTTTTTAAATACCATTCAGAACCAGGTAAAACGGAGTTTCTAGCTACTCAAATGGGTTATGATAGTTTAAAATACATTGTTGTTAAAGATTGGGAGTCTCTTTTTGATGAAAATAAAGCGTTACTGCGAGAAAACTTCGTTTTTGACGACTTAGAGAACTTCTTGAAAAAGTCGAATTATTTTGAACTAGATTACTGGACTTTCAATAGTGGATTGAAAGAAGATGAAGAGTTTTTAAACGAGATTACAAAAAAAGCTCATGATCAAAATCAAGAGCTTTCTAATAACACTGGGGGCGAACTATTGAATCGCAATTCCAGTTTTTTAGGAGTGGAAACTCCAGGGACAGCACCGCAGCCCGTTGAGAAAAATTCTCAACCTGATTTTCCTGCCAATGTTCATCTTCATTTTACCATCGATGAGGATCGAATGTCAAATAAAATATTCAGAAAAAACATGCGGACGTTAAATTTATACGCAAACGCAATGAGAGACTCGGCTCAATGGTATCTAAAAGAAATGTCAGGGACAAGTATCCATTATGTTTATAAGAATCCAGAAGAAAAGCAATTCCAAATTCTAAATGTTAAATTTGACAAGAAAAATTGGATGCACTTAACTGGAGTAACACCTGTATATAATGAGTGGGTAGAACATTTGTCTGAGTCATTTGTTGAAGATGTTGCAGCTGGAAAAGGGCATTTCAAAGATTTAAAATTTGCGCAGGGAATGTCGGATAAACTAAAAGTTTTGAACTTATTACCTGAGGTGATAGAGTCAGACTCCTTTGTGTTTAACGATCTTTCATCTGTAAAGAAATTTAATAATCTGGATCTTTCAAAAGCAATTAGACCAGAAGATACTGATTTGTTATTGTTATTCAAAGAAAAGGAATTTACTCATGTCCCTGCATCTTTAATGAGAGTGAAGGGGGATTTAAGTAAACAACTGGAAGATATAGATACTGGCACAATTCTCGGTGTCTATAGAGAAAGAGATGGTCACATTGAGCAACTGTCAATTAATGAGGAATATGTTAAAGATGGTGGCGAGGAAATGTTATCTGTCTTAAAAAATAAACAGTATGAGGAGGTTTCTGAAGAACCTGAACCACCAGCTCCAGAGAATACACTGAATAAAACCTCACTTGATTCAGCTACCTTTACTCAAGTCTTAGATACTGTCTATAATTTAGGTGTGCCTAGTGACATCTCAAAAACTCCAGAAGAATTTCATCAAGCATGGAATCAATATCTTGACTATGCGAAGAAATACAATGATGAATTTGATCAGATTGTCACAGCAGCTGGAGAAGATCATCTTCTAAATACAAATTCAGATTTTTATAAAGAATGGGAACAAGATCATATCTATAAGGAAAACTACCATGTACGTCTCCAATGGTCTGAGGATCGCCCAGATGGGCCGAAATTGCCATTTAAAGAGACCGAGCTGATATCTTATCAAGATTTCGCTAGGGAGCTATATAAGGCCAATCAGGACTTTTATCCAATTCATCAAGAAGGAATGAAACAAGTAACTGCAGGCAATACTGAAGACTATATCCCTCCTACCAAAATTAAGTTTGATGTCTATGCTCCAGGTGGTGAAGTGATTAAGGAGGGAATTCGTTATGATATTGGAGATGAGACTACACCAATTTCACAAATGCTAGGGTTAGGCTATCGTCGACTCAACGGTCAATCTGAACTAGCATCGATGGATGAAGAAATTCTTTCTCAGCTGGAAAATAGAGTGGTGAATAAGGAAATTTCCCAGGAAGCAAATGAATCATCTCGATTGATAGAAGAAGGAGAAGGTCAAACTCCTGACACTAGAAAAACGGTAGCTTTTCAATCTTCTAAGCAAGAAACTAAAACTAATTTGCTTCAGCGTGTAGAGGAGATTCTGAAAGAGGAACCTATTTCGGATTTGGAGACTCCTGAAGTAAATTCAAGTAGTATTGATTATGCTAGTTTAACACCTCATGAATTGAGTGAGGTTGCTTTTCAAAAAGTGAGAGAGTACACAGAAACACCAGAACGGTTAGAAGAGTATTTGAATTTTATGAGTAAGTTTCCAGAGCTGTCACCTAGAAATGTAGCGTTGATTCAGGAACAGTGGCCAGGAGCGAATGCAGTCGCAACCTATAATCAATGGCAATCGATGGGGGAAGTTCTTGGGATTACTTCAGATCAGGTATTTGAAACTAGAAATACCTATACCAATAAAAAAACAGGTCGAACAAGAGAAGTTGTTCATAACAATCTTTCGGTTAAGACAGGAGAAAAATCACATATTACCTTGTTTAGACCTATGATGGTTGAAATGATTCCTGTATTGGATGAAAATGGGAACCAGGTAAAAAATGGAAAAGGTAATCCAAAATATAAAAGACTTTCTGAAGCGACACCTGAAGAAAAAGCTTTAAAGAAGGAAGGGAAATTGAAATCTCGCTTCTTCCAGGAAAGAGATTCAAATACAGGCTTAGCTAAATTCGCTACGTATAAAGTATTTGAGTTATCCCAAACAACCTTGAAGCCTGAATTTTATCCAAAAGCGATGCCAAATCGTCACTATGATTTTAATTTGGATCATGTTCGTACGAAAGAGGTGCTTGAAGGACTTTCCGATTATGCAAATAGTATCGGTGTAACCATCTATCAAGATGATGCAAAAGAGTTGAGAAGTGCGAAAGGATCTTTTTATCCAGATGAACAAAAGATACTTTTGAATCCAGATAATACTCCTGGAGAAGTCATTGCAACCACCATTCACGAGTTGGCGCATGCTAGTCTACATAATCCTAAATTTGCTAACTCGTATAAGGAGGATGTCTCAAAAGATCGTAGAGAACTTGAAGCTGAGATGACAAGTTATCTCGTTTCTAAGCATTTTGGGTTAGATACCTCTGAGAAAGCCATTCGCTATATGGCAATTTGGACTGATAATTTGACCTCTCTTGACGATCAACAACTAGCGCAATCTATGAAACGGATTCATGGAACAGTATCTAAGATTGTAAAAAGTGTTGAACAACATACAAAGCCTTACCAGTTAAACAGACAGGTGGTACAAAATCAAAATTTTATCCAAAGCCCAAAGAAGGGGCTTAAAGTCTAGAAAGAGTGCTCTTTAAGAGCCTCTTTTTTTGTATATAAAGTTATATAACTTTTTGTGCTATTTTTTGATATCAACTCACTCTATTCTTTGTCGATGTCCCTTTACAAAAGATTTTTTAATTATAGCTTACAATGACAGAAAATGAAGTAGAAGGAGAATGATATGGTTATAGTTATTCTGGCTGAAAAAGAGAAACAGGCAGAAGCTTATGCTACAGCTTTGGGACAATTTAGTAAAAAGAAAGGTGTCTATGTCATTAGGCAGTCACTCTATTTTCCAGCTGAAGTACATGTGGTGGCTGCTGAAGGGCACCTATTTGAATACAGTGAACCAGACAACTGGTCACTTGATAAATTACCCCTAACAAATGTTTCATTTAAGCAACATCTGAAAGAGGACAAGGATTCGAGAGAAAAATTTAAGAGAATCTATGATGAAGTGGTAGCAGCGGATCAAGTGATTATTGGGACGGATGCTGATAGAGAAGGAGAGCGAATTGCGTATTCTATTTTATCGCATATACCAGGAGGGAAGGAGAAAATTTGGAAACGTCTTTGGGGAAGCTCCATGACAAAGAAAGCTCTTCAAAAAGCTTTTCAGGAATTGAAGGAACCTTCAGAGACCTATAATTACTATTTGGAAGCTGAAGCACGTGCACAAAGTGATTGGTTGGTAGGAATGAACTTATCACCTCTTGCAACACTTGATCTTCAAGCAAGAGGACAACTCCCTCGAACAAAAGGTAGCAGTCTATCGGTTGGCCGAGTGCAAACACCAGCGGTCAGACTAGTTTGTGAGAATGATTTAGAGATTCGCAACTTTACTCCAGAAAAATATTGGAAGCTTCAGCTGGAGGATAAGAAAAATGGGGTATTCTTTACTACCAAAGATAAAACTAAAGATAGTGAGGCTATTTTAGCCTCTTCAAGGGAGTTATCAACCACCTCTGTTATTTCTTCAGTTGAGGTAGAAAATCAACAGAAATCCGCTCCACAACTATTTACCTTGTCTGCATTACAAAGTTTTGCAGCAAGTGCCTGGAAATTTGACTCAGATAAAACAGAGAGCATTGTTGAGGGACTGTATTTGGAAGGATTTCTCTCCTATCCACGACCAGATTCAGAATACATCAATCAATTTGAGTTTGACGATTTAAAAGAAAATCTATCTGCCTATCAAAAAGCTATTAATTGTCATTTTGAGCCAGCGTTTTTGGAGCCTAGAGAAGATTATGTCAATGATGAAAAAGTGTCTGGTACGAGCCACTCAGCCTTGATTCCGACTGAAAGAATTCCAAACCTTTCAAATTTAAAAACTGACCAACGATTGATTTATGAAGCAGTTGTGAAGCAGGCAATCTTGATGTTTGCGGATGATTGTTATTATTCAACCAAAACAATTGAAGTAGAAAATAATGGTCTTGTTTTTAAAACAAAGGGTAGAACGCTTCATAAATTAGGATGGGCTGAATGGAGTTCTCGAAAGGTACGAGGTTCTGTTGAAGTTCCTGATTATCAAGTAGGAGATAGAATTGAGACACAAGTCCAGATTGTAGGGGGTGAAACAAAACCACCTAAAAGACTAACTGAAAGCCAATTGATTGGCCAAATATTTCCTAAATATGGCTTAGGAACACAAGCCACTAGAGGAGAAATCATTAAAAAAATTCAGAGCAAGGGCTATGTTGTCAAAGATAAAAAAACAGGTCAACTAACTCCTACCAACAAGGCCTATCTACTGATCAATTATCTCTATGACAATGAGTTCTCTGATCCAGAGACAACAGGAGGCTGGGAAATGTTTCTATCTCAGATTGGAGAAGGGACAATCAATCCACGAGAATTTGTGGATGCGATAAAAGATAAGCTCACTCTTCAAATCAAGGAAGTAAAAGAAAGAGGTGATTAAGTGTGACTACTGAAGAAAAGAAAAAAACACCCTATTTAGATCGTTATACAGATAATTTGACAGAAAAAGTTTCAAAAAAAGCGGAAGATTATCAGGTGTACGGACGTGATAAAGAAGTAGAAGCTGTTCAGACCACTCTTCTCAGACGAACTAAGAATAATCCCATTTTGGTAGGAGAAGCTGGAGTTGGAAAAACAGCTATTGTTGAAGGATTTGCTTTAGCCATTTTAAGAAACCAGGTATCTCCCAAATTAAAAAACTTGACCGTGCGCTCTCTGGAACTATCTAGTTTAATGTCAGATGAGGATGGAGGATTTATTGTTAAGTTTAAAAAAATTATTGAGGAGATGGTAGAAACCAAAGGAGAGAATCTTCTCTTTATTGATGAATTTCATACTATTGTTGGTGCTGGTGGTTCAGATAAGGGCGCTTTGGATGCTGGAAATATTATTAAACCAGTTTTGTCACGTGGTGAGATGCAATTGATTGGCGCAACTACTTTAGATGAATTTCATGAATATATTGAAACGGACCGAGCGCTTGAGCGAAGGATGCAGCCAATTAGGGTTTCTGAACCAACAACTACTCAAGCGATTGAAATTCTTGAGCAAGCTAAAACTATTTACGAAAATTTTCACCAGGTGTCTATTAGTTCTGATGCTGTAAAACAAGCTGTACTTCTATCTGTCCGCTATATACCTGATCAATTTTTACCTGATAAAGCCTTTGACTTAATAGATGAAGCAGCAACAATTTGTTCTACAAATGGATTAGGCGATGTCAGGAAGCAAGAAATTGCAGAGGTGCTGAAAAATAAAACAGGTATTCCTGTCACGACGATTTTGAAAGGTAACAAGGAAAGACTAGATGGTTTAAAAGAAAAGCTGTCACGACGTGTTAAAGGCCAAGATGAGGCTGTAGATGCTGTTGTGGATTCTATAACTGTTGCACAAGCTGGTTTACAGGATCAAAGAAAGCCTCTATCCTCCTTTATGTTTCTAGGAACTTCTGGGGTTGGAAAAACAGAGCTTGCCTTGGCACTAGCAGAGGGAATATTTGATGATGAAGAGGCAATCATTCGCTTTGATATGTCTGAGTATAAACAAAAGGGAGATATCACAAAGCTGATTGGCGATCGCCAAACTAGAACGAAAGGACAATTGACTGAGAAAGTTAAACAAAAACCTTATAGCGTTATTTTGATCGATGAGGTGGAGAAAGCACACTCAGAAGTTGTAGATTTATTTTTGCAGGTGCTTGATGCAGGGCGCTTGACTGATTCAACTGGAAGGCAAGTAAGTTTTAAGAATACGATTGTCATTATTACTACGAATATTGGTTCGCAAAAAATTATTAATCAGTATGAATTGAAAGGAAATTTTAAAAAACTAACAGATAGGGATAAAGTACAGTTTGAAAAGAGCATGACGTTGGAGTTAGAAACTAAATTTCGACCAGAATTTCTCAATCGAATTGAATATAAATTGATTTTTAACATGTTAGACGAGGAAGTGAATAAGGAAATTATTGTCAAACAACTATCAGAAATTCAAGAAAGAATGAAGAATCAACAGTTGACTCTCTCTTATGAAGAAAGTTTGGTTACTTATTTATTGGATGTAGGAACCAATATAAAGGATGGGGCACGGCCACTGGAAAGAGTGATTAAACATAAAGTTCTCCCTTTAATTTCTAAAGAGTTTTTGAACTTATCTGATCACAATCAAGAGTATCATTTTCATCTTTGGGTAGAAGGTGATGCACCAGATGAGAATCACCGTGAAGATAAAAGAAAAATATTATTCGATGTTGAAACTGAAAAGACGTCATTTGGTGAAGCATTATTTTCTTAAAATTCACCTTAAAAAAAATGATTGTCCCTTTAAAAAATTTTTTTCAATTATCTATTATACTAACGTTGTCAAAAAAACAAAGGAGGATTTCTATGAAAAATTATTTGACAAGACAACTTCAGCAAGTAAAAACAAAATCACAGATGTTTTTATTGAGCCTTTCCCTGTTTCTAACAGGATCTACAGCCTATGCGGACGATCCATTTGCTAAGTCGGATAACTTGGCGAAACAAGGAATTACAAAAGTTCAGTTAGTCAGTGTTGCGCTATTTGGTCTAGCTGCCGTTGTCACTTCGCTCATTTATGCATTTGGTGGACGAGAGTTAAAAGCCTCAATGAAAAAAAATTGGATTTCAATTGCAATTGCAATTATTGGTGTTTCTGCAGGTCCAAGTATCATTGAATGGATTTTTGATTTTGTGAAAAATTAAGGGGTGGTGATATATGGCTTTTGCGCTCTTTAATAAAGGTCGCTGTACGATTACAGATGACTTATTTCTAGAAATCACCTGGGAAGATGGAAGAGGTCCAGAGGATGATAGTGAGTTGTTTGATATCCTCGAGGGATTGGATCATCTTTCTGATTTTTCTCAGCCGATTGCAAAAAGTTTGCCCTACCTAACATTTCAACAAGCCGAATTGTTATTTAAAGAGTTAAAACAGGCGTATGGTCAGTTTCAGCTGAAAAAAGTAGCAATTGCCCATCTGGAAGGAAAAAGCGTGGTGACAGAAGGGGAGGTTTATGCTAGTCCGTTCCTTATTACTGAAGACTATGAAAACCTCTTGCTTCCCCTCATTCAATCGATACTTACTCGCTCTGAATTTGGGAATTACAGCTATCAAGAAAAAAGGGAGTATTTTGAGAACCAGATTTATCCTGTATATAAACAAAGTTTGGGATTATCCGATTCTTCTCTTCCGCTTTTTCCAGCTGAAGGTGAGACAGAGGCTGTTTCACAACCAAATCGCTTGCCGCCTGTTCCAAATGCAAGGGATCAAACAGATGTTGCGGCTCCCGTATCTCAAAAGCGGTCAACTTCTCTGAAGAAATTTTATCTATTTTTAGGTGTTTTTGGAGTGTTGTCAGTAATAAATATCATTTGCATATTTTTTACTTTCGCTCAACTATCAAACCAGTCAGAAAAAGTAAATTTCTTATATCAGGAACAAAAAAATACTCAACTTATCATTTCAACGAAAAATGAAGTTGATGTATTTAGCCGTTATTTCTTACCTTCTTATTACTCGGGCAAAAAAGAAAACCTAGTAGATTTTCTTTCTGAAGGTGATGCAAAATTTACCAAACCAAAAGAAGGTATTTTACAGTCCGTTATTTTAGAGAAATTGAATTATGATTCAGAAACTCAAAGATATACGGTTTCCTATATCCTGTCTGTCAAAAGAGGGGATAAATCATCTAGCGTTAGATTAACTTTTGATGTAAAAGCGTCTGCTTCTTCAAAATATGGATTTGTTGTAGAAACAGAACCAAAGGAATCAAATTATCTTAAAAATTAGAAAAGGAAAAATCACAATGAACAAGAACAAAAACCAAGTATTAGCTACACTCGCGCTATCAACACTCGTACTTTTACAAGCTGGCGGATTTGCATCGGCAGACGAACTTGCACCAATTGATTCTTCAGCACCAACGACAGAAGTAGTTACGCCGACAGCACCAAGCGCATCAACAGAAACAGAGGTTCCAGCAAATAAGTCAACAGAGCCTTCAGTTACTCCAGTTGATCCGACAGCTCCCTCTGACAAGGATAACGCAGGAAGCCTTGACGGAGTGCCAGCTGAAAAACCAGCACCTTCAGATAAGGCGCAAGACAAGGATAATGCAGGTAGCCTCGATGGTGTTCCAACACCATCAGATAAACCACAAGACAAAGACAACGCAGGAAGTCTTGACGGAGTGCCAGCTGATAAACCAGCACCTTCAGATAAGGCGCAAGACAAGGATAATGCAGGTAGCTTAGATGGTGTTCCAGATGAACAGCCAAAAACTACTGATCAAGCGAACCAGCAAGGGAAGTCACAAATTGGAACCACTTCAAGCTCAACAGGTCAGGTGGTTCATGATGTGACAAAAGCACCTGTTCAAACCAGTACAGGTGATTCCATTGTCAGCACTCAAAACGGGAATCTTATCCTTGAAGATGGTTCTGTAGTTGCTCCTGAAGCACTTGGAGCTGTTACAAATGAAGACAAGACTATCAGTGTTTCAACTGCAGATGGTAAAATGGTAACTTTGCCAAACACAGGAACAAAACAAAGTTTCCTAGCTGTAATCGGTGGCATGTTGTTTACTGCGGTTGGATACTTCTACAAGAAGAAATTATTTTAATTAAGTGAAGGAGAAAGAAATATGACAGAAAAAACAAAAGGACACGGATATTTCCGTAAGAAAAAATGGGCTAAAGGTTTAGCATCAGGTATTGCAATTGCAGGTTTTATCGCCTTCTCTGCAGGTTCAGCATTTGCGGATGAGGCAGTCCAACCTGAAAGCAAAAATGATAATAACATCTATGCTACACAAGCTGGTAAAGCAACAGGAAGCCAGCCTGTAGCAATTGATAATACAGCAGTCTCAAAGGCTGCTGACAAGGCTAAAAAAGCTGGAGTAGTTGTATCTGAAACACCAAGCGTTGATAAGGGGACAGATACCACTGCTCCAAAACTTGAACAGTCTAAGTCTGAGATTAAACAAGATCAGGATAAACAAGTTCAGGAACTTGAAGCCACAACTACAAAACAAGTTCAAAACAACGAAGCTTTCAAGGAAGCACAGGAAGCTATTCACGCTAACAATCAATTTGTAGCTGATGAAAAAGCCAAGCATGAAGGGGCAACAACTGTCACAGTGACGAATAACGGTTCGACTGCCACAGATGGTTCAGCAGACCAAAACAAGAAAGCTACTCAAACAGCTAAACAGGTCTTGTCAGATAACCAACAAGCAGTAACAGAATACCTGGGTGAAAAAGCTAAGTATGATGCTACTGTCAAACAAGCTACGATTTTGAATCAGGCTGTAGAAGCCGCTGCTACAGACTTGAAGAAACAGGACGTAACGGTTAATGTAGTGACACGTACAGTTTCTTCAGTCGCAGAAGTAGAAGCGCTACAAAAGCAAAATGAACAAGCTATTGCGACCGCAAAAAGAAAAGGTGAGCTCAACAAAGCTCTTCTTGATGACTACTCAGAAAGCCAAACTGCTAGTCACGAAGTCAATCAGGATGCTGACCGTAAGTTGGCTGAATTGAAAAGCTCTGGTGTACTTTTAACCTCTAAAACAAAGGAAGTTTCTTCAGCTGAAGAAGCTAAGCAAATTGGGAAACAAAACCAAGCAGCTTATGATCAAGCTAAGCGAGACCAGGCGGAATGGCAGAAGAAGTACAATGAGCTTCGTGCTAAGACAAGCACGGAAGGCTACACTAAAGAAGTAGTCTTGCAAGCCCTTAGCGTTGCGACAGCAAATCCTGAAGCAACAGTAGAGTCCTCTGCTTCAGGAGCGCAGGTAACTACCAAAGATTACATCGCTTCATCAAATGGAACGTCAGGCTATACTCGTGTTCTTGACTCGACTAAAGTCTTGAAATATAAGGATGTTGGCACTGGATGGAAAACAGAAGTTGACTACACTAATCTGAAAGGTTTGACTGTTTCAACTGCAGATGGTAAAAAGCATGATATTTCTCGTATCCATCGAAAATTCGAGATTCTTAATCAAGGGAAGACAGGACTAAATGATGTCTATGTCTTGAACGATCCGACTGAGGGCTTTGTAGTCGCTCGTAATGATGGAGCTGGTGGAGCAGCAGACTACATGAATTTCTTGGTTACGGATACCTACTACTACAATGTGGATGGGAAAGAAGTAGCCTTCCAAGCAAGTGAAAAAACTCCTGCTACTCTAACCTATTCTTCACTCAATCACAATCGTATTGGTTGGGAAGGTGCGAAAGCCATTAACGGAACCCATGTTGAAATTAACGGCTCTACAGTTACAGAAAACAAAGATTATGGCTATGTTTACGCTGAAGAGTACAACCGCCAAGAAGATGTGGGGCATCTTTGGGATACATCTGACTCACCTTACCAATATAAGGGCGCTGCACTTGGTGTCTTTAAGAAAGGGACAGCTTTCACAACCGAGTTTATTCAATGGGATGGACCAGAAAGTCCAAATGGCCAAACCTATTGGTTCGCTTTGAATACAAAGGTTGTAACGCCAGTCGTTGAAGTTCCAGCTACTGCAACTATCACAAAAACAACCGTGAAGCCAGTTAAGACTGAACCTGTATCAGCGGAATTGGTCAAAGCAAAGAATCCAGCCAAACCAACCTTGGCGCTTAAAACTCTTTCTGAAACCAAAAATCAGAAATTGACAGCAAGTTATCACGGCTATAAATTGCAGTATAAACCAGTTGTCAGCAAATCTGTAGCAGATACAGATAAGACCAACACAAATGGTCAAGAAGTAGCTAAAAATGCTACTCAGACCTATACATTGACCCATGACAATATCTATGCGAACCTGAAAAAAGGGGACAAGATTACCATCATTGATCCACTTGAAGCTGGAGCAGTTTCTGATGTGGCTGTCACAAAGGCAGCTACAGAGAAAACGGGATGGGGCGTTGCCTATGATGCAGGAAAGAATACGTATACCTTTACTGCAACCTACGAAGGGAAGCGCCTAGAAGCTCCTGTGATTACCTGGAAGCCAATCTATGATAAAGGTTTCTATGACAACACTTATAAAGTGTTGGTGAATAACTATGAAGTTTTCTCAAATACTGTTACGAACTACACTCCAAGACCTCCAAAACCAGTTAAAGCGGTTCTAGATCGTGCTGGTAAGGACATCAATGGTGCGACAACATTTGATCGTAACGTGACCTTCCGCTTGATGACGGACTACAGTCCTTATACCAAAACACTTGCTTCAACACAAGCGATTGGTAAGAAGTTTGGAATCTTTGACGATGTTCAAGACAAAGCCTTCACAGTTGACCACAGTAAGATCAAGATGACTGCTGCAGGTAAAGATGTAAAAGACTTGTTTGACATGTATCACGTCCTTTCAGACAAAGGGCGTACAGATGCAATCAATAAGATTCTGAAAGAATTGAACTTGAATCCTAAGGGGGAATTCTATCTCTGGTTAGCAAAAGATTCCAAGAGTTTCTATCAAAACTATGTGAAGCAAAATAAAAACGTGACGATTGATCTCCCAGCTAAGCTCCTGGTTAAAGCAGGGGAGAAAGTCGAAAACGATCTTAAACAAATCGACTTTGGCAATGGCTATCAATCAAACCTTGTCACTATCTCGGTTCCTGATGTGAATCCAGAGAAACACGCCTTGGATCAAAAGGATAATAAAAAAGTCTTGGACGGCCAAGAAGTACAGATTGGTCAATACATCCGCTATCTACTTGATGGCGTAACCGTGCCTACTAAACATGATAGCCTCTTCCAATATGATGGTAGTGATCAGTTGGATGTGGTTCATGATCGATTCACAGGTAAGTGGGAAGGTATTTTCAAGGGTACAGAGTACACAGCTGAGAAGGACCTTATCTTGACTTATGATGTCATCCTGAAGGATGGAAAAGTAGTCAAAGCTGGCGACAAGATCGCCAAAGGTACAGCTTATGCCTTCTTATTTGAAGTGAACCAGGATACGGATCCTAACTTCCTCAAGAAAATTGTGACCGTTAAATGGAACGAAAAGGAAGGCAAATGGTCGTATGTTATTAACCAGGATTTCCTAAATTCTTTAGGTGTAAAAGGCACGTTCGATGCAGACTTCTATCTAGAAGTCGAACGCATCAAGGCTGGTAAGGTTGAAAATACCTTTATCAATACAGTCAATTTACAAGAGATGACGGCTAAAGTTACAACAACGCCGGAACCTCCAAAACCAGAGCCTAAAGAACCAGGCAAGCCACAACCTCAGCCGTCACTACCAAACACAGGAACAGCAGCAAGCATGCTGCCAACTTGGGGTGTGATTTTGGGGTTGATGAGTCTTGCAGTAGCAGGGCTTCGTAAGTCGAAAGAAAACTAACTTGATGAACTAAAATGAAAGGATGACCACAAGCTGGGGTATAACTCTCTTGTGGTCTTTATTGAAAGGAGAAAAAAATGCAAGTATTTATCGCTTCTGGACGTGTTGCATTCATACCAAGCGATTCTGTAGGTCAAACTAAAAATGGTCATACCAGTTTCAAATTTGAGTTCGTTTGTGATTCAAGTATGAATGATGATACAAATAAACCAATTTCTAGTTTCTTCCATGTACAAGTATACGGAAAACAAGCAGAATTGATGGCTCAGAGTCTATCAAAAGGCTCTCCAATCCTCTTAAAAGGAGAAATTATCCAACGACCATATAATGATGAACAGGGTCAACGTCGGACGTATCAGTTTATTTCCCCAAATCAACAAGGAGGAATCTCTTTCCTTGAAAATAAGGAAGCATCTAATCGACGTAAGCAGGAACAACAGGGATTTTCTCAGCCGACAGCAAGTTCTATCCCTACACCCTATCCTGAACCAATGGATGCGGATTCCCCATTTTAAAGGGATTGAAAGCATACAAGAACACTTGTGTGCTTTTTTTGTTGTTCATTTGTTGCATAAAAAGTTATATAACTTATTGTGTAACAATATCTTTTGTCCCTTTAACAAAGAATTTGATATTATCCCTTAGAATAGAGGGGAATTAAGAAATAATAAGAAAGGAGTGCAACAATGGCAAGACAAAAATACAATTATCTGTCTGATGAATTGATTGCAGAATCTCTTCAGGTGACCAATTACTTAGAACAAAGTCGATCCAGTCGATTGAATGTTCTTCAGTTGGATGGAGAGAAATGGTTAGAAAGTTACTTTCACCGTTATGAAAAAGCCTCTCCAAGGCTACAGTTTCACATATTTCTCTTTTCGAGCTTCTATACTCGAAAAATGGAGTGGTTCTTGGAAGGTGTGAGGGGGTAGTAGTTTGTTTGAGTTATTTGAAGTAGTATTTTACACCCTTATCCAAGTGATTCGAGCCAGTTGGTTCAATACCCTCCTTTTTCTAGGAGTCGCAGGTTATTACCTCTTCAGACTCTTTCAACCTTACTTTTTAAGGCAGTATCAGCGGTTACTAAAAAGCAAGAGTTTTCTTCAGCAGATTTTTAAAAGAGGTTGGAAAGGTCGCAAAACGATTGATTGGGAACAGGTATGGAAGCAATCAGCCAGAGGGCTGTTCAAATGGGTAAAGTTATTGATTCCAAAAATCATTGCGCTTGTCTCCCTCATTCTTTGGAATATTCTCTTTCGAATTGTTTATATGATTCCCTTTGTAAAACGGGAACGAAAACGGTTTGATAAAGAAATGAAACCCATTCTTTATTTTAAAAGTTATCGTAGCTTCGTCTATATGGGATTAGGTTTTAGCTTTATTGCTTTTATCTTAACCAATTACCTGGTTACTGTTTTGAGGGCTACAATCCGCTTTCTCTACTTTAGTATTTGGTCGTTTAAAGATGCTAGTAAGGCCGTAAACTTTGACTTAAACAGCCTCTTGTTTCAAAGTTTATTGAATGTAAAAGTCTTTTGGATTGCCCCGATTTTAGCTTTTCCTCTCTTTCTGATGGGTCTAGTCCTTGCTTGGAAATCTGCTTGGATTAACTTTGAGCAGTTTCGTGACTACAACCATAATGAGGAGGGGGATGACCGTTTTGTGACGGTTGATGAAATTCGTCGTCAATACAAAAAGATCCCCAATAAAGCTTTAACTTATCCAGGTGAGGGTGGGGCTCCTGTATTTCATGAACTGAATCATGATTTGGCAGGGCAAACACTCCGAACGCAAATGTTATGGCAAAATAAGACAATCAGTCGATACGTGACCAATGCGGAGCGCATTTTGGGCATGCAATCTTTTCCTTCGGGATATTATTACATTGAAGATAAGCCGACGAATCTGTTAGGGATTGGGATGACTCGTTCAGGTAAGGGGGAAGGTCAGATCACGACAACGATTGATATCAACAGTCGTGCGGAGTTGCAGCCATCGCTGGTTCTAGCAGACCCGAAAGGGGAACACTACCAAGCCTCTTACAAAACGATGAGGCAACGTGGCTATGAAGTTGATGTGCTTTCTTTCCAAAATATGGATTGGTCTATGTCCTACAATCCTTTGGCTCTAGCTATTGCAGCCGCCAAGAAAGGTTACTATGAGAAAACGCAAACCTATGTCAATGCAGTCGCAGAATCCATTTTTCCCAAACAAAAAGGCGGAGAGAAGGGAAATGCGGAATACTTCCGAAAGTCTTCTATATCCCTATTTAACGCTCTGACAATGGCTTTGATGGATCGAGCTAATGAAACCTATCAAAATGGTGAAGATGATGCCTGGGATACCATTACCATCCCAAACGTTGCGAAATTCTTGGCGACAATGGGATCAGAAGAAGTCTTTGTGGATGGAACGGGAGAAGTCGTTGAGAATCCAACTAGAGAACAACAGGTATCCAAGAAATCAAAAATCACGGTCTATTTTGATAATTTGAGACAAGTGAATCAAAAAAAATTCTCCAAATTCAGACAAATGGCAGATATCGAATTTCGTGCCTCAGACTTTGGTGGTGATGAGACCAAAGGAAATGTCTACTCTAGCATGATGACAGGAATCAACCTGTTCTTGCAAGATAACGTGGCCAAACTCACTTCTAAAAACTCGATTGATTTAGAGTCTTTTGCCTTCCCACGTCGATTGTCTGTTAAGTTGAGATCAAGCACCAACAGTCAATTAAAAAATGAGTTCAAGCATAAGACTGCTAGGGTAACCATTACAGGCTTGAAGAAATGGGGTAAAGTTGAAAAGCAAGTCGATTATGTGAAGCAAGCGACAGCTCTTATTGATGGAGAAGGCTATCTGACTTATGCCATCGAACCTAAACTTCCAGATCAGTTTACGGTTACGATTGATTTTAATCATAAGAAAAATGGTAAGTCTCCAGTTCGGGATCGGGTCTTCCAATTCTCAGCTGAAAAAGTCTATCGAAAAGATGGAGATAGGTTAGAACTAGATGAGTATACCAAGAAGCCAATTTTAGATCATATCGATGTAAGGGTTCTGAAGAGCAAAGAAGACACTCAAAATCTTCTCCAAGAGTCAGATATTGAGTTGATTTACTCCGATAAACCAAGAGTCGTCTATCTGGTAACACCACCAAACCGAACAGAGTACAATGGGATTGTCTCTTTGTTCTTGGATCAGTTGTACAATGCCAACTATGACCTTGCCTTAACAAATGGGCGGAAATGTATCAATCGCATTCTCCATATCTTGGATGAGTTTACAAACATTCCAGCTATTCCTCACATGGATACGAAAATTTCTATCGGATTGGGGCAAAACATTCTCTATTATCTTTGGGTTCAAAACTTGGAACAATTGGTTAATGTCTATGGTGAAAATGTTGCGCAAACGATTCTGGATAACTGTTCATTGAAAGTTTACGTCAAAACGACGTCTCCAGATACCAATAAGAGATTTAGTGGGGAGTTGGGTACACGTACCATTACTCGCAGAAGACGCTCCAGCAATATCTTGGACGAAGCCAATCCAAATGTAGCTGTCGAGAATCCAAAACAAGAGTTGTTGACACCAACACAATTGGCCAAACTCCAGGAAGGAGAAGCGGTTATCTTACGTGGAGTCAAGGGACGGGATAATGTTGGACGTAAGGTCACAACGGATCCAATCTTCGCACATGATAAGAACAGCTTCCCTTACAAGTACATGTTCTTACAAGAGGAGTTTGATACATCGATGACTCTTGCGGATATTCCAGTCGAAAGTGCACACCGTGAGCTAGAGCTCCAGGAAATAGCAGTTGATGCTGGTACAGCCTTTAATAACATTATAGACTGGAGGCAACGTTTGACTATGCCTCTCCTCAGCAACAATGGAGAAACTCCTAAACTATCAGGTCGTCATAGTAAAGGACAAAAGGTACAATCCCAATCATTTACTTCCACAGATGAACTATTTCAGGCAACTGTAGCTAATGTCATTCAAGGCGACTATGATTATTATGATGATGGAGACGACTTCTTTGCGGATGAAGTTATCTAAAAAGATATACAATAAGTTATATAAACACTTGCAAGAAAAAATGATGTTTGTTATAATGAAATAAATAATGATTAGGAGAAAAATGATGAAAGCAAAGTACTTTTTAAGAATTGTTTTAGTAGGTTTAGCCTTGATTATACTTGGAGCTTGTGGTCAAAAATCACCTGATTCTATTGCTAAAAATGTGCTAAAAGATAGCTATACAGGCTTTTCACAAGAAGATGGTTATGAGAGTCTTGATTTTAAAGGTGGAGTAGGAACTACCTTAAAATTTGACAAAGAAAAGCGAACTATTTCAAATAACGACGGTGAAAGTATTAACTACAGTGTGCTTTCAGAAGAACAAGTAAAGTCGATTCCAGCCTCTTTCAGGGGAACTATTGTTAGTTTAGAAAGTCAACTGAAAGGAAAAGACACTTTTACAATCGCTGTTGATTATAGGGATATAGGTAAGCCTGAAGAAGCAGAGGCTTATTATCAAGTCGTCTTGACCGAGGGTGGTAAAAAAATCCGAATCATTGAGCTACGTCGTGGCTATAAAGAAGACAATGCTTTCTATGATTTTAATGGAACAGCAGATTAACTTACAGAAAAGTCTCAATTACTTGAGGCTTTTTTGTTGTCAGAATTTCATTGTCCCTTTAAAAACGATTTTGTTATTATCGAATATGATAGGGGTATCTTAAAAAGAAAGAAGGTACCTTTAGTGCACTATCAAACCTTTTCAGATTTGATGAATGAGGTCAAGGATCTCAATGGTGAAATCACAGGCGAGAATGCAAAAAAACTGGCGGAATTCTATTCCTACTGGGGAAACTATTTAGAACCGACTCCTGCATTTATGGCATTTCTAGCCTATTTGCCAGGAGGGATTGCCAAGGCTCTTTATCAAATCACTTCCAGCCTAGAACATGTTTTTAATAATATGTTCAAGCTCTTTGGGCTTTTCGGATATTTGGGGGATCAGAAGACAGTCATTGGTCAATTTTTCTACTGGTTTCAGATATTAGGAACGTCCTTGTTTACTCTGATTTTGGTTGTGTCGGTCGTCGTAGGAGTCTTTACTAAGCCAGTAAAGTATAAGGGGGTGATTATTAATTTCCTTTTGGTAACTGCAGTAACCTCGGTTTTGCCTTTAGCTTTGACCACCATCTCAACAGCAGTGGCACAGGATGCCATGTCTATCCAGACAGTCTCCAGTGAAGCGCCATCTGGTAGTCAACCAACTTCCTCCTTGGCTCTTCAACCTATGAAAAATAATGTGGTAGACCTAAAAGTCTTAATATACAAAGATTTTTCTACAGAGTTGTTTCCAATGGATGATTATGGCTATATCAAGCCTGTTCAGGAGGGTTCTACCCCTGTCAATAATATCACGGATAATTCTGACCAACGTGATACGGCAGATTTTGCGACCAAGATTGATTTTGGAGCAAACTATGGTACGACAAATCCAAAAATGTTAGATGATATACAGAAAAACGACAAAGTAGCAGGAATTAAAGGATTGTTCCTACATAAGTTAAATTCCAATAATACTGGAGTTGAAAGTATTACAGAACACCGAGTCATTAATCAATTGAGTGCTTTTGAATCCGTTTATATGCGCTATAAAGTCAACTGGATAGGGATGTTCCTCCAGTATATTATCCTTGTTGTTCTATTGGTCAGCATGATCATTAAGCTCGTTAAATCAATCTTTGATATTCTGATTGAAGCAATGATTTCTCCAATTCTTGGATATAGTTCTCTATCAAATTCAAAGAAATATAAAGAGTTGTTAAGAACCATTGGAGGTGCCTTAGCAGGAATCTTCTTTGAGGTTATTATTATGCGTGTAACACTTGAGATTTTCAGAGATTTACCAATCCTTTCTGTTTCAGCAGTATCTAAGCTTTCAGGCGGATTCTTTGATGGGCTGAACATGTGGGAGCAGTGTCTTGCAGCTGCCTTTGTCTATATTGGAGTATTCTTTGCGGCAATGCAAGGAGTGGCCATGATTGAACGCTGGCTTGGAGTTTCAACAGGACATAGCGAAACAGCTCAACAATTGCTTGGTGCTATGATGATGGGCAATGCCTTTGCGGCTGGAGCAGGAGGTGTCTTTAATGGCGGTATGGCGCTTGGTCAATTTGGTATGGATATGGCTAAAAAAACTCCAGATGCCCTGTCTAAAGGCAGTCAGATTCTGGGGAATAGTCTTGCCAGAACTGGAGGTGGTATTCAAGGTGCTTTGAACTCTATAAAAGACCAGGGCTTGATGAATGCGGCCAAAGGTGGTGTAAGTAATATGGTTGATTTAGCAGAATGGAAAGCATTTGAAGCCATGCAAAATACGAAAGGTGCAGTTGGCAATGCTTTAAATAACTTGGATGATAAAGCCGCCTCTGCTCAAAATGCGACCTATAACGCTTTGAAAAACGATGCGGTTCCTGGAATTGATCAATTTGGACCAGTTGACATTCCTGAGCCACCAATCGCTCCAGGAACAACGGATGCACCTATTGTTGATTCAACTCCTTCAGCTGAAGAAATAGGGTCCCCAATTCAAGATTCACCTCATCTAACTGGAGGAACGGAGCCACCAATCCAAAATTCATCTCATCCAACCGGAGGATCAGCATCACCAACTCAAGATTCATCTCATCTAACTGGAGGAATGGAGCCACCAACCCAAGGTTCATCTCCATCAGTTGTAGAATCGACACAAGCACCGAAACAACCAGACTCTTCTCAACAAAAGTTTCAACAGAGCATGAGTCAAATGAATTACATGAACCAACAGATGCAACAAGCAGGACAGCGTATGCAGGGAGGACGTCATATCACAGGTGCTGAAAGTCCTGAAGAGGAGGAATAGGATGAATTATGGATTTAACAGGGAAGAATATTGTTATCACAGGAAGCTTACGTCCTCTAACTAGAGAAGAAGCCATACGATTTTTAGAAAGTAAAGGGGCTGTCGTGCAAAACTATGTGTCTTCTAGGACAGATATATTGGTTGTAGGACACAAGCAGTTGAATCTTTTTGATCCAGATAAAAGTTCTAAGAAGCATGATGCAGCGCTTAGAAGACTATCAGAAGGCCAATTGATTACTTTTCTTTCTGAAGAATCATTCTTTGATTTAGTTAAGAAGTCTCAAGATTGAGGCTTCTTTTATTGTGCAAAAAAGTATATAACTTTTTGTGTAATTACTTCCTGAAAGATAATGGCAAAAATGCTATTGTCCCTTTAAAAGATATTTTCGATTATTCATTATAATGTGAGTGTCAAAACAAATATAAAGGAGAAATTCATGTACGGTGAAAAATACGGTGTACCTAGAGATATCTATGCCAAAATTAAGATTATAGGCCTTCTTATCCTAGATATTGCTTTTGTAGGAATTACTGGAGTAATCGCTTTGAGCGTTGGCTTAAAAATATTTCCTAAAAGCCAGTGGATACAGATGTTCGCATTCATTTTTTTAACACCAGTTCTGAGTTTGTATCTGGTGTTACCAGCTAACGGTGGCAAAAAGAATTGGCACAGCATGTTTCTTTTCTTCAGACGAAGAAGAAAACGTTATATTAGCTTGAATTATATCAGAAGGAGAAAACCATAATGGCGATTAAACAAATTCAACCTCCAAAAAATGAGAAACGTCCGCTGGGACGTATTCAAGAAACAAAGAAACAAACGCAGGAATATTTTGATTTGCATTCTTGCGTTGAGTTGTTGGATGTAAAATCAATCATTCCAAACAGCCAGGCTTATATCCAGTTAGTTGATTATGGCTACTTGCAGCTGATGGAGATACCAGGTAAAGATCTAGGTTCGATGTCTTATAACGAAGTTATGAGAACCATTGAAAATTTTGAAACCTGGTTGACTCGATTTGGACCGAATATCCAAGTGGAGACGACAACTTTGCCAACAAATACAGACACGCAAATTTCTGACTTGCGCCATCATTTGGATTTAGTGCGACAAGATATGTCCAAGTTATCAGTAAACGATAGACGTTTTTTACAACTCAAGGATCGTGAGATTTGGCTTCAAAGCCAAATTAAAGTTGAAGAAAGCATCCGACAAGAAGTCTATAATACAGAGTTTATACTGTGGCTATTTGCACCTACAACAACTGAATTGGACGAATTGGTTCGGAAGGCTAAAACCTATGGAAATAATGATTTTGTTCCACAAAATATCAGCTACAGGAAGAAAATTCAAATTATAAAGCAATACAACAATATGAATGAGAAAGTGTAGGAGGGATAGCATGCCTGATTTATCAAAACGTAGACAAAGACAACTAAAAAATGAAGGATATGACCTTGCTTTTCTTAGCCAGATTCAACCGCAAGGAAATATTGATTTTCAAAAGGATGACCGCTCCTGGATAAGTGGAGATGGGCACCATACGGTCTTACACTATTATGAGTATCCAACTGAAGGGATGGATCGTTTTTGGCTTTCTGAATTGTTGTTGATTCCTGGTACACGTTCCTTCCTGTCACTGTACAAGGAGGATAACAGACAGCTTCAAAAAGAGATTGAGGACTCTATTGAAGAGAAGTCAACACGGATTACAAACAATAGTAAACTAACCAATAATCGGAAAGAACTAGATGAGATTGATAATCTTAATAAACTAAGCCGTGAAATTGATAAGCGAAATATAGCTATGTATGGGATGTATATTCGTGTCTTTGTGTTTGCATCAACAAAAGAAGAATTATTTAAGAGGGTTGAAGAAGTCAAAGACAAAACGTCGAAATTCAAATCCACTATTCTGTCTGGAGAATTAGATTTTGAATACCATGCTCCATTTATTCCAGCCGAATATCAGATTGATTTGCCCAATCATCGAAGAGGGATACCGACTCCAGCTCACTCAATAGCTGGTGGATATTTCTTTAATCATACGAAGCTAGAAGATGAGAAAGGCTTCTATCTTGGATGGACTCCAACGAACGGAGCAGTAAATTTCAATTTTCTAGAACGTGACGAGAAAAGAACACGCTCCTTTATGATCCTATCGGGAAATCCAAAGATGGGACAACGATCTTTTCTTATGAAACACACAGATGGTCTCTATGCGAAGGGTCATTATATTCGTAACTTTGATGCTACTGGCCAGTTTCTTGATCAGACACGAAAACAACATGGATTGATTCTTGATTTATCAGGAGAGGCTAACCGTATCAATATCTTCCAGGTATTTCCAACAGTAACCAATGAAGCAGGAACTGAAATTGATAAGAAGAAATCTTACAACCTTCATATCGAGAAACTGAAGAGTATCTATAAACTCCTGAATAATGAAGTGACAGGAGACGATTTAATTACATTTGGAACTCTCCTGAATGATTTCTATATTGAGGAAGAATTGTGGGCTCGAAATCCTTCGTTGAATCCAGAAAAACTGAAAGCGACGGATATTGTGAAGGAAGAGTATCCTATTCTGTCTGATTTTATTTTGTTTGTTGATGCCTACAAACGTCGGCTGGAACAAACTAGTGCGGATGAAGCCGAACACAAGGCTGTTAAGCGTATTTACAATACGTTTAACGAACTATTGACAACAAACGCAGAAATTTTCGAGGGAACAACCGAATTTCAAGATATCTCTTCAGAGCAAGTTGTGACATTTGACTTCTCAGGTTTGAAGAACGCCCCTCATTTGTTAAATGTTCAAATATTCTCTGTTCTTTCACTTGTCTCGGCTGATATTGTCAATAACGGAAAACGCTGTAAGCAATTACTGAAGAGACGTCCTGACTTAACGGAGATGGATATGCAGCACTATATTGTCAATATTAGTGGGGCACAGACACTCATTGACCCTAAGCATGAAAGTAGTGTCAACCTTCTGGCTGATATGATTGATACAATGGGCGAAAACTTTGCTGGTGTTGTATTGTCTGTTAATTCACTGCGAGGGATTCTGTTTGAGACGGGGATTGGCACTCATAAGGATCCGTACGTAACGGCAGTCCAGAGGATTTTTGGTCTGATGCAATATAGAGTTTTTGCTCAGACGGACGAAACCAGTGTTCCTCTACTAGCTAACGCCTTATCTGGATCAATGAACCAGTCTGAACTAGAGACTTTGCCTCGTCTGAAGAAAGGACAGTTATTCATGAATATTGCAGGGGTAGGAAATCTGGTCTTTAACCAACAGCTGTTAGCCCCTGAAGTTGAGCGCTATGGCGGTATTGAGTAAGAAAGGAAGGTAAACCAGAATGGCCAAAAATAAACTAGGAATGATTGCCAGGACTAAGCAGAGATTTGATCAATACGTATTGATTCGTAAATATCGCATGCAACAAGAAAGAGATTATTTCGCTTCAGAGGGAGAATCTGATCCAAAACGCCTGGAAGCACAAAAAGAACGAGATAAGGAGTTTTTGAACGGTCTCAAGAAGATTGGAATAGGATTTATTGTATTTTTAGTTTTTTATGGAATTTTGCGAACAATATTAGGATTGTGGTAAATAAGCGAGGTATCCATGAAAAAAATATTTAAACTGAAGATTCTCATTCCTTTTGTGGCTCTCCTATTAATTATCAATGTTGGGATAACCATGTTAGTTGGGATAATGGGAGCTGTAACCAATAATGGAAGAAATGATTGTGGTGCCGTAGAAACAACATCTTCAACCAGCGACTCAACAGTTTCTTCAGCTGATGGTTCCATCGATGACTTTGTAAAAAAGCATAAAGAAGCCTATATCCTGTCTTGGAAGGCAGGAGGTTTCCTACCTTCAGCCTCTATCACTCAAACAATGATAGAGAATGGCTTTAATTTTACGAATCCTAATGGTACCTCCTTCTGGAAAGCTCACAATATGGGAGGTGTTAAAACCTCTAGCAAAAGTAATTTTCCAGTTACTCTTGCGACGTATGGTGAAGATAGTGTTGATTTAAGTGGGACAAAGCCTGGAGCGAATGTCGGAGACGGCACAGGAGGAGCTTATACTTGGTTCTCTAGCTACGATGCAGGAATCGTAGGGAAATCTGAGTTTATGGCTCACCAGACACTTTATAAAGGGGCTATAAACAATACAAATGGTATTGCTAGCCTATCTGCTATAGCAGATGGTGGATGGGCCACAGATGGCACTTATAAGAGCAAACTAACTGATATGTACCAAAAACTAGGTACGAAGTATCAGTGGCTTGATAAGGAAGCTATTGCTGCTCATGGTGAGAAACCTTATGAAGGATCCAGTACACAAGACGTCAGTTCTTCAGATAGTGCGGTGTCTTCTTCAGCTGAAAAAAGTGGATGTGGAGAATCAGGTAGCAGTGCCGATGGAACGGGAACTGTGCCTTCAGATGCGACTGCATGGGGGTATAAACCAGAAGACTTACCAGATAGCTTGAAATCATTCATTATTGATCCCAAGAGCTTAGGCATGGATTATGCCAAGTCTATAGGATGGTATAATCCTGGAAGTGACGAGTATGCTGGACAATGTGTGAATCTTACAATCAGCATGGGAAATCAATTATGGGGCCATTCTGGCTCAGTACAGGGAGATGGGAAAGATCAGGCGGCAGCGTGGGCTGCAATATTTGGAAACTCAGTTAAGACTACACCTAAAAAAGGCGCTATTTTTTCTACACAGGTAGGGGGCGGAGGATATGGTCATACTGGTATTGTATGTCATGTTTTCGAGAATGGCTCCATCTTGTTTGTAGAGCAAAATACACCTCTGAGTGGTTGGGATCAGTTCAAAACTCCATATACATGGAATTATCGTATTTGGACTAAATCTCAACAGCAAGAACAGGTAATCTCTTTTGCTTATCCAGATGACAGAGAAGCTAAATTAAGTTCAAATTAAAAGGAGGATATAAGATGATTGATTGGATAAAAGAGAATATGGTTGTATCGATTGTAGCAGGTGTTCTATTGATTTTGGCAGGAATAGGGATTGTGTCGAGTTTCAGACCATCTCAACAAACCAAAATAGAGAAACCAGCTCAGGTGAGTTCTTCGGGAACCTCTCAAAACGGACCGTCTTCCAAAGAGGAAACAGTAGATGAGAAGCATTATCGGACAGCTAAACTAAAACTAGAACGTCCCTATGCAGAGGCAACACTGGAAGATAAAAAGGAAGTGTTAAAAGCCTTTGAAGAAGCAGTAGCAGATATAAAAAAGACGAAGTTTCTGCCAAATGTCAAGGGAACAATCGAGAATCATTTATCTATGACACAGAATGCGATGGTTCAAACCTTTGCGATGGCTCTTCTGACGAATCAGTATGATTTCCAACCTGAACAATTGGAAGTGATGCCAACTGAATCAGATGATGTTATTCAATTTTTGATTGTTCTAACTAAAAACGGAGAAGAGAACAGCTATTTCGTTGGCAATTTCAATACTACGGTTCAACAAATCCAGCTAAAAGCCTATGTTGGTGGAAATATAGGTGGTACATACGGCTAACAAGTTGCACAAAAAGTTATATAACTTTTTGTGCTTTTATATTGACAAGAAAAGTTGCTTTAGGTATAATTAAGTATATAAAAAGTTATATAACAAAATACACAATTATCCAAGGAGGGAATCATGAAGATTCAGACAACGAACTTAGGAAAAGGTGGCGGCGGTAAGACTACAGATACCTTTAATGAAGGGGATTGGTTGGCACGTGTTAAGGGGCTTAGAACACTACTCATTGATGGAGCCTGGGAATGCAATTTGACAAGAACATTTGATGTAAAATGTGAGAAAACCGTCTATGATATATTTACGACTGGAGAGTATGAAATTGTACCAATATCAGAAAACCTTAGTCTGATTTGTGGTGATGAGCGTTTGACGGATGAGCAGTTAGATCTTGCTAGTCGAAACAACAAATATCTTCAGTTGTTTATGTGGTTTAGCGAACATTACGAAGAGTTAGAAGCACAATTTGATGTCATTCTGATTGATACGCACAATGACGAGAGCCTAGTTACGGCTAATTTTATAGCTGTGTCAGATATTGTCTTGGCTGTTTCTGATGCCTCTCTTAATGGTTTTCGTGCCTGGTTATCTTTGAAAAATTTTGTAGACTTCATTAAGAGCGAAGCTATCGAAGTTATTACTAAGAAAAGCTATGTTAAAGCAGAACCTTATCTTATTGGAAATAAGATTAAGTACGTTGGAAACAATGTAACAGACACCTGTAAACAATTTTTAGAAGTTGTTGAAGAAGATCAGGCTTACCTGGGATCTATCCAGGAGAAAGAGCTCATGGCCAAGAGTCTTGTGATCAGTCAGAGTGTCTTTGAGCAGCATGAAGAGATGACAGCTAACCAAAAAGAGACACATCAAAAGTTTTATGATAATATAAACTACGTATATGAAAATATTTTGAGTGTGTTAGAAGGAGAGGTAGCATGACAGAGAATCGATTCGCACAAGTAAAACAAACATTCCAAAGTACACCAAAGAGAGAAAAGATTCCTTCGTCTAGGAAACAAAATCAGGAGGCTAGAAAGTCTCCTGAAAGCTACAATAAAAAGCAACGTTTCCCTTTCTCTCTGCATCATAATGTTCGATATGATATGTTAGATGCTTTAGTAGAGTTTCACGGTGAAAAATCAGCTTCATCTTATCTTGAGAATCTGATTATAAGAGAATGGGAAAAGATGGAGCGAAAGAAAAAATAGAGTTCCATAAGAAAGGAAATATAGCAATGAAATACTTATCAGATCTATCAGATATTCCAGAGTTTTCTTCAGCAGCAACAGATTCAGGACAATTCTTGATTCCTCGTCCAATAATAGACAATCCACAGTTTAATGATCTGAAGAGTAGTGGAATCTTTCTCTATATGCTTTTATTAAATCGTTTAAGAGGAGCGGTTGACTTTGAATTAAAAGGATATGATGAAAATGGAAATACTTTTGTATGTTACCGTGTAGAGGAGCTAATGGAGGCTCTTCAATCAGGTGAAAGCAAAGTAATTTCTTTGAAAAAGAAGCTAAAGAATCATGGTTTAATTGAAGAAGTCCGCCAAGGATCTAATCTACCCAATAGAATTTATCTAACAGATGAGATTTTAAATTATTACTGATGAAGTAGGAGGAATCTACAATGATTTTCATTGATATTAAAAGACTTGTTCAGCTATTCTTTATTTTTATCGGAGCTATAGCAGTCTATGTATTTTATAAGACGTTTGGTCTTAGTATGGTGTTTATAATTGTTTTAGGGTTGGCCGTTTTGAAATTCGCTCCAGCTTTCCTTCCAGTTGTATTATTACTGTATTTGGGACTTCACTTTACAGGTGGTTTTAGCTTTATTGCAGATGGAATTGTGACGGTTTTATGGAGTATTATTTTGATTCCTATGGGGATAGCAACTATTGAAATGAGCAAATCCTATTTTAGTAAGAAAGAGAAACCCTGGTATGACAAGTAAGAGTTTATCTGAAAAGATAGGCTCTTTTTTTGTCAGAACAAAGGATTATTTGAACATTCAGGTCAAAATTTATTAAAATAAGCGTAATTTTAATAAGGGAGGATTCTGAATGGCTTTCTTTGATGAGAGAGAACTAAAAAATCAATTGCTGTTTCAAAATGCAAAAGAATTTTATAACTTTGTTTCTAGGTATGATGAGGAGATGATCCCAGTCATGAAAGCAAAGGGCTATACCTGTATTCATTCAATGGAACGAACCGTCGCTTTTACATTTGGAGAGTTTACTTTTAGAAGAAGACGTTGGAAAAAGGGAGATCATTGGGTTATTCCAGTAGATGAAAAATTAGGACTTCAGAAGAATGTCCGCTTCTCCTGGGAATTTATGTATCAGGTGGCTAAATTATCTACTTTAATGCCCTATGATAAAGTAACTCAGGTGATCCAATTGACTTATCACATCTCTATCACAAAGCCAATTGTAGTAAAAGCTGTAAAAATTTGCGAGAAGTTATTGGAGGAGAGAGAAGGCTATCGATATTATGAAGAGAATAAAGAAGTTCGCAAAAGAAAAGCCCAGGTTATTTATATTGAGGGTGATGGTGTGATGGTTAAAGCACGTGACACACAGAAGGATAATAAACATTACGATTTATCCCATTTTGTAGTTCATACAGGAAGCCAGAAAGTTGGCAGCAATCGATTTGAACTCCAGGACAAAAAGGAATTTATTGGCCTTGACAATCGCTTAGTGAGGGAGCAGGTGATCGATTATCTGTTCAATAATTACGAAATTACGAATCAGACTTTATTGATTACGAACTCTGATGGAGGTCATGGATATACACCCTATGTTTTCAAAGAGATTGCGAAGGTTCTGCGAATTAAACGCCACGAACATTTCTGGGATGAGTATCATGTAAATAAGGAGTTGAAGAATTATCTAAAATTTTACTCTGAGGATCTATTAGAGAGAGCTTTCCAGGCGATTAAGCAACATGATAAGCAGTTAATGAGAACTGTCCTAGATACGACCGAAAGTTATATCGAGACAGAAGAAGAACAAGAGTTATTTGAGAAGTTCAAGAGTAAAATATTGAGAAATTTCCAATATACCAAGCCAGCCGAACAGAGGGGATTCAGTCATGCAGGAATCGGGATAATGGAGAGTCAGCATCGTAAGGTCACTTATAGAATGAAAAAAAGAGGAATGTATTGGACTCTTGCTGGAGCTGAAACGATGAGTCGAATTATTGTTTTGAATTATGAGGATTCCTTGAGAGAATTATTCTTCGGCACCTGGAGAGAAGATTATGAAAAATTTATTTCTTTGGAGGAAGTTTCTGCTTATACCATTAAAAAGAGAATGAGTAAAACGGATAAAGAAAATACATCTAGATATCAATGTTACCCTGATAGCAAAAGATTATCTTACTTCCGAAAACAATAGAAGTACATAACAAAGTATATAAAAAGTTATATAACAATAACCTTTGTAAAATAAGGTCTTTTTGTGCTACAATCAAACATAAAATGCTTGCACGGTATGTAAAAATGTGTTATAATCTACTTAAATTAATCGAATAAAAAAAGACGAAAAGTGCGCTAACACTTCTCGCCTTACCGAGTAAGAACTCGTCCTTCTTACTCAGTCTTTAATTAATGATACCTGATAAGTGTATCAATGTCAAGACTGAGCAAGAAATTTGTTCAGTCTTTTTTTAAAACTCGGTGATGTTCTCCTAAAAAATGTATGAATTTAGGCGTTCTAAAAAATTCTACCGCATACGGCCTTTATAGCGGTAAAACTTTTTAGAGTGCGCCCAGGCCGTCGAGGAACCATGATTAATACCTTCGTGAATGCCAATACCATTTTTATTGGTTTGCCTTTAAACATAGCTCTGTTTGGAAATCAAGCTCTTCCCTACTTCTTGGTGTATTATATTACAAACACGGTATCTACTTGGACATTAGGTGTCTATCTAATGACCTCGGATAGCAAAGAAGGGGCTTCAAAGCAAGCTCAAAAATTCAATTGGAAGAAGCTCTTCCCAGCACCTTTATTGGGATTTCTCGTAGCCCTCGTATTTTTAGTGCTCCGTCTTCCTGTCCCAAGTTTTGCGGAAAGTACCTTGACTTATATTGGTAGTTTAACAACGCCATTATCTCTTGTTTATATCGGTATTGTTCTTGCTAAGGCCGGCTTGAATACGATTACTTTTGATAAAGATACAATTGTCACTTTAGTTGGACGCTTTATCCTAGCTCCTCTGATCATGCTTCTTGTATTGAAGTTCTTTGCCCCAAATATGGCAACAGCAGAATTTAAGACCTTTATGATTCAGTCTGCTACACCAGCTCTAGCAGTTCTTCCAATCCTTGCCAATCAAGGAAAAGGGGATGTTGAGTTTTCAACGAATGTGGTGACTCTAAGTACGGTTCTATTTATCGTTGTTATTCCAATATTACAAACTTTGTTAGGATAAGAAGGAAGAGGATAGGATTGAAAGTTCTGCGTTAAGAAATTCCCCTATTTAAAAAATATTGATTCAAATTTTATGAAATGAATAAGTGGTTTTAGTTCTGAAAAGCCTTGATATTACGCTATTTTTAGTCCAAATGAAACTCATACTTTCCAAACCAGGTCTTAAGAAAGCTTGTAAAGCATCACAATTTAGTAAACGTTAATTCGAGAGAATTACTATACTTACAAAGAGCACCTTTTGGGGTGTTCTTTTTTATATTTCCATACTAAATTGGTGCAATTGACACAGTTGTTGCGACTTTAGTCGAATACAGTCAGTTGCCTCAAAACGTTAATTAACACGATACTATCAACGTTTTGAAACACTTAAGAGTTCACCTCATAGGTGCTTCTCTGTCTAACTTAATTTTATAAATTAGGAAATAAAAAAGTGGTATAATAGTCATAGATAAAGAACTGCAAAAATGAGAAATATGTAGAAGAAAATTATTAACATGAAAAGTATCCTCAAAACCTACCCAGTTGTCAGCACTTTAACTTTCATTTGTTTATTTTTAGGAATTCTCACTTCTATTTATGGGAATGCTATGTACGACCTATTGGCCTTTCATTCAAAACCAGTGTATTATTGGCAGTATATGAGTGGAACCTTGATGCATGGAAGTAAAGGAGCCCCCCTCTGGTTTTTATGGGTACATCTGTTTTTAAATGGGCTCATGATTCTACCTTTTGGCGGACTGCTGGAAAGGAAAAGAGGCTCCAAACATGTCTTGGTTATTTTTGTTACTGCGACAGTCGTCTCTTCTATCGCCTTTCACTTGTTAACACTGGGGCAAAAAATTCAGGCGACTGGGATTTCTGCGGTTGGTTATGCTTTTATAACTGGAGGAGTCATGCTCCTATTAAATATATGGAAAGAATTTTCATGCACCGTAAAACTGTTTTATCTTTTCTTAATCCTTCTATCTAGCCTGATGCTTTTACCAATGATCACCGGATGGATTTCTACCTTCTTGCATCTTTCGGGGATTGCTAGTTACCTTTTGCTTTTATCCTCAGCCACTGCCTTAAGGAAAATGCTTAAGGCATCCGTTGATTCATCATGATATTAAGATTTACAGACATTCAAGAATTTTCTCTTGGATGTCTTTTTTATTCAAAATAGATAAGTGTTACTGCTTAAACTTGATTTTCCCAGTGGACAATCGTTCGCTTTTTTTATATAATAAAACTAAACCGAATTGGTTGAGTGTTGAAAGTGTAAGCTCAACCGTCGATTTGTCTTTCTAAGGGATATAATGTCCATTAAAGCGTCACACTAGGAGGTGAATCATGTATCAACCAGAAAAACTCAAGGCTCGGAGAAAAGAGTTAAAATTGACACAGAAGGAAATTGCAGACCAGTTGGGGATTAGTTTTCAGGCTTATTCAGCCTGGGAACGTGGCATTAAGGAGCCTTCTAAAGAGAAGGTTGCTCAGCTAGAGAAGATTTTAAAAGTCGCAAAAGGGTATTTCACCCAAATCGAAATTGTCCGTCTTTACGATAGTCTTTCCAAGCAAGGAAAGGAAAAGGTTGTTCTCTATGCTCGCAACCTAGCTCAAGAGGAACAAGCCCAGAAGGTTACGGCTATGCCAGAGCGTCTCTACGAGTACCGTGTCTATGAACGCATGTCAGCAGGGATCGGGGCTTCGGTTTATGATGATCGAAACTTTGATACGGTTTATTTCAATGAAGAACTGGCTCATGATTTTGCTTCATGGGTGGCTGGGGACTCCATGGAACCTAAATATCAAAATGGCTCCGTGGCTCTGATTCGGGAAACAGGATTTGATTATGATGGGGCTGTTTATGCAGTGGTTTGCAATAACCAGACCTATATCAAACGGGTTTATCGTGAGGAAGATGGCTTGCGTCTGGTCTCTATCAATCCTAAATACAAGGATATTTTCATCTCCTATGAGGAGGATCCTCGGATTGTGGGGATTATCGTTGGGAATTTTGTACCAATGGAGGGCTAGCTTATGGGCTACTTTGATTATTCCAGAGAGCCCAAAAGTGATATTGCCTTTGTCGATATGAAATCCTTTTATGCCAGTGTCGAGTGTGTGAAAAGGGGATTGCATCCGCTGAAGACCTCACTTTGTGTCATGAGTCGCGCGGATAATTTTACTGGCCTGATCCTAGCCTCCTCTCCCATGTTTAAGAAGATTTTTGGCAAGTCAAATGTTGGTCGGGCCTATGATCTGCCCTTTGATATCAAGACCCGCAAATTTTCCTATTATAATGCCAGAAAGCAAGGGTTACCTACCGACTCGGACTATGTGCGCTATATTGAAGATTGGGCCCAAGTCACCTTGATTGTGCCACCTCGGATGGACGAGTATATCGCAGTCAATATGGAAATCCAGCGAATCTTTCAAAATTATGGCAGTCCAGATGATATTTATCCTTACTCTATCGATGAGGGCTTTATTGATCTGACTAGTTCGCTTAATTATTTTGTCCCAGACAGGCAGATTTCTCGCAAAGACAAGCTGGATATGCTTTCCGCTCGTATCCAGAGGGATATTTGGAGGCAGACAGGGATCTACTCTACGGTGGGTATGTCCAATGCCAATCCCTTACTAGCCAAGTTGGCTCTGGATAATGAGGCTAAGCACACTCCGACCATGAGGGCCAACTGGTCTTATCAAGACGTGGAAGAGAAGGTCTGGGCTATTCCCAAGATGACGGATTTTTGGGGGATTGGCAGGCGGATGGAGAAACGCTTGCATACTCTAGGGATTTTTTCTATCAAGGAATTGGCAACCAGCAATCCAGACCAGCTAAAGAAAGCTCTCGGTCAGGCTGGCCTGCGTTTGTGGTTTCATGCTAACGGGATTGATGAGAGCAATGTTCATAAGCCCTATAAAGCCAAGTCTCAAGGTTTGGGAAATTCTCAAATCTTGCCGAGAGACTACGTGAAGTTACGGGATATCGAAATTATTCTCCGAGAAATGGCAGAGCAGGTGGCTATTAGACTGAGAAGAGCGGGCAAGAAAACAACCCTTGTCTCTATCTATGTTGGTTTCTCTAAACAGGAGGTCAGGCCGTCTATTCACACACAAATGAAGGTCGAACCTACCAATAATACCGCTATCTTAACGGATTATGTTTTGAAGCTATTTCATAACAAATACACTTCTGGAGCGGTCAGAAGTGTCGGAGTCAACTATTCAGGATTTGTGGACGAGTCCTTTAGTCTGCTCTCTCTCTTTGATGATGTTGACAAGTTAGAAAAAGAAGAAAGGCTCCAGACGGCTATTGACTCCATTCGGGAACAATTTGGTTTCACTTCTCTCTTAAAGGCCAATGCACTGGAAGAAGCCTCTAGGAGTCTTGCCAGAAGCAAGCTGATTGGGGGGCATTCTGCTGGAGGATTAGATGGATTACAATGATTGATCGTTCTTATTTACCTTTTCAATCTGCGCGAGACTATCAAGATCCAGGTATGCAGAAGTGGATGGGCTTTTTCCTCTCAGAGCATACCAGCTCGCTTGGTGAAGAAAAAAATCGTGTTGATTTTTCGACGAATTTGGATTCAGTCGAGAAACTACTCTTGCTTTCTCAGCTTTATGTTGGGCAACTGAAGGGATGCTTTGTGGTCAAGGAAAAGAAACAGAAAACCACTATCATTGGTGAAGTGAAAGAGTTGTCCTCTAAAACCTTATCTATTAGAACAAACGAGGGATATAGGTTGATAGAGGTTGCAGATGTTTTAGAAATTCAACTGTTGGAGGAGGAGATTGATGATTAGAAAAGAGCTACATGAAAAAAACTGCAGATGGACCTTGAACTCAACTAGCTTTGAAGATACGAGCAGAAGAGCGATTTCCATCGCAAGAGATAGTCATATAAGAAAAAAACTTTATAGTTTTTTCTGACAATTTCCTTGAAATCGCAGTTGAATTTGAAAACACTTATCCTCAATGTTCATCTTATTTATAGATGTATACCAGAACATCCATGTGAATTTATGGATGTTTTTTTGCTTTCCATTGATAAAAAAGAGAAGACCAGATGGTCTTCTCCACGGGGGAACTGAAATAATGGGAAAGAATTAATCAAAGATTTTGATTAGTCTTTGAAATTCTTTTTGAAGATGAGGAGAGACAAGATAGAAGTAATGGCTGCCAAGAAGAGGAAGGCAGTTGCTTCTTGTTCCCCAGTTTCTGGGAGTTGTCTTTTCTTATCTTCTTTTACTGTAGTTGCAACAGGAGCTTTTTCATCTTTTACTGGTGAATTGTCTGTTACGACTGGAGTAGGTTTTTCAGTCTCTCTTGGTAGAACGTATTCAGGAAGAGTCACAACTGGTGGAGCCTCTGTTCCAACTGAGCTTTGTTTACTACCTACCTCAATCACTCGATCTTGAGCCGGAGTCGATTCTGTTTGGAGAACTTTGCGCTTGTCACCGTCCACTTCAACATACTCGACTAGCAGACCGTTTTTACCTTCTGATAGGATTTGCTCTTTTCCTTTATCTAGTAGGGTATTTTCGCGATGGATAGTCTTGAACGGTACGACCTTATTGACAATTTCCAAACTTGGAAGTGTAAAGACAAGGTTCTTAACTCCTTCTTCAGGAGATGAAGAAGTAATCGGTTTTTCCGGTTGAGCTGGTTTCTCCGGTTGAGCTGGTTTTTCCGGTTGAGCTGGTTTTTCAGGCTCAGCTGGTTTTTCAGGCTCAGCTGGTTTCTCCGGTTGAGCTGGTTTTTCCGGTTGAGCTGGTTTTTCCGGTTGAACTGGTTTCTCAGGCTCGGCTGGTTTCTCCGGTTCAGCTGGTTTCTCAGGCTCAGCTGGTTTCTCAGGCTCAGCTGGTTTCTCCGGTTCAGCTGGTTTTTCAGGCTCAGCTGGTTTTTCAGGCTCAGCTGGTTTTTCCGGTTCAGCTGGTTTTTCCGGTTCAGCTGGTTTCTCCGGTTGAGCTGGTTTTTCAGGCTCAGTCGGTTTTTCAGGTTCAGCTGGTTTTTCCGGTTGAGCTGGTTTTTCCGGTTGAGCTGGTTTTTCCGGTTGAACTGGTTTCTCAGGCTCGGCTGGTTTCTCAGGTTCAGCCGGTTTTTCCGGTTCAGCCGGTTTCTCCGGTTCAGCTGGTTTCTCAGGCTCAGCTGGTTTCTCAGGCTCAGCTGGTTTTTCCGGTTCAGCCGGTTTTTCCGGTTCAGCCGGTTTTTCCGGTTGAGCTGGTTTTTCCGGTTGAGCTGGTTTCTCAGGTTCAGCCGGTTTTTCCGGTTGAGCTGGTTTTTCCGGTTGAGCTGGTTTCTCAGGTTCAGCCGGTTTTTCCGGTTGAGCTGGTTTTTCCGGTTGAGCTGGTTT
>NZ_JABAEX010000004.1 GCF_012843315.1 Streptococcus sp. WB01_FAA12
TGGTCCGTTGGTCAAGGGGTTAAGACACCGCCTTTTCACGGCGGTAACACGGGTTCGAATCCCGTACGGACTATTTTTGGAGGATTACCCAAGTCTGGCTGAAGGGAACGGTCTTGAAAACCGTCAGGCGTGTAAAAGCGTGCGTGGGTTCGAATCCCACATCCTCCTTTTTATTATTAACGCGGGATGGAGCAGCTCGGTAGCTCGTCGGGCTCATAACCCGAAGGTCGTAGGTTCAAATCCTGCTCCCGCAATTTGGCTCGGTAGCTCAGTTGGTAGAGCAATGGATTGAAGCTCCATGTGTCGGCGGTTCGATTCCGTCTCGCGCCATGTACTTATGACTAGGAAGGGTAGCGAAGTGGCTAAACGCGGCGGACTGTAAATCCGCTCCTTCGGGTTCGGGGGTTCGAATCCCTCCCCTTCCATGGATACGGGCATAGTTTAAAGGTAGAACTAAGGTCTCCAAAACCTTCAGTGTGGGTTCAATTCCTACTGCCCGTGTTAATAAGATTATGGCGGGTGTGGTGAAGTGGTTAACACACCAGATTGTGGCTCTGGCATGCGTGGGTTCGATCCCCATCACTCGCCTATTTTATATTATTGGGGTATAGCCAAGCGGTAAGGCAAGGGACTTTGACTCCCTCATGCGTTGGTTCGAATCCAGCTACCCCAGTTACTATTTGCCGGCGTGGCGGAATTGGCAGACGCGCTGGACTCAAAATCCAGTGTCCGCAAGGACGTGCCGGTTCGACCCCGGCCGCCGGTATAGATTGAAAGACAAGGTTTTCGGACCTTGTCTTTTTTTATTTGATTGTTGAATTTGTAACGCTGAGTTACTTAAAATTACTAATTTTATAACAGATCATCTAATTTATCCGCTAATTTTTGTTGCTTGCTTGGATACAAATGTGAGTAAGTATCTATTGTTGTAGTTATAGATGCATGGCCTAATCTTTCTTTTACGACAAGATAATCTTCTCCTTGATTTATTAGTAGGGAAGCATGTGAATGCCTGAAGTCATGAATTCTTATCTTTTTTAAAGAACCATCTCTTTGCAATATTTTTTTATATTGTTTTTCGATTGAATCTTTAGTTATTGTAATCGGGCTATTTTGAAATATCTGTAGATCATCTAGGTTGGTTGTAAATTCTTTCAATCTTTCATGCTGTATTTGTTTCCACTCTTCTAGTGTCTCTACTAGTTTGGTATTCATGATGATTCTTCGAGTTCCAGCCTTTGTCTTTGTGCTACTAATGTGTTCTTCACCTTTTTTGACGTATACTGATTTACTTACATGGATTGTATTTGTTGAAAACTCTATGTCCTTCCACGTTAGAGCAAGAGCTTCTCCCAGTCTTAGACCAGTAAAAAATAGAACTGTGAATAGTAATTTTATATTGTATTCTTCGTTGCTAAATAGTGTTAAGAAGTGCTTAAATTCTTTTACTGTCCAGAAATTTAATTTTGCTTTTTCTATTGGTAATTTTTTCAGTAATCCTACGGGATGTTCCTTGTAAAATCCCTTTCTTAATCCAACATCCATAATTTTCTTTAGTAAAATTATAATTTTATTAATAGTATTTGGACTTAGCTTCTTTTCTGAGTTTTGAGCATTTTTATCTCTTAGATGTTCTCTGAATTGATAGATATCTTCATAAGTTAATTTAGCTACATCATCAACTTTTTCAAAATAGTTTTTTATATGCCTGTTATAGTTGTTTTCTTGTGTATCTATATAGCTTTGTTTTCTGTTGTTTATTTTATCCTCTTCTTTTAAGAGATCATAAAGGATATCAATTGATATTTTTGAGTTGAAACTTTTTTCTTTAAGTTCGACACTTCGTAAGTATTGTTCGGCCTCCAATGCTTCTTTTTTAGTTTTGAATCCTTTTCTTACAATTCTACGTTGTTTTAGAGATATTGGATTTATACCATTGGAAACATCGACAATCCAAGTTCCGTCTATATTTTTACGTAAAGCCATAAGTTACGCTTCTTTCTGGAGTTCAATTCCTAATAGTTCTTCAGCGACACTGGCTGGAATTGTACCTATCCGTTTGTTATCGTAGATATTAAAACCACGATTCACTAATAGTAATTTGCCAGTATGGATAATCTTTCTTGCAGTTCCTGGAGCAAATCCAAGTTCGATAAGGTCATCTTTTGTTACAGTTTTAATCATGTTATCTCCTTTTCTAATTAGATTAAGTAAGGGGAGGATTTACTCCCCTTGTCTGATACTTATTTTTGTTTTACATCTACTAAATGGATAGCATCCGCTTTATAGTACATTGTCGTACTAATCATAGTGGCTTGTAAATTGTCAAATGTAACTGGTACTTCATCCATTGCTTGGATATAGTCATTATCAACTAAAGCTTCTGGATTGTCTACTGAGACTTGGGTTGATTTCTTTTTGAATTGTCCATCCTTGATCGTTACATTGTATTTCCAACCAATGATTTTATCGGTATTAAAACGTCTTTCGCTACCATCTCGGTTTTTGATAATTTCTCCGTTTGCATCAGCTCGGACTTCCGTTTCAAATTTTGGAATGACTTCATCCAATTCAAATTTTGTTCCAATGTTATTAAAATTCCAGTCATTTTGTGAAAGCATTTTTGCCATAGTTAATTTCTCCTTTTGATATTTTCTTTGATTGTGGGGATCAAATCCTCTCTTTTAAAGAGTATTGCCCTTTCTATTAATCCACTTGCTAAATCTGGTGGATATTCCATATTGTTGAGTGCGAGATAGTTAGACTTCTCATACTCATGCAGTAAGTTATTGTCGTATAGAAATTTATACGCTTTTAGAATAGCTCCAGAACCTTTATAGGTAAACCATTCTAATTTTTGTTCTAGTTCTGTTTTTGGTTTTGAAATAATGATAGACACAGGTTTTGAGTGACCTAAAAACTTTTCCCAAGATCTCAAAGGTTTTGAGAAGTGACTATCACTATAGAACCTCACTTTTTCTTTGAGATATCCCTTGGTAAAGTTGAGAAGATCTATTTCTGAATGCAACCATTCTTGAATGAAGTAGTGAGCTTTTTCTTTCCTAAGTTCTAACTCAGTTCTTATCCAATTTTCTATATACCGCTTGCTGATACCGAGCTTCTCAGCTCGTTCTAAGCGTTTATCGTAAATTCTAAGTCTTTCATCATCATTGGGTTTTCTCAAATATAAGGTCTGGCCGATTGTTTCATCTCCGTAGGTATTGTAGTAGGTACTTTTTCCATATATAAAGCGTTTCTTCTGACAAATCTTTAGAAGCTGATTAGGAGTGAAATAGGGTGTTTCATTAAAATCATCTATTGCAATATCAATTCGTCTTACTGAAAATTGATTGTAATTGTAGTAGAGGTTGTTCAGAAACTGTCTTTCGGACAGACTATTTGGATCTAATACCATATCTCTATAGAACTCGAGTGCCTGTCCTGACATGACAAGCATGTAGGACGACTCTTTCGCTCCATAGTAGATACGGATATTTCCATAATGAAGCTGGCTATCATAGTTATAGTATTTAAGGCTCCCTATATTCTCAATAAATAGGTCATAGTCAAGAAATAGAATGTCTTCGATTATTTCTCTTGGCGAAAATTCAGTCTTATCAAACTGAATTTGAATCCAGTCAAATACAGAACGTAAATGTTCATTTTTTGCCATAGATTTTGATTCAACTTTTTGCCTAATTTTGCCACCCTTAAAATCTGCGAAACCCTTGGCAATACTGAATTCTTTCGATGGTACACCTAACTTGCAGAGGGTGGTGTTACTACACACCCTATCGGTCAAAAATGGTCCGTCCGCATCTACGCTCATTTTCGGCTTTCTGCCTCATGGCTCAGCCGAAAACTCGCTATTAGCCGAACCTATTTTTTGACCTCTTGTTAACAAACCCTAGTAAGCCGGTTTGCATCGACTCTTCAATATCTTGGATTTTCTTTTTTAGGTTGGAATTCTCAATTTTTATCAGTCGCATTTCTCGCTTAAATTCCTGTTTTAAGGCGCTCAGTTCATCGTAGAGCTCATCTATTACTTGGTTTAGGGATTCATGTTCATTGTCTGCTAGACTCCCAAATACGGCTTGTATAGCCTCTTTTAGACCTATTTCAAGTTTTAGTTTAGCTAACTTTTGAAATTGTCTAAGGTCTTCGTCTGTAAAATCATAGGCAACTGTATAACTTAATTGATGAGTTCTGGGATTTCTACTGATAGGAACTTTAATTTTCTTAAATTCCTTGCCACTTATCTCTTTAATCAGTTGAATCCAATTTTTAAGAGTAGAGGTAGAGTTTAGGCCAGAAATTTGATTTACTAACTCTTTATTGGTCATCTTTTTGTGAAACCTCCGAAATTTTCTTGTGCAACTGAAGAGTTTTCTGTGGTATAATTGTTACATAATATGTTTTGATCTTGGAACGAACGGCACATTTGTTTCAAGATTTTTTATTTTGTCGAATCCTACCTCCTTTATTAAAATTTTTTAAATCGACTACTAGTTACATACGCTTTTACCTCCTTTTATGCTATAATATTCTCAATGGAATATTCAATCTCAAAATAAATATTCCTTATGGAATAATTCTATTTTATACCGTTTAGAATATTTTGTCAAGCTAAAATATACGAATAAGAATATCTATAGGAGAATTATGTATACAGAGGATTATAAATTTTCAGAGAGGTTAAAAACTCTCAGAAAATCAAAAAAGTTAACTCAAGTACAAATATCGGAATTAATTGGAGTTCAACAAGGGACATATTCTCGGTGGGAGAATGGAACGTTAGAACCAGGATTAGAATTCGTTGTGAAATTAGCAAATATCTTTGGGACTACTACAGATTATTTGCTGGGACAAAAACCTTATTCAATTATCAGTAGTTTACCTCTAGAACAATTAGATCTTACCAATATTGCAAACTTTTCAAAGGATGAGTTTGATATTTTGAAACATTCAATAGCAGTTTCGGTGGCAAGAAATAAAATAAAGGCAACAGAACTAAAAGATAGAGTTATAGAAAAAAATCAGTTGTCAGAAAAAGATGCAGAACTTTTGAATAAGATTTTTGAAGAAGTTAAAACTTATTGGGAAAATTAGGAGGACGCTAGTCTTCAAAATTCCCTCCCAAAATGTGTCCAAAATATTGACAGAATTCTAGCTTTTCATTATAGTTCTTATGGAACTTTTTTTCTACAACAAAATAGGCTCCATAATATCCATAGGGGATTTACCCACTACAAATAGTATAGAGCCGGTTTTATTAATGTCCTGCATTTCCTAATAAGTTAACCATGACAACACCAATGATAATCAAAATTAAACCGATAATGCTATAAACATTTAGTGTTTCTTTGAAAATCATTACTGCGATAGAGGCTGTCAAAACTAAACCGACAGCTGACCATGTTGCATAAGCTATTCCTAAAGGAATTTTTTGCATTGCTAGTGAGAGGAAATAGAAACAAACGCCATAGCTAAGTAGGGCAGAAACGGTTGGAATAGGCTTTGTAAAACCGTCTGATAATTTCAAAAGGTTAGTTCCCAATATCTCTCCTACAATGGCGATAAAAAGATAAAAGTATGACATGTCTTTAACCTCCTATATGTCATGTTTTTGCTCTAAGAGCTATTATAGCTATCCGTTTTTTATAAATCTTGGCACAAGTCATGAGAATTTGTAGTAAAACTGTGGCAGACACTTTTTCAGAACCAATAGCTGATAAGTTTAGTATATCATAAGATAAATTTTAAAAAAAGTCTTGATTTATTTCAATGTCTTGCGTGGTCTCGATTTTACTGGTAAAATTACTTTTAAGAACTTTAAAAAAGAGGTTTCTATATTTGACAAAACAATGACTTGTTGTCCCGAATGTGGGCATCCTTTGGAGAAAAAATTTTTAAAAGATGAGGGAGATATTCCTTATTGTTCACAATGTGCGAGTTTTCGTTTTCCAGTCTTTAATACAGCAATTAGTGCGATTTTATTTAATGAAAAACATGATAAGATTCTCTTGATTAAGCAATATGACATGGCTGAGCATATTTTGCTAGCTGGTTATGTGTCTAATGATATTCACAACCAATTTCTACAATCATTAAAGGCAATTAATTTAGCCTCTCTTATTACGGATATGGGTAATAAAATTGCACAAAACTAGTCCAAAACTCTTTTTAATAAGGAGTATACTTTCTAGCATTTTATAGTTACTAAAAAGTATCTAAACTTTGGAAGTGATACTAAGTTTTAAAAAATATTATGGAAAAAAAGCTTATAAAATCAATATTTCTGAGATTTAAAACTAATAATATTAGACTCAAAATCCAGTGTCCGCAAGGACGTGCCGGTTCGACCCCGGCCGCCGGTATAGTAATGAAGACAAGGTTTTAAGACCTTGTTTTTTTGTTATGTGACTATTAGTCCGTCTCGCTCCGTAAGGTGCGAGACAACTAAACCACCCGCTATTGTACTGCCCCCAAAAGTTAGACAATTAATTAAGTAAAGGATTTAGTTCTGTATTGTACAGGACTAAGTTCTTTTAGTTTGACTTTAATTCGTTTGTTGTTGTAGTAATCGTAGTAATCGATGTAGTTTACAATGGTTTTCTCCAAATCTTCAAGCGACTGAAACATCTTCTCATATCCATAAAACATTTCTGATTTCAAAATACCGAAGAAGAACTCCATCATACCGTTGTCGGGGCTGTTGCCCTTGCGTGACATGGATGCGTGAATTCCTTTACTCTTTAGGAATCGATGATAAGAATTGTGTTGGTATTGTGCCAGCCAATTTGGAAGCATTCCACTACTTGGAAGTGCAAATTCGAGAGAAACACTTCTTTGTGAACAACCTTCCAGCAGAACTTTATCAATTTTTTCTTGCTTTAATTCAGGGAAATAGTAACGGTTTTTCCCTTTCTTGATACTTTCTATTCCGTAACGATCAATCAACCGGATTAAGTATCTAAGATTTGAAAGATTAATTCCATATTTTCTGAAAGACGCTTAAAGCTGATTCCTTATTTTCTTAGTTCATAGATTTGAACTTTATCTTCATAATTCAATTTCATAATAAAACACCCCAAAAGTTAGATTTTTTCTGTCTAACTTTTGGGGATCAGGACATAGACGGGTGATTATGATTTCCTACTAAATTCTATCTTTTTTAAAGTGTTATAAAGGCTCAATAATTATTTTTGAGTGACATTCTAATTGTTTTTGAAAGGAATTTTGGTATAATATTACTTATTCACATTTTATGTAGATTATGAAAGAGTTTGGTGGTTAATGTCTCGTTCGGTTGACTTGCTTAAGAAGCGCTACTTAGAAAATATGAAAGAGAAGCCTGATTTATTTGTGGGAATTGAGCTGGAGTATCCTGTTATCAATTTAGAGGGGAATGCTACAGATAGTGAGGTTGTAAAGGATCTCTTTCGGTATTTACCATCAGTTCTGGGTTTTACTATCGAAAAAGTAGATGACTTTGGAAATCCAATTCAGTTGCAAGATCCAGTTAGCCAAGATACTATCTTATTCGAAGTCTCCTATACAACTATCGAGTTTGCTTTCGGTAGGGCGGAAACTATCCAAGAGGTTGAAGAGCGTTTTAGAGCCTACATTGATTTGATTCAGAAAAAACTTGGGGAAGCAAATCATGCTATAGTTGGCTCTGGAATCCATCCATACTGGGAGAAGAATGAGAATCAACCTGTTGCTTATGCACGTTATCAAATGTTAATGAATTATTTGAAGTTGAGCAGAACAGTTCTAAGGTCAGATTTACATGATTACCCGCAATATGGTGCTTTTATCTGTGGAAGCCAAGTTCAATTGGATGTTTCAAAGTCTAACTATTTGCGTGTCATCAATGCATTTACTCAGATCGAAGCTGCCAAAGCTTATTTGTTTGCCAATTCTGAGTTTTCGGGGGCAGATTGGGATACCAAAATTTCTAGAGATATTTTCTGGGAAAAATCTATGCATGGTATCTATCCAGAGAATGTAGGTGTCAATGCTAGACTCTTTAAGGATGAGGATGATTTTTTTGACTATCTAAATCATTCTGCGATTTTCACAGCGGGGCGTGATGGGCAGACCTATTATTTTTATCCTGTTCAGGCTAGGGATTATTTGACTACACCTGAAATTCATGCCTTCTCTCTTGATGGGGAAGAGATTCTTCTTTATCCTCAGGAGGAAGATTTCCAAACTCATCGTAGTTACCAGTACCAAGACTTAACGACTCGAGGGACTATCGAGTTTCGTAGTGTGTGTACGCAACCTCTAAATAGAACCTTTGCTTCAGCAGCTTTTCACTTGGGCTTGTTGGTCAATTTAGACAAGCTTGAAGCTTACTTGCGAACTGCTCCATTTTTTACCACAGCTGGTCGTGATTACAAGTCTTTAAGGAGACAATTTTCTAAAAAACAACTCACAGATGAGGAAGAAGCTGCGGTTCTCGAGTTTTCTAAAGACTTACTCATTCTAGCTGAGGAAGGACTGGAGAAAAGAGATAAGCAAGAAATGATCTATTTACAGCCTTTGAAAGAAGAATTGGGATTATAATTTTTGCTATAAAGCGAGAATTTTCTGAAAAATCATGATATAATGGAAGAGACTATAGATAAAGGATAGAGATTCATGACATTAGTTTATCAATCAACGCGTGATGCCAATAATACAGTAACTGCCAGCCAAGCTATTTTGCAAGGTTTGGCGACGGATGGTGGTCTGTTTACACCGCTTACTTATCCAAAGGTGGATTTGGATTTTGAAAAATTGCAAGATGCTTCTTACCAAGAAGTGGCTAAGTTAGTTTTGTCAGCCTTTTTAGATGACTTTACTGCGGAGGAGTTGGACTACTGTATCAACAATGCCTACGATAGCAAGTTTGATACCCCAGCTATTGCGCCATTGGTGAAACTGGATGGGCAATACAACTTGGAATTGTTCCATGGTTCTACGATTGCCTTTAAAGATATGGCCTTGTCCATCTTGCCATACTTTATGACAACAGCTGCTAAGAAACATGGTTTGGAGAACAAAATCGTCATTTTGACAGCGACATCGGGTGATACTGGAAAAGCAGCTATGGCTGGATTTGCGGATGTACCTGGTACTGAGATTATCGTTTTTTATCCAAAGGATGGTGTCAGCAAGGTACAAGAGTTGCAAATGACCACTCAAACTGGAGACAATACTCATGTTATCGCTATTGATGGAAACTTTGATGATGCGCAAACAAATGTGAAACATATGTTTAACGATGTAGCTCTTCGGGAAAAGTTGGCTACTAACAAACTGCAATTTTCATCAGCTAACTCTATGAACATTGGTCGTTTGGTACCACAGATTGTCTATTATGTTTATGCCTACGCTCAGTTGGTCAAGTCTGGTGAGATTGTGGCTGGTGAAAAGGTCAACTTCACAGTACCAACAGGAAACTTTGGAAATATCTTGGCTGCCTTTTATGCCAAGCAAATTGGTCTTCCAGTTGGCAAATTGATCTGTGCTTCAAATGACAATAATGTTTTAACTGACTTCTTTAAAACACGTGTTTACGATAAGAAACGTGAGTTTAAGGTAACGACTAGTCCATCTATGGATATCTTGGTATCCTCAAACTTGGAGCGTTTGATTTTCCATCTTTTGGGGAATAATGCGGTTAAGACAACTGAACTCATGAATGCCTTGAATACACAAGGACAATATGAATTGACAGACTTTGATGCAGAGATTCTGGATCTCTTTGCAGCTGAATATGCGACTGAGGAAGAAACTGCGGCAGAAATTAAACGTGTTTATCAAACAGATGCTTACATCGAGGACCCCCACACAGCTGTTGCCTCAGCAGTTTATAGAAAATACCAAGTGGCTACTGGCGATGTAACAAAGACCGTGATTGCTTCAACAGCTAGTCCATACAAGTTCCCAGTGGTTGCAGTAGAAGCTGTAACAGGGAAAGCTGGCTTGACTGACTTTGAAGCTTTGGCTCAATTACATGACATTTCAGGAGTGGCAGTGCCGCCAGCAGTTGATGGGCTTGAGACAGCTCCTGTTCGTCACAAGACAACAGTGGCAGCTGCTGACATGCAAGCAGCGGTTGAGGCTTATCTAGGACTTTAAGACAGAGGAAGTAAACTCGGTTGGGAAACCAACTGAGTTTCTTTTCATCAGGAGGACAGATTGTTTAGGAAAAATAAAGACATTCTCAACATTGCCTTGCCCGCTATGGGCGAAAACTTTTTGCAGATGCTCATGGGGATGGTGGACAGTTACTTGGTCGCCCACTTGGGCTTGATAGCTATTTCGGGTGTTTCAGTAGCTAGCAATATTATCACGATTTATCAGGCGATTTTCATTGCTCTGGGAGCTGCTATTTCTAGTGTTATTTCAAAAAGCATGGGGCAGAAAGATCAGTCGAAGCTAGCTTATCATGTGACTGAAGCGTTGAAGATTACCTTGCTACTGAGTTTGCTTTTAGGGGTCTTGTCTATCTTTGCTGGGCAAGAGATGATAGGACTTTTGGGGACTGAGCAGGCTGTGGCTGAAAGTGGTGGACTTTACCTTTCTTTAGTGGGTGGTTCGATTGTTCTTTTGGGCTTGATGACTAGTTTGGGGGCCTTGATTCGTGCGACTCATAATCCACGTCTACCCCTCTATGTTAGTTTTTTATCCAATGCCTTGAATATTCTCTTTTCAAGTCTAGCTATTTTTGTTCTTGATATGGGGATAGCTGGTGTTGCATGGGGGACTATCCTGTCTCGCTTGGTTGGTCTTGTGATTTTATGGTCACAATTAAAGCTGCCTTATGAGAAACCGTCTTTTGGTCTAGATAAGGACTTGTTGACTTTGGCTATACCAGCAGCGGGAGAACGTCTCATGATGAGAGCTGGAGATGTCGTCATCATTGCCTTGGTTGTTTCTTTTGGGACGGAGGCAGTAGCGGGAAATGCAGTCGGAGAAGTCTTGACACAGTTTAACTACATGCCTGCCTTTGGCGTCGCTACGGCAACGGTCATGCAGGTGGCTCGAGCAGTTGGAGAGAATGACTGGGAAAGAGTAGACGAGGTAAGCAAACAAACCTTTTGGCTTTCTTTCGTCCTTATGTTGCCCTTGACACTTGGCATCTATGCCTTGGGAATACCGTTGACACATCTCTTTACGACGAATCCTGTAGCGGTTGAAGCTAGTGTTTTGGTGGCGCTTTTCTCACTACTAGGGACTCCTATGGCGATAGGGACAGTGATTTATACGGCAGTTTGGCAGGGGTTGGGGAATGCTCGTCTCCCCTTTTATGCGACAAGTATCGGGATGTGGTGTATCCGCATTGGGACAGCCTATCTGATGGGAATTGTGCTTGGTTGGGGCTTGCCAGGTATTTGGGCGGGAACCCTTTTGGATAATGGTTTTCGTTGGTTATTTCTACGCTACCGATACCAGCGTTATATGAGCTTGAAAGGATAGGAAATGCAAAAAACAGCTTTTATTTGGGATTTAGATGGGACCTTATTGGACTCTTACGAAGCGATTTTGTCAGGGATTGAGGAAACCTTTTGTCAGTTTTCTATTCTATATGATAAGGAGAAAGTGAGAGATTTTATCCTCAAGTATTCGGTGCAGGATTTGCTGGAGCAGGTGGCAGAAGAGCGAAATTTGGATGCTAAAGAGCTCAATCAGGTGCGTTCCCAGAGTTTGGCTGAGAAGAATGCCCAGGTAGTTTTGATGCCAGGTGCGCGTGAAGTACTAGCTTGGGCAGATGAAGCAGGGATTCTGCAGTTTGTTTATACCCATAAAGGAGACAATGCCTTTACCATTCTAAGAGACTTGGGTTTGGAATCCTATTTTACAGAAATTCTGACCAGTCAGAGTGGCTTTTCACGGAAACCAAGTCCAGAAGTGGCTACATATTTGCTAGACAAATATGAGTTGAATCCTAGGACTACCTATTATATAGGGGACCGGACTTTGGATGTGGAATTTGCCCAGAATAGTGGGATTCAAAGCATTAACTTTTTAGAGTCATCTTATGAAGGGAATCAGAGGATTCAAGTACTTGCAGATATTCCTTATATCTTTGAGGAAAAGTGATGAGAAGATTGTGTCAGTTTTGTGACAGAAAGCTAACAAACTATTTCAACTGATCTAGTTTGTTACAAGGAATGGACAGTTCTGTTAAATAGCCCCGAGAGGGCTTTTTTTCTACTTTTTTTGTGTTATGATAGACAGGTACTCATTTGAAAGGAATGTGAAAGAATGAAGAAAAGAATTATTTTAGCCTCAACAGTAGCCTTGTCTCTTGCCCCAGTTTTGGCAACTCAAGCAGAAGAAATTGCATGGACAGCACGTAGCGTTGAGCAAATCCAAAATGATGTGACGAAAAACAAGAACAAAAATAGCTATACAGTTCAGTATGGTGATACCCTGAGCACAATTGCAGAAGCCTTGGGTGTAGATGTCACAGTTCTTGCTAATTTGAATAAAATCACTAATATGGACTTGATTTTCCCAGAAACTGTTTTGACAACGACTGTCAATGAAGCTGAAGAAGTAACAGAAGTTGAAATCCAAACTCCCCAAGCAGACTCTAGTGAAGAAGTGACAACTGCGACAGCAGATTTGACAACTAATCAAGTGACAGTCGATGAACAAACAGTTCAAGTAGAAGATCTTTCTCAACCAATTGAGGAAGTACCAAGTGCAACAGAGACCGAAAAAACAACAGAAGTAGCGCCAAGTTCAGAAGTTTTTGAGACAACAACAGTTGCTGAAGAGACACCATCTACAGAAGTACCTGTAGTTGAAGAAACAGCTGAAACGACTCCAGCGGAAAAACCAGTAGCAGCTGCACCAGCAACAGAAACGCCTGCTGATACAACGGAAACAAGTGCAACAGAAGAAACAGCAGCATCAACAGCAACTTCTGACACCGCAACTTCGACTTATCAAGCAGAGCAAAGCCAAACTCCTTCAAGAACTTATTCAGCTCCAGCGGCTCCTGACTATGCAGGACTTGCTGTAGCTAAGTCTGAGAATGCTGGTCTTCAACCACAAACTGCAGCCTTTAAAGAAGAAGTAGCCAACTTGTTTGGCATCACATCCTTTAGTGGTTACCGTCCTGGAGACAGTGGCGACCATGGAAAAGGTTTGGCCATTGACTTCATGGTTCCAGTGAGTTCAGCACTCGGAGACCAAATTGCAGAATATGCAGTCCAAAATATGGCTAGCCGTGGCATCAACTACATCATCTGGAAACAACGTTTCTACGCTCCATATGATAGTAAATATGGACCTGCCTACACTTGGAATCCAATGCCAGACCGTGGTAGTGTGACCGAAAACCACTATGACCACGTTCACGTATCTATGAATTAAGAATAATAAGAAGCTATACATTTAAAAGTGTAGCTTCTTTTTGTGTAAAATAGTATTAATAAGTGAAATAAAATCTAAAACATGTTAAAATGTAAGCGAATACAAAACTATACTAACGCTTTTAAGCATAGAGAGAAAGGATGAAGTGAATGACAAATCGATTAAAAACTCTATTTGAGAAAACAAGAGATGATTTTGAAGAGGAATTTTGTGGTGAAATTGTCGAATTCTTGATTTTTACCCTCCAAAATGTAACTGGGGCCGCTTCTTTAAAAGATGGTTGTAAAATGCCGTCCGTTCATTTTAAAGCTAGTGTCAATGTTGCAACCCAGGAATTCTCTGAACGTGAGGGACGTTTGGAATGGGTATTGACTCCTGAGGAATTTGAAGAAAAGAGATGGGGCTTTAGTTTTGAACCCTACAAAATTCATCATATCAAATGTCAAAAACGCCCTTTCATGGAGTTAGAGCCATATATGTCAGAAGTAGCTAATAACTGCTACCACTTGCTGGAATACCTAGATGACCAATCCTCAGACTCTAGGTTAGAGACCTTGATTGAAACCTATCAAAAACCGGTCATCATTCAAGACGATATTGGCGAATTCACCTTAAACAGAGCCTATTCTTGGTTTGAAGGATTTATCACTTACGAGGGTGGTAAGATTCATGCTATCTTTGCTGCGAGTGCAGATGAAAGTCTCCCTCCAAGTTCTTTTGATGATCTAAAGAAATTTATGGGAACTTTCCAAGTTCAAGATACTCGGATTAAAGACTATATTGTCAAAGAACTGTGGGAAACAGCTCAAGACTGGATAGATTCAGATGAAAATGATGTGGAGTTAACAGAAGAGTATTTTACCAACTCTCTTTCCTTGAGTGAACTATCGATCAACGAAGACAGGGAGTTGACCCTCTACTATGATGATAGCGAGGAAATTTTTGCAGGCCATGCCATCGAAGTTGTCATTGATAAAGAGGGAGAAATCCTTCGAGTAGATTTGGTAGGTTAGTGCTGGATTTTATCTAGAATATAGAAATAATAGCCTTTTGGGTTTGAAACCAAGAGGCTATTTTTCGTGAGTAAGCAAAATGGTTGCGTTTTTAATCTTTCTGTAATATACTTGATAAGTCAATAGTTGATAAATCAAGTGTACACAAGGAGGTAGAAATGAAAAAAATTAACGACTTACTGTACCAGCTCCATTTAACAGATCAGATGATCACTCAACTTTTTGAGAAACAATTGGGAATTAGTTTGACCCGCTATCAAATCTTGCAGTTTTTACTGCAGCAGTCACCCTGCAACCAGATTGCCGTTCAGGAGAAGTTGCAAATCGACCAGGCGGCCTTGACCCGTCATTTTAAGATACTAGAGTCAGAGGGCTATGTCAGTCGCAAGCGTAATCCGGCCAATCAACGAGAAGTCTTAGTTGAATTAACCCAAGAAGCCAAGAATCAACTCTTAGTCAGTCCGCCTAAACATCATTTGCGAGTGAAGGAACAGATGGAGAGCATCTTATCGACAACCGAGCAGAAAGAGCTAACAACTTTACTGACGAAACTAGTGTCAGGTTTAGAAAAAATAGAATTTTAAGGAGAAAACGATGTCAATCATTACTACTATTTTAGCAACCCTTGTTGCCCTCGAACATTTTTATATCTTTTATTTGGAAAGTGTGGCTACGCAATCAGATACTACTAGTCGCGTGTTTAATGTGGATAAGAAAGAACTGGCTCGTCCTTCAGTGAGTTCACTGTTTAAAAATCAAGGGATTTATAATGCTTTGCTGGGTGTCTTTCTCTTGTACGGGATTTATTTCTCACAAAGTTTGGAAATTGTGACCATCTTTGTTTTATTTGTGCTTGGTGCAGCGACCTACGGTTCTCTAACAGCAGATAAGAAGATTCTTCTGAAGCAAGGTGGGCCTGCTATTTTGACTCTGCTGAGTATGTTGCTTTTGAAATAAGAAAACTAGCGTCCTGAACGACGCTGGTTTTTGTATGCTCTTATCCATTTCGACGTTTACGGGCTAGTAGGACTCTATAAAAGAAGATGTGATTGTTTTGGATATAGGGAAGGATTGAAAAACTAGCAATTCCAAAAGTGATCCAGTTGAGGAAGTACCAAGGGAGTAGTTGTAGGTCGAGGACAAAGCGTTGAAATTTGTAACCCTTCATCAAGAAACGGCTGGTTTTCAGGATTTGACGGGGTTTAGCCTGGCCTAAATCCAGAGTGTCGCAGAGGAGGAATTCTACCTGCGAGTAGGCATAATGTTGCGGAACGTAGAGGATGTTCCCCACAATCATCAAGATGAGACTCGCGAAAAAGTAGAGCCCAAAGGTCATAAGGAACTGCTCGGTTTCAACGGATGAAAGGTCTAGTTTTGGAAATTCAGGATGTAGGGCAACAAATCTTCGAGCCAAGAGATTGCTATAAAAGAGAAAATAAACGCCTACTAAGTTTGGAATACTCCATAAAAAAAGATAGAAACGTTTGAGGAGCAGGGTTAGAAAGGTTTGTGAGAAGCGCTCTTCAGCAAAGAGGGTCAGGCTTGATTTTACTGAGAGTTCCGTATCAGGATCCTTGAGGAGTCGGAGTGTCGCAAAGGCAGCACCTGCTAGAAAAATTGTGCTCATAAAAGAAACCACTAGTGGGAAGAGATAGGCTTGGAGCACTTGCGTCAGCATGCTGAAAAAGGATTGCTCTAAAACATTTTCTTGGAGACGAGCCAAGGGGTTGAGAAAGCCTGATAAGATGACCAGCATACTAGGAAGGAGATAGACAAGAAAGAGGCGGGGATTTTCAGCCTGAAATTGCCTAGTCTGCAGACGAATGGTTTTTAAATCAATTTTTGGGTATTTCATTCTTTCATTATACCATAAATAGTACACAGCTTGCTAATCCTTTGAAACCAGTGGACTTCTAGCGTGTTAAGCAAAAGTGAATACGATATTGAATACGACTTTACTTTTAGCTGGAGCGGATGAAATCCATGAGCTGGTCAACGACTTCAACACGTTGATTATCATTGATGTGGGTATACATATCAAGGGTGATTTGAACATTATTGTGACCGAGTCTATCTGAAATGATTTTCGCTGTAACACCAGCTTCAAACAGAAGAGAAGCATGTGTATGCCTAAATCCGTGAGGCGAAATTTTTTTAAGATCTTTGTGTTTACAAAAGAATCTGCTAAGTTTCACTTTCATAGTTGCAGCCAAAAGCCATCCCCCACTATTATTCGTAAAGATATAATTCGAATCATGTTTGTAAGGCACACCAGCCTGGAAATATTCTTTTATCTGCTGACGTTTCCAGAGCTTCAGTACATTCAGGGTTTCATCATCCAAGGTGATAACTCTCTTACTCCTTTTGGTTTTAGGGTCCTGAACAGTTTGTTTTTTTCCAATCACGACAGCCGTGCGAGAAATGCTTAACCGTTTATTTTCAAAGTCAACATCTGACCACATGAGGCCGATAGCCTCTCCAGTTCTCAATCCAGAAAAAGCGAGTAAGTGAAAAAAGGTATAGTCTACTGGCTTACAATTTGCTTTGTAAACTTTAAGGAACTCCGTTAGTTCCTGTTTTGTATAGTAGTTTTCTTTGCCCTTTAAGGGTTTATTTTTAGGCTTGATAATCTTATCTAAGGGATTTGACTTAATGATGTCAAGAGAAGCGGCATACTTGAAAATACGGCTAATAACAGAGTAGTAATTAGCATATAGGATATAGCGTTTACTTAACTTGATAGCAACCTTTTGACAATAAGCTACACTGATTTGCTGAATCTTCATATCTGTAAAATATGAGTCAACCATAACATTAAGTTTCTTCTTAGTGTTCTGATAAGTTGTTGGTTTTACAGTGCTCTTGTAGCTTTCAAGCCATAGCTCAGCAACTTCAGCGAATGTAGGGTTCTGGAAATCTTCATTGTTTGAAAAACCATTCTCTTCGACGTCTAAGAGAAGGTCACGTTCGGCAACCTTGGCCTCTTTAATGGTTTTAAAACCACGTCTTGTTGTGCGTTTTTCTTTTCCAGTTGCAGGGTCTATACCCAGATATGTTTGAAAGAGGTATCTAGTCTCTCCTTTTTTTGTAATGTATTTTTTTATCATAAAATGTCCTTTCTTTTCGATTGCTTGCCCGCATAGTTGAAAAGGTGCAGAATTTATGATAAACTATAGCTGTATTTTTTTATCATCTTTTCCATTGCTTGCTAGATGGAAGGTTGAAACCTCACACTCAAAGTTTGGCGACGGCGAGTGTGAGGATTTTTTTATTTTTAATTCAACAAAAAACGGTAACTAAATTTATAGTTACCGTTTCTGCGTGGCAGCTTGTGCCAACCAGATTATTTGCACTAGGATTTCTCCTAGGTTAGTAACTATATATTATCAAATATATATCCTTTTGTCAAATAAGATAGCGCGCTTTGATTTCATCGCTTAAAATTTTCAGGGGATTATTTATTTTTTTAAGACTTTCAACTTAATTCGAATCTTGAATGAATCCTTAACTGTACGAAGTCTACCACTATCCGGATTAATATCTTTGTAATCACCGCCATAAATTTCAGCATTTTTGATAACTTCATTATTTGGATCTACGGTTAATCTTAATACCTTTCTATTTTTGGACTTAGTGACATAGCCTAAGTGATAACCTCGAACCACAATTTTAACTGCATTAGGGTCAAATTTATTATCAAATTCAGGGATAAACTCTACATCTGGAATTTTAAAAGGCAAGTATTTATAAAATCTTCCTCCAAAAATTAATTCCTCTTTAATTTCTTTAGAAGTATATCCTAAATAAGGGGTATCATCTGATTCTCTTATAAGTTCTTGACATAAATCTGAGAAAGCTTCTTGGCGATAAGATATTCCTTTCACTTTGAGAATAACATCATAAATAGTTCTCTCGTCAATCTCCTGTTTTTTTATTCTGTCTTCTATTTGAACAACCAATAGTTTATTCAGCTCTTCAATTTCATACTCTAGTTGATCAGTATTAGATTGCCTAGGAAAAACACCAATCAAAAAGAGAATAACTAAACTGCCGATAATAAAAGAGAAAATTGTTAGTAGTATATTTCCAACGATACCAAGCAGAAAAACAGATATTAAAGTCAGCAAAACCAAAAAGGCTATTAAAGACCTTTGATTTTCCAGTTTACTAATTGTTTTTCTGTGTTCGTCTATTAGTACTTTGATTTCCTTTTCAGTAAGAGTAGTAGACATATAAGCACCTTGACCTTAATTTTCAGATGGCATGAAGTTTCCGACAATTTTTCCAATAATTCTAGGATCTTCTTCAAATGGTGCGAACTTATCTTTATATTTTGGATTAAGGGAGACTAAACGCAATCCATCAGGTTCACGATAAACCTTTTTAATATACGTTTGACCGTCCCAATCAACGGCATAAACCGCTCCGTCATAATCAAAACCAGTCTCTTTTATGAGGACAACCTCTCCGTTTTGGAATTTAGGTTCCATTGAGTCTCCGAAAACCCAAGAAGCAAAATCGTGGTCTAGGTCTTTATCATAAAAAACAGTATCATAGTTCCCATCGTTGAAGTATGAAAAACCAGTACCAGCTGATAGTTTTTCAAAAACACGGTATTCAAAAAGCTTTTCCTCAATTGTGATTACTTTATTATTTTGCTCTTTCAATTGTTCGTTAGCGTAGTTAAGAACCTTTTGTTTTCTCGGAGTTGATAGCTTGACAACTTTTTCAGTGATTTTATGAATCAATGGGGATGTGGGGATTTTTAGCTCATTTACTTCCTGAGTTTTATCCTCTATCAAGTCTGATTTATTAACTCCAAAATAGTCCGCAAGTAATTCGATCTTTCCTATCCGAGGATAAGTTATGCCTTTTAACCAATCTCTTACAGTAGTGTACTTCAATCCGAGATCAGAACAGAGCTTATTTCTATCAATCCCTTTGCTACTCATCAAATTCTCTAAGTTCGCAGAAAAAATTTCTTTACTTTTATTATTGCTCATTTTTATCGCTCCTTTATATAGTATATATTACGGCAAAAACGCAAAAAAGTAAAGAAAAAAATAAAAAAATACGGCAAAAACGCAAAAAACACTTGACATTGCGGTTTAACCGCATTATAATGTAGTTATAGTTGAGCTAGTCAATTATAAAAAAATGATAGAAAGGACAGCAACATGCCAAAAATGACTCTTAAAACATTGCGAACTCTAAAGAACTGGCGACAAGTGGACGCAGCAGAGGCTATTGACGTCTCTGTTGACACTTGGGGAAATTGGGAGCGAGGAAAAACAGAACCTACTGTAACCCAAGCTTATCAAATCGCTACTACTTTTGATGTGTCTATTGATGACATTATTTTTTTACACGATATTGCGGTTTAACCGTAATATAAAAGGAGCACTATGAACAACGCAGTTAAACGATTGGTAGTTGGCAGTAATGTCCTAGAGTAGGAGAGGGATATGAGTAAACCATCAAAAAAATCACTACCAATTCAAAATTTAGAAATTAAGATAGATAGCGACTCTAGTATTCCACGAGTTATTTTGAACGGGATTGATTTTCAAGCAGAAGATATTGGTCTTCAAGGTATCAAGATAATTTGGGAGACAAAGAAAGATGAAGTACCAGAGACACTTATTCAGGTTGATTATATAAATAACCGTGAAGCATCTCATATAGTATCTGTCAAACAGTCGTTTAAAAATACTTTACTTAAATAGTTTTGGCGAGTTTTATTTACATTATATCAAATTTAGAAAGGAATATTATGAACGAAATTTTTAACTTTCACGGGCGGGAAGTCCGTACAGTGATGTTTGATGACGAGCCGTGGTTTGTCGGGAAAGATATAGCAGAGATTCTTGGATATGTAAATTCAAGAGATGCTCTGGCAAAACACGTTGATGAAGATGATAAGCTAACGTCGCAAATCGCGACGGCAGGTCAAATGAGAAATCAGACAGTTATCAACGAATCTGGTCTCTACTCTCTTATCTTATCCAGCAAGTTACCTCAAGCCAGAGAGTTCAAGCGTTGGGTAACATCTGAGGTCTTACCAGCTATTCGCAAACAGGGTGGATTTATCCGAGAGGATTTGGACGAGGATGCCTTTATTGCTCTATTCACTGGGCAGAAGAAGTTGCGTGAGCAACAGACTAGCATGCTGGAAGATATCGACTATCTCAAGAGTGAGCAACCGATTCATCCGAGCTATGCTCAATCGCTACTGAAGAAGCGCAAGGCTCGGGTCGTTGCTTGCTTAGGTGGTATTGACAGTCCTGCTTATGCTGATAAGATTTTTGCTCAATCAGTATTTAGACAAGCTGAGATTGATTTCAAGGACCACTTCAACATCAGTCGCTATGATTTGCTACCTAAAAAGTTTGCAGAAGCCGCATTGGCCTATTGGATGACTTGGGAACCAAGTACCAATACTAAGATGAAGATTATGGAACTGAACGCTTATGCATTGTAGAGCAAAAAAGCACCTGACAGCAATCAGGCGCATACTTAAATAATTAAAACCATTATATCACAAAAATGCTTGCCCGCATAGTTGAGAGGATGTAGAAAATGGAAGGAATAACGTTACAATTACGATTGGACGGCGAAAGTGCTGAATTGTTCACGAATCAATTATTGGCCTTTGCTAAAAAGCAGGTCAAGGAGCAGTTAGAGAATGATCGTATGCCAATCAATCAACAGGCTTTGATGAAGAAGTTTGGCTTTACTCATGGCTATATTAAGAAGTTAGAACGTAAAGGATTAAGATTTCGTAAGCAAGGGAAAGATATTATGTACGATGTCAATGATGTTTATGAGATTTTAGAGTTAGAAAAACAAGTACGAAAATTAAGAGCGTAAGGAGAACAAAATGACAGAACCAACTTTATCAAGCCAATTGCTTGGCTTAGCAGTGATTTTCATTGGGATGTTTATCCTAATGGTGCTTACGGCTAAAAATGAAAAATCGGATAAGCAAAATGTAGTGGTCATTATTGAAGAAACAGAAGATTTCAGGGAAGTTGCTCGAAGAAACCTGAGAATGTGTGACAGAAAGTCTACCTATGACACCCAACCACCTATAGGTCTTGCTTCATCGATTGAGGATGTACCACAAGTTTTTAGAGCATGCATCGAAGACTATGATAGACTTGCCTATGATTTTCAGGAAGAAGCAAGTAATAATGAACTTCTAAGAAAGCAAAATGCCGAGCTTTTAGTTGAAAATGGTCGCTTGCTTTATCAGGAAATGACTTTGGATTTCCGTAAGAAGCCAAGAAAATGGAGGGCAAAGATATGAGTGTTAGTCGTGAAATGAGTGAGATGGAAATCCGTGTGTTAAACATGATCATGAATTGCGCGACTTTCGACCTGCCAATCCAAGCCAGTGAAATTCGTTTAGAAACTGGGCTCTCAAAACGTAAGGTAGAAGAAATTATCGAAAGCCTGCGTGTCAATTTTGGGCATCCTATCGTAGCCAAGAAGATGAAGCCAAACGGATACTACTTGCCACGAAGTGAGGAGGAGCGACAAGCTGGTCTTGCTCCTTATCGCAGACAAATATTGACCGAGCAAAAGAACCTTGCTGCGGTGATGAATGTTGATCTAGAAAAATACTGGGGGAATAGCGCATGAATGAAGAATTTAGAATATTACCTCATGATTTAGCTGCTGAACAGTCTGTTCTTGGTTCAGTATTCATCTCTCCTGATTCACTTATATTTCTAGCGGATGAATTGGTTCCAGATGACTTTTACAAGCCGGCAAACAAAATTGTATTTAAGACCATGTTGTCCTTGCTTGAAAAAGGTGAGCCAATCGATGCTACGACTATGGGCTCTGCTCTCACGAATCAAGGAGATATTTCAAAAATCGGGGGTATCAACTATGTTGTCGAGCTAGTAAACTCCACTCCGACATCAAAGAATGTGGAGCACTATGCAAAGCTTGTGAAAGAAAAGGCTACGCTCAGAAAGATGATAGCAAACCTATCTGACTCCCTCTCGAGTGCTTATCAGGGTGATGTACCTGTTGGTGACATCATCGCAAGAACTGAAAAGTCTATGCTTGACATCAGTAATCAAAATGCAGGGACAGGATTTCGTAATGTGGCCGATATCCTTGATACACATATGCAGATGGTGGAGACTCGCTCTCAGACAGATGGAGTTGTGACAGGTCTATCGACTGGGTTCGTTGGACTGGATAAGATTACGACTGGTCTTCATGAGGACAATCTTATCATCCTTGCCGCTCGCCCTGCAATGGGGAAGACAGCGCTAGCTCTAAATATCGCTCAATATATCGCTGTAAAAGAGAAAAAGCCTGTTGCTATTTTCTCGCTTGAGATGGGGGCGGAGAGCTTGATTGAGCGGATGTTAGCATCTGAGGGCATGGTAGAAGGGTATCACCTAAAAACTGGGAATCTGAGTGTTGAGGAATGGAGTAGGCTAGTGCATGCGCAAGGGAATCTCTATGACGCTCCTATTTTTGTTGATGATACGGCTGGTATTCGTATCTCTGAGATACGGTCAAAAGCTCGAAAACTTGCCCAGGAGATGGGGGGTCTTGGAGTCATTATCATTGACTACTTGCAACTGATCACTGGCTCAAAAGGTGAGAATCGTCAGCAGGTAGTTTCTGAGATTTCTAGGGAATTGAAGATACTAGCTAAGGATTTGAAAGTACCTGTCATTGCCCTGTCACAACTAAGTCGTGCAGTTGAACAGAGACAAGAAAAACGTCCAATGATGTCAGATTTGCGAGAATCTGGCTCTATTGAGCAAGATGCTGATATTGTAGCCTTCTTGTATCGTGATGCCTACTATCAGAAGGAACAGACAGACAGTCAAGAAGCTAACAATGTAACCGAGCTGATCCTGGAAAAGAATCGGCATGGTAGTTTAGGGACGGTTAAACTATATTTTCACAAAGAATACACAAAATTCTCAAGTGTGGAGGAGTAGAAGATGGCACAACGAAGAATGTTTAGCAGGAAGATTACTGAAACAGACAGATTTCTTGAGATGCCTTTATCATCACAAGCTCTCTATTTTCATCTTAATATGGGGGCAGATGATGAAGGGTTCATTGACAAGGCTAAGACTACCCAGAGAACAATTGGGGCAAGTGATGATGACATGAGGTTACTTATCGCAAAAGGATTCTTGATTCCGTTTGAAAGTGGAGTGGTTGTTATCCGACACTGGAGAATCCACAATTATATCAGATCTGACAGATTTCAGTCTACTTTACATCAGGATGAAAAAAATCAACTAGAATATGACCACTCAAAAACAGCTGTGTTAAAACCTTTGGAAAATGTCATACCAAATGGATACCATTCGGATACACAGGATAGGGTAAGTAAGGTTAGCTTAGATGAGGATAGCTTAACTACCTACCCTAAAGAACCTGACAATATCCCTTACAAAGAAATTATCGATTATCTCAATTCAAAGACTGGGAAGAATTATAGAGATAATGTTCAGAAGAACAGATCTCTGATTAAGGCTAGATGGTCTGAAGGATATCGACTAGATGACTTTAAGCAGGTGATTGATAACATGGTTAAGGATTGGTCAGGTACGAAGTATGCGAAATACTTGAGACCAGAAACCCTCTTTGGAACGAAGTTCGACGGTTATTTGAATCAAGGAAATGTTGTTAAACGTGAAAAGAAAACAGACGAAAGGCTAGGGTTTTAGATGAAACAGTTTAAACAATTCAGAACTAGAACAGTTCTTGATGATGTCTGTGAAATCCATGGATGCAATCTTTGGTCTGTTAAGATTCCTGTCAAGGGCAAAGTTGAGGAAATCAGTCAATGTCCTGAGTGCGAGAAAGAGAACATTCGACGCTTTGAAAAGCAACTGAATATGGAATCCGAGGTCAAAAGTAAACTATCGGATACATACGAAGTCTTTGCTCGTGACAGTATCGTTTCAAGTAAGTTGGGCAGCAAGTCACTACATGATTATGAAATTCGAGTTGACATCGACGAAAATGCTATGAATTTTGTGAAACGTTTGGAACGTTGCTATGCCAAAGGTGAGACTGGGAATGCTATCATCACTGGTCCGTCTGGTGTTGGTAAGAGTCATCTGACATATGGTTTTGCTCGGTTTCTCAATGAGCAATTTAAGTCTTATGATGAACCGAAAAGCGTGCTCTTTGTTTCAGTTGTGACCTTGTTCGACAAGATTAGAGAAAGCTTTGAGTTTGACAATGGTTTCTCAGAAGCGAAGATGGTCAAGCTACTGTCTGAGGTTGATTTCCTCTTTTTGGATGACCTTGGGAAAGAGAGTCGTAAGGCTGACACGAAGCGGAACGAGTGGGCACATCAGATATTGTTCAAGATCCTGGATAATCGGACGAATACGATTATCAACACTAATCTATCTAGTGAAGAAATTAAGGAGCTTTACTCGGACGATTTTGGGAATGGTGCTTTATCAAGTCGTATCTTTGAGGGAGCAACTGGAAAGTGCTTTGTGTATCCAGCTGGGATGAAGGATAGGAGGTATTGATGAGAGAGTTTTTTAACAACGATTGTATGGACATCATGAAACAATATCCTGATGATTACTTCGACCTAGCTATTGTTGATCCACCTTATTTTTCTGGTCCAGAAAAAAGAGAATACTATGGTCGAAAAGTTAGTCCGATTGGTGTCAATAGACTGTATGGCAAAACCTCAGAGTGGCAAATTCCAAATAGAGATTATTTTGATGAACTTTTTAGGGTATCTAAAAATCAAATTATTTGGGGTGTGAACTACTTCGACTATTCTTTTGGTTCTGGCCGTATCGTTTGGGACAAAGTTAATGGTCATTCAAGTTTTTCAGATTGTGAGATAGCATACTGCAGCTTACATGATAGTACACGGCTGTTTCGCTATATGTGGAATGGTATGATGCAAGGCAAGTCAATATCTGAAGGCCATATTCAGCAAGGAAATAAGGTATTGAATGAGGTTAGAATCCATCCGACTCAAAAACCAATTAATCTTTATCTTTGGTTGCTACAAAACTATGCAAAAGACGGAGATAAGATTCTTGATACTCATGTCGGTTCAGCAAGTAGTTTGATCGCTTGTCAAGAATTAGGTTTTGAGTATGTAGGCTGTGAGTTAGACGGAGACATCTTCAACCTTGCTAAACAGAGGCTTGATGCTTATGAGAAGCAGTTGAAGTTATTTTAGGAGGTATTGATCATTAAAAAAATGACAGTTTGGGCGCTTTTTGATAGTGGAAATGGTTCTTATTTTAAGGGTGCTAACTCTCTGAATAGTTCGGGGGGGGGGGCGAATATTGAAATCTATTCAATCGGAATGGATATAGAAAACAAGAACAATCATTTCATAAATTTGAATCTTGCCGATTACAAACGCTTATTTGGAGACAACACACTTTTTGATACGCTTGACAAATTGCCACGCCCAGATTTAATCATAGCTAGCCCACCATGCGAATCATGGTCAAATGCTTCTGCCATGGAAAACGGGAATGCGTGTTGGAAACGCAATGATGTGTCTGATAGCTTGTTTGCTCCACAAGTAAGACCTTCACCGTTCACGATCAGGGCAAATAAGGATTACGAGTCAGCCTATATAAATTATCAGTACGACAGGCAATTTTTAAAAAGGGTCAATGGCGAGCTAACAGCTTTCAATACAATAGAAATCATAAAAAGATATAGACCACAATTTTGGGTTATTGAGAATCCAGCAGCTGACAGACTGTGGCCTTACATCGAGGACATTATTGGATTCAGAATTCCATACAAAAACCTAGCTAGATACAATAATTATGATTATCCTTTACAAAAACGGACAATTTTTGGAAGTAATATTGAACTTAATCTTAAAAATAAAATTATCAAGCAGGATATCGAGTGGAAAAACTTCTCAAAATCATACAACGAGAGATCTAATATACCTGAAAAATTGGTGTCAGAAATATTCAAAAAAATTTACAAGGAGTTTAGTAAAGATGATTGAACTCTATTTCATTTACAACGGTCACCGCAAGATACTCATTGGGAGTTTCGGCCACATACATAGCGCAATCAATGAACTAAAGAAACATCAGGCTAGTTATTCAGCAATCAGTCATCCACGATTTCGGAAAAGCATGAGTGGTGAGAACATCAGGATTGACTACGGAGCAGCTGATTGCTATTACTTAGCAACAAAATCAACGTGTCGCGAACCACGTTAAAAGCGAGCTAGAATATGCGTCAGACTTGGACGAATGACGTATAAAGAATTTGCTAGCTCTTGTGTCTTTGAGCCATGAGGGACAAGAGCTGGATTTTTAAAAAAAGAAATCAAAGCAGATGAGATATTGTCTGGTCTAATCACAGAAACCATCCAGAATCGAATCGAGATGCTAAAACAAGAACTTGTTGAATTGGGAGTAGAAATGGAGGACTTAGAAGATGAATAAAGAAAAAGTGTTTATAGAGGGATATGAAGTTGGTTTTCTAGTAGACACAACGGGGGCTAGGGAAAAGAAAATTCAAGTCGCTAGTGGAGAAATCGTGAGCATAGACGAGAGATTCATTTACAAATCAATTGAACTTGAGAAAGTCGCAATCCCGCAGTTTGTGGCGGATTATATAGAGTTTAAAAAGGCAAACGATTTTCATGTTTATGGGGCGATGAGAGTGATTGAAGATCATTACGATAAGAGAGTCCCTGAATGGTTTTACGAAAATAATATCGAAACATTCGCACTTGCTTGGATTCTAGGTTATGAGGTCGAGAAAGAGAAACGGTATATTGTAACTCTGAAATCAAGTGGACAAAAGTTGTACTATCACACTGAAAATGAGGATTATATTTTCTCTAGTTATGATGGAGTATTCTATTCAGGATATCATACTAAAACAGATCTAGAAGAAAATGACATGAGTTGGGTGTTTGATTGCCCAGGTATGGAAATTAAAGAGGTTGAGTGATGTCATGTAGTGAAAGTTTAAAAAAAGAAAAAGAATTGACTGCTATTATTTTAAATCTCAAGATAGAAGTCTTACAAAATGATGATAAATTGAGCAGTCAATCATTAAGCAACATCAAAAGGCAAACAAGGGATCTATATGAATGCCTAGTATGGTTGCAGTATAGTGCGGAGGAGTCGGATAGATGAGTTATGATTTGGAAATCTTGGGAAAAATAGAAAGCGGAGATTATATTTGCATAGATGAACCTGAAAATAGTTCTCCGACCTACAATCTTGGGGAAATGTTTAGGAATGCTATGAATTGGGATTTCAAACAAGGTACTATCTACAATGTTGCTCAGATTTTTGAAAACATTCAACGTGGCATCTCAGAACTGGAACAGTATCCTGAAAAGTATGTACAGTATGAACCTGAGAACAAATGGGGGACCGTCAGCAGTGCGTTAGAAGATTTGAGATCATTGAGAGATTGTATTTTAGAACAAGAGATTGATACAAAATATTTATATATGAGGTGGTAATATGACACGACCAAACAGATACCCGTACACACGAAGTCAATGGATTGAAGAAACCGATGATTATTATACATATGCAGACGATAAGTGTTTTCAAATTCGAGTTTTAAAAAATAGACTCACTAGAGAATTCAAGAGCAAGGAGGTGGAGTGATGGAAGAAGTTATTATGGCTACGTTACCTAACAAAGAATTAAATCGTTTAATTAAAATTGAAATTGCAGTTGAAAATTTAATTGAAAACGGAATACTTGATGAAGATGTCTTTAATGAGTATTTGAAGGAAGCGTAAATCGAGGAGGTAGAAGAATGAGTAGATTTGAAATTTCCCTGTCTAAAGATGACCTTGAACATATCGCTAACGGTTATGACATCAAAATCAAAATCAACGGTAAAAGATTTTCGGAAACAAATGAAATCATTTTGAAGCCTGCATTGACAAATGATGTTATGGCTCCAATATTGAATTATAGAAATAAAATAATCGATACTGAAAAGCAAAATATTGTTAATAATTTCATGGGAGGTGCAAGATGATACCAAAATTCAGAGGGTTATCCATTGACGAAAACAGCAAAGGAGAATGGCAATACGGACATTTGATTGAAGATAGAGGAAGAGCATTTATTATCAACGAAGTGGTAGAAGCTAATGAACAATACATTACTATAGGTTCTTGGTGTCCTGTAAGTATAGAATCAGTAGGACGTTTCACAGGGATGTTTGATAAAAATTTACGGGAGATATACGAGAAAGATATTTTAGGTACAAAAGATGGTTTGTTAAACGGATTTATCGAATATAGAGAAGATTTAGGAATGTTTGTGAATAGCTTGATTAGATACAACAATTTTGAACGATTATGTAATGTAGCTAATTCAAGAGAAATCATCGGCAATGTCTACGAAAATCAGGAGCTTTTGGAGGTTCCAGAATGAAACGCTTCTTAATTGGCTATACCTTACTTACTACTTGCTTATTATTTATGCAACGATCGATTATAGACGAGCAACAAAAACCCTTACTAGTCTATCATGCTGATAGCAAATATCAGATTACGGGCAAGGTTACGGAAAAACGAAAAATCGGAAGTCTTTTCACTATCACGGTTAATGGTAACGTTTTTGTGGTTAGTGAGCAGAAGTACAACAATACAGAAATTGGAAAAGAGGTAAAATTATGAAATACAAAACTAAAATCAATGGAAAAGAAATCGAATACGGTGCACTAGTTGAAAAATCACATTTTTCAGACGAAGAATGGTCTGCCATCTATGCAGAAATTGCAGAAGAAAATTACCCAGAAATTTTTAAAAAAAGAAAATCAGATACAGCATTTATTGACACGCTTGGTGCTTTGACTTCACTAGAAGAACGATATGAAGCATTACTAGAGCTACTGCCACAAGATCAATTCTCTCGCGCTGGCACTCATCCAAAATGGGTAGCTGATGCAGTAGCAGAAAACACTCTGAACAAAGTGGATACACAATACGATGTGTCTGTTTTAATTGAACGATGTGAAACTCTAGAGGAATTGAAGAGTGAGCTGACAGAATACTTTGATTTAGAAGAAATGTAGGGTAAAAATATGAACAACACAGAATTAGAAAAAAAAGTACAACAATGGTTTGTAGATAGAAATCTACATGAAGCGAATCCAGTCAAGCAATTCTTAAAGCTCATGGAAGAATCAGGTGAATTGTTTGAAGGTATCGCAAAGGATAAATCTGAACTGATCTATGATGCGCTTGGCGATATCCAGGTAGTATTGATTGGACTGGAGCAACAAATTAAGAATGGTGCTCAGTTCTCTGCTAGCCAACAGGAACTTGAATTGCTGCTGATGGTTTCAAGTCTGGGCAATATCGCGCAAAAGCTTTATGCTCACATTTGTCACAACGGAACTCAGACACCTCTTATTAAGTCTGATTTGATGTTTCTCGATAGTGTAGTTAGCACTGTTTCATTTTTAAACGGGACAGATGCAGAAAATTGCTTGCAGATTGCGTATGATGCTATCAAAGACCGAAAAGGGAAGATGATTGACGGGGTATTCGTAAAAGAGGAGGATTTACCAGATGTTACCAAGATTTAGAGCATGGTATGTGTTAGCAGAAGAAATGATTAATGAAATACTGATGATTTCATTTGTCAGAAAGGAAATCATAGGGAAGTTTAGCGATGGCTCTACATCGGTTCCGTTAAAATTTGAAGATAAGCGAAATGGAGAAGATGTTATCCTTATGCAGTCAACAGGTCTTTGTGACAAGGAAGGTACAGAAGTTTTTGAAGGCGATATCTTACATCATCAAATACAGAAAGAATATACCTTTATTGTCAAATATGACAAAGAGAAAGGTTGCTGGTACGGTGACGGTCTAAGTCGCACATATCGGATTAAAATCACAAAGGAATTTTTACCGTATTACAAAGTCATTGGAAATATCTATGAAAATAAAAACTTGCTGGAGGTTGAGAATGAGAATTAAAACTTCGAATGGCGCAATCGTCAACGTCAACAGCATGAAACGAAGCATCACAATCGAAGGAATCGAGCTCGGTTCAGATTGCCAAGCTTTAGTATCTAAGCATCAAGATGGTACAGGTACGATCACTTTAGTTTTTGATGGCAAGATTATTTGAAATACGTAAGGAGATTTGAAAGATGCAGCTAAGATTGAAAGAACTTAGAGAGGACCTGTGTCTCTCTGTAGTACAGATGGCAAAAGAAACAGGTGTTTCACAAAATACAATTCATTTGTATGAGCGAGGTGGATATCCATCTATTAAGCAAATTGAAACGATTGCTAAAACCTATGATGTAAACCCTGCATGGTTAGTTGGGTGGATAGATGATGAAACGATGCCTGCAATCCAGGTAGTCGAAAAAGTGGTCTATAAAGAAAGTCCAACAGCAAGACTGCCAGATTATCACAATAACAATAACGATGGCAAAATTATCAAATGGGTTAAATCCAAAAGATACATGGGAGGTAAGGTTTGGTCAAAAAGAACTTAACAAAAGCACGAAGGGATTATCTCGAGTTTGAACTCGATGATAAATATTTAAAGATTGACAAACTTATTGGCCAACGTAGACATGAGCTAGAACGTTTGTACGAAGTTAAGCATCTTACCGTTCCTGGTATTGATGATACTGGAGCAAGTGGCAGTGGGACATTCGTCAACAGGTCGGAGAATCTAGCGGTTGCTTATGCAAGCGATCCTATGATTTTAAGATTAGAAAATCTCCAAAACGCTATTTCCCAATTACTAGAGAATCTAGAACCAGATGACAAAAAAATCTTTTATCTTCGCTGGGGAGAACATACTGGATACGACTGGATTCAAGTTTGGCACATCATGGAAAATGGAGAAACTGGGTACTTGTATAGACACAGCAAGCAGATTTACAGAAGACGAGAAGTGATTCTCGATACACTTTCAAATCTGCTCTTTATGTAAAGTTGTCAAAAAAACATATAGAATTGACAAAAAGAATGTGGTAAATTAGTATCGTGAAGAATAGCAGAGAGGAAATCTCTGCTTTTTTTGTGCATTAAAAAGGAGGTGAAGATATGTGGTAGTTGTTGAACCAATCAGAAATAGAGATGATGTTCAGCTTATGATTAAATGGATGACGTTGCATAGTGCAGTCAAAGAGTCAGATAGACAACGGAACCTCATGCTCTTCCTTTCTGGTGTTAATTTGGGATTTCGTATTGGTGATATCGTTAAACTGAAAGTAAAGCACGTTAAAGGTTGGCATGTCCAGATCGTCGATGAAAAGACAGACAAACCAACTAAACGAAAGATGCCAAAGAAATTCAAGAATGCTATGAGGCAGTACATCAAAGATAAGAAAGATGAAGACTTCCTCTTTCCAAGCCGAAACGGAAAGCACCAGCATATAAAACCTAACACAGCTTACAAGATCATAAAGAAAGCTGCTGAAGAAGTCGGTCTAGAAAACATAGCTACTCACTCGATGAGGAAGACCTTTGGCTTATTCATGTACGAACAAACCAAGGATGTCGCTCTGATAATGGACCTACTGAACCACTCAAGCCAGAGTATTTCACTGAGATACATAGGCAAAAACCAAGATTCACAAGACCGAGCCATGACGAAGTTTCAGGGCTTTTAATTTTTTTATTTTACTATCAATTCATTGTTTTGAGGTTATGATGATTTCATTTCGCACTTGCAAGATAAACGCTTGATAAATCTGAATTAAAACTCATGTAGCGAATTCACTAGAATATGTAAAACAAGGAATTGAGAGAGTAAAAATAGCGAGGTTTACAAAAGTATGTTAGGTCTAATACGAGGATTGATTCTCAAGATAAAAGATAAAGATAACAGAGAATATTTTTTTGATTCTCAAATTGAAGAATCTATTATTCGATTTCAAAAACTAGCAAACCAAACTTTAATTAGCTCTGACAATTTTGCTGAATCACTTTTGGAAATCAAGAGGATAATCTTTTGAAAATAGAAGTAGGAACTAGAGCAGACCGAACAGAGTTTTATAATTCCAGCGAATGGAGAGAGCTTCGTAAGTTTGCACTTGAACGTGATCACTACGAATGTGTTTGGTGCAAAGACGAAGGCAAAGTCACGAGAGAGAACTTAGAGGTTGACCACATCAAGGAGCTTGAGTTCTATCCAGAGTTCGCTCTTGACTTAGACAATCTTAGAACTCTATGCAAAGAATGTCATAACAAACGTCACGGACGTTTCCAATTTCGAAAATCTAAAAAAATGATTGAGAAAAATTTCAGAACAGACGAATTTTGGGGATGATAACACCCCCCGGTCAAAAAAAATCCAGTATTTTTAAGGCTTTGGGAACCGGTGGGAGGGGTTAACTGTCCAAATTTTTAACAAAAAATTAAAGGGGGTGGGGGGTAATGGAAGAATACTCAGAAAAAAATATAAAAGAATTAGAAAATCAGCTACTTTCTAAAATCGGCTATTTTAGTCCTAGAAAAAAGGATGCGATCCAGTACGAAAAAGTGAATCGTTATCTTTATCTCGTCAGACTGCTCTATGAGCTGAAAGCCAAACTTCATGAAGACGGATTGGTCATCACTGTCCACAACGGCCAACAAAGATTCCAAAAAGCGAATTCTCTCATCAAGGAAATCAACACAACAAGCAATCAGCTTTTGGCGATTGAGCGCTCGTTTGATTTCGAGGTTGAAAATTCTCCTGTTGAGAAATCTACGTCTGGAAGTGATCTGTTATGATTTCTCATCCGCTAGTTGATGACTACATCAAAATGGCCGAGAGTGGAGAAATCGTCGTCAACAAGGAAAGAAAGCTGCTGTTTAAAATTATCAAGGAGAAAATCTATCCTCGTGATGATTTGTATTTTGATAATGACCTGATTGAGAAATTCATTCGGTTTACGGAAAAGAACTTTTTTCCTCTAGCGAAATACCAGCTTTTCTTGACCCCGTTCATTTTTCTTTTTAGGAAAGAGGATGGAGAGCCACACTTCGACGAGCATCTATATACTTTATCTCGTGGTGGTGGTAAGAATGGTTTTATGTCGGCAAGGTCAGCGTTCTTTATCAGCCCTATCTACCCTATCAGAGATTATGATGTGACCATCACTGCCAATTCTGAGAAGCAGGGCAAGGTTTCGTTTGAGGAGGTCTATGAGACTATCCAAAGGCGAGGTCTTGAGGACCATTTCTATCTAACTAAAATGTCTATTACAGGTCGAGCGAATAACTCGGTCTTTTCTTTTCGGACGAACAATCCGAAGACCATGGACTCAGCTCGTGATGGTTGTCTTGAGTTTGATGAGATTCACCAGTTTGAAGATGATAAGGCCGTGAAGGTTCAACGGTCTGGTCTTGGTAAGATTGCTCATGCTCGGACTTTCTACAACGGGACGAATGGATATGTGCGTGAGGGATTCTATGACAAGCTGATAGATAAGTCTATGCAAATCTTGAATGGAGAGGTTGACGATTTCAGGCTATTCCCTTTCATCTGCAAGCTAGACAATGCGGACGAAGTAGATGATATGAAGAACTGGCCAAAGGCAAATCCGATGTTGGATGAAAGCACTCCTTACGCTAAGAGGTTGCTTGCAAGAACCAAGGCTGACTATGATGACCTTGAGTTGGAACCGTCTGGCCGTCAGGAGTTCATGACAAAACGGATGAATCTTCCCGAAGCGGACCTTGAGAAAGATGTTACTTCTCGAGAAAAGTTAGTTGCTTGTTTACGGTCTCCTGGTATCGACTTGAAAGGTCGGTCATGTGTGGCTGGTTTTGACTATGCGAGCATCCGAGACTTTGCGAGCGTTGGTTTGCTATTTAAGAATGGTGATGAGTTCATCTGGAAGCAACATTCATTTGCACGGAAATCGTTTTTGAAAGCTTTCAAGCTAAAAGCACCTATTGAAGAATGGGCTGAAAAAGGCTTGTTTACAATCGTTGATGGTCCGAGTATTGATCCTCGGCTTTTGATTGCCAAGCTGGAAGAATGGAGAAATCTTTATCAGATTGAGCTTGTATGTGCTGATGGTTTCAGAATGGACTTGTTGAAGCCATTGCTAGAAGAGGCTGGGTTTGAATATGAGTTCTTGAGAAATCCTGGGGCGATTCAATCCAAGGTCGCACCAATCATCGAAGATGGATTTGCGAATGAGCGGTTTATCTTTGAAAATGACAACTCTATGATTTGGTATACAGATAATACCTATGTCAAAGAGGACAAGGATGGCAATAAGCGTTTCTTGAAGAAAGAGCCTGTCAGAAGAAAGACAGATGGGTTCCATGCTTTGATAGCTGCTCTCTACAAGCGTGAGCTTGTGCAAGAGTCGAATATTGGGGAATTCCTTGACATGATTGATAGTTGGGAGTTTTAATCTAAGCATAAATTTTGGGTGGGTGGTCGGCAGAAATTAAAAGAAAGGAGGAAGTGCATTGGGGTTACTGAATTTATTTAAGCGTGAAGTGCCAGAGGTTGGTTTTGAGTTCGAGGAACTTGAGCGGATGTTTGGGAATCTCCAACTTAAAAGTTTAGCGATTGATAAGTCAGCTGAGTTCATCGCTCGAATTTTCGCTAAGTCAGTGTTTAAGTATCAAGAAAATGGCAAGGTTAAGTCTTCTGATTGGGACTACTTGCTGAATGTAAGGCCTAACAAGAACGAATCTGCGTCAGATTTTTGGCAAAAGGTCGTCTATCGGTTGATCACTAAGAATGAGGTCCTAATCTTTCTTACAACTGATGACCAGTTGCTTGTTGCTGACTCTTATACACGGACAAAATATGCTGTTTATGATGATGTGTTTGAGTTTGTAACTTGTAGAGGATATACCTTTGAGAAGCGTTTTCGGATGAGTGAAGTCATTTTCTTACAGTACAACAATAACCGACTGCAAGATTATATTTCTGACTTATTTGCTGATTACGAGAAGTTGCACACTCGTTTGGTCGAGGCCTTGGCTAGGAATAATCAAATTAGAGGAACTCTGAAAACCAAAAATAATGGGAGTTTTGATCAGCAGATGCGTGATAAACTCCAATCATATGCTGATGGTCTTTTTAAATCATTTAGTACCAAGACGATTGCCATTGTTCCAGCTCAAGATGGAATGGAATATTCCGAGCATACGAATACAACAGGGACTTCAAATATTTCTGTTGATGAGTTGAAGAAACTTCGTCGGCAATTTGATGATGAGGTCGCGGACGTCTTAGGGATTCCAACAGCTTTAAGTCATGGCGATATGGCCAATCTTGAAAATAGCCAAAAGATGTTCAATAGTTATTGTTACCAATCACTCGTTAAGAAAATGAGTGATGGACTTAATTTCGCTTTAGTGTCAAGACGGCAATACGAGCGCAATAATCTATTTTTAATCATCGGCGAAGGTCAGAAAGATAAGTTTGCACTTGCTGAAAACATTGATAAGCTTATTTCTTCTGGGGCGATGACTCGAAACGAGGTGCGCTCTGAACTTGGCTTAGAATCTGTCCCTGGTGGCGATAAATTCCTCATCACCAAAAACTATCAACTTGGTGAACAGTTAGAGAAAGGAGGTGAGAAAGAAGATGAAAGTAATTCCGATTAAGGGTACGATTATTTCTAACGATGATCGCTGGATTTATGACTGGCTTGAGTGGGAAGCTACCGCTCCAAAAGATGTCGTCCTCCCTGAAAGTGGTGAACCGATTGAGGTTCATATCAATTCGGGCGGTGGAGATGTTTATGCTGGTAGTGAAATCTATACTGCTCTACGCTCGTATCCAGGTGATGTGACCGTGAAAATTGTCGGTATTGCAGCAAGCGCAGCAAGCGTGATTGCAATGGCAGGAGACACGGTTGAAATCAGTCCGACTGCCCAAATCATGATCCACAACGTTTCAACGCAAGTGAACGGAGACCATAATGCCTTGCTTCATGAGGCCGGTGTGCTAGAAGGGTTTAACAAGTCTATTGCTAGCGCTTATGTTCATAAGACTGGAAAGGCTCTTGATGACTTGCTTGACTTGATGAACAAGACTACCTGGTTTGATGCTGAATCAGCTTTGAATCATGGATTTGTAGACAAGATTATGTTTACAAACGAAGTCGCTCCGACTCTGGTAGCGAGTGAAACTCCTATGATCCCAAGTGATTTTATCGAAAAAATGAGGTCAGCAATGACACCAGATATCGATAAAATCGCAGAACTGGTAGCTAAAAAGCTAGAAGCTAAACTACCAGATATACAAATAGACAAAGAGGCTTTTGAAAATAGCGAATTTCTACAGAAGAAATTCAATTTTCCAGAAAGTCCAGAAAATAACACAGACAAGGCTGTTCCTAAAGGGTTCGGTCTTTTTATGTTTTAAGAAAGGAAAAAACAGAATGACAATGCAATTATCTAACCAATTTGAAAAACAACGTCAGGCATTTTTGGATGCCGTTGCAAATGGTGCACCTCAAGAAGAACAAGCGAAGCTATACAATGACATGATCGAGTCCATGACAAATGAAATGATGGCTCAAGCTCGTGATGCTGCCCGTGAAGAAGTTTCAACCTTAAATCCATACGATGCTAAGCTGACCGCTGAAGCTCGTGAGTTTTTCAATAACATTGAAAAAGCCGCACCTAAGGGAGTTGAAAAACTCTTCCCACAAGAAACAATCGACCGTATCTTTGAAGATATGGTTATGGCACGTCCACTCCTTCAGCATATCGGCCTTAAAAATGCTGGTATCCGTTTGAAATTCCTTAAATCAGAGCAAACTGGTCAAGCTGTTTGGGGCAAAATCAATTCAGAAATCGAAGGACAACTTAAACAAGAATTCAACGATGAAGAAGCAATTCAACACAAGTTGACTGCTTTCGTTGTGATTCCAAAAGATGCCGAAAAATTTGGTCCAGCTTGGTTGCAAAAATTTGTTTCTGCACAAATTACAGAAGCCTTTGCCGCTGCCCTTGAAGCTGCTTTCTTGAACGGCGATGGAGACAACAAACCTATCGGTCTTTCTCGTACTCTCTCAGGGACTGTTGAAAGCAATAAGACAACTTATGCTGAAAAAACAGCTCAAACTGCTAAGTTGACTTTTGCTGACTCAGCAACCGTAGTCAAAGAATTGACAAATGTTTACAAACATCACTCTGTAAAAGCGGACGGAACAACTCCAGTTGCAGTAGAAGGCAACCTTGTGATGGTTGTTAACCCAGCTGATGCTTGGGATGTAAAGAAACAATACACTTCATTGAATGCTCAAGGAGTTTATATCACTGCGATGCCATTTAACCTTATCTTGGTTGAATCCGTGGCGCAGACTGCTGGTAAAGTAACTACATTTGTCAAAGGTCGTTATGATGCCTTTGTCGGTGGCGGTATTTCATTCGGTCGCTACACAGAAACCTATGCTTTGGAAGATTTGGACCTCTACACTGCTAAGCAATTTGCTTATGGTAAGGCTCACGATGAAAAGACTGCAGCAGTCTGGACTCTACAACTTCCTCAAGCCTAATCTAGGAGTTGAGCCATGACTCCAGAAGAACAACTTCATCCGCTCCTAAAATCTTTCAAGGAGCGGATGAGGATTTTTCATAATGGGGAGGATGCAAACCTCTCCAAAATGTTGGAAAGTTCTGAGTCAGCCATTCTCAGTCTGGTCGGTAGTAAGGACTCTGCTAATCCACGAGTGAGAGAGCTTATTTTAGAACGTGCTCGATATGTCTACAATGATCAAGTTGAACTTTTCTACGGGAACTTTCAAGGGGATTTGATGGCATTATCACTAGAAAATTACAAATTGGAGGAAAAACATGATTAAGGTTTTAAAAGGATTTTATGACCTCAAAGAAGGGGTATATCGTTCTACTGGCCAAGAATTTGAAGCGACAAAAGAGCGCTTTGATGAAATCGACGGGGCGCTTCCTGGCTTTGTTGAATGGACAGAAAAACAACCAGAAGTAACAATTCCTGATGTCCTATCAGACTAATCGCCCTAGCTATCGATATAAAAAGCCTGAGGCTCAAAATGGAGACCTGAGAACCCCCTTGACTTTCTATACTTCTAAAGTCGAGGAGGGGCTTCATGGTCGTGATGTGAGTCACGAGAAGGCTTTTTTTACGATGGGCCAAGTTTACTCCCCTAGCTTTAAAGACATAGAGATTGCAACTGGTAAGTCTATGCAAGCTAAGATGACTTTGAAAATCCGAGATCCTTTGTCTGATTATCAGCCGAAGAATGAGCATTTTGTCGAAGTTGGCGACAACCGTCTCAGTGGTGAAAAATGGCAAATTATCGATGTTCGTCCTGATTTTGATAATCGGGATTTTTTGATAGTTATTATCGGTGGTGGTCAAGATGTCTAGTGGAGCAGAATTAAGAGGCTTTGATGATGTTCTTAGAAACCTTGAAGTTCATCTTGGCGATACTAAGGTCAAACGTGCTACTAGTCGTGCCTTGAAAGCAGTTGCAGATGAGACTCTAGAAGAGTTTAAAGGTGCTTTGCAAGTCTACAAAGATACTGGAGCAACTATTGAAAGTGCTACTGTTGGGCGTGTGACTGGTCTTGCTGCTGGCGTCCCTGTTGTGAAAATCGGTTTTGGTGAAGGCTCTCGTTGGCGCTTGGTTCACTTGAATGAGTTTGGATATAGCAAGAATCCACATCCGAGAGGTTTCGGTGTTATCAGACGCTTCTCAGAGGCCCATGCTAAAACATACAAATACAGGGTGGCTAGTCATTTGAAGATAGGAGGGTTTTAGATGGTCAAAGATAAATTCAATGAACTCTATGAGGCTTTGAAAAAAGATGAGACTTTAGCTGGAATCAGTATCAAATCTTTTAATCGTCCGGACTCGCTACCAAGCAATGAGACAAGCATCGTCATTAGACCTGTTGGTCCGCCGATGCAGGCGGTTCATGGTAGTAATACGAGTCTGGCTAAGACATTTCTCTATCAGGTCAATGTAGAGTCTATTGACTATACGGAGTGCAAAGTACTCCAAAGAAAAATTGAAAAGATTATGGAAGACCAGGGATTTTATCAAACTGTTGGTGGTTTGGATGAATGGATTCCAGAAATCAAACGATATGTAGATGCTCGGACCTACAAAGGGCAGAGCACTCTATACGAAGAATACTAAATTAAAGAAAGAGGTGCTATAAATGGCATTAGTTGGTTTTAAACGTATGACAATTCGTGTGTTGGATGGGAATGCTAATCCGACACTGGGAGAAAACCTTTTTGTAATTGAAGGACAAACTGGTAAAGGTGCGACTCGTACCGCTAAAATTTCTGGTCTTGCAAGTGATCCAGTAAAAACCTATGGTAGTGATGTCGCTTACCACGTATCCAATCGTGGTGTTGGCGATGTGAAGATGGAACTGACTGCTGTTGATATTCCTTCAACAGTACTCGCTAAAATCCTAGGACATCAAGTCAAAGATGAAATTATTGGTATTGGCGCTGATACAGTTTCTCCATACTGCGCTGTTATGCTTGAGTCTCAGACTGCAAATGGGACTCAGGCACAAGTCGGGTTCTTCAAAGGTCAGTTTTCAATGGATGCTGAAGAACTTGAAACGCTTAAAGATAAGCAAGAAGAACTTCCAGATGACAGCTTGAGTTTCGCTGCTATTGCAAGTGATGACACTGAAACAAATGGCCTTTACTATGTGAAATACATTGGTAAAGATGATGCTAAGCTCAAAAAATTCAAAGGGCAACTTAAAATGGTTGCTGCAGGGTAGGAAGAGGGCGTAAGCTCTCTTTTTATCTTTTTTTCTAGAAAGGAAAGTAAATGGCTAAGGTTAAATTTTTAATTAAAAATGAAAAGGGTCAAGATGTTCAAAAGACCAGTAAGGAAATTACTACCAAGGACTATCGCGACTACTTGATTCTCAATGAAGCACTATCATCTGATGTGTCAGAGGTAGAGAAATTAGACAAGCAATTGGAATTTATCGCCTCACTGTTTGAAGATTTGGAAGTGGAAGAACTTTTGAAATTCACGGATATGGCAGATATTTTTGCGGTATTTGCAGACATCTACTCTCATCTGGTGGGTGATGTTGACCCAAAGGAGAAAAAATAAAGCCAAGTGAAGCACTAAAACGGTTTTATGGGTTTGTCAAACAAGCTACTGAAGGACCGTACGGCATGAGTATCCGTGATGTTATGGATACGAGCTGGGAGGACCTGATGGGTGTTCTTGTTGAAACCGAATCTGCTAAAACTGAGGAAGTCATGGATCTTGCTGACTTTCTAGAAATGATTTAAAAAGGAGGATTTGAATGGCAGGTGGAACGCCGTTAGGTCAAATGTATATCGAGCTAGGGCTGGACGTGTCGAAGTTCAATCCTACCCTAAATGGTGCTAAGAATGCGGTTAAATACTTTCAAAGCAATGTAAAGGCGCTAGACAGCTCCCTTAAAAACAATGGGAAAAACACAGACTTGCTTCAAGCTAAGTACAAGACACTTGGTCAAGCTATTGAAGCGCAAAGAAAAGTCTTGGACCAGATGAAGAAAAGTTTTGATACTCTCGAACCTGGTACAGCTAAATTTGATAAGGCCGCTGCTGAGATTGAACGTGAGAATGCTAAGTTGGCAGTCATGGAAGGTCAACTCCGTAACGTGCAACAAGCTTTGATTGCAGTTGGTAAGGAGAATAGCTTTGCGAACCGTATCAATAAATTTGGAGACGGCCTTATCAAAAGTGGCGATAAAATCAAGACTTTTGGCGATAGTGTTTCAAGTCTGGGAGGAAAACTAACTACTGGTTTGACTCTGCCTTTGGTTGCTAGTGTTGGTATGGTTACGAAAGCAGCTGTTGACTATGAATCTGCTTTTGCAGGTGTTAAGAAAACAGTAGATGAAACAGCTACTGTATCTTACCAAAAATTGTCGGACGGCATTCGTCAGATGGCTAAAGAATTGCCAGCCAGTGCGGTAGAAATTGCTAATGTAGCCGAGGTAGCAGGTCAGCTAGGAATCAAAACCGAAGATATTCTCTCATTTTCTCGAACCATGATTGACATGGGCGAATCAACGAACTTGAGCGCCGAAGAAGCTGCGACAGCCATTGCCAAGATTGCGAATATTCTCGGTCTAACATCGGACGAATATGGACGGTTTGGGGCATCTGTTGTTGACTTGGGTAACAACTTTGCAACAACTGAGCGTGACATCGTTGAGATGACAAATCGTTTGGCGGCTGGTGGTAAGCTGGCTGGTCTAACTGCTCCAGATATCCTTGGTCTTGCTACTGCGATGAGTTCGGTTGGTATTGAGGCTGAGGCTGGTGGTACCGCTATGACTCAAACTTTGACGGCTATTGGTAATGCTGTTTCATTGACAGGTAAGGGCGCAGCAGATGACTTGAACCTCATCTCCAAAACTGCTGGAATGACCTCAGAGGAATTCCAACAGGCTTGGAAAGAGAAACCAGTCGTTGCTTTGCAATCATTTATCAAAGGGCTCAAGGATGCACAAGAAAAAGGCGTAAACATGAACGCTATCTTGGCACAACTTGGAATGACTGGTATTCGACAAAGCAACATGCTGAAATCCTTAGCTCTAGCATCTGATAAAATGGGCGATGCTGTTGATCGTTCAAACAAGGCCTGGAAAGAGAATACTGCTCTGACCAATGAAGCCAATAAACGATATGAAACCACAGAATCTCAATTGAAGATATTCAAGAACCAGGTAACTGACTTGGCTATTGAGTTTGGTGGGCCACTTCTAAAGGCTCTCCGTGACGGTCTAAAAGCTGGGAAACCTTGGATTGACATGCTAGCTGAAATGGCTAAGCATTTCAGTTCCATGTCTGAAGAGGAGCAAAGAAATGTTCTAAAATGGGCAGCGTTAACCGCAGGAGCTGGTCCAGCGTTAACACTTTTTGGAAAAGGTATTGGAATCGTAGGAGGCTTGACAAAAGGAATTGGCTGGCTTACTAAAGGGACTGGTAAAGCGGTCGGTGGCATGAATTTAATGCACAAAACTTTCCAAGCTTTTAGAACAACCGGGAATCTATCCTCTGCTTTTAAATTGGCATCTGGTGGAGCGGTAGCGCTTGGGAATGCAACAGCATCAGCTTCGACGTCTACTGGTCTCTTGACAACTGCAATGAGTGCCCTCTCAAATCCTTTAGGATTGACAGTCGCTGGTCTTGCCATTGCGACAGCTGCTGCTGTTCATTTTGGCAACGAAAAAGACAAGGCTCGTATCAAGACAGAAGAATTTGGCTCTCAGTTGAGCGATACTGCTCGTGGAGAATTGCGAAGCTTTCAAAAGACTGTTGATGAAACAAGCACAGCTGTCGCAAACTTCGGTACTCATGCTGGAGATGCCGAAAAGGTCTCTGGAGCCTTTAAAAAACTCTATGAAGAAATAGCTACTGCTGCCGATAAGACCAACAAACGAATGGAAGAGTTGGGCGCCAAGTGGGGCCTTAGTGAGGACGACATTGCCAAAGCCAAGGAAAGAAATGGCCGGGTTGTCTCTAATACTGAGGCTATGATGAATCAAATCAATGAGATCTATCAACGTCATAATGGAGATGCGAGCAAGTTCTCTCAAGAGGAGAAAGAAATCATCCTGAATAATCAGAATGAGATGATCAAGGCTAAGTTAAAGTTGATGAGTTTGTCGGAAGAACAACAAACAGCAGCACTTCAAGCCTTAAATGGTAAAATCAGCTCACTCAACGAAACACAGTTAAAACATACTAGAGATGTTTTAAAACAGGCTATGGATGAAGAAAAGAAACTCTACGAGAACTCAAAGAGTGAGTGGAAAGAGTTACTTGACGGAAAAGCAATAGATCAAGAAACTTACAACAAGAAAATGCAAGAGCTTGAAGCTAACCATACTCAAACGATGGAAGCTCTGGGAAGTAAGTATTACCAGGTCATGCGAAATCTTGACGATAAGGTGAAAGCTCGAACTGGCCAAAGTTGGAACTATTGGGAAGAAGCTAAGAAAGTTCTAGAAGAATACGGCCTGTCCTATGAAGAAATCGGAAAGAAAGCTGCGGAAGCCTCTCAAAAGGTAGGTAATTCACACAGCATTCTTGCCAATTACACCAGTGAGATGAGCAAGGAAGTGAAAGAGGCTAACGATGCCTGGTCCTTGCTGGTTGGGAATATCAATGAAAATGGTAATTTTGAAGTTAAATCAAATGTTAAGGAAGTGATCGGAGAGGCTGCCAAATCTGCTGAAGGTTGGGAACAATTGCAGTTTATCGCTAAAACTGCGGAAATCAACTCAAATGCTCGTGCTACTATTGCAGAGGCTCTTGTCGAATCTGGTAAATGGAAAGACATGACCCTCGAAGAGAAACAAGTGATTGTCAAGAATCAAGCTGGTCTACAAGCTATCTTTGATAGTGAAACTCACTTAAAAATTTGGAATAGTATGCCAGCGGAAGTCAAAGAACTTCTCATGAAGAATACAGACATCATGAACAAGGCGGAGGAAGCTTCAAAGGCTCTGTCTAACTATGAAGCTCTGAAACCAAAACAGAAGGAGTTGCTGGCCAATGATGAAAGTGTCCGACAAGCAGTCGCTCGCTCAACTGATACTCTGACGACCTGGAATGCGACCACACCGTTTACAAAAGATTTGAAAGCTGATCCTACGAATGTTTTGAACAATGGCCAGTTATCTATCGATAAGATTACGGCTTGGAATTTTGCATCTGCTGAGACGAAATCTTTGGATGCGGTAGATAATACGAGCGCAGCTGTCGGAAGTGCGATTTTGAGTGTTAATTCACCTAAGCAAGAAACTCCCATCAATTTGTTTGCTGCTGACCAAACGGGCGGTGTGCGAAATGAGACGAGCGGTGCTATCAATGCGATTAAGCAGTATGACCCTATTAGTATTTTGGCTCAAAATAATACTCAAGGAACTGTTAACCAGGTACAAAGTGGGGTTGATTCTATTCGTGATAAAACTGTAACAATTAACGCCCAAGACAATGCTTCTGGTGTACTTTCAGGGATTCGAAGCTGGATAAATAGTGTAACAGGTAACTTCTTCACAAATATTTTTGCAAGCAGACACGCCCACGGGACCAACTACCACCCTGGTGGTTTAGCTATCGTCAATGACCAACGAAACAGTAACTATAAAGAAATGGTTACCCTGCCGGATGGCAGGAGTTTCATTCCTGAAGGCAGAGATGTCTTGCTCCCTCTTCCTAAAGGGTCTAAAGTCTTGAGAGCGGATAAAACTAAACGCTTGATGCGTGAGATGGGGATTCCCAAATACGCGACAGGAATTGGTATTCCTAGCGATGCGAAATTCTTAAAAGAAATAGAGCAAGCTCAACGTAAAATAGTTGTTCAACATCAAAATAGTAACAATGGTCAAGATTCAGATAAAGTCATTGCTGAGATGAGGATTCTGAGAGCAAGTATGGAGAGGATCCTTACTGCTATCCTTGAAAAATCGTCAGATGTCTACCTAGACAATGACATTATCTCACGCAAAACCTATGAACAACATGGAGCCATCTATGCAAGGGAGGGAATTTAATGTTTTACATGATTATTAATGGTTTTAATACGTCTACTATCCCTCACTGTGTTGTGACGGATTTTGGAGAAATTGAGGCTGCCAAACCTCATGCAGAATCAGTAGATGTATATGGTTTGAACGGAAGCTATCGAGTGCTAGATGGCTCTTATGAAAGCTACGAACGAACGATATCCTTTTATGTACCAAAACTTGTAGATATTTCAACAATTGTAGATAAATTCCAGCTCAAAGAAAATGTAATAGAATTCAGTTATCAACTTGGATCATATTTCTATGCAGACTTTTCAGGAGCAACCTACAATCGTAACGGAATGCATGCCTGGAAGATAGATGTCAAGCTAGTCATGTACCCTTTCCGATACCAAAAGAATATGGATCCTATGGTTCTTACGGCATCTGGTACAGTCAACAACCCTGGCACGGTTTACTCTGAACCAATCATTGAAATTGAGGGGGACGGTGATGTCTCTCTCACGATTGGGCGTAAGACCATGTATCTTGCGATTAAGACCAAGGCTACGATTGATTGTAGGCAAGGCAAGCAGAACATCTACAACGCTACTGGTGCAGTCCAGAACACACTTCGGAAGCGTGGAGGGTTCTTGGAAATACCGACTGGCAAGGTTGGTGTTTCGTTTACTGGGAATGTTCGTAAGATTACTATTCGACCGAATTGGAGGTATAAGATTTGATTTATTTAACAAATGGGAATATGCCTCTGAACGCTGCCTATGCTGATGAAATTGTTCAAGAGGATAACAGCACCTATCAATTGACCTTCCGATTTCCGACATCCGATCCATTGTGGGAGAAGTTGAAGGAAGAGACTTTCTTAACGGCTGATGACCTACACGGTGAGCAGGATTTTGTGATTTTTGAAGTTGAGAAGAAGCACGGTTATATTCAAGTCTATGCGAACCAGGTGTTCACCCTCTTGAATAACTATGTGGTCAATCCTATCTCTTTGGATAGAGCGACTGGCTCAACTGCTCTCAGTCGTTTTGCTGGAGCGATCACTCGTAACAATCCATTCTCATTCTTCTCTGATATTGAAGACAGACACACCTTCAATATCGGCTCTAAGAATGCCATGGAAGCCTTCGCGAAAGATAAGCACTCTATTATTGGCCAATGGGGTGGTGACCTTGTACGGCATGGCTACCAGGTTCGACTTTTAAAAAATGGCGGTTCAGAAAATGAATCGCTTTTTATGTATAAGAAAAACCTGTCTAGCTATCAGCATAAGACATCTACTAAATCTTTGAAGACTAGAATCACCTTCAAGACTACCGTCAAAGGTGAGGGAGAAAAGGCGCCTGACCGCAAGTTTTCCGTGGTCGTGGATAGTCCGCTCATTAACAAGTACAGTCAAATCTACGAAGATGTGATTGAGGTTAATGATGAGGACGTGAAAGATGAAGCGAGCTTGCGAAAATATGGCGAGCAGTATTTCAAGACATCGCTCTGTGACATGATGGAAGATAGCCTTGAGCTTGAGGTCGTTGGCCAGAGTGACGTGCCTGTCCAGATATATGACATTGTGAGCCTGTTTTATGAGATCTACAATCTGGATGTGCGCAAGAAAATCACCAAGTACACCTATTCGCCGATGGCCAAGAAGCTGAAATCTATTGGATTCGGTCAATTCCAGTCAGGTCTTGCGAATGCAATTGGCAACGCAGTGAATGATGCCGTCAAGGGTGAAGCCCAACAACTTCAAGATGATTTTGAAAGGCAGTTAGCCAGAGAACTCAAGAATGCTGATCTTGCATTTGATAGGCAGAAAGAAGAGTTGGTCAATCAATTCACAGACGGTCTCAACGCTGCCAAAGCCAGAGCCGAAGAAGTCAAGAGAGAACTCTCTGATACGATTGACCAGCGTTTCAATAGCTTTAATAATGGCCCACTACAAGAGGTCAAGCGTAGAACTGAAGAAGCATTGAAAAATTCTGGGGCCAGCAGTCTACTCGCTCAAGAAGCGAAGCGGATTGGTCTGGATTCTGTTGCTAGACTTGAAGCGTTTAAGTCACAGGCTACGAGCGCTCAGACGGCTCTATCGGGTGAGTTGGACTCCCTGAAGCGAACCATCGCGAACGATATTCGACCGAAGCAAGCACAGGCTGAAGCTGAGATTGCCAAGCAGGTTGAAGCGCTTATCCAGACCAAAAAAGAACTGGCTGGTGTGAAGTCAGCGCAAGCGACGTATGAAGAGACAACGACTCGCAGACTGTCAGAGCTGACCAATCTAGCCAATGGTAAAGCCAGCAAGTCAGAGCTCACGCAGACAGCCGAGGAGCTGGCCAGTAAGATAGCGAGTGTGCAGGTCGGGGGTACAAACCTTTATGCATTGAGTAGAAATAAGGATATCCTTCGAAGTAGCCATTTAACAGATTTGAAATTTGATATTTCATCTGGTGAAATTTCATTTAAAGCAACTGGATTAGATCCGTATTTTGGTGAAGCAACGACTCACCCAAAGACAGTAAGTAGTAGAAATGGCGTTCGTATTCCTGTCATTGCAGGCAAATCAATCTATGTGACGATTTCGAATCCTGTCTTTGCCAAGAATTTTATTTCGTATTTCGACGAAAGGGGTAATACGGTAAAACGTTATCAGTATTACGGTGCTAATTCTTTCGCGGTTCCTCCGAGAGATTTGCAAGGAGTGAGTTTTATTACTCTACGTTTTGGTTGTGGTGGTTCGAACTTTGAAATTGGTGATGTACTCAAAACCAAAATCAAAGTCGAATATGGCACGATACCGACCGATTGGAGCCCTGCCCCTGAAGACCAAGACGAGCGTGTCTCAGCGGTTGAGTCAACCTTTAAACAAAAGGCTGACTCACTAGAGGCTGGTGTGAACCGTCTGACTGAAGGTCTCAGAACCAAAGCGGATATCAGTTCACTCAACGTGACTGCTGAGAATATCAGACAGTCGGTGAAGCAGCTTGAGACAAACACGCAGAACAAGCTAGATCAGAAGTTGAGTCTGGCTGAATTTGAGGTGAGGGCTGGTTCTATCCGTCAGGAAATCCTGAACGTAACCAAAGAAAAGGCAGATAAGACTCTGGTCACAACTGAAGCTGGGAAGCTGCGTGAGGAGTTTGCGAGTCTTAGGGTCGGTGGGCGGAATCTGTTGAAGGGCTCAAAAGGGCCGTTTAAGCCAGACAAAAACCCTGCGAACTTTGATAACCAAGTGCTATATTACAACGAGACGTCAATGCATCTCGTCCAAAATGAGAGATACAGGATTTCCGCAAAAACAGACGGAATGTTTACAGCCACACACGAACCCAACAAAGAGAGTGATAATGTCGTTTTATGGTTAATGGATAAAACTGTCACAAATTATCAGATTGTGTCTAGTTTAAAAACGGGTACAACTGGCACAGAATTTGTCTGGAGCTGTCCGACTGGCACTTACCATCTGCGGGTCAATACCTATCGCAAAGATCCGGAAAAGCTGAAAAGTGTTTGGGAGGTCAAAGTAGAGCAAGGCTCGTTTAAGACCGACTGGTCACCAGCCCCAGAAGATACTGAGGGCCTCATCACTGAGGCTAAGGCTACCTTTGAGCGGACGGCTCTGGGGTTGCGAACTGACTTATCAGCTATTCAGGAATATGTCAATAAAGACGGGCAGCGACAAGAAACCTTGCAGCGTTACACTCGTGAAGAGAGCGCAAAGCAAGCGACAGCTGTACGTGAGTTGGTCAATCGTGATTTTGTCGGAAAGGCAAGCTATCAGGAAGACGTGCGAGGCATTGAACGCAAGTTTGAAGCTATCACCAACCCTCAAAATGGCTCGATAGCGACTCAGATAGCGACCTACAAAACAGCAGTAGATGGCCGATTTGCTGAAATCACGTCAATGATTTCTGGTAAAGCCAACCAGGCTGACTTCCAGCGTGTCCGAGAGACAAGCCAGCTCTATGAGCGAATTTTAGGCAATACTGAAAATGGAATTGCGGATAAGGTTGCTCGCATGGCTATGACCAGCCAGCTGTTCCAGGTTGAGGTATCTAAGAATGAGGGCCTGAAAACAGTTCAAAGTCAGCTTGCTGGTTCATGGGGAGTCCATAATAAAAACAGCGTCAATGAAATCATCGCTGGTTTTAACCTAGCTGGCAAAAATGCAGGCATTAAAGCTGAGACGATCAGACTTGAAGGTCGAACCTTGCTTGATGAATTAACCGCTATTCAGGGTTACTTCAAACGATTGTTCGTAGGTGAAGGTACGTTTGCGACTTTGAACACGGATATTTTACGAGCTAACTCTATTACAGCTGACAAGTTAGTCATGGATATAGCTATGGCAAGACGCTTCGTCTCGAGCGACATCTTCACAGATACGCTTGCTGCTAAAGAAGCCTTCATCAACAAGCTTCGCTCTGTCGTAGTCACTGCGACTTTGCTCGAAGGTTATAAAGGTCGCATTGGTGGATTCCAGATTGGTACGCATGAGAAAGATTCATCGGTGTACTGGATCACTGGTCAAAACCAATTTTCAGTTGGTATGAGTAACGGGACTGGCCAGTGGTCACAGACGGCTTTGTGGGTCAATTGGGGCAACAATTGGGGGTATCCTGGAGACTATGCGTGGTACGTGAAAAATAACGGCAAAATGTATTGCTATAATACGGCCGAATTTTGGAACACGCCTGTTATCCATGGGGATCTCCGTGTTACTGGTCACATTTTCTACAACAATAAAGATTCAGGAAAATCTGGTTACTGGATTCATTCGTCTAAATACTCAAATTTTGAGCCTTCGGATAACTATCTGTATATGTATTACAGCGGTTCAGGTTACGACTGGATTCCGATGAATAAAGAAATCTCAGACCGTCGATATAAGCACAATATCGAAGACAGTACAGTCTCTGGCCTCGATGTTATCCAGAAGCTTAAAACGTACAGCTATCGCAAAGAATACGATGGAAAAATAGAAGATATCGCTTGTGGTATCATAGCGCAGGATGTCCAGAAGTACGCTCCTGAAGCATTTTTTGAAAATCCTGATGGCGCATACTCTTACAACACATTTGCTCTTGTGCCTTATCTTATTAAGGCCATTCAAGAGCTTAATCATAAAATAGAAAAATTGGAGGAAACAGCATGAATGAACAAGACAAACAAATCAGCAGTCTGGCGATTAAATCGTTAGGTGAAAAAGTCAGTAATGAGGCTACTCAATCAGCTACGCTAGAAGCCCTCTATACAGTAACTGCTATGGAGCTTGAGCAAATGAAACGAATCATCGAGTCAGACGAAGAGCTTAAAGCAAAATTTGAAGAAGTGAAAGGAAAAATGACAAATGGCAATTAGTAATTATGAACTAGCGACCAAACCTTATACTCGTGGTTTTGGAGACAAAGTTACAACCGTTGTAGAAATCCGTTTGCAAGACGGGAATCGTTATAGCACTAACCAGCGGGAATTGGCTGGTGATCGTACACAAGACCAAGAAGACGTTCTTGTTCAAGCGGTGCTGGATATCCTAAAAGCCGAGCTAGATCCAGGCAGTGCCATTGTCAAAACACAGGCGCAGCTTGAACAGGCTAATCAGAAGATTGCGCAGAATGAGAACGAGCAAAATCGTCTCTCTGCGCTTGCAAATAAAATCGACAAAGTAGTGCGTGTCATGGCTCAAGATTCTATCATGGGTGAGAAAATCGCCTACGGAACAACCTACAAGGAGCTTGTCGAACTCTTCCCGTTCGCCGAGGAAGGTAAAGTCTATCAACCAGGCGATATGTTTGTGATTGAAAATCCTGAACATGTCGAATTAAACGGTGAGGGCAAGCGTGTCTTGATTCAGACAAATCAGGCTTTCACCTACAAAGGCGAATCTCTCAAGTATCTTGAAGGCGTACCATCTCAAAATGGTATTCTTGCAATCTGGAAGTGGGAAGGGCAAAAAAACGAAAGTGATCTTGGGACCACTCGAGTTCCTGCACAGTAGATTGGAAGTGATCTGATTGGAATTACTAGCATTTTTGGATAAATTGAGTCCGATTCTAATCGTGATTATTCCTAGCTATTTCTCTTTTAAAAGCACGCAGAATACAAAAGAGACTGACAAGCAAATCAGTCTCTTATCTGACCAAATTAGTGCTATTAAAAAGACAGTCTCGAATGTTGAGACTATCGGCAAAGATAATAGCAAAGGATTGAGCGTTATTGGAAAAGGTCTTCAAAGATTACAGCGTTTTCGATTGCAAGAAAACCTAAAAAAAGCAATTAGACGAGGCAATACCAATCAGCATGAGATTGAGGAATTGTCTCGTCTTTATGAAAGTTATGTCGAACTTGGTGGAAATGGAGCCATCAAGGTACTGTATGAAAAATTTCTAGCATTGGAAATTGTGGAGGAAAATATAAATGCAACAGATTAACGAAATTATTATTGCTTTTGTTACAGGATTTGTAGCAGTAGCGACAGGCAGTATCGTCAAAGCAGTCAAAGACTATCTTGTTCAAAAAGGCGGAGAGAAGACTATCAAAATTGTTGAAATCTTGGCCAAAAACGCAGTCAATGCCGTGGAACAGGTAGCTTCAGAAACTGGCTATAAAGGTGAAGAGAAGCTGGAACAAGCCCGCACTAAAATCCGTGCAGAATTGTCAAAATATAACATTAGTATGACCGACCGTGACCTCGATACATTTGTCGAGTCAGCGGTCAAGCAGATGAATGATGTGTGGAAGGAGTGGTAAGAATGGATATTGATAAAAGCAGATTGAGAAGTGGATTACCTCAGGTCGGTGTGCAGCCCTATCGTCAAGTACATGCCCACTCAACAGGAAATCGAAACTCAACCGCACAAAACGAAGCGGATTACCACTATCGCAAAGACCCCGAACTAGGATTCTTCTCTCACGTTGTAGGAAATGGTCGTGTGATGCAAGTAGGACCTGTAAACAATGGTTCATGGGATGTAGGTGGTGGTTGGAATGCTGAGAGTTACGCAGCAGTCGAATTGATTGAAAGCCATGGCTCAAAAGAAGAGTTCATGCGTGATTACAAGCTCTATATTGAACTTTTGCGAAATCTTGCAGACGAAGCTGGTATTCCTAAAACGCTTGACTCTGATAGCCTTGCAGGCATCAAAACGCATCAGTATTGCACTAACAATCAACCTAATAACCACTCAGACCACGTTGACCCGTATCCTTATCTGGCAAAATGGGGAATCAGTCGCGAGCAATTCAAGAAAGATATTGAAGGCGGTTTATCTGAAGCTGGCTGGAAACGCAATGAAACTGGTTGGTGGTGGGAAGAGTCGGATGGTTCTTATCCGACAGACCGCTGGAAGAAAATCACTGGTGAGTGGTTCCGATTTGATAATCGTGGCTATTGCCTAATCAATCGTTGGTTTAATGATGGTAAAGACTGGTTCTATCTTGACAAGCGTGGCGCAATGGTTACAGGCTGGATGTATATCAATAACCGCTGGTATTACTTCAAGTCAGATGGGCGCATGGCCAAAGGTTGGGTGAAATATCGTGAGACCTGGTACTATCTCGACGAAAAGGACGGAGATATGAAATCCAATCAATTCGTTAAATATGGTAACGGCTGGTATTATCTCAAACCAGATGGATCCATGGCAGACAAGCCAGAATTTACAGTTGAGCCTGATGGGCTTATCACTACTAAATAAATTTAAAAAAAGAAAGGAGATTCTATTTTTCTTCTTAATGACCCGCAGGCAATAGCTTGCGGGCTTTTTTTGTTTGCAATGCAATAATAAAAGCAGTGACCGAAATCACTGCTTATCAGCTGTAGCAAATTCATAAAGTTTTTCCGCTGTGAGAAGGGCCATTTTGTCCATGTTTGTTTTTCCTTTTCTGAGGTCAGAAACGGTAGTCCATGGCACACCAGCACCTTGTGAAATAGCAGATGTAGAAATAGAACTGTTAAGTAATTCTTGAATAACTTTTCTCATATTATTTGTCCTTTTTATTTTTTAGATAGATATATACATTGATCACAATTATAAAAATAGCTATTGCACTAACCATTGCTTTTCCTCTTTTCATTTGATAAAATAGAGGTGTGAGGGGCTTTCGCCCCCACCTCTTAGCGTTTACCTTTTTCTTTTGCGGGAGTTGGGTTTACGCTTTTTGTTTTGCCTTGCGACTGTTATTGCAGTCACCAGACTTGCTATAGCAGTTACCGTTTCAGGGATATTATCTATCGCCTTTTCAAGTAACCTAAGCCAATCTTCTTTGTTCAACTTCCTCACCTCCTTTCCTTATCTTGATTATATTATATCACGGTAAACCGAGAAAGTCAAGCGTTTTGATGAAATTTTTTTAAATTTTTTCAAAAAAAATAGACCTTGTCCAGAGGTCGGGGAGTTGGAGGGGGCACCCTCCAAAAGCATTGATTTAATAAGATTTTATTTTACCTTTTTCATAATAATCTCCCTAAAGAAGTCACCCAATCAGGTGGCTTTTTTGTCAGTTTGTAAGTCATATTTAGGTGTCTTCCTGAAAGTAGTATTCCTTTTAAGACAAAGAAAAAAATAGTGATATTACTCACTGATTCTTTTGTAAACTATTAGAACTAAATTGCAGCCTTCTCAACTATACGGGCAAAGGTGAGTATGAAAATGAATACGAAGATGAATACGATTTAAAAAAATGACGAAAATTAACGGAAATGATTTTTAAATAAAAATAAGCGAAAACTCAACTATTGATAAGCGACAGAAAGCATTGGTAAACATTTGTCACTTATACCATAAATAGTACACAGCTTGCTAATCCTTTGAAACCAGTGGACTTCTAGCGTGTTAAGCAAAAGTGAATACGATATTGAATACGACTTTACTTTTAGCTGGAGCGGATGAAATCCATGAGCTGGTCAACGACTTCAACACGTTGATTATCATTGATGTGGGTATACATATCAAGGGTGATTTGAACATTATTGTGACCGAGTCTATCTGAAATGATTTTCGCTGTAACACCAGCTTCAAACAGAAGAGAAGCATGTGTATGCCTAAATCCGTGAGGCGAAATTTTTTTAAGATCTTTGTGTTTACAAAAGAATCTGCTAAGTTTCACTTTCATAGTTGCAGCCAAAAGCCATCCCCCACTATTATTCGTAAAGATATAATTCGAATCATGTTTGTAAGGCACACCAGCCTGGAAATATTCTTTTATCTGCTGACGTTTCCAGAGCTTCAGTACATTCAGGGTTTCATCATCCAAGGTGATAACTCTCTTACTCCTTTTGGTTTTAGGGTCCTGAACAGTTTGTTTTTTTCCAATCACGACAGCCGTGCGAGAAATGCTTAACCGTTTATTTTCAAAGTCAACATCTGACCACATGAGGCCGATAGCCTCTCCAGTTCTCAATCCAGAAAAAGCGAGTAAGTGAAAAAAGGTATAGTCTACTGGCTTACAATTTGCTTTGTAAACTTTAAGGAACTCCGTTAGTTCCTGTTTTGTATAGTAGTTTTCTTTGCCCTTTAAGGGTTTATTTTTAGGCTTGATAATCTTATCTAAGGGATTTGACTTAATGATGTCAAGAGAAGCGGCATACTTGAAAATACGGCTAATAACAGAGTAGTAATTAGCATATAGGATATAGCGTTTACTTAACTTGATAGCAACCTTTTGACAATAAGCTACACTGATTTGCTGAATCTTCATATCTGTAAAATATGAGTCAACCATAACATTAAGTTTCTTCTTAGTGTTCTGATAAGTTGTTGGTTTTACAGTGCTCTTGTAGCTTTCAAGCCATAGCTCAGCAACTTCAGCGAATGTAGGGTTCTGGAAATCTTCATTGTTTGAAAAACCATTCTCTTCGACGTCTAAGAGAAGGTCACGTTCGGCAACCTTGGCCTCTTTAATGGTTTTAAAACCACGTCTTGTTGTGCGTTTTTCTTTTCCAGTTGCAGGGTCTATACCCAGATATGTTTGAAAGAGGTATCTAGTCTCTCCTTTTTTTGTAATGTATTTTTTTATCATAAAATGTCCTTTCTTTTCGATTGCTTGCCCGCATAGTTGAAAAGGTGCAGAATTTATGATAAACTATAGCTGTATTTTTTTATCATCTTTTCCATTGCTTGCTAGATGGAAGGTTGAAACCTCACACTCAAAGTTTGGCGACGGCGAGTGTGAGGATTTTTTTATTTTTAATTCAACAAAAAACGGTAACTAAATTTATAGTTACCGTTTCTGCGTGGCAGCTTGTGCCAACCAGATTATTTGCACTAGGATTTCTCCTAGGTTAGTAACTATATATTATCAAATATATATCCTTTTGTCAAATAAGATAGCGCGCTTTGATTTCATCGCTTAAAATTTTCAGGGGATTATTTATTTTTTTAAGACTTTCAACTTAATTCGAATCTTGAATGAATCCTTAACTGTACGAAGTCTACCACTATCCGGATTAATATCTTTGTAATCACCGCCATAAATTTCAGCATTTTTGATAACTTCATTATTTGGATCTACGGTTAATCTTAATACCTTTCTATTTTTGGACTTAGTGACATAGCCTAAGTGATAACCTCGAACCACAATTTTAACTGCATTAGGGTCAAATTTATTATCAAATTCAGGGATAAACTCTACATCTGGAATTTTAAAAGGCAAGTATTTATAAAATCTTCCTCCAAAAATTAATTCCTCTTTAATTTCTTTAGAAGTATATCCTAAATAAGGGGTATCATCTGATTCTCTTATAAGTTCTTGACATAAATCTGAGAAAGCTTCTTGGCGATAAGATATTCCTTTCACTTTGAGAATAACATCATAAATAGTTCTCTCGTCAATCTCCTGTTTTTTTATTCTGTCTTCTATTTGAACAACCAATAGTTTATTCAGCTCTTCAATTTCATACTCTAGTTGATCAGTATTAGATTGCCTAGGAAAAACACCAATCAAAAAGAGAATAACTAAACTGCCGATAATAAAAGAGAAAATTGTTAGTAGTATATTTCCAACGATACCAAGCAGAAAAACAGATATTAAAGTCAGCAAAACCAAAAAGGCTATTAAAGACCTTTGATTTTCCAGTTTACTAATTGTTTTTCTGTGTTCGTCTATTAGTACTTTGATTTCCTTTTCAGTAAGAGTAGTAGACATATAAGCACCTTGACCTTAATTTTCAGATGGCATGAAGTTTCCGACAATTTTTCCAATAATTCTAGGATCTTCTTCAAATGGTGCGAACTTATCTTTATATTTTGGATTAAGGGAGACTAAACGCAATCCATCAGGTTCACGATAAACCTTTTTAATATACGTTTGACCGTCCCAATCAACGGCATAAACCGCTCCGTCATAATCAAAACCAGTCTCTTTTATGAGGACAACCTCTCCGTTTTGGAATTTAGGTTCCATTGAGTCTCCGAAAACCCAAGAAGCAAAATCGTGGTCTAGGTCTTTATCATAAAAAACAGTATCATAGTTCCCATCGTTGAAGTATGAAAAACCAGTACCAGCTGATAGTTTTTCAAAAACACGGTATTCAAAAAGCTTTTCCTCAATTGTGATTACTTTATTATTTTGCTCTTTCAATTGTTCGTTAGCGTAGTTAAGAACCTTTTGTTTTCTCGGAGTTGATAGCTTGACAACTTTTTCAGTGATTTTATGAATCAATGGGGATGTGGGGATTTTTAGCTCATTTACTTCCTGAGTTTTATCCTCTATCAAGTCTGATTTATTAACTCCAAAATAGTCCGCAAGTAATTCGATCTTTCCTATCCGAGGATAAGTTATGCCTTTTAACCAATCTCTTACAGTAGTGTACTTCAATCCGAGATCAGAACAGAGCTTATTTCTATCAATCCCTTTGCTACTCATCAAATTCTCTAAGTTCGCAGAAAAAATTTCTTTACTTTTATTATTGCTCATTTTTATCGCTCCTTTATATAGTATATATTACGGCAAAAACGCAAAAAAGTAAAGAAAAAAATAAAAAAATACGGCAAAAACGCAAAAAACACTTGACATTGCGGTTTAACCGCATTATAATGTAGTTATAGTTGAGCTAGTCAATTATAAAAAAATGATAGAAAGGACAGCAACATGCCAAAAATGACTCTTAAAACATTGCGAACTCTAAAGAACTGGCGACAAGTGGACGCAGCAGAGGCTATTGACGTCTCTGTTGACACTTGGGGAAATTGGGAGCGAGGAAAAACAGAACCTACTGTAACCCAAGCTTATCAAATCGCTACTACTTTTGATGTGTCTATTGATGACATTATTTTTTTACACGATATTGCGGTTTAACCGTAATATAAAAGGAGCACTATGAACAACGCAGTTAAACGATTGGTAGTTGGCAGTAATGTCCTAGAGTAGGAGAGGGATATGAGTAAACCATCAAAAAAATCACTACCAATTCAAAATTTAGAAATTAAGATAGATAGCGACTCTAGTATTCCACGAGTTATTTTGAACGGGATTGATTTTCAAGCAGAAGATATTGGTCTTCAAGGTATCAAGATAATTTGGGAGACAAAGAAAGATGAAGTACCAGAGACACTTATTCAGGTTGATTATATAAATAACCGTGAAGCATCTCATATAGTATCTGTCAAACAGTCGTTTAAAAATACTTTACTTAAATAGTTTTGGCGAGTTTTATTTACATTATATCAAATTTAGAAAGGAATATTATGAACGAAATTTTTAACTTTCACGGGCGGGAAGTCCGTACAGTGATGTTTGATGACGAGCCGTGGTTTGTCGGGAAAGATATAGCAGAGATTCTTGGATATGTAAATTCAAGAGATGCTCTGGCAAAACACGTTGATGAAGATGATAAGCTAACGTCGCAAATCGCGACGGCAGGTCAAATGAGAAATCAGACAGTTATCAACGAATCTGGTCTCTACTCTCTTATCTTATCCAGCAAGTTACCTCAAGCCAGAGAGTTCAAGCGTTGGGTAACATCTGAGGTCTTACCAGCTATTCGCAAACAGGGTGGATTTATCCGAGAGGATTTGGACGAGGATGCCTTTATTGCTCTATTCACTGGGCAGAAGAAGTTGCGTGAGCAACAGACTAGCATGCTGGAAGATATCGACTATCTCAAGAGTGAGCAACCGATTCATCCGAGCTATGCTCAATCGCTACTGAAGAAGCGCAAGGCTCGGGTCGTTGCTTGCTTAGGTGGTATTGACAGTCCTGCTTATGCTGATAAGATTTTTGCTCAATCAGTATTTAGACAAGCTGAGATTGATTTCAAGGACCACTTCAACATCAGTCGCTATGATTTGCTACCTAAAAAGTTTGCAGAAGCCGCATTGGCCTATTGGATGACTTGGGAACCAAGTACCAATACTAAGATGAAGATTATGGAACTGAACGCTTATGCATTGTAGAGCAAAAAAGCACCTGACAGCAATCAGGCGCATACTTAAATAATTAAAACCATTATATCACAAAAATGCTTGCCCGCATAGTTGAGAGGATGTAGAAAATGGAAGGAATAACGTTACAATTACGATTGGACGGCGAAAGTGCTGAATTGTTCACGAATCAATTATTGGCCTTTGCTAAAAAGCAGGTCAAGGAGCAGTTAGAGAATGATCGTATGCCAATCAATCAACAGGCTTTGATGAAGAAGTTTGGCTTTACTCATGGCTATATTAAGAAGTTAGAACGTAAAGGATTAAGATTTCGTAAGCAAGGGAAAGATATTATGTACGATGTCAATGATGTTTATGAGATTTTAGAGTTAGAAAAACAAGTACGAAAATTAAGAGCGTAAGGAGAACAAAATGACAGAACCAACTTTATCAAGCCAATTGCTTGGCTTAGCAGTGATTTTCATTGGGATGTTTATCCTAATGGTGCTTACGGCTAAAAATGAAAAATCGGATAAGCAAAATGTAGTGGTCATTATTGAAGAAACAGAAGATTTCAGGGAAGTTGCTCGAAGAAACCTGAGAATGTGTGACAGAAAGTCTACCTATGACACCCAACCACCTATAGGTCTTGCTTCATCGATTGAGGATGTACCACAAGTTTTTAGAGCATGCATCGAAGACTATGATAGACTTGCCTATGATTTTCAGGAAGAAGCAAGTAATAATGAACTTCTAAGAAAGCAAAATGCCGAGCTTTTAGTTGAAAATGGTCGCTTGCTTTATCAGGAAATGACTTTGGATTTCCGTAAGAAGCCAAGAAAATGGAGGGCAAAGATATGAGTGTTAGTCGTGAAATGAGTGAGATGGAAATCCGTGTGTTAAACATGATCATGAATTGCGCGACTTTCGACCTGCCAATCCAAGCCAGTGAAATTCGTTTAGAAACTGGGCTCTCAAAACGTAAGGTAGAAGAAATTATCGAAAGCCTGCGTGTCAATTTTGGGCATCCTATCGTAGCCAAGAAGATGAAGCCAAACGGATACTACTTGCCACGAAGTGAGGAGGAGCGACAAGCTGGTCTTGCTCCTTATCGCAGACAAATATTGACCGAGCAAAAGAACCTTGCTGCGGTGATGAATGTTGATCTAGAAAAATACTGGGGGAATAGCGCATGAATGAAGAATTTAGAATATTACCTCATGATTTAGCTGCTGAACAGTCTGTTCTTGGTTCAGTATTCATCTCTCCTGATTCACTTATATTTCTAGCGGATGAATTGGTTCCAGATGACTTTTACAAGCCGGCAAACAAAATTGTATTTAAGACCATGTTGTCCTTGCTTGAAAAAGGTGAGCCAATCGATGCTACGACTATGGGCTCTGCTCTCACGAATCAAGGAGATATTTCAAAAATCGGGGGTATCAACTATGTTGTCGAGCTAGTAAACTCCACTCCGACATCAAAGAATGTGGAGCACTATGCAAAGCTTGTGAAAGAAAAGGCTACGCTCAGAAAGATGATAGCAAACCTATCTGACTCCCTCTCGAGTGCTTATCAGGGTGATGTACCTGTTGGTGACATCATCGCAAGAACTGAAAAGTCTATGCTTGACATCAGTAATCAAAATGCAGGGACAGGATTTCGTAATGTGGCCGATATCCTTGATACACATATGCAGATGGTGGAGACTCGCTCTCAGACAGATGGAGTTGTGACAGGTCTATCGACTGGGTTCGTTGGACTGGATAAGATTACGACTGGTCTTCATGAGGACAATCTTATCATCCTTGCCGCTCGCCCTGCAATGGGGAAGACAGCGCTAGCTCTAAATATCGCTCAATATATCGCTGTAAAAGAGAAAAAGCCTGTTGCTATTTTCTCGCTTGAGATGGGGGCGGAGAGCTTGATTGAGCGGATGTTAGCATCTGAGGGCATGGTAGAAGGGTATCACCTAAAAACTGGGAATCTGAGTGTTGAGGAATGGAGTAGGCTAGTGCATGCGCAAGGGAATCTCTATGACGCTCCTATTTTTGTTGATGATACGGCTGGTATTCGTATCTCTGAGATACGGTCAAAAGCTCGAAAACTTGCCCAGGAGATGGGGGGTCTTGGAGTCATTATCATTGACTACTTGCAACTGATCACTGGCTCAAAAGGTGAGAATCGTCAGCAGGTAGTTTCTGAGATTTCTAGGGAATTGAAGATACTAGCTAAGGATTTGAAAGTACCTGTCATTGCCCTGTCACAACTAAGTCGTGCAGTTGAACAGAGACAAGAAAAACGTCCAATGATGTCAGATTTGCGAGAATCTGGCTCTATTGAGCAAGATGCTGATATTGTAGCCTTCTTGTATCGTGATGCCTACTATCAGAAGGAACAGACAGACAGTCAAGAAGCTAACAATGTAACCGAGCTGATCCTGGAAAAGAATCGGCATGGTAGTTTAGGGACGGTTAAACTATATTTTCACAAAGAATACACAAAATTCTCAAGTGTGGAGGAGTAGAAGATGGCACAACGAAGAATGTTTAGCAGGAAGATTACTGAAACAGACAGATTTCTTGAGATGCCTTTATCATCACAAGCTCTCTATTTTCATCTTAATATGGGGGCAGATGATGAAGGGTTCATTGACAAGGCTAAGACTACCCAGAGAACAATTGGGGCAAGTGATGATGACATGAGGTTACTTATCGCAAAAGGATTCTTGATTCCGTTTGAAAGTGGAGTGGTTGTTATCCGACACTGGAGAATCCACAATTATATCAGATCTGACAGATTTCAGTCTACTTTACATCAGGATGAAAAAAATCAACTAGAATATGACCACTCAAAAACAGCTGTGTTAAAACCTTTGGAAAATGTCATACCAAATGGATACCATTCGGATACACAGGATAGGGTAAGTAAGGTTAGCTTAGATGAGGATAGCTTAACTACCTACCCTAAAGAACCTGACAATATCCCTTACAAAGAAATTATCGATTATCTCAATTCAAAGACTGGGAAGAATTATAGAGATAATGTTCAGAAGAACAGATCTCTGATTAAGGCTAGATGGTCTGAAGGATATCGACTAGATGACTTTAAGCAGGTGATTGATAACATGGTTAAGGATTGGTCAGGTACGAAGTATGCGAAATACTTGAGACCAGAAACCCTCTTTGGAACGAAGTTCGACGGTTATTTGAATCAAGGAAATGTTGTTAAACGTGAAAAGAAAACAGACGAAAGGCTAGGGTTTTAGATGAAACAGTTTAAACAATTCAGAACTAGAACAGTTCTTGATGATGTCTGTGAAATCCATGGATGCAATCTTTGGTCTGTTAAGATTCCTGTCAAGGGCAAAGTTGAGGAAATCAGTCAATGTCCTGAGTGCGAGAAAGAGAACATTCGACGCTTTGAAAAGCAACTGAATATGGAATCCGAGGTCAAAAGTAAACTATCGGATACATACGAAGTCTTTGCTCGTGACAGTATCGTTTCAAGTAAGTTGGGCAGCAAGTCACTACATGATTATGAAATTCGAGTTGACATCGACGAAAATGCTATGAATTTTGTGAAACGTTTGGAACGTTGCTATGCCAAAGGTGAGACTGGGAATGCTATCATCACTGGTCCGTCTGGTGTTGGTAAGAGTCATCTGACATATGGTTTTGCTCGGTTTCTCAATGAGCAATTTAAGTCTTATGATGAACCGAAAAGCGTGCTCTTTGTTTCAGTTGTGACCTTGTTCGACAAGATTAGAGAAAGCTTTGAGTTTGACAATGGTTTCTCAGAAGCGAAGATGGTCAAGCTACTGTCTGAGGTTGATTTCCTCTTTTTGGATGACCTTGGGAAAGAGAGTCGTAAGGCTGACACGAAGCGGAACGAGTGGGCACATCAGATATTGTTCAAGATCCTGGATAATCGGACGAATACGATTATCAACACTAATCTATCTAGTGAAGAAATTAAGGAGCTTTACTCGGACGATTTTGGGAATGGTGCTTTATCAAGTCGTATCTTTGAGGGAGCAACTGGAAAGTGCTTTGTGTATCCAGCTGGGATGAAGGATAGGAGGTATTGATGAGAGAGTTTTTTAACAACGATTGTATGGACATCATGAAACAATATCCTGATGATTACTTCGACCTAGCTATTGTTGATCCACCTTATTTTTCTGGTCCAGAAAAAAGAGAATACTATGGTCGAAAAGTTAGTCCGATTGGTGTCAATAGACTGTATGGCAAAACCTCAGAGTGGCAAATTCCAAATAGAGATTATTTTGATGAACTTTTTAGGGTATCTAAAAATCAAATTATTTGGGGTGTGAACTACTTCGACTATTCTTTTGGTTCTGGCCGTATCGTTTGGGACAAAGTTAATGGTCATTCAAGTTTTTCAGATTGTGAGATAGCATACTGCAGCTTACATGATAGTACACGGCTGTTTCGCTATATGTGGAATGGTATGATGCAAGGCAAGTCAATATCTGAAGGCCATATTCAGCAAGGAAATAAGGTATTGAATGAGGTTAGAATCCATCCGACTCAAAAACCAATTAATCTTTATCTTTGGTTGCTACAAAACTATGCAAAAGACGGAGATAAGATTCTTGATACTCATGTCGGTTCAGCAAGTAGTTTGATCGCTTGTCAAGAATTAGGTTTTGAGTATGTAGGCTGTGAGTTAGACGGAGACATCTTCAACCTTGCTAAACAGAGGCTTGATGCTTATGAGAAGCAGTTGAAGTTATTTTAGGAGGTATTGATCATTAAAAAAATGACAGTTTGGGCGCTTTTTGATAGTGGAAATGGTTCTTATTTTAAGGGTGCTAACTCTCTGAATAGTTCGGGGGGGGGGGCGAATATTGAAATCTATTCAATCGGAATGGATATAGAAAACAAGAACAATCATTTCATAAATTTGAATCTTGCCGATTACAAACGCTTATTTGGAGACAACACACTTTTTGATACGCTTGACAAATTGCCACGCCCAGATTTAATCATAGCTAGCCCACCATGCGAATCATGGTCAAATGCTTCTGCCATGGAAAACGGGAATGCGTGTTGGAAACGCAATGATGTGTCTGATAGCTTGTTTGCTCCACAAGTAAGACCTTCACCGTTCACGATCAGGGCAAATAAGGATTACGAGTCAGCCTATATAAATTATCAGTACGACAGGCAATTTTTAAAAAGGGTCAATGGCGAGCTAACAGCTTTCAATACAATAGAAATCATAAAAAGATATAGACCACAATTTTGGGTTATTGAGAATCCAGCAGCTGACAGACTGTGGCCTTACATCGAGGACATTATTGGATTCAGAATTCCATACAAAAACCTAGCTAGATACAATAATTATGATTATCCTTTACAAAAACGGACAATTTTTGGAAGTAATATTGAACTTAATCTTAAAAATAAAATTATCAAGCAGGATATCGAGTGGAAAAACTTCTCAAAATCATACAACGAGAGATCTAATATACCTGAAAAATTGGTGTCAGAAATATTCAAAAAAATTTACAAGGAGTTTAGTAAAGATGATTGAACTCTATTTCATTTACAACGGTCACCGCAAGATACTCATTGGGAGTTTCGGCCACATACATAGCGCAATCAATGAACTAAAGAAACATCAGGCTAGTTATTCAGCAATCAGTCATCCACGATTTCGGAAAAGCATGAGTGGTGAGAACATCAGGATTGACTACGGAGCAGCTGATTGCTATTACTTAGCAACAAAATCAACGTGTCGCGAACCACGTTAAAAGCGAGCTAGAATATGCGTCAGACTTGGACGAATGACGTATAAAGAATTTGCTAGCTCTTGTGTCTTTGAGCCATGAGGGACAAGAGCTGGATTTTTAAAAAAAGAAATCAAAGCAGATGAGATATTGTCTGGTCTAATCACAGAAACCATCCAGAATCGAATCGAGATGCTAAAACAAGAACTTGTTGAATTGGGAGTAGAAATGGAGGACTTAGAAGATGAATAAAGAAAAAGTGTTTATAGAGGGATATGAAGTTGGTTTTCTAGTAGACACAACGGGGGCTAGGGAAAAGAAAATTCAAGTCGCTAGTGGAGAAATCGTGAGCATAGACGAGAGATTCATTTACAAATCAATTGAACTTGAGAAAGTCGCAATCCCGCAGTTTGTGGCGGATTATATAGAGTTTAAAAAGGCAAACGATTTTCATGTTTATGGGGCGATGAGAGTGATTGAAGATCATTACGATAAGAGAGTCCCTGAATGGTTTTACGAAAATAATATCGAAACATTCGCACTTGCTTGGATTCTAGGTTATGAGGTCGAGAAAGAGAAACGGTATATTGTAACTCTGAAATCAAGTGGACAAAAGTTGTACTATCACACTGAAAATGAGGATTATATTTTCTCTAGTTATGATGGAGTATTCTATTCAGGATATCATACTAAAACAGATCTAGAAGAAAATGACATGAGTTGGGTGTTTGATTGCCCAGGTATGGAAATTAAAGAGGTTGAGTGATGTCATGTAGTGAAAGTTTAAAAAAAGAAAAAGAATTGACTGCTATTATTTTAAATCTCAAGATAGAAGTCTTACAAAATGATGATAAATTGAGCAGTCAATCATTAAGCAACATCAAAAGGCAAACAAGGGATCTATATGAATGCCTAGTATGGTTGCAGTATAGTGCGGAGGAGTCGGATAGATGAGTTATGATTTGGAAATCTTGGGAAAAATAGAAAGCGGAGATTATATTTGCATAGATGAACCTGAAAATAGTTCTCCGACCTACAATCTTGGGGAAATGTTTAGGAATGCTATGAATTGGGATTTCAAACAAGGTACTATCTACAATGTTGCTCAGATTTTTGAAAACATTCAACGTGGCATCTCAGAACTGGAACAGTATCCTGAAAAGTATGTACAGTATGAACCTGAGAACAAATGGGGGACCGTCAGCAGTGCGTTAGAAGATTTGAGATCATTGAGAGATTGTATTTTAGAACAAGAGATTGATACAAAATATTTATATATGAGGTGGTAATATGACACGACCAAACAGATACCCGTACACACGAAGTCAATGGATTGAAGAAACCGATGATTATTATACATATGCAGACGATAAGTGTTTTCAAATTCGAGTTTTAAAAAATAGACTCACTAGAGAATTCAAGAGCAAGGAGGTGGAGTGATGGAAGAAGTTATTATGGCTACGTTACCTAACAAAGAATTAAATCGTTTAATTAAAATTGAAATTGCAGTTGAAAATTTAATTGAAAACGGAATACTTGATGAAGATGTCTTTAATGAGTATTTGAAGGAAGCGTAAATCGAGGAGGTAGAAGAATGAGTAGATTTGAAATTTCCCTGTCTAAAGATGACCTTGAACATATCGCTAACGGTTATGACATCAAAATCAAAATCAACGGTAAAAGATTTTCGGAAACAAATGAAATCATTTTGAAGCCTGCATTGACAAATGATGTTATGGCTCCAATATTGAATTATAGAAATAAAATAATCGATACTGAAAAGCAAAATATTGTTAATAATTTCATGGGAGGTGCAAGATGATACCAAAATTCAGAGGGTTATCCATTGACGAAAACAGCAAAGGAGAATGGCAATACGGACATTTGATTGAAGATAGAGGAAGAGCATTTATTATCAACGAAGTGGTAGAAGCTAATGAACAATACATTACTATAGGTTCTTGGTGTCCTGTAAGTATAGAATCAGTAGGACGTTTCACAGGGATGTTTGATAAAAATTTACGGGAGATATACGAGAAAGATATTTTAGGTACAAAAGATGGTTTGTTAAACGGATTTATCGAATATAGAGAAGATTTAGGAATGTTTGTGAATAGCTTGATTAGATACAACAATTTTGAACGATTATGTAATGTAGCTAATTCAAGAGAAATCATCGGCAATGTCTACGAAAATCAGGAGCTTTTGGAGGTTCCAGAATGAAACGCTTCTTAATTGGCTATACCTTACTTACTACTTGCTTATTATTTATGCAACGATCGATTATAGACGAGCAACAAAAACCCTTACTAGTCTATCATGCTGATAGCAAATATCAGATTACGGGCAAGGTTACGGAAAAACGAAAAATCGGAAGTCTTTTCACTATCACGGTTAATGGTAACGTTTTTGTGGTTAGTGAGCAGAAGTACAACAATACAGAAATTGGAAAAGAGGTAAAATTATGAAATACAAAACTAAAATCAATGGAAAAGAAATCGAATACGGTGCACTAGTTGAAAAATCACATTTTTCAGACGAAGAATGGTCTGCCATCTATGCAGAAATTGCAGAAGAAAATTACCCAGAAATTTTTAAAAAAAGAAAATCAGATACAGCATTTATTGACACGCTTGGTGCTTTGACTTCACTAGAAGAACGATATGAAGCATTACTAGAGCTACTGCCACAAGATCAATTCTCTCGCGCTGGCACTCATCCAAAATGGGTAGCTGATGCAGTAGCAGAAAACACTCTGAACAAAGTGGATACACAATACGATGTGTCTGTTTTAATTGAACGATGTGAAACTCTAGAGGAATTGAAGAGTGAGCTGACAGAATACTTTGATTTAGAAGAAATGTAGGGTAAAAATATGAACAACACAGAATTAGAAAAAAAAGTACAACAATGGTTTGTAGATAGAAATCTACATGAAGCGAATCCAGTCAAGCAATTCTTAAAGCTCATGGAAGAATCAGGTGAATTGTTTGAAGGTATCGCAAAGGATAAATCTGAACTGATCTATGATGCGCTTGGCGATATCCAGGTAGTATTGATTGGACTGGAGCAACAAATTAAGAATGGTGCTCAGTTCTCTGCTAGCCAACAGGAACTTGAATTGCTGCTGATGGTTTCAAGTCTGGGCAATATCGCGCAAAAGCTTTATGCTCACATTTGTCACAACGGAACTCAGACACCTCTTATTAAGTCTGATTTGATGTTTCTCGATAGTGTAGTTAGCACTGTTTCATTTTTAAACGGGACAGATGCAGAAAATTGCTTGCAGATTGCGTATGATGCTATCAAAGACCGAAAAGGGAAGATGATTGACGGGGTATTCGTAAAAGAGGAGGATTTACCAGATGTTACCAAGATTTAGAGCATGGTATGTGTTAGCAGAAGAAATGATTAATGAAATACTGATGATTTCATTTGTCAGAAAGGAAATCATAGGGAAGTTTAGCGATGGCTCTACATCGGTTCCGTTAAAATTTGAAGATAAGCGAAATGGAGAAGATGTTATCCTTATGCAGTCAACAGGTCTTTGTGACAAGGAAGGTACAGAAGTTTTTGAAGGCGATATCTTACATCATCAAATACAGAAAGAATATACCTTTATTGTCAAATATGACAAAGAGAAAGGTTGCTGGTACGGTGACGGTCTAAGTCGCACATATCGGATTAAAATCACAAAGGAATTTTTACCGTATTACAAAGTCATTGGAAATATCTATGAAAATAAAAACTTGCTGGAGGTTGAGAATGAGAATTAAAACTTCGAATGGCGCAATCGTCAACGTCAACAGCATGAAACGAAGCATCACAATCGAAGGAATCGAGCTCGGTTCAGATTGCCAAGCTTTAGTATCTAAGCATCAAGATGGTACAGGTACGATCACTTTAGTTTTTGATGGCAAGATTATTTGAAATACGTAAGGAGATTTGAAAGATGCAGCTAAGATTGAAAGAACTTAGAGAGGACCTGTGTCTCTCTGTAGTACAGATGGCAAAAGAAACAGGTGTTTCACAAAATACAATTCATTTGTATGAGCGAGGTGGATATCCATCTATTAAGCAAATTGAAACGATTGCTAAAACCTATGATGTAAACCCTGCATGGTTAGTTGGGTGGATAGATGATGAAACGATGCCTGCAATCCAGGTAGTCGAAAAAGTGGTCTATAAAGAAAGTCCAACAGCAAGACTGCCAGATTATCACAATAACAATAACGATGGCAAAATTATCAAATGGGTTAAATCCAAAAGATACATGGGAGGTAAGGTTTGGTCAAAAAGAACTTAACAAAAGCACGAAGGGATTATCTCGAGTTTGAACTCGATGATAAATATTTAAAGATTGACAAACTTATTGGCCAACGTAGACATGAGCTAGAACGTTTGTACGAAGTTAAGCATCTTACCGTTCCTGGTATTGATGATACTGGAGCAAGTGGCAGTGGGACATTCGTCAACAGGTCGGAGAATCTAGCGGTTGCTTATGCAAGCGATCCTATGATTTTAAGATTAGAAAATCTCCAAAACGCTATTTCCCAATTACTAGAGAATCTAGAACCAGATGACAAAAAAATCTTTTATCTTCGCTGGGGAGAACATACTGGATACGACTGGATTCAAGTTTGGCACATCATGGAAAATGGAGAAACTGGGTACTTGTATAGACACAGCAAGCAGATTTACAGAAGACGAGAAGTGATTCTCGATACACTTTCAAATCTGCTCTTTATGTAAAGTTGTCAAAAAAACATATAGAATTGACAAAAAGAATGTGGTAAATTAGTATCGTGAAGAATAGCAGAGAGGAAATCTCTGCTTTTTTTGTGCATTAAAAAGGAGGTGAAGATATGTGGTAGTTGTTGAACCAATCAGAAATAGAGATGATGTTCAGCTTATGATTAAATGGATGACGTTGCATAGTGCAGTCAAAGAGTCAGATAGACAACGGAACCTCATGCTCTTCCTTTCTGGTGTTAATTTGGGATTTCGTATTGGTGATATCGTTAAACTGAAAGTAAAGCACGTTAAAGGTTGGCATGTCCAGATCGTCGATGAAAAGACAGACAAACCAACTAAACGAAAGATGCCAAAGAAATTCAAGAATGCTATGAGGCAGTACATCAAAGATAAGAAAGATGAAGACTTCCTCTTTCCAAGCCGAAACGGAAAGCACCAGCATATAAAACCTAACACAGCTTACAAGATCATAAAGAAAGCTGCTGAAGAAGTCGGTCTAGAAAACATAGCTACTCACTCGATGAGGAAGACCTTTGGCTTATTCATGTACGAACAAACCAAGGATGTCGCTCTGATAATGGACCTACTGAACCACTCAAGCCAGAGTATTTCACTGAGATACATAGGCAAAAACCAAGATTCACAAGACCGAGCCATGACGAAGTTTCAGGGCTTTTAATTTTTTTATTTTACTATCAATTCATTGTTTTGAGGTTATGATGATTTCATTTCGCACTTGCAAGATAAACGCTTGATAAATCTGAATTAAAACTCATGTAGCGAATTCACTAGAATATGTAAAACAAGGAATTGAGAGAGTAAAAATAGCGAGGTTTACAAAAGTATGTTAGGTCTAATACGAGGATTGATTCTCAAGATAAAAGATAAAGATAACAGAGAATATTTTTTTGATTCTCAAATTGAAGAATCTATTATTCGATTTCAAAAACTAGCAAACCAAACTTTAATTAGCTCTGACAATTTTGCTGAATCACTTTTGGAAATCAAGAGGATAATCTTTTGAAAATAGAAGTAGGAACTAGAGCAGACCGAACAGAGTTTTATAATTCCAGCGAATGGAGAGAGCTTCGTAAGTTTGCACTTGAACGTGATCACTACGAATGTGTTTGGTGCAAAGACGAAGGCAAAGTCACGAGAGAGAACTTAGAGGTTGACCACATCAAGGAGCTTGAGTTCTATCCAGAGTTCGCTCTTGACTTAGACAATCTTAGAACTCTATGCAAAGAATGTCATAACAAACGTCACGGACGTTTCCAATTTCGAAAATCTAAAAAAATGATTGAGAAAAATTTCAGAACAGACGAATTTTGGGGATGATAACACCCCCCGGTCAAAAAAAATCCAGTATTTTTAAGGCTTTGGGAACCGGTGGGAGGGGTTAACTGTCCAAATTTTTAACAAAAAATTAAAGGGGGTGGGGGGTAATGGAAGAATACTCAGAAAAAAATATAAAAGAATTAGAAAATCAGCTACTTTCTAAAATCGGCTATTTTAGTCCTAGAAAAAAGGATGCGATCCAGTACGAAAAAGTGAATCGTTATCTTTATCTCGTCAGACTGCTCTATGAGCTGAAAGCCAAACTTCATGAAGACGGATTGGTCATCACTGTCCACAACGGCCAACAAAGATTCCAAAAAGCGAATTCTCTCATCAAGGAAATCAACACAACAAGCAATCAGCTTTTGGCGATTGAGCGCTCGTTTGATTTCGAGGTTGAAAATTCTCCTGTTGAGAAATCTACGTCTGGAAGTGATCTGTTATGATTTCTCATCCGCTAGTTGATGACTACATCAAAATGGCCGAGAGTGGAGAAATCGTCGTCAACAAGGAAAGAAAGCTGCTGTTTAAAATTATCAAGGAGAAAATCTATCCTCGTGATGATTTGTATTTTGATAATGACCTGATTGAGAAATTCATTCGGTTTACGGAAAAGAACTTTTTTCCTCTAGCGAAATACCAGCTTTTCTTGACCCCGTTCATTTTTCTTTTTAGGAAAGAGGATGGAGAGCCACACTTCGACGAGCATCTATATACTTTATCTCGTGGTGGTGGTAAGAATGGTTTTATGTCGGCAAGGTCAGCGTTCTTTATCAGCCCTATCTACCCTATCAGAGATTATGATGTGACCATCACTGCCAATTCTGAGAAGCAGGGCAAGGTTTCGTTTGAGGAGGTCTATGAGACTATCCAAAGGCGAGGTCTTGAGGACCATTTCTATCTAACTAAAATGTCTATTACAGGTCGAGCGAATAACTCGGTCTTTTCTTTTCGGACGAACAATCCGAAGACCATGGACTCAGCTCGTGATGGTTGTCTTGAGTTTGATGAGATTCACCAGTTTGAAGATGATAAGGCCGTGAAGGTTCAACGGTCTGGTCTTGGTAAGATTGCTCATGCTCGGACTTTCTACAACGGGACGAATGGATATGTGCGTGAGGGATTCTATGACAAGCTGATAGATAAGTCTATGCAAATCTTGAATGGAGAGGTTGACGATTTCAGGCTATTCCCTTTCATCTGCAAGCTAGACAATGCGGACGAAGTAGATGATATGAAGAACTGGCCAAAGGCAAATCCGATGTTGGATGAAAGCACTCCTTACGCTAAGAGGTTGCTTGCAAGAACCAAGGCTGACTATGATGACCTTGAGTTGGAACCGTCTGGCCGTCAGGAGTTCATGACAAAACGGATGAATCTTCCCGAAGCGGACCTTGAGAAAGATGTTACTTCTCGAGAAAAGTTAGTTGCTTGTTTACGGTCTCCTGGTATCGACTTGAAAGGTCGGTCATGTGTGGCTGGTTTTGACTATGCGAGCATCCGAGACTTTGCGAGCGTTGGTTTGCTATTTAAGAATGGTGATGAGTTCATCTGGAAGCAACATTCATTTGCACGGAAATCGTTTTTGAAAGCTTTCAAGCTAAAAGCACCTATTGAAGAATGGGCTGAAAAAGGCTTGTTTACAATCGTTGATGGTCCGAGTATTGATCCTCGGCTTTTGATTGCCAAGCTGGAAGAATGGAGAAATCTTTATCAGATTGAGCTTGTATGTGCTGATGGTTTCAGAATGGACTTGTTGAAGCCATTGCTAGAAGAGGCTGGGTTTGAATATGAGTTCTTGAGAAATCCTGGGGCGATTCAATCCAAGGTCGCACCAATCATCGAAGATGGATTTGCGAATGAGCGGTTTATCTTTGAAAATGACAACTCTATGATTTGGTATACAGATAATACCTATGTCAAAGAGGACAAGGATGGCAATAAGCGTTTCTTGAAGAAAGAGCCTGTCAGAAGAAAGACAGATGGGTTCCATGCTTTGATAGCTGCTCTCTACAAGCGTGAGCTTGTGCAAGAGTCGAATATTGGGGAATTCCTTGACATGATTGATAGTTGGGAGTTTTAATCTAAGCATAAATTTTGGGTGGGTGGTCGGCAGAAATTAAAAGAAAGGAGGAAGTGCATTGGGGTTACTGAATTTATTTAAGCGTGAAGTGCCAGAGGTTGGTTTTGAGTTCGAGGAACTTGAGCGGATGTTTGGGAATCTCCAACTTAAAAGTTTAGCGATTGATAAGTCAGCTGAGTTCATCGCTCGAATTTTCGCTAAGTCAGTGTTTAAGTATCAAGAAAATGGCAAGGTTAAGTCTTCTGATTGGGACTACTTGCTGAATGTAAGGCCTAACAAGAACGAATCTGCGTCAGATTTTTGGCAAAAGGTCGTCTATCGGTTGATCACTAAGAATGAGGTCCTAATCTTTCTTACAACTGATGACCAGTTGCTTGTTGCTGACTCTTATACACGGACAAAATATGCTGTTTATGATGATGTGTTTGAGTTTGTAACTTGTAGAGGATATACCTTTGAGAAGCGTTTTCGGATGAGTGAAGTCATTTTCTTACAGTACAACAATAACCGACTGCAAGATTATATTTCTGACTTATTTGCTGATTACGAGAAGTTGCACACTCGTTTGGTCGAGGCCTTGGCTAGGAATAATCAAATTAGAGGAACTCTGAAAACCAAAAATAATGGGAGTTTTGATCAGCAGATGCGTGATAAACTCCAATCATATGCTGATGGTCTTTTTAAATCATTTAGTACCAAGACGATTGCCATTGTTCCAGCTCAAGATGGAATGGAATATTCCGAGCATACGAATACAACAGGGACTTCAAATATTTCTGTTGATGAGTTGAAGAAACTTCGTCGGCAATTTGATGATGAGGTCGCGGACGTCTTAGGGATTCCAACAGCTTTAAGTCATGGCGATATGGCCAATCTTGAAAATAGCCAAAAGATGTTCAATAGTTATTGTTACCAATCACTCGTTAAGAAAATGAGTGATGGACTTAATTTCGCTTTAGTGTCAAGACGGCAATACGAGCGCAATAATCTATTTTTAATCATCGGCGAAGGTCAGAAAGATAAGTTTGCACTTGCTGAAAACATTGATAAGCTTATTTCTTCTGGGGCGATGACTCGAAACGAGGTGCGCTCTGAACTTGGCTTAGAATCTGTCCCTGGTGGCGATAAATTCCTCATCACCAAAAACTATCAACTTGGTGAACAGTTAGAGAAAGGAGGTGAGAAAGAAGATGAAAGTAATTCCGATTAAGGGTACGATTATTTCTAACGATGATCGCTGGATTTATGACTGGCTTGAGTGGGAAGCTACCGCTCCAAAAGATGTCGTCCTCCCTGAAAGTGGTGAACCGATTGAGGTTCATATCAATTCGGGCGGTGGAGATGTTTATGCTGGTAGTGAAATCTATACTGCTCTACGCTCGTATCCAGGTGATGTGACCGTGAAAATTGTCGGTATTGCAGCAAGCGCAGCAAGCGTGATTGCAATGGCAGGAGACACGGTTGAAATCAGTCCGACTGCCCAAATCATGATCCACAACGTTTCAACGCAAGTGAACGGAGACCATAATGCCTTGCTTCATGAGGCCGGTGTGCTAGAAGGGTTTAACAAGTCTATTGCTAGCGCTTATGTTCATAAGACTGGAAAGGCTCTTGATGACTTGCTTGACTTGATGAACAAGACTACCTGGTTTGATGCTGAATCAGCTTTGAATCATGGATTTGTAGACAAGATTATGTTTACAAACGAAGTCGCTCCGACTCTGGTAGCGAGTGAAACTCCTATGATCCCAAGTGATTTTATCGAAAAAATGAGGTCAGCAATGACACCAGATATCGATAAAATCGCAGAACTGGTAGCTAAAAAGCTAGAAGCTAAACTACCAGATATACAAATAGACAAAGAGGCTTTTGAAAATAGCGAATTTCTACAGAAGAAATTCAATTTTCCAGAAAGTCCAGAAAATAACACAGACAAGGCTGTTCCTAAAGGGTTCGGTCTTTTTATGTTTTAAGAAAGGAAAAAACAGAATGACAATGCAATTATCTAACCAATTTGAAAAACAACGTCAGGCATTTTTGGATGCCGTTGCAAATGGTGCACCTCAAGAAGAACAAGCGAAGCTATACAATGACATGATCGAGTCCATGACAAATGAAATGATGGCTCAAGCTCGTGATGCTGCCCGTGAAGAAGTTTCAACCTTAAATCCATACGATGCTAAGCTGACCGCTGAAGCTCGTGAGTTTTTCAATAACATTGAAAAAGCCGCACCTAAGGGAGTTGAAAAACTCTTCCCACAAGAAACAATCGACCGTATCTTTGAAGATATGGTTATGGCACGTCCACTCCTTCAGCATATCGGCCTTAAAAATGCTGGTATCCGTTTGAAATTCCTTAAATCAGAGCAAACTGGTCAAGCTGTTTGGGGCAAAATCAATTCAGAAATCGAAGGACAACTTAAACAAGAATTCAACGATGAAGAAGCAATTCAACACAAGTTGACTGCTTTCGTTGTGATTCCAAAAGATGCCGAAAAATTTGGTCCAGCTTGGTTGCAAAAATTTGTTTCTGCACAAATTACAGAAGCCTTTGCCGCTGCCCTTGAAGCTGCTTTCTTGAACGGCGATGGAGACAACAAACCTATCGGTCTTTCTCGTACTCTCTCAGGGACTGTTGAAAGCAATAAGACAACTTATGCTGAAAAAACAGCTCAAACTGCTAAGTTGACTTTTGCTGACTCAGCAACCGTAGTCAAAGAATTGACAAATGTTTACAAACATCACTCTGTAAAAGCGGACGGAACAACTCCAGTTGCAGTAGAAGGCAACCTTGTGATGGTTGTTAACCCAGCTGATGCTTGGGATGTAAAGAAACAATACACTTCATTGAATGCTCAAGGAGTTTATATCACTGCGATGCCATTTAACCTTATCTTGGTTGAATCCGTGGCGCAGACTGCTGGTAAAGTAACTACATTTGTCAAAGGTCGTTATGATGCCTTTGTCGGTGGCGGTATTTCATTCGGTCGCTACACAGAAACCTATGCTTTGGAAGATTTGGACCTCTACACTGCTAAGCAATTTGCTTATGGTAAGGCTCACGATGAAAAGACTGCAGCAGTCTGGACTCTACAACTTCCTCAAGCCTAATCTAGGAGTTGAGCCATGACTCCAGAAGAACAACTTCATCCGCTCCTAAAATCTTTCAAGGAGCGGATGAGGATTTTTCATAATGGGGAGGATGCAAACCTCTCCAAAATGTTGGAAAGTTCTGAGTCAGCCATTCTCAGTCTGGTCGGTAGTAAGGACTCTGCTAATCCACGAGTGAGAGAGCTTATTTTAGAACGTGCTCGATATGTCTACAATGATCAAGTTGAACTTTTCTACGGGAACTTTCAAGGGGATTTGATGGCATTATCACTAGAAAATTACAAATTGGAGGAAAAACATGATTAAGGTTTTAAAAGGATTTTATGACCTCAAAGAAGGGGTATATCGTTCTACTGGCCAAGAATTTGAAGCGACAAAAGAGCGCTTTGATGAAATCGACGGGGCGCTTCCTGGCTTTGTTGAATGGACAGAAAAACAACCAGAAGTAACAATTCCTGATGTCCTATCAGACTAATCGCCCTAGCTATCGATATAAAAAGCCTGAGGCTCAAAATGGAGACCTGAGAACCCCCTTGACTTTCTATACTTCTAAAGTCGAGGAGGGGCTTCATGGTCGTGATGTGAGTCACGAGAAGGCTTTTTTTACGATGGGCCAAGTTTACTCCCCTAGCTTTAAAGACATAGAGATTGCAACTGGTAAGTCTATGCAAGCTAAGATGACTTTGAAAATCCGAGATCCTTTGTCTGATTATCAGCCGAAGAATGAGCATTTTGTCGAAGTTGGCGACAACCGTCTCAGTGGTGAAAAATGGCAAATTATCGATGTTCGTCCTGATTTTGATAATCGGGATTTTTTGATAGTTATTATCGGTGGTGGTCAAGATGTCTAGTGGAGCAGAATTAAGAGGCTTTGATGATGTTCTTAGAAACCTTGAAGTTCATCTTGGCGATACTAAGGTCAAACGTGCTACTAGTCGTGCCTTGAAAGCAGTTGCAGATGAGACTCTAGAAGAGTTTAAAGGTGCTTTGCAAGTCTACAAAGATACTGGAGCAACTATTGAAAGTGCTACTGTTGGGCGTGTGACTGGTCTTGCTGCTGGCGTCCCTGTTGTGAAAATCGGTTTTGGTGAAGGCTCTCGTTGGCGCTTGGTTCACTTGAATGAGTTTGGATATAGCAAGAATCCACATCCGAGAGGTTTCGGTGTTATCAGACGCTTCTCAGAGGCCCATGCTAAAACATACAAATACAGGGTGGCTAGTCATTTGAAGATAGGAGGGTTTTAGATGGTCAAAGATAAATTCAATGAACTCTATGAGGCTTTGAAAAAAGATGAGACTTTAGCTGGAATCAGTATCAAATCTTTTAATCGTCCGGACTCGCTACCAAGCAATGAGACAAGCATCGTCATTAGACCTGTTGGTCCGCCGATGCAGGCGGTTCATGGTAGTAATACGAGTCTGGCTAAGACATTTCTCTATCAGGTCAATGTAGAGTCTATTGACTATACGGAGTGCAAAGTACTCCAAAGAAAAATTGAAAAGATTATGGAAGACCAGGGATTTTATCAAACTGTTGGTGGTTTGGATGAATGGATTCCAGAAATCAAACGATATGTAGATGCTCGGACCTACAAAGGGCAGAGCACTCTATACGAAGAATACTAAATTAAAGAAAGAGGTGCTATAAATGGCATTAGTTGGTTTTAAACGTATGACAATTCGTGTGTTGGATGGGAATGCTAATCCGACACTGGGAGAAAACCTTTTTGTAATTGAAGGACAAACTGGTAAAGGTGCGACTCGTACCGCTAAAATTTCTGGTCTTGCAAGTGATCCAGTAAAAACCTATGGTAGTGATGTCGCTTACCACGTATCCAATCGTGGTGTTGGCGATGTGAAGATGGAACTGACTGCTGTTGATATTCCTTCAACAGTACTCGCTAAAATCCTAGGACATCAAGTCAAAGATGAAATTATTGGTATTGGCGCTGATACAGTTTCTCCATACTGCGCTGTTATGCTTGAGTCTCAGACTGCAAATGGGACTCAGGCACAAGTCGGGTTCTTCAAAGGTCAGTTTTCAATGGATGCTGAAGAACTTGAAACGCTTAAAGATAAGCAAGAAGAACTTCCAGATGACAGCTTGAGTTTCGCTGCTATTGCAAGTGATGACACTGAAACAAATGGCCTTTACTATGTGAAATACATTGGTAAAGATGATGCTAAGCTCAAAAAATTCAAAGGGCAACTTAAAATGGTTGCTGCAGGGTAGGAAGAGGGCGTAAGCTCTCTTTTTATCTTTTTTTCTAGAAAGGAAAGTAAATGGCTAAGGTTAAATTTTTAATTAAAAATGAAAAGGGTCAAGATGTTCAAAAGACCAGTAAGGAAATTACTACCAAGGACTATCGCGACTACTTGATTCTCAATGAAGCACTATCATCTGATGTGTCAGAGGTAGAGAAATTAGACAAGCAATTGGAATTTATCGCCTCACTGTTTGAAGATTTGGAAGTGGAAGAACTTTTGAAATTCACGGATATGGCAGATATTTTTGCGGTATTTGCAGACATCTACTCTCATCTGGTGGGTGATGTTGACCCAAAGGAGAAAAAATAAAGCCAAGTGAAGCACTAAAACGGTTTTATGGGTTTGTCAAACAAGCTACTGAAGGACCGTACGGCATGAGTATCCGTGATGTTATGGATACGAGCTGGGAGGACCTGATGGGTGTTCTTGTTGAAACCGAATCTGCTAAAACTGAGGAAGTCATGGATCTTGCTGACTTTCTAGAAATGATTTAAAAAGGAGGATTTGAATGGCAGGTGGAACGCCGTTAGGTCAAATGTATATCGAGCTAGGGCTGGACGTGTCGAAGTTCAATCCTACCCTAAATGGTGCTAAGAATGCGGTTAAATACTTTCAAAGCAATGTAAAGGCGCTAGACAGCTCCCTTAAAAACAATGGGAAAAACACAGACTTGCTTCAAGCTAAGTACAAGACACTTGGTCAAGCTATTGAAGCGCAAAGAAAAGTCTTGGACCAGATGAAGAAAAGTTTTGATACTCTCGAACCTGGTACAGCTAAATTTGATAAGGCCGCTGCTGAGATTGAACGTGAGAATGCTAAGTTGGCAGTCATGGAAGGTCAACTCCGTAACGTGCAACAAGCTTTGATTGCAGTTGGTAAGGAGAATAGCTTTGCGAACCGTATCAATAAATTTGGAGACGGCCTTATCAAAAGTGGCGATAAAATCAAGACTTTTGGCGATAGTGTTTCAAGTCTGGGAGGAAAACTAACTACTGGTTTGACTCTGCCTTTGGTTGCTAGTGTTGGTATGGTTACGAAAGCAGCTGTTGACTATGAATCTGCTTTTGCAGGTGTTAAGAAAACAGTAGATGAAACAGCTACTGTATCTTACCAAAAATTGTCGGACGGCATTCGTCAGATGGCTAAAGAATTGCCAGCCAGTGCGGTAGAAATTGCTAATGTAGCCGAGGTAGCAGGTCAGCTAGGAATCAAAACCGAAGATATTCTCTCATTTTCTCGAACCATGATTGACATGGGCGAATCAACGAACTTGAGCGCCGAAGAAGCTGCGACAGCCATTGCCAAGATTGCGAATATTCTCGGTCTAACATCGGACGAATATGGACGGTTTGGGGCATCTGTTGTTGACTTGGGTAACAACTTTGCAACAACTGAGCGTGACATCGTTGAGATGACAAATCGTTTGGCGGCTGGTGGTAAGCTGGCTGGTCTAACTGCTCCAGATATCCTTGGTCTTGCTACTGCGATGAGTTCGGTTGGTATTGAGGCTGAGGCTGGTGGTACCGCTATGACTCAAACTTTGACGGCTATTGGTAATGCTGTTTCATTGACAGGTAAGGGCGCAGCAGATGACTTGAACCTCATCTCCAAAACTGCTGGAATGACCTCAGAGGAATTCCAACAGGCTTGGAAAGAGAAACCAGTCGTTGCTTTGCAATCATTTATCAAAGGGCTCAAGGATGCACAAGAAAAAGGCGTAAACATGAACGCTATCTTGGCACAACTTGGAATGACTGGTATTCGACAAAGCAACATGCTGAAATCCTTAGCTCTAGCATCTGATAAAATGGGCGATGCTGTTGATCGTTCAAACAAGGCCTGGAAAGAGAATACTGCTCTGACCAATGAAGCCAATAAACGATATGAAACCACAGAATCTCAATTGAAGATATTCAAGAACCAGGTAACTGACTTGGCTATTGAGTTTGGTGGGCCACTTCTAAAGGCTCTCCGTGACGGTCTAAAAGCTGGGAAACCTTGGATTGACATGCTAGCTGAAATGGCTAAGCATTTCAGTTCCATGTCTGAAGAGGAGCAAAGAAATGTTCTAAAATGGGCAGCGTTAACCGCAGGAGCTGGTCCAGCGTTAACACTTTTTGGAAAAGGTATTGGAATCGTAGGAGGCTTGACAAAAGGAATTGGCTGGCTTACTAAAGGGACTGGTAAAGCGGTCGGTGGCATGAATTTAATGCACAAAACTTTCCAAGCTTTTAGAACAACCGGGAATCTATCCTCTGCTTTTAAATTGGCATCTGGTGGAGCGGTAGCGCTTGGGAATGCAACAGCATCAGCTTCGACGTCTACTGGTCTCTTGACAACTGCAATGAGTGCCCTCTCAAATCCTTTAGGATTGACAGTCGCTGGTCTTGCCATTGCGACAGCTGCTGCTGTTCATTTTGGCAACGAAAAAGACAAGGCTCGTATCAAGACAGAAGAATTTGGCTCTCAGTTGAGCGATACTGCTCGTGGAGAATTGCGAAGCTTTCAAAAGACTGTTGATGAAACAAGCACAGCTGTCGCAAACTTCGGTACTCATGCTGGAGATGCCGAAAAGGTCTCTGGAGCCTTTAAAAAACTCTATGAAGAAATAGCTACTGCTGCCGATAAGACCAACAAACGAATGGAAGAGTTGGGCGCCAAGTGGGGCCTTAGTGAGGACGACATTGCCAAAGCCAAGGAAAGAAATGGCCGGGTTGTCTCTAATACTGAGGCTATGATGAATCAAATCAATGAGATCTATCAACGTCATAATGGAGATGCGAGCAAGTTCTCTCAAGAGGAGAAAGAAATCATCCTGAATAATCAGAATGAGATGATCAAGGCTAAGTTAAAGTTGATGAGTTTGTCGGAAGAACAACAAACAGCAGCACTTCAAGCCTTAAATGGTAAAATCAGCTCACTCAACGAAACACAGTTAAAACATACTAGAGATGTTTTAAAACAGGCTATGGATGAAGAAAAGAAACTCTACGAGAACTCAAAGAGTGAGTGGAAAGAGTTACTTGACGGAAAAGCAATAGATCAAGAAACTTACAACAAGAAAATGCAAGAGCTTGAAGCTAACCATACTCAAACGATGGAAGCTCTGGGAAGTAAGTATTACCAGGTCATGCGAAATCTTGACGATAAGGTGAAAGCTCGAACTGGCCAAAGTTGGAACTATTGGGAAGAAGCTAAGAAAGTTCTAGAAGAATACGGCCTGTCCTATGAAGAAATCGGAAAGAAAGCTGCGGAAGCCTCTCAAAAGGTAGGTAATTCACACAGCATTCTTGCCAATTACACCAGTGAGATGAGCAAGGAAGTGAAAGAGGCTAACGATGCCTGGTCCTTGCTGGTTGGGAATATCAATGAAAATGGTAATTTTGAAGTTAAATCAAATGTTAAGGAAGTGATCGGAGAGGCTGCCAAATCTGCTGAAGGTTGGGAACAATTGCAGTTTATCGCTAAAACTGCGGAAATCAACTCAAATGCTCGTGCTACTATTGCAGAGGCTCTTGTCGAATCTGGTAAATGGAAAGACATGACCCTCGAAGAGAAACAAGTGATTGTCAAGAATCAAGCTGGTCTACAAGCTATCTTTGATAGTGAAACTCACTTAAAAATTTGGAATAGTATGCCAGCGGAAGTCAAAGAACTTCTCATGAAGAATACAGACATCATGAACAAGGCGGAGGAAGCTTCAAAGGCTCTGTCTAACTATGAAGCTCTGAAACCAAAACAGAAGGAGTTGCTGGCCAATGATGAAAGTGTCCGACAAGCAGTCGCTCGCTCAACTGATACTCTGACGACCTGGAATGCGACCACACCGTTTACAAAAGATTTGAAAGCTGATCCTACGAATGTTTTGAACAATGGCCAGTTATCTATCGATAAGATTACGGCTTGGAATTTTGCATCTGCTGAGACGAAATCTTTGGATGCGGTAGATAATACGAGCGCAGCTGTCGGAAGTGCGATTTTGAGTGTTAATTCACCTAAGCAAGAAACTCCCATCAATTTGTTTGCTGCTGACCAAACGGGCGGTGTGCGAAATGAGACGAGCGGTGCTATCAATGCGATTAAGCAGTATGACCCTATTAGTATTTTGGCTCAAAATAATACTCAAGGAACTGTTAACCAGGTACAAAGTGGGGTTGATTCTATTCGTGATAAAACTGTAACAATTAACGCCCAAGACAATGCTTCTGGTGTACTTTCAGGGATTCGAAGCTGGATAAATAGTGTAACAGGTAACTTCTTCACAAATATTTTTGCAAGCAGACACGCCCACGGGACCAACTACCACCCTGGTGGTTTAGCTATCGTCAATGACCAACGAAACAGTAACTATAAAGAAATGGTTACCCTGCCGGATGGCAGGAGTTTCATTCCTGAAGGCAGAGATGTCTTGCTCCCTCTTCCTAAAGGGTCTAAAGTCTTGAGAGCGGATAAAACTAAACGCTTGATGCGTGAGATGGGGATTCCCAAATACGCGACAGGAATTGGTATTCCTAGCGATGCGAAATTCTTAAAAGAAATAGAGCAAGCTCAACGTAAAATAGTTGTTCAACATCAAAATAGTAACAATGGTCAAGATTCAGATAAAGTCATTGCTGAGATGAGGATTCTGAGAGCAAGTATGGAGAGGATCCTTACTGCTATCCTTGAAAAATCGTCAGATGTCTACCTAGACAATGACATTATCTCACGCAAAACCTATGAACAACATGGAGCCATCTATGCAAGGGAGGGAATTTAATGTTTTACATGATTATTAATGGTTTTAATACGTCTACTATCCCTCACTGTGTTGTGACGGATTTTGGAGAAATTGAGGCTGCCAAACCTCATGCAGAATCAGTAGATGTATATGGTTTGAACGGAAGCTATCGAGTGCTAGATGGCTCTTATGAAAGCTACGAACGAACGATATCCTTTTATGTACCAAAACTTGTAGATATTTCAACAATTGTAGATAAATTCCAGCTCAAAGAAAATGTAATAGAATTCAGTTATCAACTTGGATCATATTTCTATGCAGACTTTTCAGGAGCAACCTACAATCGTAACGGAATGCATGCCTGGAAGATAGATGTCAAGCTAGTCATGTACCCTTTCCGATACCAAAAGAATATGGATCCTATGGTTCTTACGGCATCTGGTACAGTCAACAACCCTGGCACGGTTTACTCTGAACCAATCATTGAAATTGAGGGGGACGGTGATGTCTCTCTCACGATTGGGCGTAAGACCATGTATCTTGCGATTAAGACCAAGGCTACGATTGATTGTAGGCAAGGCAAGCAGAACATCTACAACGCTACTGGTGCAGTCCAGAACACACTTCGGAAGCGTGGAGGGTTCTTGGAAATACCGACTGGCAAGGTTGGTGTTTCGTTTACTGGGAATGTTCGTAAGATTACTATTCGACCGAATTGGAGGTATAAGATTTGATTTATTTAACAAATGGGAATATGCCTCTGAACGCTGCCTATGCTGATGAAATTGTTCAAGAGGATAACAGCACCTATCAATTGACCTTCCGATTTCCGACATCCGATCCATTGTGGGAGAAGTTGAAGGAAGAGACTTTCTTAACGGCTGATGACCTACACGGTGAGCAGGATTTTGTGATTTTTGAAGTTGAGAAGAAGCACGGTTATATTCAAGTCTATGCGAACCAGGTGTTCACCCTCTTGAATAACTATGTGGTCAATCCTATCTCTTTGGATAGAGCGACTGGCTCAACTGCTCTCAGTCGTTTTGCTGGAGCGATCACTCGTAACAATCCATTCTCATTCTTCTCTGATATTGAAGACAGACACACCTTCAATATCGGCTCTAAGAATGCCATGGAAGCCTTCGCGAAAGATAAGCACTCTATTATTGGCCAATGGGGTGGTGACCTTGTACGGCATGGCTACCAGGTTCGACTTTTAAAAAATGGCGGTTCAGAAAATGAATCGCTTTTTATGTATAAGAAAAACCTGTCTAGCTATCAGCATAAGACATCTACTAAATCTTTGAAGACTAGAATCACCTTCAAGACTACCGTCAAAGGTGAGGGAGAAAAGGCGCCTGACCGCAAGTTTTCCGTGGTCGTGGATAGTCCGCTCATTAACAAGTACAGTCAAATCTACGAAGATGTGATTGAGGTTAATGATGAGGACGTGAAAGATGAAGCGAGCTTGCGAAAATATGGCGAGCAGTATTTCAAGACATCGCTCTGTGACATGATGGAAGATAGCCTTGAGCTTGAGGTCGTTGGCCAGAGTGACGTGCCTGTCCAGATATATGACATTGTGAGCCTGTTTTATGAGATCTACAATCTGGATGTGCGCAAGAAAATCACCAAGTACACCTATTCGCCGATGGCCAAGAAGCTGAAATCTATTGGATTCGGTCAATTCCAGTCAGGTCTTGCGAATGCAATTGGCAACGCAGTGAATGATGCCGTCAAGGGTGAAGCCCAACAACTTCAAGATGATTTTGAAAGGCAGTTAGCCAGAGAACTCAAGAATGCTGATCTTGCATTTGATAGGCAGAAAGAAGAGTTGGTCAATCAATTCACAGACGGTCTCAACGCTGCCAAAGCCAGAGCCGAAGAAGTCAAGAGAGAACTCTCTGATACGATTGACCAGCGTTTCAATAGCTTTAATAATGGCCCACTACAAGAGGTCAAGCGTAGAACTGAAGAAGCATTGAAAAATTCTGGGGCCAGCAGTCTACTCGCTCAAGAAGCGAAGCGGATTGGTCTGGATTCTGTTGCTAGACTTGAAGCGTTTAAGTCACAGGCTACGAGCGCTCAGACGGCTCTATCGGGTGAGTTGGACTCCCTGAAGCGAACCATCGCGAACGATATTCGACCGAAGCAAGCACAGGCTGAAGCTGAGATTGCCAAGCAGGTTGAAGCGCTTATCCAGACCAAAAAAGAACTGGCTGGTGTGAAGTCAGCGCAAGCGACGTATGAAGAGACAACGACTCGCAGACTGTCAGAGCTGACCAATCTAGCCAATGGTAAAGCCAGCAAGTCAGAGCTCACGCAGACAGCCGAGGAGCTGGCCAGTAAGATAGCGAGTGTGCAGGTCGGGGGTACAAACCTTTATGCATTGAGTAGAAATAAGGATATCCTTCGAAGTAGCCATTTAACAGATTTGAAATTTGATATTTCATCTGGTGAAATTTCATTTAAAGCAACTGGATTAGATCCGTATTTTGGTGAAGCAACGACTCACCCAAAGACAGTAAGTAGTAGAAATGGCGTTCGTATTCCTGTCATTGCAGGCAAATCAATCTATGTGACGATTTCGAATCCTGTCTTTGCCAAGAATTTTATTTCGTATTTCGACGAAAGGGGTAATACGGTAAAACGTTATCAGTATTACGGTGCTAATTCTTTCGCGGTTCCTCCGAGAGATTTGCAAGGAGTGAGTTTTATTACTCTACGTTTTGGTTGTGGTGGTTCGAACTTTGAAATTGGTGATGTACTCAAAACCAAAATCAAAGTCGAATATGGCACGATACCGACCGATTGGAGCCCTGCCCCTGAAGACCAAGACGAGCGTGTCTCAGCGGTTGAGTCAACCTTTAAACAAAAGGCTGACTCACTAGAGGCTGGTGTGAACCGTCTGACTGAAGGTCTCAGAACCAAAGCGGATATCAGTTCACTCAACGTGACTGCTGAGAATATCAGACAGTCGGTGAAGCAGCTTGAGACAAACACGCAGAACAAGCTAGATCAGAAGTTGAGTCTGGCTGAATTTGAGGTGAGGGCTGGTTCTATCCGTCAGGAAATCCTGAACGTAACCAAAGAAAAGGCAGATAAGACTCTGGTCACAACTGAAGCTGGGAAGCTGCGTGAGGAGTTTGCGAGTCTTAGGGTCGGTGGGCGGAATCTGTTGAAGGGCTCAAAAGGGCCGTTTAAGCCAGACAAAAACCCTGCGAACTTTGATAACCAAGTGCTATATTACAACGAGACGTCAATGCATCTCGTCCAAAATGAGAGATACAGGATTTCCGCAAAAACAGACGGAATGTTTACAGCCACACACGAACCCAACAAAGAGAGTGATAATGTCGTTTTATGGTTAATGGATAAAACTGTCACAAATTATCAGATTGTGTCTAGTTTAAAAACGGGTACAACTGGCACAGAATTTGTCTGGAGCTGTCCGACTGGCACTTACCATCTGCGGGTCAATACCTATCGCAAAGATCCGGAAAAGCTGAAAAGTGTTTGGGAGGTCAAAGTAGAGCAAGGCTCGTTTAAGACCGACTGGTCACCAGCCCCAGAAGATACTGAGGGCCTCATCACTGAGGCTAAGGCTACCTTTGAGCGGACGGCTCTGGGGTTGCGAACTGACTTATCAGCTATTCAGGAATATGTCAATAAAGACGGGCAGCGACAAGAAACCTTGCAGCGTTACACTCGTGAAGAGAGCGCAAAGCAAGCGACAGCTGTACGTGAGTTGGTCAATCGTGATTTTGTCGGAAAGGCAAGCTATCAGGAAGACGTGCGAGGCATTGAACGCAAGTTTGAAGCTATCACCAACCCTCAAAATGGCTCGATAGCGACTCAGATAGCGACCTACAAAACAGCAGTAGATGGCCGATTTGCTGAAATCACGTCAATGATTTCTGGTAAAGCCAACCAGGCTGACTTCCAGCGTGTCCGAGAGACAAGCCAGCTCTATGAGCGAATTTTAGGCAATACTGAAAATGGAATTGCGGATAAGGTTGCTCGCATGGCTATGACCAGCCAGCTGTTCCAGGTTGAGGTATCTAAGAATGAGGGCCTGAAAACAGTTCAAAGTCAGCTTGCTGGTTCATGGGGAGTCCATAATAAAAACAGCGTCAATGAAATCATCGCTGGTTTTAACCTAGCTGGCAAAAATGCAGGCATTAAAGCTGAGACGATCAGACTTGAAGGTCGAACCTTGCTTGATGAATTAACCGCTATTCAGGGTTACTTCAAACGATTGTTCGTAGGTGAAGGTACGTTTGCGACTTTGAACACGGATATTTTACGAGCTAACTCTATTACAGCTGACAAGTTAGTCATGGATATAGCTATGGCAAGACGCTTCGTCTCGAGCGACATCTTCACAGATACGCTTGCTGCTAAAGAAGCCTTCATCAACAAGCTTCGCTCTGTCGTAGTCACTGCGACTTTGCTCGAAGGTTATAAAGGTCGCATTGGTGGATTCCAGATTGGTACGCATGAGAAAGATTCATCGGTGTACTGGATCACTGGTCAAAACCAATTTTCAGTTGGTATGAGTAACGGGACTGGCCAGTGGTCACAGACGGCTTTGTGGGTCAATTGGGGCAACAATTGGGGGTATCCTGGAGACTATGCGTGGTACGTGAAAAATAACGGCAAAATGTATTGCTATAATACGGCCGAATTTTGGAACACGCCTGTTATCCATGGGGATCTCCGTGTTACTGGTCACATTTTCTACAACAATAAAGATTCAGGAAAATCTGGTTACTGGATTCATTCGTCTAAATACTCAAATTTTGAGCCTTCGGATAACTATCTGTATATGTATTACAGCGGTTCAGGTTACGACTGGATTCCGATGAATAAAGAAATCTCAGACCGTCGATATAAGCACAATATCGAAGACAGTACAGTCTCTGGCCTCGATGTTATCCAGAAGCTTAAAACGTACAGCTATCGCAAAGAATACGATGGAAAAATAGAAGATATCGCTTGTGGTATCATAGCGCAGGATGTCCAGAAGTACGCTCCTGAAGCATTTTTTGAAAATCCTGATGGCGCATACTCTTACAACACATTTGCTCTTGTGCCTTATCTTATTAAGGCCATTCAAGAGCTTAATCATAAAATAGAAAAATTGGAGGAAACAGCATGAATGAACAAGACAAACAAATCAGCAGTCTGGCGATTAAATCGTTAGGTGAAAAAGTCAGTAATGAGGCTACTCAATCAGCTACGCTAGAAGCCCTCTATACAGTAACTGCTATGGAGCTTGAGCAAATGAAACGAATCATCGAGTCAGACGAAGAGCTTAAAGCAAAATTTGAAGAAGTGAAAGGAAAAATGACAAATGGCAATTAGTAATTATGAACTAGCGACCAAACCTTATACTCGTGGTTTTGGAGACAAAGTTACAACCGTTGTAGAAATCCGTTTGCAAGACGGGAATCGTTATAGCACTAACCAGCGGGAATTGGCTGGTGATCGTACACAAGACCAAGAAGACGTTCTTGTTCAAGCGGTGCTGGATATCCTAAAAGCCGAGCTAGATCCAGGCAGTGCCATTGTCAAAACACAGGCGCAGCTTGAACAGGCTAATCAGAAGATTGCGCAGAATGAGAACGAGCAAAATCGTCTCTCTGCGCTTGCAAATAAAATCGACAAAGTAGTGCGTGTCATGGCTCAAGATTCTATCATGGGTGAGAAAATCGCCTACGGAACAACCTACAAGGAGCTTGTCGAACTCTTCCCGTTCGCCGAGGAAGGTAAAGTCTATCAACCAGGCGATATGTTTGTGATTGAAAATCCTGAACATGTCGAATTAAACGGTGAGGGCAAGCGTGTCTTGATTCAGACAAATCAGGCTTTCACCTACAAAGGCGAATCTCTCAAGTATCTTGAAGGCGTACCATCTCAAAATGGTATTCTTGCAATCTGGAAGTGGGAAGGGCAAAAAAACGAAAGTGATCTTGGGACCACTCGAGTTCCTGCACAGTAGATTGGAAGTGATCTGATTGGAATTACTAGCATTTTTGGATAAATTGAGTCCGATTCTAATCGTGATTATTCCTAGCTATTTCTCTTTTAAAAGCACGCAGAATACAAAAGAGACTGACAAGCAAATCAGTCTCTTATCTGACCAAATTAGTGCTATTAAAAAGACAGTCTCGAATGTTGAGACTATCGGCAAAGATAATAGCAAAGGATTGAGCGTTATTGGAAAAGGTCTTCAAAGATTACAGCGTTTTCGATTGCAAGAAAACCTAAAAAAAGCAATTAGACGAGGCAATACCAATCAGCATGAGATTGAGGAATTGTCTCGTCTTTATGAAAGTTATGTCGAACTTGGTGGAAATGGAGCCATCAAGGTACTGTATGAAAAATTTCTAGCATTGGAAATTGTGGAGGAAAATATAAATGCAACAGATTAACGAAATTATTATTGCTTTTGTTACAGGATTTGTAGCAGTAGCGACAGGCAGTATCGTCAAAGCAGTCAAAGACTATCTTGTTCAAAAAGGCGGAGAGAAGACTATCAAAATTGTTGAAATCTTGGCCAAAAACGCAGTCAATGCCGTGGAACAGGTAGCTTCAGAAACTGGCTATAAAGGTGAAGAGAAGCTGGAACAAGCCCGCACTAAAATCCGTGCAGAATTGTCAAAATATAACATTAGTATGACCGACCGTGACCTCGATACATTTGTCGAGTCAGCGGTCAAGCAGATGAATGATGTGTGGAAGGAGTGGTAAGAATGGATATTGATAAAAGCAGATTGAGAAGTGGATTACCTCAGGTCGGTGTGCAGCCCTATCGTCAAGTACATGCCCACTCAACAGGAAATCGAAACTCAACCGCACAAAACGAAGCGGATTACCACTATCGCAAAGACCCCGAACTAGGATTCTTCTCTCACGTTGTAGGAAATGGTCGTGTGATGCAAGTAGGACCTGTAAACAATGGTTCATGGGATGTAGGTGGTGGTTGGAATGCTGAGAGTTACGCAGCAGTCGAATTGATTGAAAGCCATGGCTCAAAAGAAGAGTTCATGCGTGATTACAAGCTCTATATTGAACTTTTGCGAAATCTTGCAGACGAAGCTGGTATTCCTAAAACGCTTGACTCTGATAGCCTTGCAGGCATCAAAACGCATCAGTATTGCACTAACAATCAACCTAATAACCACTCAGACCACGTTGACCCGTATCCTTATCTGGCAAAATGGGGAATCAGTCGCGAGCAATTCAAGAAAGATATTGAAGGCGGTTTATCTGAAGCTGGCTGGAAACGCAATGAAACTGGTTGGTGGTGGGAAGAGTCGGATGGTTCTTATCCGACAGACCGCTGGAAGAAAATCACTGGTGAGTGGTTCCGATTTGATAATCGTGGCTATTGCCTAATCAATCGTTGGTTTAATGATGGTAAAGACTGGTTCTATCTTGACAAGCGTGGCGCAATGGTTACAGGCTGGATGTATATCAATAACCGCTGGTATTACTTCAAGTCAGATGGGCGCATGGCCAAAGGTTGGGTGAAATATCGTGAGACCTGGTACTATCTCGACGAAAAGGACGGAGATATGAAATCCAATCAATTCGTTAAATATGGTAACGGCTGGTATTATCTCAAACCAGATGGATCCATGGCAGACAAGCCAGAATTTACAGTTGAGCCTGATGGGCTTATCACTACTAAATAAATTTAAAAAAAGAAAGGAGATTCTATTTTTCTTCTTAATGACCCGCAGGCAATAGCTTGCGGGCTTTTTTTGTTTGCAATGCAATAATAAAAGCAGTGACCGAAATCACTGCTTATCAGCTGTAGCAAATTCATAAAGTTTTTCCGCTGTGAGAAGGGCCATTTTGTCCATGTTTGTTTTTCCTTTTCTGAGGTCAGAAACGGTAGTCCATGGCACACCAGCACCTTGTGAAATAGCAGATGTAGAAATAGAACTGTTAAGTAATTCTTGAATAACTTTTCTCATATTATTTGTCCTTTTTATTTTTTAGATAGATATATACATTGATCACAATTATAAAAATAGCTATTGCACTAACCATTGCTTTTCCTCTTTTCATTTGATAAAATAGAGGTGTGAGGGGCTTTCGCCCCCACCTCTTAGCGTTTACCTTTTTCTTTTGCGGGAGTTGGGTTTACGCTTTTTGTTTTGCCTTGCGACTGTTATTGCAGTCACCAGACTTGCTATAGCAGTTACCGTTTCAGGGATATTATCTATCGCCTTTTCAAGTAACCTAAGCCAATCTTCTTTGTTCAACTTCCTCACCTCCTTTCCTTATCTTGATTATATTATATCACGGTAAACCGAGAAAGTCAAGCGTTTTGATGAAATTTTTTTAAATTTTTTCAAAAAAAATAGACCTTGTCCAGAGGTCGGGGAGTTGGAGGGGGCACCCTCCAAAAGCATTGATTTAATAAGATTTTATTTTACCTTTTTCATAATAATCTCCCTAAAGAAGTCACCCAATCAGGTGGCTTTTTTGTCAGTTTGTAAGTCATATTTAGGTGTCTTCCTGAAAGTAGTATTCCTTTTAAGACAAAGAAAAAAATAGTGATATTACTCACTGATTCTTTTGTAAACTATTAGAACTAAATTGCAGCCTTCTCAACTATACGGGCAAAGGTGAGTATGAAAATGAATACGAAGATGAATACGATTTAAAAAAATGACGAAAATTAACGGAAATGATTTTTAAATAAAAATAAGCGAAAACTCAACTATTGATAAGCGACAGAAAGCATTGGTAAACATTTGTCACTTATACCATAGTTCGTGACAGTTCCAGTTTTTTTTGATAAAATCATACAGTATGCCTTTGGGCGCAAAGTATGAACTGGGACTGTCTTTCCCAGCTTCGGAGGTAGAAAATGTCAGATTCACCAATCAAATACCGTTTGATTAAGAAAGAAAAACATACAGGAGCTCGTCTGGGAGAAATCATCACTCCGCACGGTACCTTCCCGACACCTATGTTTATGCCAGTTGGGACCCAAGCTACTGTCAAGACCCAGTCGCCAGAGGAGTTGAAGGAGATGGGATCAGGAATTATCCTCTCTAATACTTATCATCTATGGCTTCGCCCAGGGGATGAACTCATTGCACGCGCAGGTGGTCTCCACAAATTTATGAACTGGGACCAGCCGATTTTGACAGATAGCGGTGGTTTCCAGGTCTATTCCCTAGCAGATAGCCGCAATATCACCGAGGAAGGGGTAACTTTTAAAAACCATCTCAATGGTTCCAAGATGTTCCTATCGCCAGAAAAGGCCATCTCTATCCAGAACAATCTGGGCTCAGATATCATGATGTCCTTTGACGAATGTCCTCAGTTTTACCAACCCTATGATTACGTTAAGAAATCCATCGAACGTACCAGCCGTTGGGCTGAACGTGGTTTGAAGGCTCATAGTCGTCCGCATGACCAAGGCTTGTTTGGGATTGTACAGGGAGCGGGCTTTGAAGACCTTCGCCGTCAGTCAGCTCACGACCTTGTCAGCATGGACTTCCCAGGTTACTCTATCGGTGGTTTGGCAGTAGGAGAAACGCACGAGGAAATGAATGCAGTCTTGGACTTCACAACCCAACTTCTTCCTGAAAACAAACCTCGCTATTTGATGGGTGTGGGAGCGCCAGATAGCTTGATTGATGGGGTCATTCGTGGTGTGGATATGTTTGACTGTGTCTTGCCGACTCGTATCGCTCGTAACGGTACCTGTATTACCAGTCAGGGACGTTTGGTTGTCAAAAATGCTCAGTTTGCTGAGGATTTTACGCCACTAGATCCCGAGTGTGATTGCTATACATGTAAGAACTATACACGCGCCTACCTTCGTCACTTGCTCAAGGCTGATGAAACCTTCGGTATCCGCTTGACTAGCTACCATAATCTTTACTTCTTGCTTAACCTGATGAAGCAGGTCCGTCAAGCTATCATGGATGACAATCTCTTGGAATTCCGTGAGTATTTTGTGGAAAAATATGGCTACAACAAGTCAGGACGCAATTTCTAAAGTGTAAAAATAGAATGCCAGAATCCTAAGTTTTCTCTTAGGATTTTTCTTCTTTTTTTGATAGAATAAAGTGTATAACGAAAGGGAGAATAGACTCGTATGCGTATTAAATGGTTTTCCTTGATTAGGATTACAGGTTTACTTTTGGTGCTTTTGTACCACTTCTTTCAGACCATCTTTCCTGGAGGATTTTTCGGGGTAGATGTCTTTTTCACATTTTCGGGATTCTTGATTACCTCCCTCCTTTTAGAAGAGTTTGGAAAGAAAAGCCAGATTGATTTGCTGGGCTTTTTTAAGAGACGGTTTTACCGCATCGTGCCACCTGTGGTGCTGATGGTTTTGGTGACCATGCCTTTTACTTTTTTGGTTCGTCAAGACTATGTTGCTGGAATTGGTGGCCAGATAGCTGGAGTTCTTGGTTTTATGACCAACTTCTACGAAATGTTAACAGGGGGAAGTTACGAATCCCAGTTCATTCCGCATCTCTTTGTTCATAACTGGAGTCTAGCTGTTGAGGTTCACTACTATATCCTTTGGGGCTTAGCGGTTTGGTTCTTATCCAAACGCTCAAAATCTAGTAGTCAATTGAGAGGGATGGTCTTTCTCCTTTCTGCGGGAGCTTTCATCATTAGCTTTTTCTCCATGTTTATTGGCAGTCTAATAGCTAGTTCCTATTCATCTGTCTACTTTTCAAGTTTAACCCATGTCTATCCCTTCTTTTTAGGAAGCATTTTGGCGACGGTTGTGGGTGTTCGTCAGACGAGCGATTTAGTCAAGCAGTTTGATCGGACGTGGGATCTTCGTCAAAATCTCCTGGTGTTCGCTGCAGGTCTCTTGGTATTGTTGCTCCTGACCTTCTTTGTCAAGTTCACTTACCTGTTTGCGTACTTATTTGGCTTCTTGCTGGCAAGTTTAGCGGCAGTGACCATGATTTTTGCTGCGCGTGTCTTGCATGAGAAAACGCCTGAGATACAAGAACCTCGGATAATTACATTTTTAGCGGATACCAGCTACGCGGTTTATCTCTTCCACTGGCCTTTTTATATTATCTTTTCTCAGTTGATGAGCAATCTGCCCGCTGTTATTTTAACAGTTATCTTTTCTTATTTCTTTGCTATTTTATCTTTCTATATTATTGAGCCATTGATTGCTGGTAAGACTAATCCTTTAATACGGAAGATTAGTCGATTACCTCATATTAAACCGATTAGTGCTAGTGGTGTTGCCATTCTTACTTTGATTACCTTGGTTATCATAACTGTGGCTCCCCAAGTTGGAGCTTTTGAGACAGACTTGATGGTCAATGGTTTCAAGCAAGCACAGACCAATATAGGACAAACAAAGACTCTTGCTGAACAAGCTGAACTGAGTCGCCTGGGAATTTCTGAGGGAACGAGTCTGATTGGAGATTCGGTAGCCTTGCGTGCTAATACAGCCTTACAAGAGGCACTTCCTGAAGCAAATATTAATGCTCAGGTTAGTCGGACGACCAAGCAAGCCAATGACATTATGCTTCTTAACAGCCAGAACAAGGCACTGCTAAAAACAGTTGTCATTGCAACAGGGGTCAATAATCCTGAAGGCTACAAGAATGATTTGGATAGCATCGTTAGCAATCTACCGAAAGGACACCATCTCATTCTTGTTACACCTTATGAGGGAGATAAGAGCAAGGATACTTATACATCAGTGGAGCAGTATGCGGCTTATGCGCGGGAATTAGCAGAAAAGACTCCTTACGTGAGCATTGCTGATTGGAATAAGGTTTCTAAGGAACATCCTGAAATCTGGGCTGGAACCGACCAAGTTCACTTTGGGAATGACAATAGCAAGCTCGAAGAAGGTGCTAAGCTATACGCAGAAACGATTGCAGCTGCTGTTAAAGCCTCTCAAGAACTACCTGTGAAATCAAAATAAAATCAAAGAGTTGGAGATATCCAGCTCTTTTAAAATATCTCCAGAAAAGAGGTCTATACCATTTACAAATGAAAAAGAAAGGTTTATAATGTAATTGACATAATAAGTTCTAGAAACAATCTATCAAGGAGGTTATCATTATGCCTAATTATATTAAAGCGGATCAGTTTTTCTACCCACACGGAGTTCGTCGTGGCGGTTACTTGGAACTTGTGGATGGCAAGTTTGGAAAGCATGTAGAACAGATTCCTGAAGTTGCTGATGTCATTGACTATACAGGCTACAGCATTGCTCCAGGACTTGTGGATACCCACATTCATGGATTTGGTGGTGTGGATGTGATGGATAATAATATCGAAGGAACTCTTCATACTATGAGTGAAGGGCTCCTCAGCATGGGAGTCACAAGCTTCTTGCCAACGACGTTGACTTCCTCTTATGAGCAGTTGCTTGCAGTAACTGAAAACATCGGTGCTCGTTATCAGGAAGCAAGTGGAGCGAAAATTCGTGGTATCTACTTTGAAGGTCCGTATTTCACAGAGAAATACAAGGGAGCTCAAAACCCTGCCTACATGAAAGATCCTCGTATGGATGAGTTTCGTGCTTGGCAAAAAGCAGCCAATGGCTTGCTCAATAAAATTGCCCTTGCGCCAGAACGTGAAGGTGTAGAAGACTTTGTTCGTACGATTACGGGTGAAGGAGTGACTGTTGCTCTTGGACACTCAAATGCGACTTTTGATGAAGCTAAAAAAGCAGTCGATGCTGGAGCGAGCGTTTGGGTACATGCCTACAATGGGATGCGTGGGTTGACTCACCGTGAACTCGGTATGGTTGGAGCCATGTATGAGTTGCCACATACTTACGCTGAATTGATTTGTGATGGACACCATGTGGATCCAAAGGCCTGTGATATTTTGCTCAAGCAAAAGGGAACTGAAAATATTGCCCTTATCACAGACTGTATGACAGCTGGTGGCTTGGAAGATGGAGACTACATGTTGGGAGAGTTCCCGGTAGTGGTTGCCAATGGAACTGCACGCCTCAAATCGACAGGCAATTTGGCAGGTTCTATCCTCAAACTCAAAGATGGTTTGAAAAATGTGGTCGAATGGGGCATTGCGAATCCGCATGAAGCAGTCATGATGGCCAGCCTCAACCCAGCAAAATCTGTTCACATCGATGATGTCTGTGGCCAAATCCGTGAAGGTTACGATGCTGACTTTATCGTACTAGATAAGGATTTGGAATTAGTTGCAACCTATCTAGATGGTGTGAAACGTTATCAAGCATAGTAAAAAGCAGAGGCTGTGATGACTCAGTCTTTGCTTTTCTATTTAGAGGTATCTTCAGAAAGCTAGAAGATTGTTCTATAATGAAGCAAAATCCTTTCATTGTTCTAGAAAATTCGTTATAATATACGGTACAAAGGAAGTAGTGAAAATGTATCGTGTTATAGAAATGTATGGGGACTTTGAACCGTGGTGGTTCATAGAAGGTTGGGAAGAAGATGTCATCATGAGCCGCTCTTTTAACAAGTATTATGATGCTCTAAAATATTATAAGTTATGCTGGTTTGAGCTGGAAAAGAAGAATCCTCTTTATAAGAGTCGGAGCGATTTGATGACTATTTTTTGGGATCCTGCTGACCAACGCTGGTGTGATGAGTGCGATGAGTATTTGCAGCAGTACCATTCTTTGGCACTTTTACAGGATGAGCAAGTCATCCCCGATGAAAAGCTACGTCCAGGCTACGAAAAACAAACAGGTCAAGAAAAACACCGTTCTTGCCGCATGAAATGGAGATAAAAAAGTAACTTTTTAAGTTGCTTTTTTTATTTTTTTGCGAATAGTTAGATAAGGAGGGCGGTATGGTACAAGAAATTGCACAGAAAATTATTGCTACTGCGAAAGAAAAGAAGGCTCAGGATATCTATTTTATCCCCAAGGAAAAGTCCTATGAGCTTCACATGCGGGTTGGAGACGAGCGGTGTCTAGTTGACTCCTATGATTTTGAGGTATTAGCTGCTGTGATTAGTCATTTTAAGTTTGTAGCTGGGATGAATGTAGGAGAAAAGCGTCGCAGTCAGCTGGGCTCTTGCGACTACCAGCATGGGGAGAAGGTGTCTTCTCTGCGTTTGTCTACCGTGGGAGATTATCGGGGACATGAGAGTTTGGTTATTCGTTTGTTGCACGATGAGGAACAGGACCTGCATTTCTGGTTTCAGGATATTGGAGAACTGGGCAAGCAGTACAGGCAAAGAGGACTCTATCTATTTGCAGGTCCAGTCGGAAGTGGCAAGACGACGCTGATGCACGAATTGGCCAAATCCCTTTTTAAGGGACAGCAGGTTATGTCCATCGAAGACCCTGTCGAGATCAAGCAGGAAGAGATGTTGCAGTTGCAGTTGAATGAGGCGATTGGACTGACCTATGAAAATCTGATCAAACTGTCTCTCCGGCATCGTCCAGACCTCTTGATTATCGGTGAAATTCGGGATAGCGAGACGGCACGTGCGGTTGTCAGAGCCAGTTTGACCGGTGCGACAGTCTTTTCAACCATTCATGCTAAGAGTATCCGAGGTGTTTATGAACGCCTTCTGGAGTTGGGTGTGACGGAGGAGGAATTAGCAGTTGTTCTGCAAGGAGTCTGCTACCAGAGATTAATCGGGGGAGGAGGAATCGTTGACTTTGCAAACCAAGACTATCAAGAACATCAGCCAAACAGGTGGAATGCGCAGATTGACCAGCTTCTTAAAGATGGACATATCACAAGTCTTCAGGCTGAAACGGAAAAAATTAGCTACAGCTAAGCAGAAGAAAATCATCACCTTGTTTAACAACCTCTTCTCCAGTGGCTTTCATTTGGTGGAAATTATTTCTTTCTTGGGGAGAAGCGCCTTGCTGGAAAGGGACTATGTGGCCCAGATGCACCAAGGCTTGTCCCAGGGGAAATCCTTTTCAGAGATGATGGACAGCTTGGGTTTTTCAAGTGCTATTGTGACCCAATTATCCCTAGCTGAGGTGCACGGGAATCTTCACCTGAGTTTGGGAAAGATAGAAGAATATTTGGATAATTTGGCCAAGGTTAAGAAAAAGTTAATTGAAGTGGCGACTTATCCTTTGATTTTGCTGGGATTTCTCCTGCTAATCATGCTGGGGTTGAGGAATTATTTGCTACCTCAACTGGACAGTAGCAATATCGCCACCCAAATCATCGGCAATCTGCCACAAATTTTTCTGGGACTAGTGCTGGTTTGCTCTCTGTCTCTACTTTTAGCTCTCACTTTCTACAAAAGAAGTTCCAAGATGCGGGTATTCTCGATGTTAGCACGGATTCCCTTTCTAGGAATCTTTGTCCAGACTTATCTGACGGCCTATTATGCGCGTGAATGGGGCAATATGATTTCGCAGGGGATGGAGTTGACGCAGATTTTTCAGATCATGCAGGAACAAGGTTCTCAGCTCTTTAAAGAAATCGGTCAAGATTTGGCTCAAGCCCTGCAAAATGGCCGCGAATTTTCTCAAACCATAGCAACCTATCCTTTCTTTAAAAAGGAGTTGAGTCTCATCATCGAGTATGGGGAAGTCAAGTCCAAGCTGGGGAGTGAGTTGGAAATCTATGCAGAAAAGACTTGGGAAGCCTTTTTTACCCGAATCAACCGCACCATGAACTTAGTACAGCCACTGGTTTTTATCTTTGTGGCCCTGATTATCGTTTTACTTTATGCGGCAATGCTCATGCCCATGTATCAAAATATGGAGGTAAATTTTTAAAATGAAAAAACTCATGACAAAATTAAAAAAAGCCAAGGTTCAAGCTTTCACTCTGGTAGAGATGTTGGTGGTCCTTCTGATTATCAGCGTTCTTCTCTTGCTCTTTGTACCCAATTTGACCAAGCAAAAGGATGCGGTTAATGATAAAGGAAAAGCTGCCGTTGTCAAGGTGGTGGAAAGCCAGGCAGAACTTTATCGTCTGGACAAGAATGAAGATGCTAGCCTAAGTAAATTACAGGCGGACGGTCGTATCACAGCTGAGCAAGCCAAAGCTTATAAAGACTACCATGCAAAACAAAAAACGAGTCAAACTGTTGCAGATTAAGGCCTTTACTATGTTTGAAAGTCTCTTAGTTTTGGGACTTGTGAGTATCATTGCTTTGGCTTTATCTGGCTCAGTCCAGTCTAGTTTTGCAGCGGTGGAAGAGCAGATATTTTTCATGGAATTTGAAGAACTATACCGTGAAACTCAAAAGCATAGTGTAGCTAGTCAACAAAAGACCAGTCTAAACTTAGATGGGCAGACGATTAGTAATGGCAGTCAAAAATTGACTGTTCCCAAAGGGATTCAGGCACCATCTGGGCAGACAATTCATTTTGACCGAGCTGGGGGCAATTCGTCCCTGGTTAAGGTTGAATTTCAGACCAGTAAAGGAGCGATTCGCTATCAATTATATCTAGGAAATGGAAAAATTAAACGCATTAAGGAAACAAAAAATTAAGGCAGTAATCTTACTAGAAGCAGTAGTAGCGCTAGCCATATTTGCCAGTATTGCAACCCTCCTCTTGGGACAAATTCAGAAAAATAGACAAGAAGAGGCAGAAATCTTGCAAAAGGAGGAAGTCTTACGTGTGGCTAAGATGGCTCTGCAAACAGGTCAAAATCAGGTAAAGGTAAATGGAGTTGAAATCCAGGTGTTTGCTAGTGAAAAGGGATTGGAGGTCTACCATGGTTCAGAGAAGTTGCTCGACCTTAAAGAGCAGTAAGGTAAGAGCTTTCACTCTTCTAGAATCTCTGATTGCCCTTATCGTCATCAGTGGAAGCTTGCTCCTCTTTCAAGCCATGAGTCAGCTCCTCATTTCAGAAGTTCGTTACCAGCAACAAAGCGAGCAAAAGGAGTGGCTCTTGTTTGTGGATCAGCTGGAGGCGGAGTTAGAGCGTTCGCAGTTTAAAAAGGTGGAGGGCAATCGCCTCTATGTGAAGCAAGATGGCAAGGATATCGCTATGGGTAAGTCCAAATCGGATGATTTTCGAAAAACGGATACCAGCGGACGGGGCTATCAGCCTATGGTTTATGGACTCAAATCAGCTCAAATTACAGAGGAAAATCAATTGGTTCGCTTTCGTTTCCAATTTCAAAAGGGCTTAGAAAGGGAGTTCATCTATCGTGTGGAAAAATCAAAAAGTTAAGGCAGGTGTTCTCTTATATGCAGTTACTATGGCATCCATCTTTAGTCTATTGCTACAGTTTTATTTGAATCGACAAGTTGCCCATCACAAAGACTTTGCCTTAAATAAAGAAAAGTTGGTCGCTTTTGCTATGGCCAAGCGAAGTAAAGATAAGGCTGAGCAAGAAAGTGGTGAACGAGTCTTTAACTTAGGAAAAGTCACGTATCACAATACGAAAACAGGTTTTGCAACAAGTATTCGTATGAATAAGGGCAACTATGAATTTCTCTTTCCTTCGATGAAACCCAAGGAAAAGAAAACGGATAAAAAGCAACAGGTAGCGACTGATTTAAGTCAAGAACCAAATCAGACAAAAACAGAAAATAAGGCAGATAAGAAAGACAATTCCTAGTCAATTCAACTACTTTGTGTTAAACTAAAAGCATGAAACACGATTTTAATCACAAAGCAGAAACCTTTGATTCGCCCAAAAATATCTTTCTTGCAAACTTGGTTTGTCAAGCAGTTGAAAAACAGATTGATCTTCTATCAGACAAGGAAATACTGGATTTCGGTGGTGGGACAGGCCTATTAGCCTTGCCTCTAGCCAAGCAGGCCAAGTCGGTTACCCTTGTGGACATCTCGGAGAAAATGCTGGAGCAAGCCCGTTTGAAAGCGGACCAGCAAGATATCAAGAATATCCAGTTTTTGGAGCAGGATTTACTTGCAAATCCTTTGGAGCAGCAATTTGACCTGATTGTTGTCAGTCGAGTTCTTCATCACATACCTGATCTAGATGCGACTCTTGCCATGTTTCACCATCACCTTAGGGAGAATGGACAAGTCCTCATTGCTGACTTTGTCAAGACAGATACCAACCATCACGGCTTTGAATTAGCTGAACTGGAAAACAAGCTCGCCCAGTTTGGTTTTTCGAGCATTGACAGTCAGATTCTTTACAGTGCTGAAGATCTTTTCCTAGGAAATTACGCAGAGCTCTTTTTAACTGTAGCCCAAAAATCACTTGCTGACTAAAGCAGTGATTTTTTCTCTTCAGATGGAAAAAAGGAGGGAAATTTGATAAGATAGGAATATGGATTTTGAAAAAATAGAACAAGCTTATACGTATTTACTAGAGAATGTCCAAGTCATCCAAAGTGATTTGGCGACCAACTTTTATGACGCCTTGGTAGAGCAAAACAGCATCTATCTGGATGGCGAAACTGAGCTAGAGAAGGTAAAGGAAAACAATCAAGCCCTTAAGCGCTTAGCACTTCGCAAGGAAGAGTGGCTCAAGACCTACCAGTTTCTCTTGATGAAGGCAGGACAAACTGAGCCTTTGCAAGCCAATCACCAGTTTACGCCGGATGCCATTGCTCTCCTCTTGGTACTTATTGTGGAAGAGTTGCTTGATAAAGAGGAAATTAGCATCCTCGAAATAGGTTCTGGAGTGGGAATTCTGGGGGCTACTTTCTTGATATCTCTTGCTAAAAAAGTAGATTACTTGGGAATTGAAGTGGATGACTTGCTGATTGATTTGGCGGCTAGCATGGCAGATGTGATTGGTTTGCAGGCAGGATTTGTCCAAGGTGATGCCGTTCGTCCGCAAATGCTTAAAGAAAGCGATGTGGTCATTAGCGACTTGCCTGTCGGCTATTACCCAGACGATGCCATCGCTTCACGCTATCAAGTGGCTTCTAGCCAAGAACATACCTATGCCCATCATTTGCTGATGGAGCAAGGCCTCAAGTACCTCAAGTCAGACGGATACGCTATTTTTCTAGCTCCGAGCGACTTGTTGACCAGTCCTCAAAGTGATTTGTTAAAAGGTTGGCTCAAAGACGAAGTGAGTCTGGCTGCTATCATCGCTCTGCCAGAGGATATTTTCTCAACTGCAAGCCAAGCTAAAAGTATTTTTGTCTTACAGAAGAAAAGAGACAAGGAAATAGAACCATTTGTCTATCCTTTGACCAGTCTGCAAGATCCAGCTGCATTAATGAAATTCAAAGAAAATTTTCAAAAATGGAGCAAAGGTACTGAAATGTAAGGTAAATTTTGTTATAATAGTTGAAAACGCTTAAAAAGGGGTATCATGTTATGACTAAAACAATTGCAATCAATGCAGGAAGCTCGAGTTTGAAATGGCAACTTTACCAAATGCCAGAAGAAATAGTATTAGCGAAAGGCTTGATTGAACGTATTGGCTTGAAGGACTCTATCTCAACTGTAAAATTCGACGGCCGTTCTGAACAACAAATTCTTGATATTGAAGATCACACACAAGCTGTTAAAATTTTATTGGATGATTTGATTCGTTTCGATATCATCAAATCTTATGATGAGATTACAGGTGTTGGGCACCGTGTTGTGGCTGGTGGCGAATATTTCAAAGAGTCAACCTTGGTAGAGGGTGATGTTTTGGAAAAGGTTGAAGAGTTGGGACTTTTAGCTCCTCTTCACAACCCAGCCAACGCAGCAGGAATTCGCGCATTTAAGGAATTGCTTCCAGATATTACCAGCGTTGTTGTTTTTGATACATCATTCCATACAACAATGCCAGAGAAAGCCTATCGTTACCCTCTTCCAAACAAATACTATACTGAAAATAAAGTTCGTAAGTATGGAGCCCACGGGACAAGTCATCAGTTTGTAGCAGGAGAAGCAGCTAAAATTTTAGGTCGCCCTCTAGAAGAGTTGAAATTGATTACCTGCCATATTGGTAATGGTGCTTCTATTACAGCTGTCAAAGGCGGTCAGTCTGTTGATACATCCATGGGCTTCACTCCACTTGGTGGTATTATGATGGGGACTCGTACAGGTGATATTGATCCGGCAATTATCCCCTATTTAATGCAACATACAGATGACTTTAATACACCAGAGGATATCAGTCGAATTCTCAATCGTGAGTCAGGACTTTTGGGTGTTTCTGAGAGATCAAGCGATATGCGTGATATTCACGAAGCTATGCGTGCGGGTGATGAGAAAGCGCAGCTGGCAAATGAGATTTTTGTGGATCGTATCCAAAAGTATATTGGTCAGTATTTGGCAGTTTTGAACGGTGCAGATGCCATTATCTTTACAGCTGGAATTGGAGAAAATTCTGTAACGATTCGTCAGATGGTTATTGAAGGCATTTCTTGGTTTGGCTGTGATGTAGATCCTGAAAAGAATGTCTTTGGAGCGACAGGTGATATCTCAACAGAAGCTGCTAAAGTTCGTGTCTTGGTTATCCCAACTGATGAAGAATTGGTTATCGCTCGTGATGTTGAACGCTTGAAAAAGTAACATGAACTGAATAAAATTACAAGATAAGATACAATAAAAAGGAGTTGGGAGATAAATTTTCCCAACTTTTTGTTGTTAAAACAGTCTAAAACCTTGTCATTATTGGCTTTTTTGAAATTTATGGTATAATAGTAGTAATTTAATAGATGGAGTGGAGTTTTGAAGAAAAGCTTTCGTGTAAAAAGAGAGAAAGATTTTAAGGCTATTTTCACGGATGGAACAAGTTTTGCTAATCGTAAATTTGTTGTCTACCAATTGGAAAATCAGAAAAGTCATTTTCGAGTAGGGCTGTCCGTCAGTAAGAAATTAGGGAATGCAGTTACCAGAAATCAAATTAAAAGACGGATTCGACACATTTTGCTAAGTGTAAGGGAGCAGTTAGCTGATAACGTTGATTTTGTCGTGATTGCTCGAAAAGGGGTTGAAGGCTTGGATTATGCAGAAATGGAGAAAAATCTACTCCACGTATTAAAGTTATCAAAGATTTATCGGGAAGGAATTAGGAGTGAAAAAGAAACTACAGTTGACTAGTTTGCTGGGCTTGTCCTTATTTTTCATGACAGCCTGTGGGACAAGCGATGTTGCAGCAGATTCTACAGATATATGGAGTAAATTTGTCTATTTTTTTGCTGAAATCATCCGCTTCTTGTCCTTTGACATTAGTATCGGAGTGGGGATTATCCTCTTCACAATCTTGATCCGGACGATTTTATTGCCAGTCTTTCAGACTCAGATGGTGGCCTCAAGAAAAATGCAAGAGGCTCAACCACGCATCAAGGCTCTGCAAGAACAATATCCAGGTCGTGATATGGAAAGTAGAACCAAGCTGGATCAGGAGATGCGGAAGGTCTATAAAGAATTAGGGGTCAAACACTCTTCTTCTCTCTGGCCGATTTTGATTCAAATGCCGGTTCTCTTGGCTCTCTTCCAAGCCTTGACTCGAGTGGACTTTTTGAAAACAGGGCATTTTTTGTGGGTGAACCTTGGGGGAGTAGACACAAGCTTTATCCTTCCGATTTTGGCAGCAGTCTTTACCTTCTTAAGCAGTTGGTTATCGAATAAGGCTTTGCCTGAAAGAAGTGGAGCTATGACAGGGATGATGTACGGAATGCCTGTACTGATCTTTATCTTTGCCATCTCTTCACCTAGTGGCGTAGCCTTGTACTGGGCAGTATCCAATGCTTATCAAGTTTTGCAAACCTACTTCTTAAATAATCCTTTTAAGATTATTGCAGCGCGTGAGGCGGAAGTACAAGCTAAAAAAGATTTGGAAAATAGAAAAAGAAAAGCCAAGAAAAAGGCTCAGAAAACGAAATAATAAGGAGGAATCTGATAATGGTATTATTTACAGGTTCAACTGTTGAAGAAGCAATCCAGAAAGGATTGAAAGAGTTAGGTATTCCGAGAATGAAGACTCACATCAAGGTCGTGTCCAAAGAGAAGAAAGGTTTTTTAGGCTTATTTGGGAAAAAACCAGCTCAAGTTGATATTGAGGCGATTAGTGAGACGACTGTGATTAAGGCCAATCAACAAGCTGTAAAAGGTGTTCCGAAAGAGATCAATGAACAAAACGAACCTGTTAAGACAGTAACAGAGGCGACAGTTGATCTTGGTCATGTTGTTGAGGCGATCAAAAAAATAGAAGAGGAAGGTCAGGGTGTTTCTGATGAAATCAAGGCTGAAATCTTGAAAAATGAGAAACATGCTAGCACGATTTTAGAAGAAACAGGTCACATCGCAATTTTAAATGAATTGCAGACAGGAGATGCTGGAGTGGAAGACCCAGCAGAGTGTGAAGAATTTGTATCTATGTCAGAATCGGTAGAAAGCCAGTCTTTGGAAGATCTAGGTTTGAAGGTGGAGCCGAGTTATGACATCGAACAAGTAGCAACTCAAGTGGCTAACTATGTCCAAACCATTGTGGATGATATGGATGTTGAAGGGACGATTTCAAGCGACTACAATCGTCGCACGATTAATCTTCAAATCGATACCAATGAGCCTGGTCGCATTATCGGCTATCATGGGAAAGTATTGAAAGCACTTCAGCTTTTGGCGCAAAACTACCTCTACAATCGTTATTCAAGAACTTTTTATATTACAATCAACGTCAATGATTACGTTGAACATCGTGCAGAAGTGTTGCAAACCTACGCTCAAAAATTAGCGACTCGCGTTTTGGAGGAAGGTCGTAGCCAGCAAACAGATCCAATGTCGAATAGCGAACGCAAGATTATCCATCGCATTATTTCACGCATAGATGGGGTGACCAGCTATTCTGAGGGCGATGAGCCAAATCGCTATGTTGTCGTAGATGCAGAATAAACAAAATCAGGCTTGTCCTGATTTTTTGTTAGAAAAGGGAGAAGAAACAGATGATGGAAGCAATCAAGAACTATCTATCTTATGCGGGAATCCAGTACCGTAATCCAGATAAGGCTGGAGATGAGCGAGAGAAGATGCTAGAATTGCGCCACAAAGGGCAGGAGGCTCGCAAGGCTTTTACGAACTTAGCTAAGGCCTTCCAAGAAAAGCATCCAGAATGGCAACTGCAACAGACTAGTCAGTGGATGAATCAAGCGCAACGCTTGCGACCGCATTTCTGGGTCTATCTACAGAGGAATGGACAAGTGACAGAACCTATGATGGCTCTTCGTTTGTATGGAACACCTGCTGACTTTGGGATTTCTTTGGAAGTTAGTTTCATCGAGCGAAAGAAAGATGAACAGACCTTAGACAAGCAAGCCAAGGTTTTAGAGCTTCCAGCGGTAGAAGGAATTTATTATCTAGTCTACTCAAATGGGGAAGGTCATAAGGTGGAGGCTACTGAGGAGAATCGCCGTACTTTACGCGAGAAGGTGAGCAGTCAGGAAGCCCGAAAAGTCTTAGTCAAGTCAGATGTTTCCTTCATTGAAAATCAGTCAGTAGAAGCGATATTGGAGGAGCTAGAAGACGCTTATACTCGTTTGCTCCCGTACTATGAAGTGACGAGGGGATAGACAAATCAAATGTGTTAGATGAACGCAAATTGTTTTATTGCTATTCTATGCATTTTTTCATATAATAGAAAAATAGGATGTGTGATTCATTAATCACCTCAAAGAGAAAGGAAATTCTATGTCAAATCTATCTGTTAATGCAATTCGTTTTCTAGGTATTGACGCCATTAACAAAGCAAACTCAGGTCACCCAGGGGTGGTTATGGGGGCTGCTCCAATGGCCTATAGCCTCTTTACAAAGCAACTTCGTATCAATCCAGCTCAACCAAACTGGATTAACCGCGATCGCTTTATTCTTTCAGCAGGACACGGATCTATGCTTCTCTATGCCCTTCTTCACCTTTCTGGTTTTGAAGATGTCAGCATGGATGAAGTCAAGAACTTCCGCCAATGGGGTTCCAAAACACCAGGTCACCCAGAATTTGGGCATACTGCAGGGGTTGACGCTACGACAGGTCCTCTAGGGCAAGGGATTTCAACTGCTACTGGTTTTGCCCAAGCAGAACGTTTCCTTGCAGCGAAGTATAACCGTGAAGGCTTCAATATCTTTGACCACTATACTTATGTGATCTGTGGAGACGGAGACTTGATGGAAGGTGTCTCAAGTGAGGCAGCTTCATACGCAGGTTTGCAAAAACTTGACAAGTTGGTGGTTCTGTATGATTCAAATGACATCAACTTGGATGGTGAGACAAAGGATTCCTTTACAGAAAGTGTTCGTGACCGTTACAATGCCTACGGTTGGCATACAGCCTTGGTTGAAGATGGAACAGACTTGGAAGCAATCCATGCGGCTATCGAAGCTGCTAAAGCTTCAGGCAAACCATCTTTGATTGAAGTGAAGACTGTTATTGGATACGGTTCTCCAAACAAACAAGGAACCAATGCTGTACACGGTGCTCCTCTTGGAGCCGACGAAACTGCAGCAACTCGTCAAGCCCTCGGTTGGAACTATGAACCATTTGAAATTCCAGAGCAAGTTTATGCTGATTTTAAAGAAAATGTTGCAGACCGTGGTGCATCAGCTTATCAAGCTTGGACAAAACTAGTTGCTGATTATAAAGAAGCGCATCCAGAACTTGCTGCAGAAGTAGAAGCCATTATCGACGGCCGTGATCCAGTTAAAGTGACTCCAGCAGACTTCCCAGCCTTAGAAAATGGCTTCTCTCAAGCAACTCGTAATTCAAGTCAAGATGCTTTGAACGTTGTAGCTGCTAAATTGCCAACTTTCTTAGGTGGTTCAGCTGACCTTGCTCACTCAAACATGACTTACATCAAAACGGATGGACTTCAAGATGATGCCAATCGCTTGAACCGCAACATTCAGTTTGGTGTTCGTGAATTTGCAATGGGAACGATTTTGAACGGGATGGCTCTTCATGGTGGACTTCGTGTTTACGGTGGTACTTTCTTTGTCTTCTCTGACTATGTGAAAGCAGCTGTCCGTTTGTCAGCCTTGCAAGGACTTCCTGTGACTTATGTCTTCACCCACGATTCTATTGCAGTTGGTGAAGATGGTCCAACTCACGAACCAGTTGAACACTTAGCTGGTCTCCGTGCTATGCCAAATCTGAATGTTTTCCGCCCAGCAGATGCGCGTGAAACTCAAGCGGCTTGGTACCTTGCAGTGACAAGCGAAAAAACACCAACTGCCCTTGTCTTGACACGTCAAAACTTGACTGTCGAAGAGGGAACAGACTTTGACAAGGTTGCAAAAGGTGCCTATGTTGTCTATGAAAATGCAGCAGACTTTGATACTATCTTGATTGCAACAGGTTCAGAGGTGAATTTGGCTGTCGCAGCTGCCAAAGAATTGGCTAGTCAAAGCGCAAAAGTCCGTGTAGTTAGCATGCCATCTACAGATGTCTTTGACGCACAAGATGCAGCTTACAAGGAAGAAATCCTTCCAAGTGCAATCCGCCGTCGTGTTGCAGTTGAAATGGGTGCAACTCAAAACTGGTACAAATATGTCGGTCTTGATGGTGCAGTTCTCGGTATTGATACCTTCGGAGCATCTGCCCCAGCACCAAAAGTCTTGGCAGAGCATGGATTTACGGTAGAAAATCTAGTCAAAGTTGTCCAAAACTTGAAATAATCGTAGAAATCAGAGTGAAAGCTCTGATTTTTTATAATCATAAAAACAAGGCACAATCTTGTAAAAGTAGCTGAAATTTGATATAGTAGTCCTATGTAAAATACAAAGGAGAAAATACTATGGAAAATATTAGTCCAAATTTAACATTTGTGATCATGCTTGTAGGTATGTTTGCCTTGATGTTCTTTATGCAACGTTCTCAAAAGAAACAAGCACAAAAGCGTATGGAAAGCTTGAACAAGCTTCAAAAAGGCTATGAAGTGATTACAATCGGTGGCCTTTACGGAACAGTGGATGAAGTAGATACTGAGAAAGGTACAATCGTACTGGATGTAGATGGCGTTTATTTGACTTTTGAATTGGCTGCGATTAAGACTGTTTTGCCACTCAAAGAAGCTGTGACACCAGAAGGAACAGTTGTTGACGAAGGCGGAGCAATCGAAGAATAAAACGGGACCTGTCACTCCCGTTTTTCTATGAGACGAGAGGAAAAGGGATGAAAAAAATAGTATTTGTTTGCTTAGGAAATATTTGCCGAAGTCCCATGGCAGAGTTTGTGATGAAGTCCATAACGAGCGATTACCACGTCGAAAGCCGGGCAACGTCATCATGGGAACATGGCAATCCGATTCATAGGGGAACGCAAGGGATTTTCCAGCAATATCGGATCCCGTATGACAAAGACAAAACATCACTCCAGATTCGTAGAGAAGATTTTGAGTTATTTGATTACATTATCGGTATGGATGCTTCAAACGTTTCAGATCTGCGTCAAATGTGTCCTCAGGAATTGCAGCATAAGATCTACCCTTTTGCATCTGAAAGTGTTCCAGATCCTTGGTATACAGGAGATTTTGAGGAAACCTATGCGCGTATCACAAGTGGATGCCAAAACTGGCTAGATCGTTTAGAAAATGAGAGTGACAATGGAAAAGCTTAAAGAAATCTTCGAAAAATATCGAGTTTACCTAACTCGCCCACGTATAGAGATTGCAACTGTCCTTCTAATCGCTATCTGCGCCGTGTCAGTTTTTCTACTAAACACACCTAAAAAAGGTGTCCTGACACTTGATGGTGGTGCACTTGTTTATGATGGAACCTTGGTAAGAGGAAAGATGAATGGTCAAGGAACCCTGACCTTTGAAAATGGAGACCAATATACAGGTGATTTCAATAATGGAGCCTTTAATGGAAAAGGGACTTTCCAATCAAAAGATGGCTGGAAATATGAAGGTGATTTTGTAAATGGCCAGGCTGAAGGTCAAGGGAAGTTGACTACCGAGCAGGAAGTTGTCTATGAAGGCAGCTTTAAACAAGGCGTCTTTCAACAAAAACAATAGTCTCCAGATTAGGGGACTATTCTCAAAAGCAAAAAAGAAAGCGCTTTCTAGAAATGGAGTCGATATCTGATTATCAACGAGAAAAAACTTTGTGAAATAAAAAAATATTTTTCATAATTTCACAATCGTCCAGACAAAACTCTATTGTGCAGGTGCATTGAGAAAAAAATCACAATTCCACAAAATTTCTTTGTGAAATGCTTATGAAACGGTTTACAAAGTCTTGAAAAAGAGTTATAATAAAATTGTGAAAAAATTAACAAAGGATTAAATCCTTGAAGGCTATGGAGGACAATATGGCTGATAAAAAAACGTTAACACCTGAGGAAAAACAACTCGCTGCTGAAAAGCATGTCGACGGGTTAGTGAAAAAGGCCTTGGTTGCGCTTGATGAAATGCGCAAGTTGAATCAAGAGCAAGTTGACTACATCGTAGCGAAAGCTTCAGTTGCAGCTCTTGATGCGCACGGAATTCTTGCTCAACATGCAGTTGAAGAAACTGGTCGTGGTGTATTTGAAGACAAGGCTACAAAAAACCTTTTTGCCTGTGAGCACGTTGTGAATAATATGCGTGGTGTTAAAACTGTTGGAGTTATCGAAGATGATCCAGTTACAGGCTTGACTAAAATTGCAGAACCTGTCGGTGTAGTGTGTGGTGTCACTCCAACAACGAACCCAACATCAACAGCTATTTTCAAATCATTGATTGCTTTGAAAACACGTAATCCAATCGTGTTTGCTTTCCACCCATCAGCTCAAGAATCTTCTGCTCACGCAGCACAAATCGTTCGTGATGCAGCTATCGCAGCTGGAGCACCTGAAAACTGTGTTCAATGGATTACAGAACCATCTATGGAAGCAACTGGAGCGCTTATGAACCACGAAGGTGTTGCAACTATCCTTGCAACTGGTGGTAATGCTATGGTTAAGGCGGCTTACTCATGTGGGAAACCAGCTCTTGGGGTAGGTGCCGGAAACGTTCCTGCTTATGTAGAAAAATCTGCTGACCTCCGTCAAGCTGCTCACGACATCGTTATGTCTAAATCATTTGATAATGGTATGGTCTGTGCATCAGAGCAAGCTGTTATCATTGATAAAGAAGTGTATGACGAATTTGTAGAAGAATTCAAATCATACCATACTTACTTTGTAAACAAAAAAGAAAAAGCCCTTCTTGAAGAATTCTGTTTCGGTGTGAAAGCCAACAGCAAGAACTGTGCAGGTGCTAAACTAAATGCAAACATCGTTGGTAAACCAGCGGCATGGATTGCTGAACAAGCAGGATTTAGTGTTCCAGAAGGAACAAACATCTTGGCTGCAGAATGTGCAGAAGTAGGACCAAAAGAACCATTGACTCGTGAAAAATTGTCACCAGTCATTGCTGTCCTAAAAGCTGAAGACACTGAAGACGGACTTACAAAAGCTCGTCAAATGGTTGAGTTTAACGGACTTGGTCACTCAGCAGCCATCCATACAAAAGACGAAGCTCTTGCTAAACGCTTTGGTACAGAAATCAAAGCAATGCGTATTATCTGGAACTCTCCATCTACTTTCGGTGGTATCGGTGACGTATACAATGCCTTCATCCCATCATTGACACTTGGATGTGGTTCATACGGACGCAACTCAGTTGGTGATAACGTGAGCGCTATCAACCTTCTAAACATCAAGAAAGTAGGGAAACGTAGAAATAATATGCAATGGTTTAAAGTTCCTTCAAAAATTTACTTCGAACGCAATTCTATCCAATACCTTCAAACATGTGAAGATATTGAACGTGTTATGATTGTTACAGATAAATCGATCGAAAAACTTGGCTTTGTTCAACGTGTTATCGACCAATTGAACGCGCGTAGCAACCGTGTAACTATCCAAGTCTTCTCAGATGTTGAACCAGATCCAGACATCACAACTGTAGAACGTGGTGCTGAAGTGATGAAAGCATTTGAACCAGATACAATCATCGCTCTTGGTGGTGGTTCTCCAATGGACGCGGCCAAAGTAATGTGGCTCTTCTACGAACAACCAGAAATCGATTTCCGTGACTTGGTTCAAAAATTCATGGACATCCGTAAACGTGCCTTCCGCTTCCCATCACTTGGTAAGAAAGCGAAGTACATCGGTATCCCAACAACTTCTGGTACAGGTTCAGAAGTAACACCATTTGCCGTTATCTCTGATAAGAAAAACAACCGTAAATACCCATTGGCTGACTACTCATTGACACCAACTATTGCCATTGTTGACCCTGCTTTGGTTGAATCAGTTCCTGACTTCATCGCTGCTGATACAGGTATGGATGTCTTGACTCACGCTACTGAAGCTTATACTTCAAACTTTGCTAACGACTACACAGACGGTATTGCGCTTCAAACAATCAAACTTGTCTTTGAATGGTTGGAAAAATCTGTTAAGACAGCTGATCCAGAAGCTCGTGAGAAAATGCATAATGCATCTACAATGGCTGGTATGGCCTTCGCCAATGCCTTCCTTGGTATGAGCCACTCAATGGCCCACAAGATCGGTGGTGTTCACCACACTGTTCACGGACGTACAAATGCAATCTTGCTTCCATACGTTATCCGTTACAACGGAACTCGTCCATCTAAGACTACTACATGGCCTAAATACAACTACTGGAAAGCTGATGAGAAATTCCAAGATATCGCGAAAATGCTTGGCTTGCCTCACTCAACTCCAGAAGAAGCAGTTGAAGCATACGCTAAAGCTGTTTACGAACTTGGTGAAGCAGTTGGAATCACAATGAACTTCAAAGGATTTGGAATCGATGAAAAAGCTTGGAAAGACAGCTTGCATGAAATTGCCTTACTTGCTTATGAAGACCAATGTTCACCTGCAAACCCACGCTTGCCAATGGTAGCCGACATGGAAGAAATTATGGCAGATGCTTACTATGGCTATGCAGAACGTCCAGGACGTCGCAAATAATCGTTTATCAGCCTAGAGGCAGGAGTTATCCTGCCTCTTTTCATAGTCCTATTTCTGAAGTTAGAGTTGAACTATGAGAAGAGAAGATTATGCGGATAGGATAGAATAGAAGATCCTAGAAATAAAAGATTAGGTGAATGAAGGGGATCGAAAAGTAGAAAAGCAAGAGAGAAAAACAACGCCCGTACTTGCAATTCTACTTAAATAGTTATATAATAATAATGTTGAAAGGTGATTTGTAGTGATTCAAGTTACTCTTTTCACAATAAAATTTTCAGGATTTTCATAAGGAGGAAATCACTAATGGTAGTTAAAGTTGGTATTAACGGTTTCGGACGTATCGGTCGTCTTGCTTTCCGCCGTATCCAAAACGTAGAAGGTGTTGAAGTTACTCGCATCAACGACCTTACAGATCCAGTTATGCTTGCACACTTGTTGAAATACGACACAACTCAAGGTCGTTTCGACGGTACTGTAGAAGTTAAAGAAGGTGGATTTGAAGTTAACGGTAAATTCGTTAAAGTTTCTGCTGAACGTGATCCAGAACAAATCGACTGGGCTACTGACGGTGTAGAAATCGTTCTTGAAGCAACTGGTTTCTTTGCTAAGAAAGCAGCAGCTGAAAAACACTTGCACGCTGGAGGAGCTAAAAAAGTTGTTATCACTGCTCCTGGTGGAAACGACGTTAAAACAGTTGTATTCAACACTAACCACGACGTTCTTGACGGTACTGAAACAGTTATCTCAGGTGCTTCATGTACTACAAACTGCTTGGCTCCAATGGCTAAAGCTCTTCAAGACAACTTCGGTGTTGTAGAAGGATTGATGACTACTATCCACGCTTACACTGGTGACCAAATGATCCTTGACGGACCACACCGTGGTGGTGACCTTCGCCGTGCTCGCGCTGGTGCTGCAAACATCGTTCCTAACTCAACTGGTGCTGCTAAAGCTATCGGTCTTGTAATCCCAGAATTGAATGGTAAACTTGACGGATCTGCACAACGTGTTCCAACTCCAACTGGATCAGTTACTGAATTGGTAGCAGTTCTTGAAAAGAACGTTACTGTTGATGAAGTGAATGCAGCTATGAAAGCAGCTTCAAACGAATCATACGGTTACACAGAAGATCCAATCGTATCTTCAGATATCGTAGGTATGTCTTACGGTTCATTGTTTGACGCAACTCAAACTAAAGTTCTTGACGTTGACGGTAAACAATTGGTTAAAGTTGTATCATGGTACGACAACGAAATGTCATACACTGCACAACTTGTACGTACTCTTGAATACTTTGCAAAAATCGCTAAATAATTCTTGAGTCGATAAAAGCAAGGCCAGAAGGCCTTGCTTTTTCTATATGGAAAAATGGATGCTAGTGTCATCCATTTTGTTTTAATTCTGTTTCGAAAGTATCCGAGAAGGCAGTGAAACTCAATTGTTCTAAGGTGAGTGGATGGGTAAAGGATAGTCGGAAGGCATGGAGCATGAGCCGGCTTGTTTTTGTTCTAGAGTTATAGAGAGGGTCGCCTATGATAGAATGTTTATGATGAGAAAGGTGAACACGGATTTGATGGGTTCGACCGGTCTTTAGTTTGCAACGAACCAGAGAAGTCTTATTTGGGAATTGTTTTAATCGACTGATATGAGTTTCAGCATGTTGACCATTTTTAGGATCCACTACCCGTTTTCTGCAATCGTGTCGATCACGACCAATTTTATCTCGGAAGATAAGTTCTTTATTCCCTACTTGCCCCTCTACGAGTGCCCAGTACTCACGAACGATTTCCTTTTTCTCCAACAAACGATTGAGAATAGGAAGGATAAAAGGATTTTTGGCAAAAAGCACTAAACCGCTTGTTTCCATATCCAGACGATGAACAACATAGCAAGTTTGACCAACGTAGGCAGAGACATGGTTGAGAAGGGCAATTTCATCTGGTTGATTACCGTGTGTTTTCATGCCTTCGGGTTTGTTGACGATAATGAGATGTTGGTCTTGGTAAATCTCCTGAACAAGGTCTGGGTTGCCCAAAAGGATTTCCTTTGTGGGATAATCTTCCTCGTCAAAAGTCAATTGACAAATATCCCCTGGCTTGACCATCTCGTTCCAGTGAACTTCTTCGTGGTTAATTAAGATGTTCTTCTTTATTCTCAAAAAATGGCGGATTTTTCTAGGGATGAGGAGTTGTTCCTCTAGGAATTGTTTGACCGTCATTTGAGGCAAGGATTCGGGTAATGTAAATGTGAATTGCATACAGATATTGTAACAAAAAAAGCCCTATTTGGATAGGGAGTAGCTAAATTCTTGAGTTCCTATGGTGAAGATGATAAAATAAACGCATGAAATTAGATAAATTATTTGAGAAGTTCCTTTCTCTCTTTAAAAAAGAAACGAGTGAATCGGCGGAGCCTGATTCGACTAGCATGCGTCGTTCACGGAGCGATAGAAAAAAATTGTCCCAAGTAGGCCCAATTCGGAAATTTTGGCGTCGTTATCATCTGACAAAGATCGTCATCATTTTAGGGTTAAGTGCTGGTTTGTTAGTAGGAACCTACCTATTTGCAATAGCCAAGTCTACCAATGTCAATGATTTGCAAAATGCCCTGAAAACGCGAACTCTGATTTTTGACCGTGAAGAAAAAGAGGCAGGAGCCCTGTCAGGTCAAAAGGGAACCTATGTTGAGCTGACAGATATCAGCAAAGACTTGCAGAATGCTGTCGTTGCGACAGAGGACCGTTCCTTCTATAAAAATGACGGGATTAACTATGGTCGGTTCTTCCTAGCTATTGTCACAGCAGGTCGTTCTGGAGGCGGTTCTACCATCACCCAACAGTTGGCGAAAAATGCCTATCTGTCTCAGGACCAAACCGTTGAACGGAAGGCCAAGGAGTTTTTCCTTGCCTTAGAGTTGACAAAGAAATACAGCAAGGAGCAAATCCTTACTATGTACCTCAATAACGCCTACTTCGGGAATGGGGTGTGGGGTGTTGAAGATGCAAGTAAGAAATATTTCGGTGTATCCGCTTCGCAACTAACGCTTGATCAGGCAGCCACTCTAGCGGGGATGCTCAAGGGGCCGGAGTTGTATAATCCTTTGAATTCCATTGAAGATTCAACTAACCGCAGGGATACAGTGTTACAAAATATGGTTGCGGCAGGCTATATTGATAAAAATCAAGAAACTGAAGCAGCTGGAGTAGATATGACTTCTCAACTGCAAGATAAGTATGAAGGTAAGATTTCTGATTATCGTTACCCATCCTATTTTGACGCAGTTGTCAACGAAGCAGTATCCAAGTACAATCTAACAGAAGAAGAGATTGTCAACAACGGTTATCGAATCTATACAGAACTTGATCAAAACTATCAAGCTAACATGCAGGTTATTTACGAAAATACTTCCCTATTTCCAACAGCAGAAGACGGAACGCATGCTGAATCAGGTAGTGTTGCTCTAGAACCTAAAACAGGTGGGGTGCGTGGAGTTGTCGGTCGCGTAGCTGGTGATGACAAATCAGGATTCCGTAATTTTAACTATGCCACCCAGTCTAAGCGTAGCCCGGGTTCAACTATCAAACCTTTAGTGGTTTATACTCCAGCTGTGGAAGCCGGATGGGCTTTGAACAAGCAACTGGACAACCACACCATGCAGTACGACAGTTATCAAGTAGACAACTATGCTGGCATTAAGACATCTCCTGAAGTGCCTATGTATCAAGCCTTGGCAGAATCGCTCAACTTACCAGCGGTTGCGACTGTAAATGATTTGGGGATCAATAAGGCCTTTGAAGCTGGGACGAGATTTGGTCTGAATATGGATAAAGTTGATCGTGTTCTTGGAGTTGCCCTAGGTGGAGGAGTAGAGACGAATCCTCTCCAAATGGCACAAGCCTATGCAGCTTTTGCTAATGAAGGACTGATGCCTGAAGCGCATTTCATCACTCGTATCGAAAATGCCAGTGGACAGGTCATCAAGAGCAATAAAAATTCCCAAAAACGAGTGATTGATAAGTCTGTAGCTGATAAAATGACCAGCATGATGCTAGGAACATTTACCAATGGTACAGGAATTAGTTCGTCACCAGCAGATTATGTCATGGCAGGGAAGACAGGTACTACCGAGGCTGTTTTCAACCCTGAATATACCAGTGACCAGTGGGTGATTGGTTATACTCCCGATGTGGTAATCAGCCATTGGCTTGGCTTCCCAACAACAGATGAGAACCATTATCTGGCAGGGTCGACCTCAAATGGAGCAGCCCATGTCTTTAGAAGTATGGCTAATACCATTTTGCCATACACTCCAGGTAGCACTTTTACAGTTGAGAATGCTTATAAACAAAATGGTATTGAACCAGAAAATACGAAAAAGCAGGTCGTTGAAAATGAAACGAACCAGTCCGAGGATCCGCTAGAAGATATTCGTAGCCGAGCTCAAAATCTTGTAGACGAAGCGGGACGTGCGATTTCGGATGCAAAGATAAAAGAGAAAGCCCAGACAATCTGGGACTCTATCGTCAATCTCTTTCGTTAAGAGGCTTGTCAAAGCCTAGGTTTCTTGTTATAATAGATAAGATGGAGGCGTTATGGCACTAAAAAAAGCAAGCCTAGCATGTGCAGTTTGCGGTTCAAGAAATTACTCAATTAAAATTAGTGGGAACCCCAAGCCAACACGACTAGAAGTAAATAAATTTTGTAAACATTGTGGAAAATATACGACACATAGAGAGACGAGATAGGAGAGAACGATGGGTTTTATTAAGGATATTTTTAAACTTCTTAAAGAAACAACTTGGCCAACTCGCAAAGAAAGCTGGAGAGATTTTCGCTCTATTATGGAATACACAGCCTTCTTTGTGGTCATCATTTATATTTTTGACCAGTTGATTGTTTCAGGTTTGATTCGATTTATTAACATTTTTTAGAAGAAAATTTGATTCGATTTATTAACATTTTTTAGAAGAAAAGCGGAGAACTTCTGCTAGCTTTCTTCTATTATGAAAGGAAATATCATGGATAGTTTTGATAAAGGATGGTTTGTTCTACAAACTTATTCTGGCTATGAAAATAAGGTAAAAGAAAATCTATTGCAACGTGCACAAACGTATAACATGTTGGATAATATTCTACGCGTTGAGATTCCAACACAAACCGTGCAAGTTGAGAAAAATGGAAAGAAAAAGGAAGTTGAAGAGAATCGCTTTCCGGGTTATGTCCTTGTAGAAATGGTCATGACCGATGAAGCATGGTTTGTTGTTCGAAACACACCTAACGTAACAGGATTCGTTGGCTCACATGGAAACAGATCAAAACCAACTCCATTATTGGAACAAGAGATTCGTGATATTCTGGTTTCAATGGGACAAACTGTTCAAGAGTTTGATATTGACGTTGAAGTTGGCCAGACAGTCCGCATTATTGATGGCGCTTTTGCAGACTACACAGGTAAAATTACTGAAATTGATAACAACAAAGTGAAGATGATTATCTCTATGTTTGGTAATGATACGATTGCAGAAGTGAATCTCAATCAAATTGCAGAATTATAACCGCAGAGAGGCCGTGCCTCTCTTTTTGTGTGCCGTTGAGGGAACGAGAAATACAGAAGAGGAGAAGTAGATCAAAGGCTTAATGCATTTTGTTAAACTAAATGCAGAAAGGAGAGGTCTATGAATCTAAAAGAATTATACGAAGAAAGTAAAGGGATTGTAAACAAGTGCCGCAAAGAATACCATTTACATCTGTGGGAGAAAGAGGACTGGGATCAGGAGGGGATGCTGTGCCTGTATGAGCTGGTCAGTCATCATCCAGAGTTGCTAGTGGGTGAACGTCACCGACTATATGTCTGCTTTAAAACCAAATTCCGCAATCGCATCCTAGACTACATCCGTAAACAAGAAAGTCACAAGCGCCGTTTCGACAAAGAGCCCTATGAGGAGGTGAGCGAAATTAGTCATCGCCTAGGAGAAAAAGGACTCAGACTGGATGATTACTATCTCTTTCATGAACTTCTAAGGAATTACAGAGCAAGTCAGAGTAAAGAAAAACAAGAACAACTTGACCGTCTAATGGGAGGAGAATGTTTCAAAGGTAGAAAATCCCTTCTGAGAGAATTAAGTATCGTATTCAGTGATTTTAGGTAAAAATAGTCAAAAGAATCCCTTGACAAAGAGGAAAAAGTAGGTATAATAGAAAGAGTTGAAAAGCTCAAGGTCCGTTGGTCAAGGGGTTAAGACA
>NZ_JABAEX010000005.1 GCF_012843315.1 Streptococcus sp. WB01_FAA12
CACTTGTTTACAATCCCTTTACTTTCTTCGTATAATTCTTTTAGATTCATAGACCTCTCCTTTCTGCATTTAGTTTAGCAGAAAGAACCTAGTCTTTGATCTTCTTCTCCTCTTCTGTATTTCTCGTTCCCTCAACGGCACACAAAAAGAGAGGCACGGCCTCTCTAGGTTATTTTTCTTCACTCATTTTTGATTTTACTTCATCATAAGATAGGGCATGAGATTCCTCTTCTATAGTCTCAGGCATTTTTCCTGTTTCGTAAAGAGACTTAATCTGTGTACTATCCAATGTTTCGTATTTCAACAATGCTTCTGCAATCAGTTTGTGGGTTTCACGATTTGATTGAATAATTTCAGCTGCTTTGTTTCGTGCTTCATTTAATAATGAACGTACTTCCTCATCAATCTCAAAGGCTGTTTGCTCTGAAATTGATTTTTGAGGACTTTGTGCACCAAACATAGCATGATTACCCTCGTATTGAACTGGACCTAGTTTTTCACTCATACCGTATTCAGTGACCATTGCACGCGCCATCTGTGTAGCTTGTTCAAAGTCATTTGAAGCTCCTGTCGTTTGGACATTAAAGATAATTTCCTCAGCTACACGACCACCCATCAAACCTGCCAATTGCTCTTTCATGTCTTCTTTAGATAGAAGCATTTGATCCTCTTTAGGAAGTGCAATCATGTAACCACCTGCACGTCCACGTGGTACAATGGTAACTTTATGAACAACACGGGCATTTGACAAGACTAAACCAACAATGGTATGTCCAGCCTCATGATAAGCAACCAATTCGCGTTCTCTTTGTGATACTGTTTTATCTTTTTTAGATGGTCCAGCAATCACTCTGTCCTCTGCCTCATCAATATCTGAAGCATCAATGACTGACTTGTTGCGACGAGCTGCAACCAAGGCTGCCTCGTTTAGAACATTTTCTAAGTCAGCTCCCACAAAGCCTGGGGTTTGTTGGGCAACTAATTTCAAATCAACATCGTCTGCTAAAGGTTTGTTTTTAGCGTGAACTTTCAAGATTGCTTCACGACCTTTAACATCAGGACGACCAACCAAGACTTTTCTATCAAAACGTCCCGGGCGTAGTAGAGCAGGGTCAAGGACATCTGAACGGTTTGTCGCAGCGATAACAATAATTCCTTCATTTCCCTCAAAACCATCCATCTCAATCAAAAGTTGGTTCAAGGTTTGTTCACGTTCATCATTTCCTCCACCGAGACCGACACCACGTTGGCGACCAACAGCATCAATTTCATCGATAAAGATAATGGCTGGTGCTGCTTTTTTTGCATCCTCAAAAAGAGAACGAACTCGACTTGCACCTACTCCGACAAACATTTCTACAAAGTCCGATCCTGAGATGCTAAAGAATGGAACGCCTGCTTCTCCGGCAACCGCCTTAGCAAGCAAAGTCTTACCTGTTCCCGGAGGTCCCTCTAAAAGAACACCTGCAGGAATACGCGCGCCAAGTTTGGTAAATCTTTTTGGATCTTTTAGGAATTCAACAACTTCGACTAATTCTTGTTTTTCTTCCTCGGCACCTGCAACATCTGAGAAACGTACCTTGATATCTTCTTTGTTAGCAGCTTTGGCCTTGCTACGTCCAAAACTCATTGGATTTCTACTATTATTTCCTCCCATATTTCCCATCATAGAGAATAGGAAGAAGAAGAGAATAGCAAATGGCACAACAGAGACAAGGATATTGATCCACATACCGCTTGAACTCTCATGTTTAACTGTTACCTCAGCCTGATGTTCAGAAGCAAGTTTTTGCAATTCTGAAACTGTTGAATCCGACGGAAGAATGGTACTTGAGAATCTTTCTACTTTTGTGGCAGTAGGAGTGAAAAATTGAATCCCTGTTTCTTCTTTACTAGTCTTAGGATTTTTATAAACACCAGACACTTCAATGATGCTACCATTTGGCTGATAGGTTAATTCTTTTACATTGTCTGCTGTAATTTCTTTTACCAATTCTGTATAGTTAATTTTTTCGCTTCGTCCAGCAGTATTTCCAGAGTAAAAATACTGGAATCCTGTCACTAGGAAGAAGATAATTAACAAGTATAGAAATGGGTTTCTAACTAAACCATTATTTTGTTTTTTCATTAAAGATAGATCTTTCTAATTTGAATAAACTTCTTCTTTCAATACTCCGACATAAGGAAGGTTACGATAATTTTCTTTATAATCTAGACCATAACCTACTACAAACTCATTTGGAATAGTAAAGCAAGTATAATCCGCTTCAATTTCAACAACACGTCCCTCTGGTTTGTCCAACAAAGTCGCGATTTTAACAGAAGCCACTTCTCTTGCAATAAACATATCTTTCAAATTCTTCAAAGTTTGACCTGTATCGATGATATCTTCTACAAATAGAATATGTCTTCCCTTGATATCCTGAGTTACGTCTTGCTTGATATTGATCACGCCACTACTTGCAGTTCCACCATGGTAGCTAGATACCATCATGAAGTCCATCTCAATATGCGTATCAATATGTTTGATCAATTCAGCCATAAAAGGAATTGATCCTTTCAAAATTCCAACAAGAATTGGATTTTTCCCCTCATATTCTTTTGTTAGTTGCGCACCTAGCTTTTTAGCTGCTTCTGTAATTTCATCATGTGAAACGAGGATTTTTTCAATATCGTGTTCTAACATCTTTTTACCTATCTATTTTTTCTATATAAAGTACAGTGTTCATTATATCATTTTTCGTGTTTTTACTCAAATCACTGGTCGCAATTCCTAAAATTGAGACAATTTCTCCAAATTGCTCAATAATAGGGGTCGTTTTTCGTTTTTCAATAGGGATTTTCAAATCTATAAATAAACGTCTCAGTTTCTTTCGGTGACCATTCAGGATAAGAACATCGCCAGGTTTTCGACATCTAATATATACAGGTGTTTCCCGTGAAACCATTATTTTTTGAACAGCGTCCCCTTCAATAGGGATGCCAAAGGAAAATAAATAACCCTTATATCGAACTTGATTTTGATAGTGTAACACAAGTTCATCTTTCTTTTCATCAGACTGTGGACTGATTTTGCAAACTCGAAAATTCTGATACTCTTTTATTAGTTCATAACCATTTTTCAGTGGGTGACGATACTGACTTTTAGTTGCTAAAATCTGTTGAACTTCTGCAAACTGAGCTTTCGTAAGATTTAAGTCAGGGAATTGATTGAGATAGTTCTGCAGTAAAACCCCTTGAGTTTGTTGTGAGAATGAAAAAAACTCATTCAAATCTTCCACATCAATCTGTTCAGAGAGCTCTGTTATGGCTACTTGGTAATCTGAAATTTCCTTTCCTAAATCTAAAAGAGCGGATTTAAGACGAGGATTTTCTTTTTCAAGCTCTGGTAAATACCTATTTCGAATACGATTTCGAAAATAGGCATTCTCACGATTTGATTGATCTTCAAAATGAACAATTGGTGGAAAATACTTTTTATGAAAATGCAACAAGGGGCGGATGATTTCGATATCATCAACTACTTGGCTTTCTTTTATTCCTGTTAAATGACGTAGCCGACTTCCTCGAATTAAGCGCATCAAAATCGTTTCAACCTGATCATCTGCATGGTGGGCAGTGACCAAGGCTGTCGCTCCAACCTCTTTCATGATTTTCCTAAAAAAATCATAACGAAACTCCCGAGCACGCGCTTCTGAAAAGTCTCCTGAAAAACTTGTGACATAAATAGGAAGTCCAGCTACATCAGCTAACTTCCTTAGTTCATTTTCCTCCCAATCTGACTCCCTTCTCTGCTTGTGATTGACATGTGCTACAATCAGCTCAATTTCTAACTCTTTTTGATAGGTGGACAGTAGATGGAATAAAAACATCGAATCCAGTCCGCCAGACAGAGCTAATACGATTTTAGAATGTTTTTTGAAATACTCTTTTCTGAGAAAATGATTTAAAAAATCCTGCTCCCTCATTTTAGAACCTCATAGACATCCTTAGCTATCTTAGCAATGGTGTCATAATCAGAATTTTTAGTGAAAATAGAGAGAACGAAAGGTGAGTCTGTAAATACAATGGCAGTATCGTGTTTAAACTCGTCAGCATCTCCGATTTTGTGAGCTACCTTAACCGAAACACCTTTCGCAATTCGTTGGTTATCAAAATTCGTTTTGCCTAGAGACTCTAAAACAAAACCATTCTGATTATAAATAGCCTCCATGACTTTTCCAGCCATTTTTGAAGAAGTTAATTTATCATTCACATCCCAATCTTCACCCATAATGGTGGACATTTTTTCTTTAAAAGCCCCGTCAGATTGATTGGTCACATAATAACCTAAAATATTATGAGCAACATTGTCAGACTCCTTTGTTACCTTGGTAATTAATTGTTGGAGACTGTAGTCTTTGTTGTCTCCTGTTTTAGGTAAACTACCACTACCTTCTGGTTTATAGGATCCAGGGAAATTATTCACTTCTGGGACATACTTGAAACTACTGTCCAGCGTATAGTCACCTTGATTTATCTTATCTTGAGCATAATAAAGGTAGGCTAGTTTCAAGATGCTAGCTGCATAGAGTTTGCTGTCTTCATTCACCCCAGCCTCTTTGCCTGTACTCAGCTGTTTAACATAAATAGAATAATTTTCATTCTGATAGTTGTTTGATAAAACTTCTTGAACCCTCTGGATGCGATTGTCCTCTTCTGAGATGAACTCTTTTGATACCCACCCAACTTGATCAATATGAAGAAATTCTTGTCCCTCAGCAAAGAGAGCTCTATCCACCGTTACAAGTTGATAGGGAGAGAGGGAGGAAGAAATTTCTTTCGCATCATAAGGGCTGTTATAGATAACAAACCCCGGTTCCAACCATACTTGTCTACTTTGAGTTTGAACATGACTTCGATCATAGACCAAACGCTTATCTGCAAGGATAAACTGATGATTGTCTAATTTAAAAACAGGAACACCTTGTCTATTCAAACGCCACTCTACGATTTTAAAGGCGGTTTCAGGAGTTAATTTACCAGACTCCTTGACAAGGTCCTCATTAGCATAGACAGCTGTTTCTCCATATACCATTGGGGATTTCAGAGTTTCTTTATAGTAGAATCCATAGTCAGACTCAGTTAGATAATAAATTTCTTGTGAAGAGTAAGGAAGCTGTTTTTCTGTGCTAACTACTCTTGAAGTTATGATAAAAACAGATAGTAGTGATAACACTACTAAGAACTTACGCATTCTTCCCTTCCCTTTCTTCTTGTAATCGTAATAAATGATTTTTAGTTGCTAGTTCCTCTAGTTTTTCATCTGATAAACTTAAAAACTGCTCAACAACTTCTAATAAATTTTCCATGATATTACCTCGGAAGCAAATCAGGAATTGTGTAAATCGCTTCTCGTTTCTTTGAGTAATAGTACTTGGCGCGTGCATATTTTGCCACATAGTCTTCGTCTTTCAACTTTGTAGCAAAAGCGGATTCCTTATCCTTTTCATCACTGAGAGTTTGGTATTGCTCTTTCAACTCTGTCAATTGCTGACGACGTTGCAGTAACTGATTATAGCTTTGGGCCAGATTATAGGTTGGTAAAATAAACAATAAAATCATCAAAATCAGAACCCAACCCATAAAGCGATTCCTCTTTTGTCTTTCCTTCATCAGGTAACGACGACGTTGGTGTTCATTTTGAATAAAAGGATTGTTCATCTGTACAATATTTTTAGACATTTTCTTCTACCCGTGTTTCACTGATAATTTCATACATGCCTGCTGCATCTTCTTTTTTTGTACTATCTTTCATCTCCAGTACTTTTACAAGCAACAACTTATTTCCAAAGCGAATTTCAACTTGGTCATCAACTTTCAAATCCGTTGAACTTTTGGCCAAGATTCCATTTACCTTGATTCTACCTTTATCTGCTACTTCTTTTGCGACTGTACGACGCTTGATAATTCTTGATACTTTTAAATACTTGTCTAATCTCATTTTTATTACCTCAAATTATTATTGTACCATTTTTATCCCTTTTATAGAAGAAAAACGTCAAATAGAATTAGCTTCCTTTGATTCTTTTATCTCTAGCAAACTTTCTCCAAAAATAAGCAGACCTTCTAAAATTTCATAATCCTTCTTGTTTCGGACATCAAATACGACTTCCATCAATCCTCTATTCTCCGCTATAGCTGCTTTTAAGTTCGTTGCAGATAGGGCTTTAAAGTAATCTTGAGCCAAAAACAATCGTTGAGTGATTTTTTCAAATTGAACTGTAATCCTATTCTCTTTTCTTTCCACACGTTCAACAAAAACCTTATCCAAGTATGATTTTACCAAACCAATCTCTAAAAGATAGGCCACCACATCTGGATACTCCCCAAAACGGTCCATCAACTCTTCCTGTAATTCTTCATAGTTGACACGACTGTCAATCTGACGAATTTTCTTGTAAATTTCAATCTTATGTCGTTGGTCAGAAATATAAGTATCAGGAAGATAGGCATCGATTTGCAAAATTAACTCGGCATTTCCTTTAGTTCTTGTGTTCTCATTGCCATTGCGTTTAGCAATAGCTTCTTCTAGTAACTGAGAATACAATTCAAAACCAACAGAATCAATGAAGCCTGATTGAGATTTTCCTAAGAGGTTTCCTGCTCCACGAATTGAAAGATCTCGCATAGCAATCTTAAATCCAGATCCCAATTCTGTAAATCCTTTAATAGCTTCTAATCTCTTTTCAGAGACTTCACTGATTGATTTTTCTGGACGATACATAAGATAGGCATAGGCAATGCGATTGCTCCGACCAACTCTCCCTCTTAACTGATACAAGGTTGACAATCCCATATGGTCTGCATTTTCAATAAACAGGGTGTTAGCGTTTGGAATGTCAACGCCTGTTTCAATTATGGTAGTTGTCACCAAAATATCATACTGACCTTCAATAAAGTCCAATAAAGTATTTTCTAACTGAATTTCACTCATTTGTCCGTGAACATATCCAATCGAAGCTTCTGGAATCAACTCTTGTAATTCTGAAACCTTCCGATCAATAGTGTCAACTTTATTGTAAAGATAGTAAACTTGACCACCACGCTCCATTTCACGCAAGACAGCATCACGAATCACACTATCATTCTTTTCCAAAACATAGGTTTGCACTGGATAACGATTGGTCGGAGGGGTTTCAATAACAGACAAATCTCGGATTCCCAACATAGACATATGGAGAGTACGAGGTATTGGAGTAGCTGTCAAGGTTAGGACATCCACTTGTTTCTTCATTTCTTTCAATGTTTCCTTATGCTTGACACCAAATCGTTGCTCTTCATCAATAATCATCAAGCCTAAGTCTGAAAACACAACATCTTTAGACAAAACACGATGTGTTCCAATCAAAATATCGACTTGACCATTCTTTAATTTTTCAAGTGTCTCCGCCTGCTCTTTTTTACTTCTAAAGCGACTCAACACATCAATATTAACAGCAAAATTTTGGAATCTTTCCTTAAAATTGGTATAGTGTTGTTGAGCTAAAACCGTCGTCGGAACTAGAACGACAACTTGTTTATGATCATTGACCGCCTTAAAGGCTGCACGCATTGCAACTTCAGTCTTCCCAAAACCAACATCTCCAACCAGAAGTCGATCCATGGGATGGGAATCCTGCATATCTCTCTTGATTTCCTCAATACTGCGAAGTTGATCATCCGTTTCAACATAAGGAAAAGCATCATCAAAAGCATGTTGCTCATCATCATCAGCTGAGAAAGCAAATCCCTTTAACTGACTACGCTCAGAATAAAGTTTGATTAAATCGTCAGCTATATCCTCTACCTGGTTCTTAACTTTTTGCTTGGCCTTTTTGAAATGACCATCATTTAATTTATTAAGTTTTGGCGCTTTACCATCACTTGAAACATATTTGGACAGTAACTGAATCTGCTCAACTGGGATGGAGATTTGATCCCCATTTTGATATTGAACACTGACATAATCACGGTGAATCCCTTTGATTTCAATTGTTTCAATGCCTAGATATTGACCAATTCCATGAATGTGGTGAACAACATAGTCCCCTTTTTCAAGTTCATTATAATCTTTTAATCGCTCTGCATTTGACGCATGTTGTCTTCTAAAACGACGTTTTAATTTTTTTTGAAAAATCTCATGTTCAGTAATCAAGAGAATTTTTTCATCTACAAAATGAAAACCATGTCTTAGATTACCCTCAATCAAGTTTACAGATTCTTTACAGATACTTAACTTATCTCTGGAATCCAGTTTAATCTGATATTCCTCTAAAACATCCTCCAATGTTTTACTTCCCATTGAATTGCTAGACTGCAGAACAATAGTGTAGTCCATTTTTTTATATCGCTCAATTTCTTCTTTAAGAAAAGAAAATTGATTGAAAAACTCCTGCATAGGATATTGATTAAATTGATAAATGTGATCAAACTTGAGATTTCCTAATCCTTTTTGGAGATTGGAGAAAAAGGTAACTGGACTTTGTTTTTTATAGGTTTGCTCTGTATCTGCAAAATACTGCATATCAGAAAATGCTTTACCACTCTGTAAATCTTCTGTAAAGTATTGCGCTAATTCTCTTTCAAAGACTTCATACTGATTCATCAATTTTTGGTAATCATCAAAGAATACTGGTGTATCTTTTTCAACATAATCAAATATAGTCCATGTTTTATCGTAACATAAAGATAAAAACTTTCGACTATCTGAATGTACCTGTCTTTGATGAAAACTTGACAAAATCTCTTCCAAGTATGATTTTAAAATTGGTGATATGGTCTTTGAAATTTGCTTTTCTAAAGCTGACTGACCTCGTATATAGTCCCTTTCTCTTAAAAGTATATCACTAGCTGGAAAGATAGTGAGTTCTGTTTGATTTTCTTTTGATAATTGTGTCTCTACTTCAAAAGTCCGAATTCCATCTACTTCATCACCAAAAAACTCGATTCGGAAAGGTTCTAACTGAGACATCTCAAAAATATCTAAAATATCCCCTCGAATACTAAACTCACCTTGAGTTTGTACTTGCGTAACTTTGCAATAGCCTATTTCCTTTAATTTGTGAAGAAGGCCATGTTGGTCATATTCTTCACCAACTGAGATTTTTACAATACTATCTTTGAATATATTGGGAGAAGGTAGAATCAATCGACTTGCTGCGATATTACAAACTAAAATCCCTTTCTTAGATGAATCAGTTAAAAAACGCAAGGCTTCAACCCGCGAAATGATTTTTTCTTGTGAAGACACCAAAAACTCTACCATAGGAGAGTCATCCACCAAAAATGGATAGACAAATTCCTCTCCTAAGATAGAAAGAAGATCACTGATAATTCGTTCTGCTTCTCCATAAGTAGATGTCAATAACACAATCTTTTTTTCTTTTTTTAGACTACTTGCAATTGCAAGAGCTTTGGTAGAAGTTGACAGACCTAGCATTAGTTGCCTTTTCTTATCTGTCAGATTTTGATGCCATTTTTTTATCTGATCATTTTCTGAGAATAAATCTAATAAAGTCACCATTTAGCCGTTATACCTCTGCATTGTTTTCTCAAAGTTTTTCTCTTGTAAATAGTAGTTTACAGCATCGTCAACCTTGTCAATAGACTGTAAAATACCTACATAGTCATCCTGATCAAACTTACTTAAAACATGGTGAACCACTGACATACCTTTTTTAGGTCTGCCAATACCTATTTTAACACGGTTAAAGACCTGAGTACCTATATGTTGAATAATTGACTTGATCCCATTATGACCACCTGCTGATCCCTTTGCTCTTAAACGAATTTTCCCAACTTCCATGTCAAGGTCGTCGTAAATAACGAGTAAATCTTCAATATCCAAACCATAGTAAGTCAATAAAGCATGAACTGCTTTTCCACTTTCATTCATAAAAGTCGTTGGTTTGACAAGATAAATTTTTTCGCCATTAAGAAAAAAAGATGCTAGGTCAGCTTGAAATATCTTATCGTGTGTAAAAGTGACATTTTGTTTTTTAGCTAATTGGTCAATCAACATAAAACCAACATTGTGCTTGGTTTCAAAATATTTATCCCCTGGATTTCCTAATCCAACAAGTAATTTAGTCATTTATTTTCCTTTCAAAAGCCAAAAGGGTTGGAATTTTTTTCCAACCTAATTGACACTATTTGTTAAATGTTATTAGACATTAAAGCGGAATTCCATGATATCGCCATCTTGAACGATGTATTCTTTTCCTTCTTCACGCAAGCGCCCAGCTTCTTTTACAGCCTTTTCAGATCCGTATTTCACTAGATCCTCATATGACATGGTCACTGCACGGATAAATCCTTTTTCGAAGTCAGAGTGGATTATACCAGCAGCTTGAGGAGCTTTCATTCCACGTTTAAAGGTCCAAGCACGGACTTCTTTTTCACCAGCTGTAAAGTAAGTTCCAAGTCCAAGCAAGTGGTAGGCCGCTCGAGTCAATTTATCAACTCCTGATTCTGTCAAGCCAAGTGCTTCAAGAAACTCTTGCTTATCTTCATCATCTAACTCAGAAATTTCTTCCTCAGCACGCGCGGAAATAACGACTACTTCAGCATTCTCTGTCGCTGCAAATTCACGAATTTGTTTGACATAGTCGATAGAGTCTGGATCTGAAACGACATCTTCATCCACATTAGCAACATAAAGAACTGGTTTAGTGGTCAAAAGGAAGAGACCTTTGACTACTTTTTGTTCCTCATCTGTGAATTCAATGGTCCGAGCTGATTTTCCATCTTCAAGGACTGGTTTAATCTTTTGAAGAACATTAAATTCTGCTACTGATTCCTTATCCTTTTGGGTTCTTGCCATTTTTTCCACACGCGCATAGCGTTTATTAACTGATTCTAAGTCAGCAAGAATCAACTCTAGGTTAATAGTATCAATATCTGCAAGTGGATCCACAAAGGCGTCTTCACGTCCTTGCTCGCGCATAACATTTTCATCATCAAATGCACGAACTACGTGAACAATCGCATCTACTTCACGGATGTTGGCCAAGAATTTATTTCCTAAACCTTCTCCTTTTGATGCTCCTTTTACAATCCCTGCAATATCTGTAAATTCAAAGGTTGTTGGAACTGTCTTTTTAGGAGTAATCATTTCTGTTAGTTTTTGTAGGCGTTCATCTGGAACTTCCACCATCCCAACGTTTGGATCAATAGTCGCAAATGGGTAGTTTGCCGCCTCTGCTCCTGCTTTTGTAATTGCATTAAAAAGGGTTGATTTTCCAACGTTTGGCAAACCAACGATACCTGCTGTTAAAGCCATAGTTTCTCATTCTCCGTTCTCATTTCAATCCCTAACATTATAACACAAAAAGGGAAAACTTGCTAACTCTCTAACTAAGGGTTCTTAGTCAATAATCTTATTCATTTTTCGTTCAAAATCATGGCGACTCATCATGACAAGGTGGTCACAATTACTGCATTTGATTTTGATATCTGCCCCTACACGTGTAATTTCCCAACGATTGGCTTTTTTACCAGTTGATTTGATGGTGCAAGCATGTGGTTTTTTCATCTCAACAAAATTTCCAACTTGATACATACTACTCTCCTTTTCTTTTTTGATTATATCATAAAAGAGGCGAGCTAGGCTCAACCTCTTTCACTTAATTTGTACGAACTGGTGTGATGAGCTGCATGAAGTCTTCGTCAGTATCTGCTGGCACAAGAGTGAATGGACGAACAGCTGAGATAAAGCTAATGGTCACTTTTTCGCTATTTAAAGCCTTGAGGGAATCAATCAAGTAAGTCGGGTTGAAACTAATGGTCAAATCATCCCCAGTCACCTGATCAGTATCGATTTCTTCGTTTACTTTACCAACCTCAGGAGAATGAACATGGGCGCTAACAACACCACCTTTAATTTCAAGCTTCACAGTACCATTTTGAGTCGCACTTGATAAGAGACGTGCGCGTTCCATTGATTGACGCAAATTAACAACATCAAAAGTAATTGTAGTGTTAAAGTCAGTTGGAATCAAACGATCTGTATCAGGATAGTTTCCTTCTAAGAGACGAGTGTAGAAGCTAATATTTTCACTTCTAAAGAGGATTTGATTATTGGCAAAGAAAATCTCCACTGTTTCAATATCATCCGTAAAAACAGCTGAAAATTCGCGTAGAGAGCGACTAGGAATCACTACATCAAAATCATCACCATTTTTTTCAAGAGTCAATTTTTTCTGGCTAAGGCGATGAGAATCTGTCGCAACTGTTTTTAGTTCTTTATTTTGGCTCAATACGAAGTGGACACCTGTTAAGATTGGACGACTTTCTTGCGTACTTGCAGCAAAAGCTGTCTCATTGATAATTTTCTTGAGTAGTTTGGTTTCAAGAACCAAAGGTGTGCTTGCTGAAATTTCTTGAATACGTGGGTACTGTTCGCTATCTTTTCCTTTTAGGGTAATTTCTGATTTGCCACTTGTTAAGACAATTTGTTTTTGTTCAATCTCTTTGAAATCAAGCGTTACATCTGGAAGACTGGATACAACATTGATAAAGAAAGAGGCTTCAAGAAGAATCGAACCTAAGGAAGTAATCAAAAGACCAGCATCTTCATTCTTTTGAGAAATGAAATTTTCAATGGAGATTTGACCATTTGATCCAATTAAAGTAATGCCTTCATTGGTAACATCAATTTTAATTGTTGATAAAATTGGAATAGCATTTTTGGAGCTAATTGCTCGTTTTGTGGTATTTAAGGCTTGTAGAAATAAATTTTTATTGATTGAAAAATGAATCATGGATTCTCCTTTATTTATTTTTTAGTATTAGAAGGATAATAGAAATAATAGAGTGTGTGAATTCTGTGGAAAACTGATTTCTATTTAGTGACTTCAAGCTTCTTAGCTTGTTTAAAAAATGTGGATAAAAAAGATAGAAAAACGAAAGTTATCCACAAACTACTTAATTTTCTTTTTGATTGCTTCAACTTCTAAGCGTAAATTATCATCTTCGTCAATCAAGGATTTAATTTTAGCATGGGCATGAATCACGGTGGTGTGATCCTTTCCTCCGAATTCTTTTCCGATTTTTGGAAGACTATTATCTGTCAGTTCTCTAGCTAGATACATAGCAACCTGACGCGCCAAAACGATGTTTTGAACTCGTCTCGTACCCTTCATTTCTTTGACACTCACTCCATAAAAATTACCTACTTCAGTTTGAATTTTGTCAATTGGAATGACTAGCAGTTGGCTAACATCTTGTTTACGTGCTCTGATAGCCTCGGCAGCAATATCAATAGTGATGTCTTTAATCTTCTTTACTCTGGCAATTAAAGTGATATCGTTAATTGCTCCTTCCAATTCTCGAACATTTGAATCAAATTGGCCAGCCAGATATTCTAGGGTATCACTCTGGAAATGGTAGTTTAAATGTTCCGTTTTACTTTGAAGAATGGCGATACGTGTCTCAAAGTCAGGAGGGGTGATATTTTGAGTCAATCCCCAGCTAAAGCGCGTGACAAGTCTTTCTTCAAGTCCTTCTAAATGTTTAGGACTTCGGTCACTAGTCAGAACGATTTGTTTTTGATTGCTATGAAGAGCGTTGAAAGTATTGAAAAATTCTTCTTGAGTTGCAACCTTTTTGCCACTGAGAGATTGGATATCATCAATCAGTAAGAGATCAAGGCTTCGGTAAGTTTTTTTAAATTTTTCCATTTCCCCGAGCCTCAGATGCTCAAGAAAGTCGTTGATAAAACTTTCAGCAGGAATATACTTAACACGAGCTTCAGGAATATTTTTTAGAATTTCATTTCCGATAGCATTCAGTAAGTGGGTTTTCCCTAGTCCAGGACCACCATAAATGAAAAGGGGATTATAAGTCAATGCGAGGTCTTCGGAAACAGCCAGAGCAGCAGACTTAGCCCAGATATTCCCATCTCCTTGAATAAAGTTATCAAAGGTATATTTTTCCTTCAATCCTGTTTCAGAATATGGAATAGCAAGATTGGCCTGTGAAGCAACATAATGATTGCTATTTTCAGAATCCATGACATAGGTTGAAGATTCTTCCTCAGGCTTTGTTAAGACAAATTGAGTTTTTATTTCAGTATCATAAACTTCAAAACCAGCAGCCACAATGATATCTTTGAGTTGTTTTTTCCAAACCATTTCCATTTCAGGTCTAGGTAAAAAGATAGTAGCTACATTTCCCTCCACTTTTATGAGTTCAGCAGGTGTGGCGTAGAAATCGTACATAGAACGTGTCAATCTTTCTTGAGCCAATTCCAAGATTTGATTCCAAAATTGTTTTTCTTTCACCAATTATCCCCTCCTTTGCTATATCTGATGTAAAAAGGTTTACTGTTAGACTTATTTTACCATAGATGCTAGCATTTTTCCACAATCTGTGGAAAAGAATCCACAATGTTTATATTTTTTATCCACAGGTTGGGGATAAGTGAGGAATTCTTTGAATTCCTTGGTTTTTTGTTATAAAAAATAGTGGATAAATTTGTGAGTTGAAAAAATAAAAGAACAGCCTTATTTCAGGCTGTTGATAATTCTGTCATATTCTTCTTGGCTTGAAAAAGAAATAATAACCTTTCCAGTATCTTTTTTAGAAAGTTTAATTTCTACATTTAATCCAAGTAGTTTTTTTAATTTATCTTCCTCATCTTTGATGAAAGAATCATTTTTTTTCTGCTTCTTTTGTTTTTTCTCTGTCAGCAGTGTTTCTAACTTTCTCACAGAGATGTCTTCATTTTTAATTAGTTGAAAAAAATAGTCTTGTTGCTCTTTATCCAAACCAACTAGTGAACGTGCATGAGCTTGAGAAATTTTTCCATTTTCTACTTCAGATAAGATGTGCTCTGGTAGGGAAAGCAAACGAATAAAATTAGTGATATAAGGACGAGATTTTCCCATTTTATCCGCTATCTCAGTGTGAGTAAATCCTTTTTCTACCAAAGATTCGTAGGCGCGTGCCTCTTCAACCGGATTCAAGTTTTCTCTCTGTAAATTCTCAATGATAGACTGAATCATCATTTCCTGATCTGAGAGGTGTTTCACAACGGCTGGAATAGAAGTCAGACCAGCCAAGAGAGAAGCCCGATATCGTCTCTCTCCTGCAAGGATTTCATAACCAATTACAGGAGATTGACGAACGATGATGGGTTGGATGACCCCATTTTCTTTGATTGACTCAGTCAATTCCCTTAGTTTATCTGCATTAAATTCTTTTCGAGGTTGATAGGGATTTTTTTGTATTTCCGAGATAGAAATCATTTCAAATTTTTCCATGATTCTACACTAACATATCTTTTATTATATGTAAAGTTTTCTTTACACTGATGTCAATTAAGATTCTAAATCACTTGTACTTTTATCTAGTTTAACAGTTGTAGTCTCCTCTTTCCCATTTCGATAGTAGGTGATTTTAATGGTGTCTCCGATAGAATGGTTGTAAAGAGCACTCTGTAAATCTGTTGACGAAGAAATATCCTTGTCGTCAACTTTGGTAATAACGTCGTATTTTTCAAGGTGACCAGATGCAGGCATATTACTTTGAACAGATTTTACCACTACACCAGAAGTTACGCTACTTGGAATATTGAGTTTTCTAAGATCACTAGCTCCGATATTAGCTAAATTAACCATTTGAATTCCAAGAGCAGGGCGAGTCACTTTACCGTCACTTTCAAGCTGTTTAATAATATTTTGAGCATCATTTGATGGGATTGCAAAACCAAGACCTTCGACAGAGGTTCCACCATTACTTGCAATTTTACTTGATGTAATCCCGATAACTTGGCCTTGAATGTTTATAAGTGGACCACCAGAGTTACCAGGGTTAATGGCAGTATCTGTCTGAATAGCTTTTGTAGAAATGGTTTGACCATCTTGAGATTTTAGAGAGACATTTCGATTGAGACTTGAAATGATTCCTTGGGTAACTGTATTGGCATATTCGGATCCTAGAGGACTACCAATTGCGATTGCAGTCTCACCAACATTTAGTTTGCTAGAATCTCCAAATTCTGCTACGGTTGTGACTTTTTCTGAAGAAATTTTTACGACAGCAATATCAGAGAACGTATCAGAACCGACAATTTCACCAGGAACTTTTGTACCGTCTGCTAAACGGATATCAACTTTTGAAGCTCCTTTAATAACGTGGGTATTTGTCACAAGATAGGCATCTTTCCCATTCTTTTTGTAAATAACACCGGAACCTTCACTTGCTACTTGCTGAGAGTCGGTATCCGTATCTGTCTCGTCATTTCCAAAAACACTATTTTGCCGATTTGCTGAATAAGTGATGACCGATACAACGGCATCTTTTACCTTGTTAACGGCCTGAGTTGTTGCATTTTCATTTTTGTAGGAAGTCTGAGTAACAGTGTTTGTAGTGTTATTTGCGGCTTGACTTACTTGTTTTTGATAAAGTTGCAGTGTCACAAAACTTCCCAGGGTACCACTCAAAAATCCTATCAGAATGATGATAAGAAAGGCAACTCCTTTTTTGTAAAATTTTTGTAAGTGTTTCATAAACGCCTCCGTTTGTTTTTTTATTTGATTAAAGTATAAATCTATTAACTTAATTCAAGCTTAAAGGTAGAAGTTTTACACAAGTTGTGGATAACTTACGTTATTCTGTGAATTTGCTTGTTTTCCTATATAATTTTTTGTGAATAAGATGTGAAATGAAGTGTGAATATGTTAGAATAGAAGAATGAAAATAAAAATTGTAACAGTTGGAAAACTGAAGGAAAAATACCTTAAAGATGGTATTGCTGAATATACTAAACGAATTTCACGTTTCGCCACTGTAGAAATCATTGAGCTAGCTGATGAAAAAACTCCAGATAAGGCAAGTGAGTCAGAAAATCACAAAATATTAGAAATAGAGGGAAATCGAATTCTTTCTAAAGTTGGAGAAAGAGATTTTGTTGTTGTGTTGGCAATTGAAGGAAAAACTCTCTCTTCAGAAGAATTCAGTAAACAGCTGGAACAGGCTTCTATAAAGGGATTTTCTACCCTTACATTTATTATTGGTGGAAGTCTTGGACTATCCCCTTCTGTGAAGCATCGAGCTAATCTCTCTGTTAGTTTTGGGCGTTTAACTTTACCACATCAGTTAATGAGATTAGTCCTTGTTGAACAAATTTATCGTGCTTTTACGATTCAGCAGGGTTCTCCTTATCACAAATAGAATATTGACTTACTTCTTGTTTTTTGATAGAATGGTCATGTTAGGTCTCATAGCTCAGCTGGATAGAGCATTCGCCTTCTAAGCGAACGGTCGCAGGTTCGAATCCTGCTGGGATCAGTACATTAGATAAAAAGCTGGGATTACTCCCAGCTTTTTTCTTAAAAAAGTGCATTTCAGGTACAAAACAGTGCAGTTGAGAAGAAATTTTTCTTACATGGTCTTCATTTTGTATAATAGGTGTGTAAGTTAACTTACAAGAAAAACAATACAGGAGATTTTACTATGAAAAACACAATTAAATTGGAACAGTTTAAAGAAGTAACAGAGGCAGAATTGCAGGAGATTCGGGGTGGGGAATGGAGAATTCCAGACGTAATACGTAGTCTTCTTTTTCAAAAAAGAAAATAATTAAAAATTAGGGTAGGAAATAATGAATTTATTCGGATTGGCAATAGTTATTCTAGGTCTTTTTATTCTTAGCAGAAGTTATGAATGGATTTGTAAAACAACTATAAAAGAATTATATGTGTTCAGTATTTGGCTATTTATATTACAGTTAGTAGTTGAATTTTTCTTTTATTTTGTATCTTTACATGGATTAGGGGGAGAGAAATTTTTATTCCCTTTAGTGATATATGGTTATTTAAGAGGATTAAAGAAATATGATAAGTATAAAGGAATTTTTATTAGTTTATTAATTTCTCTTTTATATCACACTACCCATACATTCATATCGGTAACTTTATCCTCTATAACAGGAGATCAATTAGCATTACAACATGAAGATCTTTTCTTTTTGGTAGTTTTGTTATTAACCTATTTTATAATTAAAAAAATTATCACCTATTTCAACCTAGAACTTAAATATTTTGACAAAGACTATCTCTATTCTTTTTTGAAAAAAGTACTATATGCATTTATCTTCCTACATATCGTCTCTTTTATTTCAGATATCGTGAGTACTATTTCTCATTTAAATAGTTTTGGAAGTATTTTATCATCCGTAGTTTTTGTTGGACTCCTTTTAACCTTCTTTGCAATGAACTCTTACAAGGTTCAAGTTGAAAAAGACATTGCTTTGAAGCAGAAAAAATTTGAACAAAAACATTTACAAACCTATACAGATGAAATTGTTGGATTGTATAATGAAATTCGAGGATTTCGTCATGACTATGCAGGTATGCTTGTCAGCATGCAAATGGCAATTGACAGTGGAGATTTACAAGAAATTGACAGGATTTATAAGGAAGTCCTAGTCAAAGCAAATCAAAAATTGCGATCAGATAAGTATACTTACTTTGATTTAAACAATATAGCAGATTCTGCCTTACGAAGTTTGATTGCTCAATCAATCGTATATGCACGAAATAATGATGTAGAGTTTACATTGGAAGTAAAGGATGTTATTACTAGATTGTCAATAGATTTACTTGATCTTGTTCGCATCATGAGTATTCTCTTAAACAATGCTGTTGAAGGTGCTGCAGATAGTTACTTGAAACAAATGGAAGTTGCAGTCATTAAAATGGATTTTGAAACAGTTATAGTCATCCAGAATTCATGTAAAATTACTATGACGCCTTCAGAGGACCTATTTGCTTTAGGTTTCTCTACCAAGGGAAGAAATAGAGGTCTCGGACTTAATAGTGTCAAAGAGATTTTAGATAAGTATGACAACATTATTTTGGAAACAGAGATGGAAGACAGCACATTTAGACAAATTATTAGATTTAAGAGGGAATTTGAATGAAAGTATTAATTTTAGAAGATGTTATTGAGCATCAAGTGAGACTTGAGAGAATATTGAATGAAATCTCTGAGGAATCAAATATTCCTATTTCTTACAAGACAACAGGAAAAGTTCGTGAGTTTAAGGAATATATCGAAAATGATGAAGTAAATCAGCTTTATTTCCTAGATATCGATATTCACGGGATTGAGAAAAAGGGATTTGAAGTGGCACAGTTTATCCGTCATCACAATCCCTATGCTATTATTGTCTTTATTACTAGTCGATCTGAATTTGCTACTTTAACTTATAAATACCAGGTATCAGCCTTAGATTTTGTTGATAAAGACATCAATGATGAATTGTTTAAAAAACGTATCGAGCAGAGTATTTTTTACACTAAGAGCATGCTGCTTGAAAACGAAGATGTTGTAGACTATTTTGATTATAACTATAAGGGAAATGATTTGAAAATCCCTTACCATGATATTTTGTATATCGAAACAACAGGTGTTTCTCATAAACTGCGAATTATTGGTAAGAATTTTGCCAAAGAGTTCTATGGAACCATGACAGATATTCAGGAAAAGGACAAACATACCCAGCGATTTTATTCTCCTCATAAATCTTTCCTAATCAATATTGGAAATGTGAGAGAAATTGATCGAAAGAATCTAGAAGTTGTCTTTTATGAAGATCATCGCTGCCCCATCACTCGTTTGAAAGTTCGTAAACTGAGAGATATTCTAGAGAAAAAATCTAAAAAGTGATTGACAATTAGTAAGAAATTGATATAATGGTTATATCTGCTACAGATAGATGGTCCGTTGGTCAAGGGGTTAAGACACCGCCTTTTCACGGCGGTAACACGGGTTCGAATCCCGTACGGACTATTTTATCCGCCATAGCTCAGTTGGTAGTAGCGCATGACTGTTAATCATGATGTCGTAGGTTCGAGTCCTACTGGCGGAGTCAGATAAAAAGAACACCTGATGGTGTTCTTTTTCTTTTAGTTTGTATCACCTAACATTTTCATAAGGAAGTCGGTCATTTCTCGCGGACTTTCTTTTTTTCCGTGAGCAATCCAAGTCTGGCAAACACCAAATAGGGCATTTGTTAGATAAATACTGCTGTATTCTAATTCAATTGGATTGAGTTGTAGTTGCATAAAACGTTTCTGAAGATCAGTACTAAGCATAATATGCAGTTTATTTCTCAAGAAATTTTGAATTTCTTTTGTACCATTTTCAGATAAGAGTGCAGCCAAGAGTGGCTCAGACTCTAAATATTCAAATACTTCTAAAATAGCATCTCTTTTATGATGAGCATGTTTTTGGAAAATATACTCAAAGGTATGAAAGAGCTTACTTTGGTAATGCTCAATCATATCATACTTATCCTTGTAGTGAGTGTAAAAGCTGGAACGACTGATTCCGGCTTTTTCTGCTAACTTGACAGTAGAAATTTGATCAAAGGGTTGGTCCATCAATAATTGAACCATGGCATTTTCGATAATTCGTTTTGTTTTTAAACGTTTGTTACTTTCTTTCATACTTCCTCCTTGTATACAAAAATAGACGATGTGTCTAAAAAAGTATTTTTTACCTTGTAATTTGGATTTTTTGATGTATAATCTATTATATCAAAATTTTAGACAATATGTGTAAAAAAGGAGGAAACATGTTTAAAGAGTGGAAAGCAATATTTAAAAAACCGACCTTTATCATTGTAATGATAGGGATTTCTCTCATTCCAGCTTTATACAACATTATATTTTTATCATCCATGTGGGATCCTTATGGCCAATTATCAGAGCTACCTGTAGCAGTTGTCAATAAAGATAAGGAAGCTTCTTATAATGGACAGACGATGACAATAGGTGAAGACATGGTGTCTAATTTGAAAGAAAATAAGGCTTTAGATTTTCATTTTGTTAATGAAGAGGAGGGGGAAAAAGGCCTAGAAGATGGTGACTACTACATGGTAGTGACTTTACCAAGTGACTTGTCTGAAAAAGCTGCTTCTATCCTAACAAATCATCCTGAACAGATGCAGATTGATTATCAGACTTCAAGTGGACATAGTTTTATCGCTAGCAAGATGAGTGATTCTGCAATGACACAATTAAAACAAACCGTTTCTACTAATGTAACTGAAACGTATACCAAGGCTTTATTTCAAAAAATGAATGACTTAAAGTCTGGAGTAAACAAGGCAGCTGATGGAAGTGAACAATTGGCTAATGGAGCGAATCAGTTGGTGACGGGAAGTCAAACGTTGACGGCAAATCTTAATACTCTAGCTAACTCAAGTGTAACATTTTCAAATGGAACGGAGCAGTTTACTAAAGGATTATCCTCTTATGTCTCTGGTGTTGAACAACTTCATCTTGGCTTAGGGAATTTTAATAGTGGTTTAGTTACATATACTGGTGCAGTGAGTCAATTAGATAGCGGATTAGGTCAATTATCTTCTAAAAGTCCTGAATTAGTAGGAGGAATCAATCAACTATATACTGGTGTAGAGTCCTATACTGGCGGTGTTTCTCAGCTCAATGCTGGTCTTAATCAATTTTCATCTGGTGTTAGTGCTTACACTAATGGAGTGGGAAGTCTTGCAACAGGTGCTAATCAGTTATCCAATCAATCAGCTACACTTCGAATGGGTGTGGAGCAATTAAGTGAAGGAATTCAACAACTTTCTAGCAAGTTAGATGCTTCGTCTGAGCAAAAAGATCAAATTAATCAATTATCTTCTGGTTTGAATCAGTTAAATCAAGCTATTCAAAATATTGATGTTGGAGATACAAAACAATTAGATTCTGTTTTATCAAGTATAGTATCTCTTTCTAATCAAATGTTAGCAAGTGCTCAGTCTGATAAAGCGACTACATTAGCTAATATTCAATCGACAGCAGCTTATCAATCATTGACAAGTGAGCAACAAGCTGAGATAAGCGCTTCTGTATCTCAAAATTCGACTGATAGTATTCAATCAGCACAGTCAATTGTAGCTTTAGTTCAAGGTTTACAGGGAAGTTTAGAAAACTTACAAAATCAATCTTCTAATCTTTCGACTTTAAAAAATCAAGCTAATCAAGTATTACCGCTTGCTTCTACTTCTTTGACAGGATTGTCAAGTGGATTAACAGAAATACAAGGAGCAGTTGCTAGCCAATTAGTTCCTGCCAGTCAGTCGATTGCATCAGGTGTAAACGCATATACTGCAGGTGTTGATAAAGTTTCTCAGGGCGCAAATCAACTAAGTGAAAAGAATTCCACCTTGACAGGTAGTTTGGATTAACTAGTTTCAGGCTCAAATACCTTGACACAAAAATCTTCTAACTTGACAGCAGGAGTCAGTCAATTAGTTGAAAAAACTCCAGAATTAGTATCAGGTATAGAAAGCTTGTCATCTGGTTCTTCTCAATTGAATAATAAGAGTCCAGAGTTAATAGCAGGTCTTGCTGCATTACAATTTGGCTCTAGTCAATTGACAGATAAATCAACACAGTTACTTTCTGCAGTATCTCAACTAGGAAGTGGCGCTATGAAGGTTGCAGATGGTGCTGGAAAACTAGCAGCTGGTGGAACAACCTTAACCTCTAGTCTTGAAGATTTACAGACAGGAGTTGATTCGTTAGGAAAAGGATTAGGCAATGCGAATAATCAACTCAAATCAGCTTCAACAGAATCTGAAAATGCAGAAACATTATCTAATCCTCTAGTTCTCTCAAAAACAGATAATGACCAAGTTCCTGTAAATGGGATTGCCATGGCTCCTTATATGATATCAGTTGCTCTTTTTGTTGCTGCTATATCTACTAATATGATTTTTGCGAAGTTGCCTTCTGGACGTCATCCAGAGAGTCGTTGGGCTTGGTTGAAGTCTCGTTCAGAAATAAATGGGATTATAGCTGTCTTAGCAGGTGTTTTAGTTTATGGAGGTGTCCATCTTATTGGATTGACTGCGAACCATGAGATGAGGACTTTGATTCTAATTATAATCACAAGTTTAGCTTTCATGTCTATGGTGACAGCTTTAACAACTTGGAATAGCCGTTTAGGAGCCTTCTTCTCTCTTATTTTACTATTATTACAGTTAGCATCAAGTGCAGGGACTTATCCACTTGCTTTGACAAATGATTTCTTTAAAGGTGTCAATCCTTGGTTACCAATGAGTTATTCTGTATCAGGCTTACGACAAACAATCTCTATGACAGGAAATATTCATCACCAAGTGATTTTCCTTATTATAACACTAGCTTTCTTTACTGCTTTAGGTATGCTAGCTTATCAACCTAAGAAAATGGAAGAAGATTAAAAAGATTGACCAATTCTTTGGTCAATCTTTTTCTGTATTAGATAAATTTTGTCTGTGATTATAGATCCCAAAAAGAAGAAGGGCAGTTAATGAGCAGGCTGCTCCAATAACAAAACCATTGGGGATAAAGGAAAGTGTAATGGTGCCTTTTCCCTTTGGAACATCAACTTTCATAAAACCAGTTTGAGCCTGCTTGATTTCAAGTTTTTTCCCATCTTGGTATGCAGACCAACCTTTGTCATAAGGAATAGTGAAGAAAATAGAGGTATCTTGTTTTACTTCATATGTAGCAAAGACTTTATTTTTAGAGGTGGATACTTCTACAGGTTGTTCTTTAATCTTTTGGATTGCCTCAGTAAGAGCCTGAGTATCTAAACGATAGAAGGTTGGAGATTCAAATGACACTTGAGAATTTTCAGGAAAGCTAACACTGATATTGAAAGTTTTTTGTTCTTCTGTATAGCCTAAATTAAAGAAATTAAAAGCATTGTCAGTTGTAAAAGTCTTCTTTTCTCCATTGACAAGGATGTCAACTTTCTTTTGCTTATCGTTTGTAAAATGAAGATTTGAAAAAGAGAGATATACTTGACTATTTTGAGGAACCTCAATTTGATAATCAATCTTTGCATCTTCATTCGCAGAACCTGTGATGCTCGTTAAACCTTCAGAATTATCTGTTTTATCATATGTTATTTGGGAGAAGTAATCTAAGTTGAGATTAGCAAGCTGGTTTATAAACAAAGCCTGATTATCCAGAGTGTGATTGTTAAAGTTTACATCTGTGTAAATAGATTGAGTAGCAAAAGCAATGGGGAGGGAAAGTTGATTTTTATATAAGGTTAAATGATCCTTTTGATAAATCTCTTGAAATCCATATTTATCAAGGGGAGTTTCTGAAATGTTGTACTGGATTCCAAATAAACTGTCCGCCAAAATACTGTTATTTGCATAACGGAGATTGAGGTTGGTTCCAGAGGATTTGAATCCAAGTTTGTCCAAACTAGTGCTAGCTGAACGATTTCGAACAGATGAAAATTGAGAGATTCCATTGTAGTTAAATTTCATACTGTCATTTCCAGTTTGAATTTGCAGTTTCTCAGTACGTGTAAATGGATTGTCAATTTGATTTATAATGGATTCCATAGCAATGATATCTCTATTATAGGCGCTACGAGAAGCAAAGGCCCATTCTTTAGCGATTCCTTCCATTTGAGATGAAGCGTTTAAGCTTATCTCAGCTGTTATAAATAAAGACAAAAGAATTGCAAATAGATTTACAGAGATAAATTTTCTGATGACTGCAAGGAGTAAAAGTGAATAAACTAGGAAAAATTCAAGAGTGAGTAAGATATTCAAATCTGTTAAAAAAGAATAGTGTGATTTAAAGTATACGGTAGCCAAGAATCCTGTTAGTACAAGAAAAAGTGAGATAAATAGATTCCAGAGCTTCAGTTCTTTCAGGCGATTTAAGACTTCTGCTGCAGTATAAATTAACAGAGTAGAAAAGATCCAAGCATAGCGATGCAAAAACATATTTGGGGTATGCATCCCCTGCCAAAATAAATCAAGTGCCTCTATGTAAAAGCTTGTTATTAAAAAAGTGAAGAAGATTGCATAGATAAGTTTCACGTGAAACTTAATAGATTTTATTGTGAAAAATAGAATGGTTAAAATAAAAGGAAGCAGTCCAACAAAAATCATTGGTATAGATCCATACTTAGTTGTATCAAAAGATCCAATGAATTGTTTTGCGAAAATATCTAAATACCAGCTACTGTCTGTCTTTAATTTTGTGATGGCAGTTAACTTCTCCCCATGAGTTTGTAAATCAAACAATGTAGGAAGAGTCATAATCAAACTAGCCATTCCTGCTAAAAAGGAAGTAACAACAAAATCAAGAAAAGATGATTTTCGATTTTTAAAGTCCCATGAAATTTGGCAGAGATACCAGAAAATAAGAAACAATGCTGTCATATATCCAAAATAATAGTTTTGAATAAACAAGATTGACAGACTTGTAAAGTATAGTAGGCGCTTATTTTCTGTTATAAGTAGGTGTAAACCAGTTATAATTAAAGGAATCAAGATAAAAACATCTAGCCAGGTTTTTATCTCTAACTGACTGACGGTAAAGCTCATCAGAGCATAGGAGGTGGATAAGGCCAGTTTTAAAAATTTTGGGATATCTTTAAATAATTTATTCAAACTAAAGAAGGTTGACAGACCAATCAATCCAAATTTTAATAGAGTGGTCAGATATACAGCATCTGGCATATTCGACAGATTAAAAAAGTAAACTAGAGGTGAGAGAAAACTACCCAAGTAATAACTAGATAGAGCATAGAAATTCAGTCCGAGGCCACTTGTAAAGGTGTAAAACAAACTACCATTTCCATGTAGAATATTCCGTAAAGCCACATCAAAAATAACGTATTGATGGAAACCATCTCCTAATAGTGGGGATGTATCACTATTCCAGTAGATACCTTGAGATAGATATACTTCAGACATAATCACTACAGGAATGATGAAAGAAATAAAATAGGTCCAATATGTTTTAAAAAATGATTTCATGTTACCTCATAGAATGGTAGAAAACTCAGTTGGTTAACCCAACTGAGTTTTGAAGTCATATTTAGTCTCTCCAAAGTTCTTTAACTTTTGCTTGTACTTCTGCATTTTCTAGGAATTCATCATAGGTTTCATCAATACGATCAATGACACCATTCTTAGACAAAACAATAATATGGTTTGCCAAAGTTTGAATGAACTCGTGATCATGACTGGCAAAGATGATGGATTCTTTAAAGTTTTTCAATCCATCGTTCAAGCTTGAGATAGATTCCAAGTCCAAGTGATTTGTTGGGTCATCGAGTACAAGGACATTTGATTTCAAAAGCATAAGTTTTGAAAGCATGACACGCACTTTTTCTCCCCCTGACAAGACGTTTACAGGTTTGTTAACCTCATCTCCAGAGAAGAGCATACGACCAAGGAAACCACGTAAGAAGGTATTGTCATCTTCTTCTTTACTTGCAAATTGACGCAACCAGTCAAGGATTGACTCTCCTCCTGCAAAATCGGCCGAGTTATCTTTTGGCAAGTAAGAACGGCTAGTAGTAACTCCCCACTTGACAGTTCCTTCATAGTCAATGTCACCCATGATTGCACGAATTAATGCAGTCGTTTGGATGTCATTTTGTCCAATAAGAGCTGTCTTATCACCTGGACGCAAGATGAAACTAATATTATCCAAGATAGTTTCACCATCAATCTTGACAGTTAGATTTTCTACTGTCAAGAGATCATTACCAATTTCACGCTCTGCTTTAAAGTTGATAAATGGATATTTACGACTGGATGGCACAATTTCTTCTAGTTCAATCTTGTCAAGCATTTTTTTACGAGATGTTGCCTGTCTTGATTTAGAAGCATTAGCAGAGAAACGAGCAACGAATTCTTGCAATTGCTTAATTTTTTCTTCCGCTTTGGCATTACGGTCTGCTAACAATTTAGCAGCAAGCTCAGAAGATTCCTTCCAGAAGTCATAGTTTCCAACATAGAGTTTGATTTTTCCAAAGTCAAGGTCGGCCATGTGAGTACATACTTTGTTTAGGAAGTGGCGGTCGTGGGATACTACGATAACTGTGTTATCAAAGTCAATCAAGAAGTCTTCTAGCCATGTAATTGATTGGATGTCCAAACCGTTGGTTGGCTCGTCCAAGAGAAGAACATCTGGTTTGCCAAAAAGTGCTTTGGCAAGGAGAACTTTTACTTTTTCACCATTGGCCAATTCACTCATGTTTTGATAGTGCAATTCTTCAGGAATGTTTAGGTTTTGAAGTAGTTGAGATGCTTCACTCTCTGCTTCCCAACCTCCAAGTTCAGCAAACTCCCCTTCGAGTTCAGCTGCACGAACACCATCTTCATCGGAAAAATCTTCCTTCATGTAAATAGCATCTTTCTCTTTCATAATGCTATAAAGTTTTTCATTTCCCATGATAACGACATCAATTGCACGTTCATCTTCATAGTCAAAGTGATTTTGACGGAGAACAGAGAGACGTTCATCTGGACCAAGAGAGATGTGACCAGTTGTAGGTTCGATATCACCAGCTAAAATTTTTAAGAATGTAGACTTCCCAGCACCATTAGCACCAATTAATCCGTATGTATTTCCTTCTGTAAATTTGATGTTGACATCATCAAAAAGTTTGCGATCACTAAAACGTAGTGAAACATCAGATACTGTAAGCAATGTTTTTCTCCTATAATATGTAATATATTTATTCTACTAGAAAAGAGTGAAATATTCAAATTTTTATTTGTCAATTTTATGTAAACTAAGTTTACAATTTTATTTACAGTGAATAAGCTCTTTGATTTAAATAATTTTCTGTTATTTTAACAAAAAAATGCTATAATTGAAGAGACCATTTCGAAGGAGAAAAAAATGACGAAACCCATTATTTTAACAGGAGACCGTCCAACAGGTAAACTGCATATTGGACATTATGTTGGTAGTCTAAAAAATAGAGTATTACTACAGGAAGAAGATAAGTATGAGATGTTTGTTTTTTTGGCGGACCAACAAGCACTGACAGATCACGCTAAGGATCCTCAAACGATTGTAGAGTCTATTGGGAATGTTGCCTTGGATTACCTAGCAGTTGGATTGGATCCAAGTAAATCAACTATTTTCATTCAAAGTCAGATTCCAGAGTTGGCTGAGCTGTCTATGTACTATATGAACTTGGTATCACTAGCTCGTTTGGAGCGTAATCCGACAGTAAAAACAGAGATTGCTCAAAAAGGATTTGGAGAAAGTATTCCAACAGGTTTTCTGGTTTATCCAATCGCTCAGGCAGCGGACATCACAGCCTTTAAGGCTAATTATGTTCCTGTAGGAACAGACCAAAAACCAATGATTGAACAAACTCGTGAAATTGTTCGTTCCTTTAACAATGCTTATAATTGTGATGTATTGGTTGAGCCAGAAGGTATTTATCCAGAAAATGAGAGAGCAGGTCGACTACCTGGATTAGATGGAAATGCTAAAATGTCTAAATCACTCAATAATGGTATTTATCTAGCCGATGATGCCGATACTTTGCGTAAAAAAGTCATGAGTATGTATACAGACCCGGATCATATTCGGGTTGAGGATCCCGGTAAGATTGAAGGAAATATGGTTTTCCATTATCTAGATGTGTTTGGTCGTCCAGAAGATGCTCAAGAAATTGCGGATATGAAAGAACATTATCAACGTGGTGGTCTTGGTGATGTGAAGACGAAACGCTATCTACTTGAAATATTAGAACGGGAACTTGGTCCTATTCGTGAGCGCCGTATCGAATTTGCTAAGGATATGGGTGAAGTGTACAATATGCTTCAAAAAGGAAGTGAAAAAGCTCGTGAAGTTGCAGGGCAAACTCTGTCTGAGGTTAAGGAAGCAATGGGGCTAAATTATTTCAAATAAAATAATAGATAAAATATGAATCGTAAAACTATCTCTTCCATAGAATCATAGAGATAGTTTTTTTATGTTTTCTGCCATAAATATAATTGACAAATTTTCATAGAATGGTATGATAGATACAATACAAAAAGAGTCAAGCTCAAAAGAAAGAAAAGAGGAAACTTCAATGTCTAATTGGGATACTAAATTTTTGAAAAAAGGTTTTACCTTTGATGATGTATTGCTCATTCCAGCAGAAAGTCATGTGTTGCCTAATGATGCAGATTTAACAACAAAATTGGCAGATAATCTGACTTTAAATATCCCAATTATTACAGCCGCCATGGATACAGTCACAGAAAGTCAAATGGCTATTGCCATTGCTCGTGCGGGTGGTCTTGGAGTAATCCATAAAAATATGTCTATTGCACAACAGGCAGATGAAGTTCGCAAGGTAAAACGTTCTGAAAATGGTGTCATTATTGATCCATTCTTCTTGACTCCAGAACACACTATTGCTGAAGCAGACGAGCTGATGGGACGCTACCGTATCAGTGGTATTCCAGTTGTGGAGACACTTGAAAATCGTAAATTGGTTGGTATTCTAACAAACCGAGATCTTCGCTTTATTTCAGATTACAATCAACCAATCTCAAACCATATGACCAGTGAAAATCTTGTCACGGCTCCTGTTGGCACAGATCTTGCAACAGCTGAACATATTCTTCAAGAACATCGTATTGAAAAACTTCCTTTGGTTGACGAAGAAGGCCGTCTTTCTGGCTTGATTACTATTAAGGATATTGAAAAAGTTATTGAGTTTCCAAATGCTGCTAAAGATGAGTTTGGTCGTCTACTAGTTGCAGGTGCGGTAGGTGTCACTTCAGATACATTTGAACGTGCCGAAGCCCTTTTTGAAGCAGGTGCTGACGCAATTGTTATTGATACTGCGCATGGTCACTCTGCTGGGGTTCTACGTAAAATTGCTGAGATTCGTGCTCACTTCCCAGATCGCACTTTGATTGCTGGTAATATTGCAACTGCAGAAGGTGCGCGTGCTCTTTATGATGCGGGTGTGGATGTTGTCAAAGTCGGTATCGGACCAGGTTCTATCTGTACTACTCGTGTGATTGCAGGTGTGGGTGTCCCACAAGTGACAGCAATTTATGATGCGGCAGCAGTTGCGCGTGAATATGGAAAAACGATTATTGCTGATGGTGGAATCAAATATTCTGGAGATATTGTAAAAGCCCTCGCCGCAGGTGGAAATGCAGTTATGCTTGGATCAATGTTTGCTGGAACAGACGAGGCACCAGGTGAAACGGAAATCTTCCAAGGACGTAAATTTAAGACTTACCGTGGTATGGGATCAATCGCTGCAATGAAGAAAGGTTCAAGTGACCGTTACTTCCAAGGTTCTGTCAATGAAGCAAACAAACTTGTTCCAGAAGGAATTGAAGGTCGTGTTGCCTATAAAGGTGCAGCAGCTGATATTGTCTTCCAAATGATTGGTGGTATTCGCTCTGGTATGGGTTACTGTGGTGCAGCTAACCTTAAAGAATTGCACGACAACGCTCAATTTATTGAAATGTCAGGTGCTGGTCTCAAAGAAAGTCACCCACATGATGTTCAAATTACTAATGAGGCACCAAACTACTCCATGTAAGAAACAAAAAAGAACTCCTGAATTTCAGGAGTTCTTTTTTGTTTACAAAGGTGTCAATTTTAATTTACAGATATTTTACCGTTTTGGATATTGAAAATACTAAGATTTTCTGGTAAGTTTTGCAAGTGGTCTAAACTTGTTGTTGTAATGAAGGTTTGGATAGATTGTGAAATAGTTTCTAGTAATTTTAGTTGTCGTGTGTTGTCAAGTTCGCTCATAACATCGTCAAGCAAGAGTATTGGAGACTCGTTAGTAATGCTTTCCATTAGTTCAATCTCTGCTAGTTTGATAGAAAGTACAAGACTACGATGTTGACCTTGACTTCCAAAACTAGCATCCATATCATTGATATAAAAAGAAATATCATCTCGATGAGGACCAACACCAGTATTCTTTTTAAATAAATCTCTTGATCTACTTTTCTCTAAAGCCATTTTAAAAGAATCCATTAAGACTTCTTCATTAGTGAAGTTGACAGTTGATTGATAAGATATTGACAACTCTTCTGATTGATTTGAAATTTCTAAGTGTTTTTTTTGACCAAATTTCTCTAAGTCTTTAATGAATTTTATCCGATGCTTTATGACGCGGCAACCATACTCTACTAACTGATCATCTAAGACCGACAAAAATGTTTCGTCAATCTTTTGACTGGATTTTAGGTAAGTATTTCTTTGCTTGAGTATATGGTTATAGTTTGACAGGTCTGACAAGTAGATTGGTTTAATTTGTCCCAGTTCTATATCTATAAACTTTCGACGAACGGAGGGCGCTCCTTTAATTAACTGGAGATCTTCAGGTGCGAAGAGAACCACATTCATATGTCCGATATAGTCTGAGAGGCGAGCTTGTTTTAAGTGATTGACTTTAGTCACACGTCCTTTTGGTGTTAAATCAATTTCTAGAGGGATAGAGCCTGTTTTTTTCTGTAGTAAGCCAGAAAGATGGAGTTGTTCTTCATCAAAATGAATGAGATTTTTATCTGTTCGAGTACGATGACTACGTGTTAAGGCCAAGAAATAGATTGCTTCTAGAATATTGGTCTTTCCTTGTGCATTTTGACCTAGAAAGACGTTTAATTTTGGATTAAAATCAATTTTCGTCTCTTTGTAGTTTCGAAAGGTTTTTATTGTTAAATGTTGGAGCCACATGATTATCTTCCTGGAAAACGTGGAGCTTGTTTGGTTTTAGGTGATAAAGTAGTTTTTTGTTTTTCTTTCTTTACACCCTTATTCATCTCTTTGACAAGTTTAGCAATCCGCTCTTTTTCAATCTTATCTGCTTGGTATTCTTCTTGCTCTTTTAAACTTGGTTGTGTCAAGGTGATGTCAATCTTTAAATCAGGGATGTCAATTGTATCTCCAATACGGATTTTTTTCCCACGTCTACTTTCTAATTCACCATTAAAGTAAACTTGATGTTCCATTAAAAAGGATTTAATAGCACCACCGCTCTGTATAATTCCAAGCTCTTTTAGAAGGGCTTGGAGCGTAATAAATTCTTCAAATAATTTGTATTCCATAATTCACCTCAATCTTTGGTATTATACCATATTTTCCCTGAAATATCTGAAGGAAAGTCAGTCAAAATGAAAACGATTTTACTTTTGAAAGCTATAAAGAGAACAAGAAAAATTTTGATTTTCGTGGTATAATAGAACTCTATATGTAAGGAGGTAAGGTATGGAGTTGGTGCCTGGAATTTCAGCACATTTTGTTCAATCCAAAAAGTTTAAAACAAATAAAATTACTGTTCGTTTTACTGCTCCCTTATCTCTTGAGACAATAGCAGGACGCATGTTAAGTGCAAGTATGTTGGAAACTGCCAATAAAGCTCACCCAACATCTCAAGCTTTTCGCAGATACTTGGCAAGTTTGTATGGAGCGGATATTTCCACAAGTGCTTATCGTAGGGGACAGGTACATATTCTTGACCTGACATTTACCTATGTGAGGGATGATTTTTTAAGTAAAAAGAATGTCTTGACTTCTCAAATTTTTGAACTGGTAAGACAGACTTTATTTGCCCCCTTAGCTCAAGATGGTGCTTTTGAGCCAGCCTTATTTGAAATTGAAAAAAAACAATTATTGGCTAGTTTAGCTACTGATATGGATGATTCATTTTATTTTGCTCATAAGGAGTTGGATAGCTTGTTCTTCCATGATGAGCGTCTTCAATTGAGATACAGTGATTTGCGAAAACGTATTTCAAATGAGTCTCCGGAAAGTAGCTACACTTGCTTTCAAGATGCTCTGAAAAATGATCGAATTGATTTCTTTTTCTTGGGCGATTTTAATGAAGTAGAAGTGAAGGAGTGGTTGAGGTCATTCTCCTTTACTGGGCGTCAACTCCATGTCAAACCTCAGTACAAGCAACCATATTCAAATGTCCTTCGGGAAGGAATGGTTCGTAAGAATGTGGGCCAATCCGTTTTGGAATTGGCTTACCATTGTTCTACGAGCTATGGAGACAAGCATCATTTGGCCATGGTAGTAATGAATGGTCTGTTAGGTGGTTTTGCTCACTCTAAGCTTTTTACGAATGTTCGGGAAAATGCTGGTCTAGCCTACACTATCTCCAGTCAATTGGATTTATTTAGTGGTCAATTGAGGATGTATGCTGGCATTGATCGAGAAAAGCGCAATCAAGCTAGAAAATTGATGAATCATCAATTACTTGAACTAAAAAAAGGTAATTTTACAGATTTGGAGATTGAACAGACCAGGGAGATGATTCGCAGAACTTTATTGCTTGCGCAAGATAGTCAGACCTCACTAATCGAGCGAGTTTACTTGAATAGTTTGTTAGGGAAATCTACCTCAGATTTTGACAATTGGATTGAAAAATTAAATCAAGTTGATAAAGAAACTATCTGCAAAGCAGCAAATAGTGTCCGGTTACAAGCGATATACTTTATGGAAGGAATAGAATGACACCAGTTACCTTTGAAGAAAAATACTATCCTGCTGTAAAGGAGACGGTTTATCAGACTCGTCTATCAAATGGATTGACAGTTTCTCTCCTTCCTAAGAAACAATTTAATGAAGTTTATGGAGTTGTAACAGTTCGATTTGGATCAGTAGACACAAGTTTTACACTATCTAAAAAAGGTTTACAGTGTTATCCAGCTGGAATTGCACATTTTCTTGAACACAAACTGTTTGAGAGAGAAAATGCTGAAGATATTATGGAGTCTTTTACACGCTTGGGAGCTGATAGCAATGCTTTTACAAGTTTTACAAAGACGAGTTATTTGTTTTCAACAATAGATCATTTATCAGAAAATTTGGATTTGCTTGAAGAATTGGTAACAGTTGCTCATTTTACAGAAGAGTCAGTTGAGAGAGAGAGGGAAATTATCCAACAGGAACGTGAGATGTACCAAGACGATCCAGATTCGCGTCTGTTTTTTGCAACATTAGCAAATCTTTATCCCAATACTCCTCTGGCAGCGGATATTGTTGGAAGTGAAAAATCAATTAACAATATTCAGCTAAATGACTTAAAAAATAACTTTACAGCCTTTTACAAACCTGTCAATATGTCTTTGTTTTTAGTTGGGAATTTTGATGTAGGTACGGTTGAGAAGTATTTTTCGCAAAAAAAACTTAGAAACTTGGAAGAAATGGTATTAAGGAAGGAGAAGCTTACTTTACAAGCTGTCAAAGAAACAGATAGCCTTCGGATGGAAGTTTCTTCACCAAAACTTGCTGTTGGAATTAGGGGAGTAGGTGAGGTGTCAGAAGAAGATTGCTACCGTTATAATATTTTGCTAAAATTATTGTTTACGATGCTGTTTGGTTGGACTTCTGAGCGATTTCAAAAGTTATATGAGACAGGGAAGTTGGATGCCTCGCTGTCCTTAGAGGTAGAAGTGAATAGCCGCTTTCATTTTGTGATGTTGACGATGGAAACGAAAGAACCTGTTTCTTTGTCTCATCAATTTCGAAAGGCTATTCGCAACTTTACGAAAGATTCAGATCTTACAGAGGAACATCTCGATCTTGTTAAGAGTGAGATGTTTGGGGAATTTTTCAGTAGTATGAACTCCTTGGAGTTTATTGCGACACAGTATGAACCAGTCGACAGAGGAGAAACTATTTTTGATTTACCAAAAATTTTACAAGAAATTACTTTAGACGATGTTCTTGAAGCAGGTCATCGTTTGATAGATGATGGTGATCTAGTTGATTTTACAATCTTTCCAGCTTAAAAGATTAAGTAACCCTAGAAAGAAGGAATGCTAAGTATGAGAAAAAAAACAATTGGTGAGGTGCTTCGTTTAGCCAGAATAAATCAGGGATTGAGTATAGAAGAACTGCAGGCAAAAACGGATATTCAGATGAATTTATTAGAGGCTATGGAGGCTGATGATTTTGATCAACTTCCTAGTACCTTCTATGCTCGTTCTTTTTTAAGAAAATATGCTTGGGCGGTTGAATTGGATGAACGAATTATTTTGGATGCCTATGATTCAGGTAGTATGATCACTTATGAAGAGGTAGATGTCGACGAAGAAGACTTGTCTGGTCGCAGACGATCAAATAAGAAAAAAACGTCTTATCTCCCCTTGTTTTATTTCGTTCTATTTGCTTTGTCAATTTTAATTTTTGTCACTTACTATGTTTGGAACTACATCCAAACTCAGCCAAGTCTTTCTTCAGCTAATTATAGTGTTGTTAGCTCGACTAGTTCAACAACCTCATCTAGTTCATCTTCTAGTAGTCAGACATCTAGCTCGTCTTCTACTACGGAATCAACTATTACAGTGTCAGGCGAAGGAAACCGCATTGAAGCTCGGTATAAAACGAGTAAGGAAACCGCTACTGTTCAACTGGCAGTATCAGATGCAACTAGTTGGGTAAGTGTTTCAGGAAGTGAGCTGGAGGGTGGTGTGACACTATCCGCAGACAATAAGAATGCAAAAACAACAGTTTCAACTAAGAATCCCGTTACCATTACTTTAGGTGTAGTGAAGGGAGTTACTGTGACTGTGGACAATCAAATGATTGATACTTCCAAGCTGACAACTCAGACTGGAACTGTAACACTTACATTTACTACAGATTAAGGAAAAATCAATGAAAAAAGAACAAATTCCTAATGTATTAACTATTGGTAGAATTCTCTTTATACCTCTCTTTATTCTTATTTTGACTTTGGGCCATTCACAAGGCAGTCATTTGCTGGCAGCGATCATCTTTGCAGTTGCTAGTATAACGGATTATCTTGATGGTTATCTTGCTCGTAAATGGAATGTGGTCAGCAATTTTGGAAAGTTTGCTGATCCGATGGCCGATAAGCTATTGGTTATGTCAGCTTTTATCATGTTGATTGAGTTAGGTATGGCTCCAGCTTGGGTTGTTGCTATTATCATCTGTCGTGAACTTGCGGTGACAGGCTTGCGTTTGTTGCTTGTTGAGACGGGAGGGACAGTTCTAGCAGCAGCGATGCCAGGGAAAATCAAGACCTTTAGTCAGATGTTTGCCATTATCTTTTTGCTCTTACATTGGAATTTAATTGGTCAGCTGTTGCTTTATATAGCTTTGTTTTTCACTATCTACTCTGGCTATGATTATTTCAAGGGTAGCGCTCATGTATTCAAAGGGACATTTGGTTCGAAATGAAATCGATTATTGAAGTAAAAGATCTGTCTTTTCGTTACAAGGAAGATCAGGATCATTATGATGTTAATAATGTCTCGTTTCACGTGAAACGGGGAGAATGGCTTTCGATTGTAGGTCATAATGGGAGTGGAAAATCGACAACTATCCGTTTGATTGATGGCTTGCTCGAAGCAGAGTCTGGAGAAATCTGGATAGATGGGCAATTGCTGTCCTCTGAGAATGTTTGGGACTTGCGTCGACAAATTGGTATGGTTTTTCAAAATCCAGATAACCAGTTTGTGGGCGCAACTGTTGAAGATGATGTTGCCTTTGGTTTAGAAAATCAGGGACTTCCTCGTGAAGAAATGAAAAAGAGAGTGGCTGAATCTTTGGAGTTGGTAGGTATGCTGGACTTTAAGAAGAGAGAACCAGCTCGTTTGTCTGGTGGACAAAAACAACGTGTGGCTATTGCAGGGGTTGTTGCCTTGAGACCAGCTATTTTAATTTTGGACGAGGCTACAAGTATGTTGGACCCCGAGGGACGAAGAGAACTGATTCAGACAGTTCAAGAGATTCGAAAAGACCACCAGATGACAGTCGTTTCCATTACACATGACTTAGAGGAAGTTGCGATGAGTGACCGTGTCTTGATCATGAAAAAAGGCCAAGTGGAGTCAACCAGCAGCCCAAGAGAACTTTTTTCTCGGGATGACCTTGACCATATAGGGTTAGATGAGCCTTTTACGAATCAATTGAGAGAATCTTTGAGAGAGACTGGCTATCAGTTGCCGGATGGCTATTTGACAGAAGGAGAGCTAGAGGATAAGTTATGGGAATTACTCTAGAAAATGTGAGCTTTACCTATCAAGAGGGAAGTCCCCTATCTTCATCAGCCTTGGCTGATGTTTCCTTGACGATTGAGGATGGCTCCTATACAGCTTTGATAGGACATACAGGTAGTGGAAAATCGACGATTTTACAGCTTTTAAATGGCCTATTGGTACCAAGTAAGGGTTCTGTTCGAGTTTTTGACACTGTCATTACCCCTACATCAACCAATAAAGAAATTCGTCAGATTCGAAAGCAGATTGGTCTAGTGTTTCAATTTGCTGAAAATCAGATTTTCGAAGAGACTGTTTTGAAAGATGTTGCATTTGGACCGCAAAATTTTGGAGTTTCTGAGGAAGAGGCCAAGAAGATTGCGCGTGAAAAGTTAACCTTGGTGGGCATCAATGAGTCACTCTTTGAGCGCAGTCCTTTTGAACTTTCTGGTGGCCAAATGAGACGTGTGGCTATAGCAGGTATGCTAGCCATGGAGCCAACTGTCTTGGTTTTGGATGAGCCAACAGCAGGGCTAGATCCTCTGGGCAGAAAAGAATTGATGGCCTTGTTTAAAAAACTCCACCTTTCTGGAATGACAATCGTTCTGGTAACGCATTTGATGGATGACGTAGCTGAGTATGCTGATCAGGTCTACGTTATGGAAAAGGGGCGTTTAGTCAAAAGTGGCAAACCGAGTGAAGTTTTTCAAGATGTAGCCTTTATGGAAAATGTGCAGTTAGGTGTGCCTAAAATCACAGCCTTTTGTAAACGTTTGGCAGATAGGGGTGTAACTTTTAAAAAACTGCCAATCAGAATAGAGGAGTTTAAGGAGTCGCTAAATGGATAGTATGATTTTAGGGCGTTATATACCAGGGGATTCCATCATTCATCGCTTGGATCCCCGTAGCAAATTGCTCGCCATGATCCTGCTGATTTTGATTGTATTTTGGGCTAATAATCCCCTCGCTAATCTCATTCTTTTTGTAGCGACAGGTATATTTATCGCTTTGTCGGGCGTTTCCCTCTCATTTTTCGTTCAGGGATTAAAGTCCATGTTCTTCTTGATTGCTTTTACGACTCTTTTTCAGCTCTTTTTCATTTCAAGTGGAAATGTCTTATTTGAGTTTTCTTTTATAAAAATAACGGATTATGCTTTGCAACAAGCAGGAATCATTTTCTGTCGTTTTGTGTTGATTATTTTCTTTTCAACTTTGCTAACGTTAACGACCATGCCTTTGAGTCTGGCAGCTGCAGTTGAAGCTCTTTTAGCGCCTCTGAAACGCGTGAAAGTTCCCGTTCATGAAATTGGTCTCATGTTATCAATGAGTTTGCGTTTTGTTCCAACCTTGATGGATGACACAACGAGAATTATGAATGCTCAAAAGGCCCGTGGAGTTGACTTTGGTGAGGGAAGCATCGTTCAAAAAGTAAAGGCTATGATTCCGATTTTAATTCCTCTTTTTGCGACGAGCTTAAAGCGTGCAGATTCATTGGCAATTGCCATGGAAGCGCGTGGTTATCAGGGAGGAAAGGGCAGAAGCCAGTATAGACAGTTGAGATGGAGTCAAAAGGATACACTGGCGATTCTTGTGATTCTGGTGCTGGGATGTCTCTTATTTTTCTTAAAATCTTAGTGGATTTGTAAGATTGATAAAAAATCACAGTAGTAGATCTTTAGTAAAAAGGTAGGAATATGAACCGTTTTAAAAAATCAAAATATCTAATCATCGTTTTTGTCACAGTTCTGGCAGTTTCTGTACTATTAGTGACAACCTATTCAAGTGCTATTGTGACAAAACTAGGAGATGGGATTTCCTTAGTAGATAGAATTGTTCAAAAACCCTTTCAGTGGTTTGATGCTTTCAAATCGGATTTGGGACATTTGACGCAGACGTACAATGAAAACGAAAGTCTAAAAAAACAACTCTATCAATTAGAGGTGGAGTCTAATCAATCAGAACGTTTAAAAACAGAAAATGAACAACTACGTCAGTTGCTAGAGATGAAGTCAAAATTACAGGCTACAAAAACCTTAGCAGCAGATGTGATTATGCGTGCTCCAGTATCTTGGAAGCAAGAGTTAACAATTGATACGGGAAGTTCAAAAGGAGTTTCTGAAAACATGTTGGCCATTGCAAACGGTGGCTTGGTTGGTAGTGTTTCAAAAGTAGAGGAGCATTCAACAACGGTCAACTTATTGACAAACACTGAAAATTCCGACAAAATTTCTGTTAAAATCCTGCATGGTTCTACTGAAATATACGGAATCATCGTTGGTTATGACAAGGAAACTGAACTGCTTAAAATCAGTCAATTAAATAGTAATAGTGACATCAGTGCTGGAGATAAGGTGACTACAGGGGGGCTAGGAAACTTTAATGTCAAAGATATTCCTGTTGGAGAGATTGTTGGTACAACGCACAGCAGTGACTATCTAACACGAGAGGTAACTGTAAAGTTAAGTGCTGATATCAAAGATCTTCATGTGGTAGAGTTAGTGGGGAATTAGCAATGAGACTGTTTAAACAAGTTGGTATATTCTTTTTACTCCCTTTTGTCGTGCTAATTGATGCTCATATTAGTCAATTGGTGGGATCCTTCTTCCCCCACTTTCATTTAGCCAGTCATTTTCTATTTTTGTTTCTCTTATTTGAGACAATCGAAGTATCGGAATATCTCTACCTAGCCTATTGTTTTATAGTGGGCTTGGTTTATGATATTTATTTTTTCCACTTGATTGGAATTGCCACGCTTTTGTTTATCTTGATAGGTGCTTCGCTCCACAAGTTTAACAGCGTGATTTTGACAAATCGTTGGACAAGGATGTTGACCATTATTGTGATCAGTTTTCTGTTTGATATGGGGAGTTATCTTCTAGCTCTTGCTGTGGGATTGACTGTAGATTCTATGCCGGTTTTCATTGTCTATAGCCTTGTCCCTTCAATGATTCTGAACTTCTTATGGATGGCGATTTTCCAATACATTTTTGAAAAATATTATCTATGAGAAAGAAATATAAATGTAACAAAGGCGTAATATTTATTATGTCTTTTTTTGGTATACTAGTAATGTCTCAAATAGAAGGAGTATCGACAGAATATGAAGAAAAAAATCTTAGCGTCACTTTTGTTAAGTACAGTATTGGTCTCACAAACAGCAGTATTGACAACTGTTCGTGCAGAAACAACTGATGAAAAAATTGCTGCTCAAGATAATAAAATTAGCAGTTTAACAGAGCAACAACAAGAAGCTCAAAAGCAAGTGGATCAAATCCAAGGTCAAGTTTCAACAATTCAAGCAGAGCAAGCAAGCTTGCAAGCTGAAAACGAAAAATTACAAGCTGAATCTAAAAAACTTGAAGGAGAAATTACAGAGCTTTCTAAAAATATCGTGGCTCGTAATGCTTCTTTAGAAAAACAAGCACGTAGCGCACAGACAAATGGAGCTGCGACTAGCTACATTAATACAATTGTAAACTCAAAATCAATCACAGAAGCCATTTCGCGTGTTGCTGCAATGAGCGAGATTGTATCGGCTAACAACAAAATGTTGGAGCAACAAAAGGCTGATAAAAAAGCAATTTCTGATAAACAAGTAGCCAATAATGAAGCAATCAATACAGTTATTGCTAACCAACAAAAACTGGCTGATGATGCGCAGGCATTGACAACTAAGCAAGCTGAGTTGAAGGTTGCAGAGTTGAATCTTGCTGCTGAAAAAGCTACTGCAGAAGGTGAAAAAGCTAGTTTGCTAGAGAAGAAAGCAGCAGCAGAGGCAGAAGCACGTGCTGCAGCAGAAGCTGAAGCAGCTTACAGAGCACGTCAAACAAGCCAACAGCAGTCAGTTGTTGCTTCTGGAAACACAAGTTTCTCAGCTCAAGTACAGGCAACATCAACAACTGACGATGAGGATTCAAGCTACACTCCAGCACCTGCGGCAGCGCCTGCTAGACAACGCCCAACTTACAGCTCAAATGCTTCAAGTTATCCAACTGGTGAATGTACTTGGGGAGCTAAAACATTGGCACCTTGGGCTGGAGATTACTGGGGCAACGGAGCTCAGTGGGCAACAAGTGCAGCCGCAGCAGGATTCCGTACAGGTTCAACTCCACAAGTTGGTGCGATTGCATGCTGGAATGATGGTGGTTATGGACACGTAGCGGTTGTTACAGCAGTTTCATCATCAACTCGTATTCAAGTATCAGAATCAAACTACGGTGGAGATCGTACAATCGGAAACAAACGTGGATGGTTCAACCCAACTACAACTTCTGAAGGTTATGTAACATACATCTATCCAAACTAATGTATAAAACGAAGAGACTCAATCGAGTCTCTTTTAATGTTTTTATCCGAAAGTCCTACTAAAATTCTACTAAATAGCTTGAAAATACTGTTGAAATATGATAGAATAAAACTTGTCGTGTAAACGATAATACTCATTCTTGATGAATTGTGAAACTGTTGCCCTTGGGTCGTTTTGCAAGCTGAAATCTAGAAGAGGAAAAAACAAAAAGGAGAAATACTCATGGCAGTAATTTCAATGAAACAACTTCTTGAGGCTGGTGTACACTTTGGTCACCAAACTCGTCGCTGGAACCCTAAGATGGCTAAGTACATCTTCACTGAGCGTAACGGAATCCACGTTATCGACTTGCAACAAACTGTAAAATACGCTGACCAAGCATATGACTTTATGCGTGATGCAGCAGCTAACGATGCAGTTGTATTGTTTGTTGGTACTAAGAAACAAGCTGCTGACGCTGTTGCTGAAGAAGCTGTACGTTCAGGTCAATACTACATCAACCACCGTTGGTTGGGTGGAACTCTTACTAACTGGGGAACTATCCAAAAACGTATTGCTCGTTTGAAAGAAATCAAACGTATGGAAGAAGAAGGAATTTTCGACGTTCTTCCTAAGAAAGAAGTTGCACTTCTTAACAAGCAACGTGCACGTCTTGAAAAATTCTTGGGTGGTATCGAAGACATGCCTCGTATCCCAGATGTAATGTACGTAGTTGACCCGCATAAAGAGCAAATCGCTGTTAAAGAAGCTAAAAAATTGGGTATCCCAGTTGTAGCGATGGTTGACACAAACACTGATCCAGATGATATCGATGTAATCATCCCAGCTAACGATGATGCTATCCGCGCTGTTAAATTGATCACAGCTAAATTGGCTGATGCTATCATCGAAGGACGTCAAGGTGAAGATGCAGCAGCAGTTGAAGCAGAATTTGCAGCTTCAGAAGCTCAAGCAGACTCAATCGAAGAAATCGTTGAAGTTGTAGAAGGCGACAACGCTTAATTCATATAAATAGTAATTACCTAGGAGGGCGGGGCGTAGCCCGGCTCTCCTATTTTTTAAAAAATATAGGAGAATCAAAATGGCAGAAATTACAGCTAAACTTGTAAAAGAGTTGCGTGAAAAATCTGGTGCCGGTGTTATGGACGCTAAAAAAGCGCTTGTAGAAACAGACGGCGATATCGAAAAAGCGATTGAATTGCTTCGTGAAAAAGGTATGGCGAAAGCAGCTAAGAAAGCTGACCGCGTTGCTGCAGAAGGTTTGACTGGTGTTTATGTTAACGGTAACGTTGCAGCAGTAATTGAAGTAAACGCTGAAACTGACTTCGTTGCGAAAAACGCTCAATTCGTTGACTTGGTTAATGCTACAGCTAAAGTAATTGCTGAAGGAAAACCAGCTAACAACGAAGAAGCACTTGCTTTGACAATGCCTTCAGGTGAAACTCTTGAAGCAGCTTATGTGTCTGCAACTGCAACTATCGGGGAAAAAATCTCATTCCGTCGTTTTGCTTTGATCGAAAAAACAGATGCACAACACTTTGGAGCTTACCAACACAATGGTGGTCGTATCGGTGTTATCTCAGTTATCGAAGGTGGAGACGAAGCTCTTGCTAAACAATTGTCAATGCACATCGCAGCGATGAAACCAACAGTTCTTTCTTATAAAGAATTGGACGCTCAATTTGTTAAAGATGAGTTGGCACAATTGAACCACGTCATCGACCAAGACAATGAAAGTCGCGCTATGGTTAACAAACCAGCTCTTCCACACTTGAAATATGGATCAAAAGCACAATTGACTGATGAAGTAATCGCTCAAGCTGAAGCTGACATCAAAGCTGAGTTGGTTGCAGAAGGCAAACCAGAAAAAATCTGGGACAAAATCATCCCAGGTAAAATGGACCGCTTCATGCTTGACAATACTAAAGTTGACCAAGCATACACACTTCTTGCACAAGTCTACATCATGGATGACAGCAAGACAGTTGAAGCTTATCTTGAATCAGTAAATGCTTCAGTAGTTGAGTTCGCTCGCTTTGAAGTTGGTGAAGGTATCGAGAAAGCTGCAAATGACTTCGAAGCTGAAGTTGCAGCTACAATGGCAGCAGCCTTGAATAACTAATGATAAAAGAGGAAGCAATTTGCTTCCTTTTTCTTTTGCTGTAGAGAACTTAGATTTTTCTTTAAATTGGTCAAAGAAAAAGCCCTTTAATAAGGGCTAAGTGCATTTAGGAGACTACACTTCAAATTCATAGAGTGCTGTAGACAGATAACGTTCGCCGTTATCTGGTGCTAAAGCAAGTACTTTCTTACCTGTACCTAATTTCTTGGCAACTTCAATTGCCCCGTAAATAGCTGCAGCTGAAGAAATCCCAACAAGGAAGCCTTCTTTTCCACCAATTTCACGGCCAAGAGCTAGAGCATCATCTGACGTTACGCGGACGATACCATCATAGGCCTTTGTGTCAAGTGTTTCAGGAATAAATCCAGCTGAGATGCCTTGAATTTTGTGAGGCCCTGGTTTTTCACCAGATAAGATCGCAGATTCATCTGCTTCTACTGCATAAACTTGAATGTTTGGATTTGCTGCTTTAAGAGCGTGAGAAACACCGGAGATCGTTCCACCGGTACCAACACCACCCACAAAGGCATCTAGTCCATCAGAACCGAAAGCAGCCAGTATTTCAGCTCCTGTTGTTCTTTCGTGTATTTCAGGATTAGCTGGGTTATTAAATTGGAGTGGAAGGAAGCCGTCACGTTCAGCAGCGATTTCCTGAGCTTTGGCAATAGCTCCTTTCATTCCTTCGCTACCAGGAGTAAGGACGAGTTCGGCACCATAAGCTTGGATAATCTTACGTCGTTCCACACTCATCGTTTCGGGCATGACGATAACAACTTTATATCCCTTAGCAGCACCTACCCAAGAAAGTCCGATACCAGTATTTCCACTCGTTGCTTCAACAATGGTAGCACCTGGTTTTAGAATACCATCTTGTTCCGCTTTTTCAATCATGCTAAGGGCAATGCGGTCTTTTACTGACGATCCAGGGTTAAAAGCTTCAAGTTTTACATAAACATCTGCAGCACCTTCTGGAACGATATTGTTGAGTTTAACAATTGGTGTTTGTCCAATTAGTTCAGTGATATTGTTATAAATAGTCATAGATATACCTCTTTGTATAAGATGATACTAGTATAACGTGCTCTAGGCTATTTGTAAAATATAGAAATCCTATCGAAGCGATAGGATTTTTTTATATCAAAGGTCTAAGCCATTAATTTTCAATCGATTGTGATAAGCAAGTTCTAGTAAATAAGTGTAAAGGGGAAGAATATCCGTTTTCTTAGGAAATTCAAATTTGTGGGAACTAAAATGTTCATTATGTGCTTTTAGAAAGACATTCTCTAAATAAGTGATCGTAATCTCACTATCGTCTATACCTGCTCCTGCAGTTTCCATTTCAACGTTGACAATGTTCATCAAAAAGAGTGACTTAACAGACATCTTGCGACCAGTAGCGCCTTGCTTGTCTGTAAAGATGATACGAATATTTGTAAAGATGATTGCGTCGCGAATGAGCTTATATCCACTTTGGATTTCTTCATTCTCTAGTAGGTATTGACCGTATTCTTTGATAAGAGCTTCTTTGTTTTGCTCGCTGAAGTTACCAGCAAGTCCTTGAATAAATTTTTCAAACGCCATGCATTTCTCCTTTGTTTACACTAAGTTTACAGGGACTTCAACTTCTCGTAAACCTTGATCTGTTAAAGTAACCTTTCCATTAAAAAACTCCACAAGAGCAGCCTTGATATTTTCTTTCTCTTCTTTGTCAACATAAATCATTGTATCAACTTGATCTGTAAAGTTTGTATCCAGCTCCATGAGATTATGTTCTTTAAGGAAGTTACTGTACTCTTGGTATTGAGCGTAAGACATCTGAATGGCTATGCCAGCCTGCTCTTTGATTTCAATAATGCCAATTTCTTTGACTGCCAAGGCTACGCTTCCTGCATAAGCACGAATCAAACCACCAGCACCTAACTTAACCCCCCCAAAGTAGCGAGTAACCACTACGCAGACATTAGTAAGGTTATGATTTTCTAAGACGCCAAGCATTGGGACTCCAGCGGTACCACTAGGCTCGCCATCATCACTCGTACGCTTGATCTCACTGCGTTCCCCTACAATAAAAGCAGAGCAGTTATGGGTGGCTTTGTAGTGTTCTTTTTTGATAGCAGTGATAAAGTCACGAGCCTCTTCTTCACTATAGACACGCTTTGCGTGACAGATAAAGCGTGACTTTTTAATTTCTTCTTGGACTTGCCCATCCTCTTTAATTGTTCTAAATTCCATGATTTAATTGTACTAAAAAAATACCAAAAGCGCTAGATATTTACGAATAAAGAAGTATGAAAGTAAATCCAAATTATCTCGGTCACTTGTTTACTGAGAAAGAATTAACTAAAGAAGAACGAGAGATGGCCGTAAAACTACCGGCAATGAGAAAAGAGAAGGGGAAACTTTTCTGTCAACGTTGTAATAGTTCTATTCTAGAAGATTGGTATTTGCCCATTGGGGCTTACTATTGTCGGGAATGCTTGTTGATGAAGCGCGTTAGGAGCGATCAAGCTTTATACTATTTTCCTCAGGAGGATTTTCCTAAACAAGATGTTCTCAAATGGCGTGGTCAGTTAACACCTTTTCAAGAAAAAGTGTCAGAGGGACTGCTTCAAGCGGTAGACAAGCAGGAACCGACCTTAGTTCATGCTGTCACAGGAGCTGGAAAGACAGAGATGATTTATCAAGTTGTAGCCAAAGTGATTAATGATGGTGGTTCAGTTTGTTTGGCCAGTCCTCGAATCGATGTTTGTTTGGAGTTGTATAAACGACTGCAGAATGATTTTGCTTGTAGAATAGCACTGCTCCATGGCGAATCAGAACCCTATTTTCGAACTCCACTAGTTGTTGCAACGACTCATCAGCTATTAAAATTTCATCATGCTTTTGATTTGCTGATAGTGGATGAAGTAGATGCCTTTCCTTATGTTGACAATCCTGTGCTTTATTACGCTGTAAACCAATGTGTAAAGGAGGAGGGGTTAAAGATATTCCTTACAGCGACTTCTACAGATGAGTTAGATAAGATGGTTCGCACAGGAGAATTAAAAAGGTTGAGCTTGCCAAGACGATTTCATGGAAATCCATTGATCATTCCAAAGCCAGTTTGGTTATCAGATTTTAATCGTTATTTAGATAAGAGTCAGTTGTCACCTAAGTTAAAGACCTTTATTGAGAGGCAGAGAAGAACAGGTTATCCCTTGTTAATCTTTGCATCAGAGATTAAGAAAGGTGAAAAACTAAAAGAAATTTTGCAAGAGCAGTACCCGAATGAGAATATCGGTTTTGTATCTTCTGTCACAGAAGACCGGTTAGAGCAAGTGCAAGCTTTTCGAGATGGAGAACTGACAATACTGATCAGTACGACAATCTTGGAACGTGGGGTTACCTTCCCTTGTGTGGATGTTTTCGTAGTAGAAGCTAATCATCGTCTCTTTACCAAGTCTAGCTTGATTCAGATTGGTGGGCGAGTTGGGCGTAGTATGGACAGACCAACTGGTGAGTTGCTCTTCTTTCATGATGGATTAAATACTTCCATCAAAAAGGCAATCAAGGAAATCAAGCAGATGAACAAGGAGGCGGGATTATGAATTGTTTATTATGTGGCCAGACTACAAAGAGTGAGTTAACTTTTAGTAGTCTCTTCCTTTTGAGGGATGACTGCAGTTATCTTTGCTCAACTTGTGCTTCTAGTTTTGAGAAGATTGGTGAAGACTATTGTCCAAACTGCATGAAAAGAGGGTTGTCAACCACGTGTCAAGATTGTGAACTTTGGTGTAAAGAAGGGATTCAAGTTAGCCATAAGGCGATATTCACCTACAATCAAGCTATGAAAGACTTCTTTAGTCGATATAAGTTTGATGGGGATTTTCTACTTAGAAAAGTTTTCGCTTCTGTTCTTGCTAATGAGTTGAAAAAGTATAGAGACTATGAATTTGTGGTAATTCCCTTAAGTCCTGAAAGATTGCTTGAGAGGGGATTTAATCAGGTTGAAGGTTTGGTTGAGGCGGCAGGATTTTCCTTTCAAGACTTATTAGGGAAAAGAGAAGAGAAAGCTAGTTCTTCTAAGAATCGTTCAGAAAGATTAGCTACTGAGATCCCATTTTTCATTAAAGATGAGACCTCACTTCCTAAGAAGATTTTGTTGATTGATGACATCTATACAACAGGAGCGACTATTAATCGTGTGAAAAGGCTTCTGGAAGAAGCAGGTGTTTTGGAAGTCAAAACTTTTTCTCTTGTAAGATAAGGAAAAAATTTGCAAAATGAAAATGAAAGCGTTATAATATAGTTAGAAAAATAAAAATGTTTAGAAAGAAGGTACTTATATGATTAAATATAGTATCCGTGGTGAAAACCTAGAAGTAACAGAAGCAATTCGCAATTATGTAGTTTCTAAACTCGAAAAGATCGAAAAATATTTTCAACCTGAACAAGAGTTGGATGCACGTGTTAACTTGAAAGTTTACCGTGAAAAAACAGCAAAAGTTGAAGTAACAATTCCACTTGGCTCAATTACTCTTCGTGCAGAAGATATTTCTCAAGATATGTATGGTTCTATTGATCTTGTAACAGATAAAATTGAACGCCAGATTCGAAAAAATAAAACAAAAATCGAACGCAAGAATAAAAATAAGGTTGCAACAAGCCAACTCTTTACAGATGCTCTAGTTGAAGATGCAAATGTTGTGCAGCCAAAAGTGGTTCGTTCAAAACAAATTGATTTAAAACCAATGGATTTGGAAGAAGCTCTTCTTCAAATGGACTTGTTAGGACATGATTTCTTTATCTATGTAGACGTAGAAGATCAAACAACAAATGTTTTGTATCGTCGTGAAGATGGTGAAGTTGGTTTGCTTGAAGTAAAAGAATCATAAAATAGAATTTTTAAAGTGGTTTACACCAGTGTAAACCACTTTTGTATTGCATCATTATAAGAGTTATAATTGGAGATAGTCATGAAAGACGTGGTGATTGTTTCGGCGGTGCGAACACCTTTAGGTTCCTTTGGTGGGAGCTTAAAGAATGTTTCTGCTGTTGATTTGGGCTCTTTGGTCATTAAGAGCGCTTTGGAAAAAGCGAATATTAAACCAGAGCAGGTAGATGAAGTGATTATGGGGAATGTCCTAGGCGCAGGTTTAGGCCAAAACGTGGCTCGCCAAATGAGCATTCAAGCGGGGCTCCCTGAATTTACACCAGCCTTTACCATTAATAAGGTTTGTGGTTCTGGGTTAAAGGCAGTTCAGTTAGCTGCTCAAGCGATTCAGTGCGGTGATGCAGATATTGTCGTGGCTGGTGGTGCAGAAAATATGAGTCAGGCTCCATATGTTTTGCCAAACTTCCGTTGGGGCGGCCGTATGGGCGATTCGAAAGTTGTAGATACCATGATTAAGGACGGTTTGTCTGATGCCTTTAACGAATACCATATGGGGATTACAGCTGAGAATGTGGCTGAAGAATATGGTATCAGTCGAGAAGAACAAGACGCTCTTGCTTTAGAATCACAAAAACGAGCAGTTGCGGCTATAGAATCTGGCCGCTTTAAAGAAGAGATTGTGCCAGTGGTCATTCCTCAACGCAAAGGCGATCCTATCGTTTTTGATACAGATGAATATCCTAGAAAAGATGCTAGCTTAGAGAGTTTGTCTAAACTAGGTTCTGTTTTCAAAAAAGACGGTTCTGTTACAGCTGGAAATGCTTCAGGAATCAATGACGGAGCAGCGGCTGTCTTGGTCATGAGTGCTGAAAAAGCTGAAGAATTAGGACTTTCAGTGATTGCCCGCATTCGTTCGTATGCAAGTGCAGGTTTGGATCCTAAGATGATGGGATGTGGACCAATTTATGCGACTCGCAAGGCTCTTGAAAAAGGCAATTTGACAGTTGATGATCTTGACTTGATTGAGTCAAATGAAGCCTTTGCCGCTCAGGCTTGTGCGGTTGGGAAAACACTTGGCTTTAACACAGATATTGTCAATGTCAATGGTGGCGCGATTGCTCTTGGTCACCCAATTGGAGCTTCAGGCTGCCGTATCTTAGTGACTCTGGTACATGAGATGATGAAACGTGATGCTAAAACTGGTTTAGCAACTCTCTGTATCGGGGGAGGGATGGGAACAGCCCTCATCGTTGAACGTTAAGTGACAGTAACCAGAGTATATAGATGTGCAGGAGGATGGTTAGCTTATCCTCCTTTTTGCATTAAAATCATAAAAAAATCAATAAGGAAAAGGAGGCTTACCACTTTTTAAAGGTCGCTTTTTAAGGGCTTTTGTGATATAATAATGCGCAAGAGGTTTAGAATGAAAAAAAATAATTTAACTCCGATTTCTGCGGTTCTACTAGGGATTGCAACTTTCGGAACCTTAACAATGCTGATTATTTTTTCACAAAATAATGTTGTAACAATCAGTGCCTTGTTTTTATTTGTACTTCTTTATCTGCTTTTATTCATCTGGCAAAAAAAACAGTATGAAAAGAGCGAAATTGAACAAATCCAATACGTAAACCATCAAGCGGAAGATAGCTTGAACACGCTGCTTGATCAAATGCCAGTTGGTGTTCTGAAATTAGACTTATCTAGTGGCGAAGTCGAATGGTTTAATCCTTATGCTGAGTTGATTTTGACGACTGAAGAAGGCGAAATTGATGTTGACTTGATTCAAACCATTATCAAGGCTTCTGTGGGGAACCCTGGTTCTTACGCTACCCTAGGCGAAACACGCTATGCCGTTCATATGGACAAGGCTTCAGGTGTCCTGTATTTTTTTGACGTTTCAGGGGAATACGAAGCAACTGTCGAATTGGTAACCAGTCGACCAGTGATTGGGGTCATCTCGGTAGACAACTACGATGATTTAGAGGATGCGACCTCCGAATCGGATATCAGTCATATCAATAGTTTTGTGGCAAATTTTGTTTCAGAGTTTGCTGGTCAATATGCTATGTTTTCTCGGCGTGTGGGGATGGATCGATTTTATCTATTTACTGATTACACAGTTCTTGAGGGCTTGATGAATGATAAATTCTCTGTGATTGATGCCTTTCGTGAGGAGTCAAAACAGAGACAGTTGCCATTGACCTTGAGCATGGGCTTTTCTTATGGTGATGGAAATCATGATGAGATAGGGAAAGTTGCTTTAAGGAACTTGAACTTAGCTGAGGTTCGTGGTGGGGACCAAGTGGTAGTCAAGGAAAATGATGAAACCAAGAATCCAGTCTACTTTGGTGGTGGTTCCGCAGCCTCTGTTAAGAGAACGAGAACACGTACGAGAGCTATGATGACAGCTATTTCAGATAAGATTCGCAGTGTGGATCAGGTCTTTGTAGTTGGTCATAAGAATCTGGATATGGATGCCTTGGGGTCTGCGGTTGGCATGCAGTTGTTTGCTAACAATATCACTGAAAATAGCTATGCTGTTTATGATGCAGAACAAATGTCGCCAGACATTGAGCGCGCCGTCAACTTCTTGGGGAAAGAAGGAGTCACTAAACTCTTGCCTCTTACAGATGCGATGAAGTTAGTCACAAATCGTTCGTTGTTGATTTTAGTGGATCATTCGAAGACAGCTTTGACTTTATCGAAAGATTTTTACGAACTGTTCACTCAAACCATTGTCATTGACCATCATAGACGTGATCAGGACTTCCCTGATAATGCCGTTATAACGTATATTGAGAGTGGGGCAAGTAGTGCGAGTGAGTTGGTAACAGAATTGATTCAGTTCCAAAATTCTAAGAAAAATCGTTTGAGTCGTATGCAGGCTAGTGTTTTGATGGCTGGTATGATGCTGGATACCAAGAATTTCACATCTCGCGTGACGAGTCGAACTTTTGATGTGGCCAGCTATCTCAGAACACGTGGAAGTGACAGTATTGCTATCCAGGAGATTGCTGCGACAGATTTTGAAGAGTACCGTGAGGTAAATGAACTCATTTTACAAGGTCATAAGTTGGGTTCAGATATCTTGATCGCCCAAGCTAAGGACTCAACGACTTATGACACAGTTGTTATCAGTAAGGCTGCCGATGCTATGTTGGCTATGTCCGGCATTGAAGCCAGCTTCGTTCTAGCAAAAAATACACAAGGATTTATCTCTATCTCGGCTCGAAGTCGTAGTAAAATCAATGTGCAACGTATTATGGAAGAGCTGGGTGGTGGAGGTCACTTTAATCTAGCAGCTGCGCAAATCGAGAATATGAGTCTGTCAGAAGCAGGAGAAAAATTGACTCAACTTATTTTAGATGAATTAAAAGAAAAGGAGAAAGAAGAATGAAAGTAATCTTTTTAGCAGATGTCAAAGGAAAAGGGAAAAAAGGCGAAATCAAGGAAGTGCCAACTGGCTACGCCCAAAACTTCCTGATTAAAAAGAATTTGGCCAAGGAAGCGACTGCTCAAGCAGTGGGCGAGTTGCGTGGTAAACAAAAATCAGAAGAAAAGGCTCATGCTGAAATGATTGCTGAAGCAAAAGCCATCAAAGCCAAGCTTGAATCAGAAGAGACTGTCGTAGAGTTTGTTGAAAAAGTTGGACCAGATGGCCGTACATTTGGCTCCATCACCAACAAGAAAATTGCAGAAGAATTGCAAAAGCAATTCGGAATCAATATTGACAAACGTCATATTCAAGTAAAGGCACCAATTCGAGCAGTAGGTTTGATTGATGTACCAGTGAAAATCTACCAAGATGTTACAAGTGTCATCAATCTTCGTGTAAAAGAAGGGTAACTTTACAACTTCTTGACAAGATTGTAAAAGGAAGGAAAGTCGGATGGCAGAAGTAGAGGAACTGCGAGTTCAACCTCAGGATATTTTGGCCGAACAATCTGTTCTGGGGGCTATTTTTATAGATGAGAGCAAGCTCGTTTTTGTCCGAGAATATATTGATTCTCGAGACTTCTTTAAGTATGCTCATCGGTTGATCTTCCAAGCGATGGTAGACTTGTCGGATCGTGGAGAAGCGATTGATGCGACAACGGTTCGGACGATTTTGGATAACCAAGGGGATCTCCAAAATATTGGTGGCTTGTCTTACCTTGTCGAAATTGTCAACTCTGTACCAACTTCAGCTAATGCGGAATATTATGCTAAAATCGTTGCGGAAAAGGCTATGCTACGTCGCTTGATTTCCAAGTTGACAGAGTCTGTCAACCAAGCCTATGAAGCTTCTAAGCCTGCAGATGAGATCATTGCTCAAGCTGAAAAGGGACTCATTGATGTTAGTGAAAACGCCAATCGTAGTGGTTTCAAGAATATCCGAGATATTCTAAATATCAACTTTGGGAACCTAGAAGTTCGGTCACAACAAACAACGGATATCACAGGTATTGCGACGGGCTACCGTGATTTGGACCATATGACGACAGGTCTCCACGAGGAGGAGTTGATTATCCTAGCGGCGCGTCCAGCGGTTGGTAAGACGGCCTTTGCTTTGAACATTGCGCAGAACATTGGGACTAAGTTGGACAAGACGGTAGCTATCTTTTCATTGGAAATGGGTGCGGAAAGTCTAGTAGACCGGATGCTAGCGGCCGAAGGCTTGGTGGAGTCTCATTCTATCCGTACGGGTCAATTGACTGATGAGGAGTGGCAAAAGTATACTATTGCCCAAGGAAATCTAGCCAACGCGAGTATCTATATCGATGATACACCAGGGATTCGAATCACGGAAATTCGCTCTCGTTCACGCAAACTAGCTCAAGAAACGGGCAATCTAGGATTGATTTTGATCGACTACCTACAGCTTATCACAGGGACTGGTCGTGAGAACCGCCAACAAGAAGTTTCTGAAATTTCTCGTCAGTTGAAAATTCTTGCTAAGGAATTGAAAGTTCCAGTCATTGCTCTTAGTCAGTTATCTCGTGGAGTGGAACAGCGGCAGGATAAGAGGCCAGTCTTGTCTGATATTCGTGAATCGGGTTCTATCGAGCAGGATGCAGATATCGTAGCCTTTCTATACCGTGACGACTACTACGATCGTGCGGGTGAAGAAGAGGAAGGAATTCCAAATAATAAGGTTGAGGTTATCATCGAGAAAAACCGTAGTGGAGCTCGTGGAACAGTGGAATTGATTTTCCAAAAAGAATACAATAAATTTTCAAGTATCTCAAAGAGGGAGGCATAAGATGTCAGATGCATTTACAGATGTAGCCAAGATGAAAAAAATCAAAGAAGAAATTAAGGCGCATGAGGGACAAGTCGTTGAAATGACTTTGGAAAATGGCCGTAAGCGCCAAAAAAATCGATTGGGTAAGCTAATTGAAGTTTATCCGTCTCTATTTATCGTTGAATTTGGGGATGTTGAGGGAGATAAACAAGCTAATGTTTACGTAGAATCCTTCACCTACTCAGATATCTTAACAGAGAAGAATTTGATTCGCTATCTAGACTAAGAATCCTAAAATAAAGTGAGCTTTGCTCACTTTTTTCTTTTTCTCCCGAATAGTATAAAGGAGGGTAACCTCGGAAATTTATATTATTAAGGAGAAAGAATGACGTTTTTAAAATCAGGAGTTAAGAAGAGTAGATATACGCAGTTGGGTGTAGGGCTGGCTACATTGTTGGTTACGAGTGCTTTTTTGTTTGGTGGTGAATCGGTTCAGGCCGATAGTGTAGCGCGTGGTGATGACTATCCGCTTCACTACAAAAATGGTAGTGTGGAAATTGACCAGTGGCGGATGTATTCTCGCCAATGTACGTCTTTTGCGGCCTTTCGTTTGAATAGTGTAAATGGCTTTGAGATTCCTCCTGCCTACGGTAATGCGAATGAATGGGGACACCGTGCAAGGAGAGAAGGCTACCGTGTTGATAGCAAGCCAGAAGTTGGATCTATCGCTTGGTCGACAGAAGGTTATTATGGGCACGTGGCCTGGGTATCTAATGTATCAGGAGATACGATTGAGATCGAAGAGTATAACTATGGTGTTAGGGAGAAATACAATCGCCGAAGCGTAAAAGCTAGCTCTATGACAGGCTTTATCCATTTTAAGGACTTGGTAGGGAGTGGTGGTAGAACTGGAAATCCTATCAGGTCAGGGTTGGCATCTAGTGGAACTCATACGTTTACTCAAAAGTCTGCCATTCGAAACCAGCCGTCAAGTACAGCACAAGTTATTGACTACTACTATACTGGTGAAAATGTTAGCTACGATCAAATCGTAGAAAAGGACGGTTATAAATGGCTCAGCTACCTATCCTATAGTGGAACGAGGAGATACGTCCAGTATATGGAAACAGAATCGGTGGAGAATGGTTGGAAGAAGCAAAACGGTATTTGGAATTACCGTGAGAACGGGAAACTCGCAACTGGTTGGAAGAAAATAAATGGCAGTTGGTATCACTTTAAAGACAATGGAACCATGTCAACAGGTTGGGTGAAGGATGGTTCGCATTGGTACTATCTAAAGGCATCAGGGGAGATGCAGACAGGATGGCTAAAGGAAAATGGAACATGGTATTATTTGGAGAGTTCAGGAGCTATGAAGTCTAGCCAGTGGTTCCAAGTAGGAGGAAAGTATTACTACGTCAATGCTTCAGGGGCTTTAGCAGTGAATACCACTGTGGATGGCCATCGAGTGGATAGTAATGGAGCTAGAATCTAGAAAGAATATAAAAAAGAGGGCTTCACTACCATTTGCCTATTCTTTCCGATGGTATTTTTCCTTGCTTTCCTTTATAATGGGTGTATGGACAAGAAAAAATTATTATTAATTGATGGATCTTCTGTTGCTTTTCGAGCTTTTTTTGCGCTCTATCAGCAGCTGGATCGATTTAAAAATGCTAATGGTCTTCATACCAATGCAATCTATGGCTTTCAACTCATGTTAAATCATGTCTTGGAGCGAGTTGACCCCAGCCATGTTTTGGTAGCTTTTGATGCAGGTAAGACGACTTTCCGAACAGAGATGTATGCAGACTACAAGGGTGGCCGTGCTAAAACTCCAGATGAGTTTCGTGAGCAATTTCCCTTCATTCGTGAGTTGTTAGACCACCTTGGGATTCGACACTATGAGTTGCCTCAGTATGAAGCGGATGATATCATCGGAACCCTAGGTCGTTTGGCTGAGAAGGATTCTTTTGATGTGACTATCGTTAGCGGAGACAAGGACTTGATTCAGTTGACGGATCAGCATACGGTGGTCGAGATTTCCAAGAAAGGTGTGGCTGAGTTTGAGGCCTTTACGCCAGACTATCTTATGGAAAAGATGGGCCTCACACCAGCTCAGTTTATAGACCTCAAGGCCCTGATGGGGGATAAGTCTGATAATATCCCTGGCGTCACTAAGATTGGTGAAAAGACGGGTATCAAGCTCTTGCTAGAACATGGTTCGCTTGAGGGTATTTACGAAAATATTGATGGGATGAAGGCTTCTAAGATGAAGGAAAATCTCATCAATGATAAGGAACAAGCCTTCCTGTCTAAAACCTTGGCGACTATTGAGACAAATGCACCGATTGAGATTGGCCTTGATGATTTGGTCTATAGTGGACCAGATGTGGAAAATCTCGGCAAATTCTACGATGAAATGGGCTTCAAACAACTCAAGCAAGCTTTAAATGTTTCGTCGACGGATGTGGCTGAGAGGTTGGACTTCACTATCGTTGACCAAGTGAAGGAAGATATGCTGAGTTCTGACTCCATCTTCCACTTTGAGCTCTTTGGTGAGAACTACCATACAGACGACTTGGTTGGTTTTGCCTGGTCCTGTGGAGATAAACTTTACGCTACAGACAAACTTGAGCTCTTGCAGGAGCCGATTCTCAAGAATTTTCTAGAAAAAACACCTCTGAAAGTGTATGACTTTAAGAAAGCTAAGGTTCTTTTAAATCGCTTGGGCTTGAACCTGCAGACCCCTGCTTTTGACAGTCGTTTGGCTAAATACTTACTCTCAACAGTCGAGAACAATGAAATTTCAACCATTGCGAATCTCTATGGCCAAACTTATTTGGCTGATGATGAGATTTTCTACGGCAAGGGTGTCAAGAAAGCTATCCCTGAGAGAGAGAAATTCTTGGAGCACTTGGCTCGCAAGGTTGCTGTATTGGTTGAGACTGAGCCTGTTTTACTTGAAAAACTCAGTGAACATGGGCAGTTAGATCTCCTCTATGACATGGAGCAACCTCTGGCTTTTGTCCTTGCTAAGATGGAAATTGCTGGTATCAAGGTCAAAAAAGAAACCCTGCTTGAGATGCAAGCTGAAAATGAGGTCGTCATTGAGCAACTCACTCAAGAGATTTACGAACTGGCTGGTGAGGAGTTTAATATCAACTCTCCTAAGCAGTTGGGAGTACTGCTCTTTGAAAAGCTTGGTCTTCCTCTAGAATACACCAAGAAAACCAAGACAGGTTACTCGACAGCCGTGGATGTGCTAGAGCGTCTGGCTCCTATTGCGCCAATTGTTAAAAAAATTCTCGATTACCGTCAGATTGCGAAGATTCAATCTACCTATGTGATTGGTTTGCAGGACTGGATTTTGGCTGATGGCAAGATTCACACACGCTATGTGCAGGATTTGACTCAGACAGGGCGTCTGTCTAGTGTGGATCCAAACTTGCAAAATATTCCTGTTCGTTTGGAACAAGGCCGCCTCATTCGTAAGGCTTTTGTGCCAGAGTGGGAGGATAGTGTACTACTCAGCTCGGACTATTCACAGATTGAGTTGCGCGTTTTGGCGCATATCTCTAAGGATGAGCACTTAATCAAGGCTTTCCAAGAAGGAGCTGACATCCATACTTCAACGGCCATGCGGGTCTTTGGAATTGAACGTCCAGAGGATGTGACTCCAAACGACCGTCGCAATGCCAAGGCGGTTAACTTCGGAGTGGTTTACGGGATTTCAGACTTTGGTTTGGCAAACAATCTTGGTATCAGCCGTAAGGAGGCTAAAGCCTACATTGACACTTACTTTGAACGCTTCCCAGGTATTAAAAACTACATGGATGAGGTGGTGCGTGAAGCGCGTGATAAGGGCTATGTAGAGACTCTCTTCAAGCGTCGTCGTGAGTTGCCAGATATTAATTCGCGCAACTTCAATATTCGTGGTTTTGCGGAGCGGACAGCCATTAACTCCCCTATCCAGGGATCGGCAGCAGATATTCTCAAAATTGCTATGATTCAGCTAGACAAGGCCTTGGTTGCAGGTGGTTATCAGACTAAGATGCTGTTACAAGTGCACGATGAAATCGTCCTTGAAGTTCCGAAATCAGAACTAGCAGCCGTCAAAGCTCTAGTGAAACAAACCATGGAAGAAGCCATCCAGCTCAGTGTTCCCCTTATCGCAGATGAAAATGAAGGAGCAACTTGGTACGAGGCTAAATAAGAAAGATATGATAGAGTTTGAAGCATTTGTCTTCAAACTCTTTTTCAAGATTTTCTGTAAGCAGTTTCCTTGACTTATCCTTGCTTTTGCGTTATCATATGTCCATATAAGATACGGGAGTCTGTGTACAGTCTGAGAGGAAGTGTTAAACTTCGACCGCACCTGATCTGGGTAATGCCAGCGTAGGGAAGGATACTTAGTCGAATTCTGCACCTTTTCCGTATATATGGTAAAGGTTTTTCTTTTTGTCAAAAGGAAACCTGAGAAGAGGAGGTTTTTATGAAAGCAAGCATTGCCTTGCAAGTCTTACCCCTATCACAGGGGATTGATCGAATTGCTATTATCGATCAAGTGATTGCTTATCTGCAAGCTCAGTCCGTGACCATGGTGGTGACACCTTTTGAAACGGTTTTGGAAGGAGAGTTTGATGAGCTTATGCGCATTCTCAAAGAAGCGCTTGAAGTGGCCGGACAGGAGGCAGATAATGTCTTTGCCAATGTCAAAATAAATGTAGGAGAGATTTTAAGCATCGATGAGAAACTTGAAAAGTATGATGAGACGACAGATTAGTCTTTTGGGATTTCTCGGAGTCTTGTCGGTCTGGCAGTTAGCAGGAATATTCAAACTTTTACCCAAGTTTATCCTGCCGACCCCTCTTGAAATTCTCCAGGCCTTTGTTCGTGACAGAGAATTTCTTTGGCACCATAGCTGGGCGACCTTGAGAGTGGCTTTACTGGGTCTAGTCTTGGGAGTCTTGATTGCCTGTCTCATGGCTGTGCTTATGGACAGTTTGACTTGGCTCAATGATCTTATCTACCCTATGATGGTGGTTGTGCAGACCATTCCGACTATTGCCATAGCTCCTATCTTGGTCTTGTGGCTAGGTTATGGGATTTTGCCCAAGATTGTCTTGATTATTTTGACGACAACCTTTCCTATCATAGTCAGTATTTTGGATGGTTTTAGGCATTGTGACAAGGATATGCTGACCTTGTTTAGTCTGATGCGTGCAAACCCTTGGCAAATCCTTTGGCATTTTAAAATCCCAGTCAGCCTGCCTTACTTTTATGCAGGTCTGAGGGTCAGTGTCTCCTACGCCTTTATCACAACAGTGGTATCTGAGTGGTTGGGGGGCTTTGAAGGACTAGGTGTCTACATGATTCAGTCCAAGAAACTGTTTCAGTATGATACCATGTTTGCCATTATTATTCTGGTGTCGCTTATCAGCCTTCTGGGCATGAAGCTGGTCGATATCAGTGAGAAATATGTGATTAAATGGAAGCGTCCATAGAAGACGTTTGAGAAAAAGAAAAGAGGAAATGAAAATGAAGAAAACATGGAAAGTGTTTTTAACGATTGTAACAGCTCTTGTAGCTGTCGTGCTTGTGGCTTGTGGCCAAGGAACTGCTTCTAAGGACAACAAAGAGGCAGAAGTCAAGAAGATTGATTTTATCCTAGACTGGACGCCAAATACCAACCACACAGGTCTTTATGTAGCCAAGGAAAAAGGTTATTTCAAAGAAGCTGGAGTGGATGTTGATTTGAAATTGCCACCAGAAGAAAGCTCATCTGACTTGGTGATCAATGGCAAGGCACCATTTGCTATCTATTTCCAAGACTATATGGCTAAGAAATTGGAAAAAGGGGCAGGAATCACTGCCGTTGCCGCTATCGTTGAGCACAATACATCAGGAATCATCTCACGCAAATCTGACAATGTCAGCAGTCCAAAAGACTTGGTCGGGAAGAAATACGGAACCTGGAATGACCCGACTGAGCTTGCTATGTTGAAAACCTTGGTAGAATCGCAAGGTGGAGACTTTGAGAAGGTCGAAAAAGTACCAAACAACGACTCGAACTCAATCACACCGATTGCCAATGGCGTCTTTGACACTGCTTGGATTTACTACGGTTGGGATGGTATTCTTGCCAAATCTCAAGGCGTAGACGCTAACTTCATGTATTTGAAAGACTATGTCAAGGAGTTTGACTACTACTCACCAGTTATCATCGCAAACAACGACTATCTCAAAGACAACAAAGAAGAAGCTCGTAAAGTCATCCAAGCTATCAAAAAAGGCTACCAATATGCCATGGAACATCCAGAGGAAGCAGCCGATATCCTTATCAAAAATGCACCTGAACTTAAGGAAAAACGTGACTTTGTCGTCGAATCTCAAAAATACTTGTCAAAAGAATACGCCAGCGATAAGGAAAAATGGGGACAGTTTGACGCCACTCGCTGGAATGCCTTCTACAAATGGGATAAAGAAAATGGTATCCTCAAAGAAGACTTGACTGACAAAGGATTCACTAACGAATTTGTAAAATAATGACAGAAATTAGACTAGAACATGTAAGTTATGCCTATGGTGAGGAGAAGATTTTGGAGGATATTAACCTGCAGGTGACTTCGGGTGAAGTGGTTTCTATCCTAGGTCCCAGTGGTGTAGGCAAGACTACCCTCTTTAATCTAATCGCAGGAATTTTAGAAGTCCAGTCGGGAAGAATTGTTCTTGATGGCGAGGAGAATCCCAAGGGGCGCGTGAGTTATATGTTGCAAAAGGATTTACTCTTGGAGCACAAGACGGTGCTTGGCAATATCATCCTGCCCCTCTTGATTCAAAAGGTGGATAAGGCAGAAGCCGTTGCCCGAGCGGATGATATCCTTGCGACCTTCCAGTTGACAGCTGTACGGGACAAGTATCCTCACGAACTCAGTGGAGGGATGCGTCAGCGTGTGGCCTTACTCCGCACCTACCTTTTCGGGCACAAGCTCTTTCTCTTGGATGAGGCTTTCAGCGCCTTGGATGAGATGACCAAGATGGAACTTCACGATTGGTATCTGGAGATTCACAAGCAACTAGAGCTGACAACACTCATCATCACACACAGTATCGAGGAAGCCCTCAACCTCAGTGACCGCATCTATATTCTAAAAAATCGGCCTGGACAGATTGTTTCTGAAGTTAAACTAGATTGGTCCCAGAGCGAAGACAAGGAAGTCCAAAAAATTGCCTATAAGCGTCAAATCTTAGCGGAATTGGGATTAAATACTTAGAAAAATAGGGAGTTGGTGAAGATTATTCTTTACTTGCTCCCTTTTCCTTTAAAAAAATCAAAAATTTCGGTATAATAGTCAAAGATAGTCAAGGTTCAAAGAAGGAGTTTGATTTACTATGAGATTTAAAAATACATCAGATCATATCGAAGCCTATATCAAGGCGATTTTAGACCAATCTGGTATCGTGGAATTGCAGCGGAGCCAGTTGGCAGATACCTTTCAGGTTGTGCCTAGTCAGATCAACTATGTAATCAAGACACGTTTTACTGAAAGCAGAGGTTACTTGGTTGAGAGCAAGCGTGGTGGCGGAGGCTACATTCGCATAGGGCGTATTGAGTTTTCCAATCATCATGAGATGCTCCGCGATTTGCTTTACTCGATTGGTGAGCGAGTTAGTCAGGAGATTTATGAAGATATTCTCCAGCTTTTGGTGGAGCAGGACTTGATGACCAAGCAGGAGATGACCTTACTGGTATCTGTGGCAACGGATCGTGTCCTAGGGGAAGAATCCTCAGTTGTCCGTGCCAATATGCTCCGACAGCTATTACAAGAGGTAGATAGAAAAGAGAAGTAAGATGAACTATTCAAAAGCATTGAATGAATGTATCGAAAGTGCCTACATGGTTGCGGGCCATTTTGGAGCTCGATACCTGGAGTCTTGGCATTTATTGATTGCCATGTCCAATCACAGTTACAGTGTGGCAGGGGCGACTCTAAATGATTATCCTTATGAAATGGACCGTTTAGAAGAGGTTGCTTTGGAATTGACTGAAACGGACTATAGCCAAGACGAAACCTTTACGCAATTGCCCTTTTCCCATCGTTTGGAGGTTCTCTTTGCAGAAGCGGAGTATGTGGCCTCAGTGGTCCACGCAAAGGTACTAGGGACAGAGCATGTCCTCTATGCGATTTTGCATGACGGCAATGCTTTGGCAACTCGCATCTTGGAGAGAGCAGGCTTCTCTTATGAAGACCAGAAAGATCAGGTTAGAATTGCTGCTCTTCGTCGCAATCTAGAAGAACGTGCAGGATGGAGTCGTGAAGACCTTAAGGCTTTGCGTCAACGTCATCGCACAGTAACTGACAAACAAAATTCCATGGCCAATATGATGGGCATGCCTCAGAATCCAAGTGGCGGTCTCGAGGACTATACGCATGATTTGACGGAGCAAGCTCGTTCTGGTAAGTTAGAGCCGGTTATCGGTCGTGACAAGGAAATCTCACGTATGATTCAGATTTTGAGTCGAAAGACCAAGAACAATCCTGTCTTGGTTGGAGATGCTGGTGTTGGGAAAACAGCTCTGGCTCTTGGACTTGCCCAGCGTATTGCTAGTGGAGATGTACCTGCGGAAATGGCTAAAATGCGCGTTTTGGAGCTTGATTTGATGAATGTTGTTGCGGGGACACGTTTCCGTGGAGATTTTGAAGAGCGCATGAACAATATCATCAAGGATATCGAGGAAGATGGCAAAGTAATCCTCTTTATCGATGAACTCCACACCATCATGGGTTCTGGTAGCGGTATTGACTCGACTCTAGATGCGGCCAATATCTTGAAGCCAGCCTTGGCGCGTGGAACTTTGAGAACGGTTGGAGCAACCACTCAGGAAGAATACCAAAAACACATCGAAAAAGATGCTGCCCTTTCTCGTCGTTTTGCCAAAGTGACCATTGAAGAGCCAAGTTTAGCTGACAGCATGACCATTTTACAAGGTTTGAAGGCTACCTATGAGAAACACCACCGTGTGCAAATCACAGATGAAGCTGTCGAAACAGCTGTTAAGATGGCGCATCGTTACTTGACTAGTCGTCACTTGCCAGACTCTGCTATCGATCTCTTGGATGAGGCGGCAGCAACAGTGCAAAACAAATCCAAGCATGTGAGAATGGACGAATCGGACTTGAGTCCAGCTGACAAGGCCTTGATGGATGGCAAGTGGAAACAAGCAGCCCAGCTAATCGCAAAAGAACAAGAAGTGCCTGTCTATAAAGACTTGGTGACAGAATCTGATATTTTAACCACCTTGAGTCGCTTGTCAGGTATCCCAGTCCAAAAACTGACGCAAACGGATGCTAAGAAGTACCTGAATTTGGAAGCAGAACTGCATAAACGCGTCATCGGACAAGATCAAGCTGTTTCAAGTATTAGCCGTGCCATTCGCCGTAACCAGTCAGGTATTCGCAGTCACAAACGTCCGATTGGCTCCTTTATGTTCCTAGGACCAACGGGTGTCGGAAAGACCGAATTGGCCAAGGCTTTGGCAGAAGTTCTCTTTGATGACGAATCAGCTCTTATCCGCTTTGATATGAGTGAGTATATGGAGAAATTCGCAGCCAGCCGTCTCAACGGTGCCCCTCCAGGCTATGTGGGCTACGAAGAAGGTGGGGAGTTAACCGAGAAGGTTCGCAACAAACCATACTCTGTTCTCCTCTTTGACGAGGTCGAGAAGGCCCACCCAGACATCTTTAATGTCCTCTTGCAGGTCTTGGATGATGGAGTTCTAACAGACAGCAAGGGGCGCAAGGTGGACTTTTCAAATACCATTATCATCATGACTTCAAACCTTGGTGCGACAGCCCTTCGTGATGATAAGACTGTTGGCTTTGGCGCGAAAGACATTCGTTTCGACCAGGAAAATATGGAAAAACGGATCTTTGAAGAGTTGAAAAAAGCTTATCGACCAGAGTTTATCAACCGTATTGATGAAAAGGTGGTCTTCCATAGCTTGGATAGCGAACACATGCAGGAAATTGTCAAAATCATGGTTAAACCATTGATTGCTAGCTTAGCAGAGAAGGGCATTGACCTGAAACTGCAAGCTTCCGCACTGAAGTTACTAGCTAGTCACGGTTACAATCCAGAAATGGGAGCCCGTCCACTTCGCAGAACACTACAAACAGAGGTGGAAGACAAGCTAGCAGAACTCCTTCTAAAGGGAGAACTGGTAGCAGGCAAAACTCTCAAAATCGGTGTCAAAGCTGGACAATTGAAATTTGATATTGCTTAAAAAATGAGAATCAGGAGAAGTCCTGATTCTTTTTTTGGAACCTTTTTATATAAAATGATAAAAAACTATTGACAAAATAAAAATATAGTATATAATAAAAACATAGAAAACCAAAAATATAGAAATTTATAAAAAGGTTAGCGTATATGAAAAAGAAAACAGCAGTAGTGTTTGGGACCTTTGCCCCTCTACATCAGGGGCATATCGATCTGATCCAGCGAGCGAAGCGTCAGTGTGACCAGGTCTGGGTAGTCGTTTCAGGCTATGAGGGAGACCGAGGTGAGCAGGTAGGCTTAACGCTTCAAAAACGATTTCGCTATATCAGAGAGGCTTTTCGTGATGACGAGTTGACCTCTGTCTGCAAGTTAGATGAGACCAAGCTTCCTCGTTACCCTATGGGCTGGCAGGAGTGGTTGGATCAGATGTTAGCAGAGATTTCCTACGATGAAGCCCAGCAAGAACTGATCTTTTTTGTGGGGGAACGTGACTACCAGCAAGAATTATCAAATCGTGGTTTTGAGACCGTTTTGCAAGAAAGAAAGTTTGGAATCTCAGCGACTATGATTCGAGAAAATCCAAGCAAATATTGGAAATATATTGCTCAGCCCTTCCGTCGTCAGTTTACTAAGAAAGTGTTGATTATGGGAAGTGCCAGCAATGGGAAGACCACTCTAGCCAAGGATTTGGCAAGGTATTACGATGCGCCCGTTAGTCTAGAATACGCGCGTGAGTACCAGATCAAAAACAATGTCCGCGACGATGAATTGACTCCAAAAGATTACTATTATCTCCTGTTGGGGCAGTATGACCAGACCTCTAAGTTAATCGATAGCAATGCCAATCGAGGTCTAGTGATAGCTGACACAAACTCCTTAGTAACCAAGGGCTACTATGATTATTACATGGAGGCTGAGGCTCAAGAGGACTTATCAGGAGAAACCTTTGACAATCTCTTTGTTTCGATCTTGGCTAAGGAAAAATGGGACTTGATTCTCTTTGTGCAACCTGTCGGCTCCTATGTCAATGACGGGTTTAGAGATATGGCCATGGCGGAAGACCATATTCGTCACAGTTTTTCCCAGCATCTGGACCAGATGAGAGAGCGCTATTTAACCACCATTCCACTAGTTTATCTAGCGGAGGATTATCTAGGCAATTATGAAGGAGCCAAAGTAGCTATCGATGCCATTTACCAAGCAGATTAGGAGAAAATGATGAAAACAGTAACTAAAAAAATCACACAATTTATCGAGAACTTTAAAAATGTCCATGCAGAAGCCCGCAAGATTGGTTTTGCAGGAATCATGCACCTGCTCTGGAAAGATCTCTTTGTCGGCCGTAGTCTTTTCCAGTGGTTGTATCTCATCGCCTTGTCAAGTGTTCCCTTGATCTTGGAATTCACGCAAAATACAGAAAGCCATGACTGGCTGAGCTTGTTTGCATCTTGGACTGGGATTGTCTGTGTTATCTTGGTAGCAGAAGGACGGGCTAGCAATTATCTCTTTGGAGCCATTAACTCGGCCATCTATTTGATTTTAGCTATGAATGCGACTTTTTATGGCGAAGTCTTGACGACCGTTTACTTCTTTGTTATGCAGCCGATTGGTCTCTATGCTTGGTTGTCCAATCGTATTAATGATCAAGGAAAACCAGAAGAATCCCACTTTGAAGCTAAGAAATTATCTGTACTTGACTGGCTCAAGTACTTGGTCTTGACTGCCATCATCTGGATTGGTATGGGCTTGGCTTACCAAAGTATCCATAGTGCTCGCCCTTTCCGTGATAGTGTTACCGATGCGACCAATGGTGTTGGTCAGCTCTTGATGACCCGTCTCTATCGTGAGCAATGGATTTTCTGGATTGCAACCAATCTCTTTAGTATCTACCTCTGGTGGGGTGAAAATATCCACATCCAAGGTATGTACTGGGTATACACACTTAATAGTCTAGTGGGATGGTACCAATGGACCAAGGCAGTTCGAAAGGAGGCATAAGATGGCAGACACGAAGATTCCAGGAGGGATGACGGAAAAAGAATATTATGAAATTCATGCCAGTCAGGAGGAGTTTTTGGATTGGTACTACAAGCAGGAACTCCCTCAATATGAAAAACCAAGTGTGACAGTAGATATGGTAGCCTACTGCTTTGTCGAAGGAAAGATCAAGCTCTTATTAATTCGCCGCAAGGCTCACCCTTATCAAAACTGTTTGGCCTTAGTTGGAGGGTTTATGGATAAGGGAGAAGATGCTGCGCATGCCTGTCAGCGTGAGGTGAGAGAAGAAGTCAATCTCGATCTTCCTTTAGAAAAAATTGAGCAATTGATGACCGTATCAACTCCCGGTCGTGATCCACGTGGCTGGACGGTGACCATTGCCCACTTGGTTTATTTGCCTAGTCGTGCATTAGAACTTGTTCAAGCAGGAGACGATGCCAAGGATGTTGTTTTCGTAGATGTCGATTTTCAGACAGGAAAATGCTACCTTGAGGGAGTCGAGCTGGAGGAGCAAGCCTTCGCTTTTGACCATTATGCCATTATCCAAGAATCCATCAAACGAATCCAAGGCCGTCTCGACTGGAACCCGACCTTCCTTTATCTGTTGGAGGAGGAGTTCACCGTCTACGAAGGGACTGAACTGGTCAATCTCATCAATCCTGGTCGGCCCATCGTCAGCAATAACTTTCTCGTAAAATACGGCGAATATGTAGAAGAAGTTGGACTCAAACGAGTACCCAAAAAGAAACCAAGAAAAACCTATCGATTGAAATAAAAGTGAGGTCGGGACAAAGTTCCCGACCTCTTTATTTGCTATTATTAGATGTTTTTATCCTATTTCAATAGTATTGAAGCTCTTTATCTAAAAAGATACAAGTGATTACACAAAGGCGATGTAAAAAATAGGACTTTTATCTAAAAAATTTTCTATTTTTTAGTTTCGATTACGAATAGAAATAGTAGAAGGGACAATTTTTAAAATAGTTTCTCTAAATAGTTGACAGATTTAAGGTCTAATGTTACAATTATATTACAAAAAGATTTCTTAACATTACAAAATCGTTACAAAGGAGTAGAAAAATGAAAAAGAAAACCTATATCAAATTGATGGCAGCGACTGTATTGGCTTCTACCTTGCTACTAGGAGCTTGTGGAAATAAAAACGAAACCACTCAAACTAGTAGCTCTGCAAAGACAAGTCAATCATCAAGCTCTAAAGCAGCTTCTTCTAGCAAAGAAAGCAAGACTCAAAAATCTTCAAGCTCAGCTTCATCTGAAAAGGCCCAGGCATCTTCTGGTCAGTCTTCTACAGCGGCGGATCAGTCACAAGCGAAACCAGCGCCTGAATCAAGACAAGAACAAGCAGCCCCTAGTCAGCAAGCTCCATCTCAGGCACCTTCAACTCAGCAAGGCTCTCAAGCCCAGTCTAACCAGTCAGGCTATGATCCAACAACTGACCGCCAACTTCAAGACAAGCAAGCAGAACACAACAAACGCTACAAGGGTGTTTTAACCATGGTCGATGGTGATTTCTCAGCAGCTGCAGGCAACTGGAAGGGAGCAAATGGCGAAACTATTACGGTTTCATCAGGGGGCCAATTTACAGTAGAAACTGCAGATGGAAAGAAAGAAAACTATTCTATCAGAGGCTACTCTTACACTCTTGATGATGGCAAGTATAATGCCAAAATCGGTGGAGGAAAAATCATCCAAATTACAACAGGTGCGGATGGTAAAGTTTCGAGTGTTGCCTTGATTCAATAATAAAATTTGGTGTTTTAACTCTTACTAGAAATCGTTCTGTAAAAGAGTGAGTCAACTGTTTTTCACTTAGTTTCTCCAAGAGAAAGTGGTATAATAAAAAAATCAAAGGAAAACGAGTGATAATACATGGCGGATAAATTAATCTTACCTCAAAACACACGATTGATGGGAGTATTTCTTGGATTTGTAGGTGGTTCTTTGGATGTGTTTTGCCATATTCAATACCATAGTTTGGTAGCGACACAGACAGGGAATATTCTCCTATTGATATCTGATTGGCATGACTCAAATGTTATCAATACGATGCTACGATTCTGCTCCATTATTTTCTTTTCTCTAGGATTTCTGTTTGCATTGCACATGAAAGAATACCGCAAAACGGCCTACTGGCGGGTTAAGATGCTGCTCCCTTTATTTATTGGAACTCTTATTCTACCTTTCTTTTCACGATTTCCTCTATTAGAAGTTCCTTTCATCGCTTTTGGAACAGGAATGATGATGCTAACATTTACGGGCAGTTTGATTGAAGATCATCCCTATGTCATTTTTATGACGTCTGGAAATTACCGAAAGATGCTGACCGCTTTGTATCGCATTGCTAGAAGAGAAGGAAATATCCAAGAATACCGTCGTCAGGCCTTAAATTATGGGATTGTTGTGGGAAGTTTCGTAGTGGGCGCAATCAGCTTGGCTGTATTGATGCATTTTCTTCATGAATGGTCTATATGGATTGTCAGCCTTAATTTGTTTTTGATTATGTCCTATTATATAGCTAGAGTGAAGCAATTAGATTTACAAGATGAAAATATATAAAAACGGCAAGACTCATTTTTGAGCTTTGCCGTTTTTGTGAGTTGTAGATGTGAGACTATGCTTTGTCTAATTGTAAGAGGGCTTCAATCTCTGCCAGAGTGCTGGCTTGGGAAATGGCTCCACGAAGTTTGGCAGCGCCAGATGTTCCCCGGAGATAGTGAGGAGCGAGGCCGCGGAATTCACGAACGGCTACGTTTTCACCTTTGAGGTTAATCAAGCGTTTCAAATGTTCGTAGGCGATTTTCATCTTGTCCTCAAAAGTCAAATCAGGGAGAATTTCTCCAGTTTCAAAGTAGTGATTGATTTGATTAAAGAGGTAAGGATTTCCCATTGCTGCGCGACCAATCATAACAGCGTCAGCTCCGACTTCTTCGATACGCTGTTTGGCTTCTTGTACCGTACGGATATCACCATTGGCGATAAATGGAATCTTGGTCAGAGCTTGAGCGACCTTGTGAAGAGTCTCAAGGTCTGCGTGGCCTGTGTACATTTGTTCGCGAGTACGGCCATGCATAGCGAGGGCAGAGACACCTGCAGCCTCAGCTGCGAGGGCATTCTCCACGGCTAGGGATGGATCAGACCATCCTGTACGCATTTTGACAGTGAGGGGGATATCAAGGACAGATTGGACCTTGTTGATGATAGAGTAGATCTTGTCTGGATCCTTGAGCCACATAGCACCAGCTTCGTTCTTCACGATTTTGTTAACTGGGCAGCCCATGTTGATATCGACGATATCAGTCTTGGTATTTTCTTGGATGAATTCTGCTGCGCGTGCGAGGCTGTCTTCATCACTACCAAAGAGTTGGATAGAAACGGGATTTTCGCCTTCATCGATGTGAAGCATATGCAAGGTTTTTTCGTTGTTGTATTGGATTCCCTTGTCAGAGACCATTTCCATCACAACGAGTCCAGCTCCAAGCTCTTTTGCGATGGTACGAAAGGCTGAGTTGGTGACACCAGCCATGGGCGCTAAAACAGTACGATTGGGAATCTCAACATTGCCAATCATAAAAGGTGTATTAAGATTTGTCACGAATGAGTTCCTCCAGGTCGTTTTCATCAAAATTATAAGTTGTTTGGCAGAATTGACAAGTGATTTCTGCCCCGTGGTCTTCCTCTTTCATTTCCTCTAAGTCTGAGCTTGGAAGGCTGGCAAGAGCATCCATAAAGCGTTCTTTGCTGCAGTCGCATTGGAAACGGATTTCTTCTTCGGAAAGGCGTTTGTAGGATTCGTCGCCGTAGATAGCCTTGAGAAGGGCTTCGATATGGTCGTCGCTTTCTAGAAGGGTTGAGATGGCTGGCATTTCTTGGATGCGTTTCTCAAAGCGAGCAATCTCTTCTTCCTTGGCTCCTGGCAATACTTGGAGAAGAAAACCACCGGCAACCTCGACCTTGTCGTCTTTATCCAAAAGAACATTGAGGCCGACTGCTGAAGGGGTTTGTTGGCTTTCTGTCAGGTAGTATGCCAAGTCTTCACCGATTTCCCCAGAGATGAGAGGAGTCATGGAGTTGTAGGGATTTCCAGTACCATAGTCTGTGATAACGAGAAATTGACCGTTTCCAACAAAAGGTCCGACTAGGACTTCACCTGTTGCGGTCTTTTTGATGTCAACACCTGGATTTTGAACGTAGCCTTTAACATTGCCCTTGGTATCTGCGACTGTGATGATGGCCCCGAGAGAGCTCGTTCCCAGAACTTTAACTGTTAGTTTGGTATTTCCTTTTTCATTGGCTGCGAGAATCTGGCTAGCGATAAGGGTGCGACCAAGTGCAACAGTTGAACTGGCTTGAGTTTGATGTTTTTCTTGAGCAGTGCGGACGGTTTCAGTGCTATCAAGGACAAAAGCACGAAAGGCTCCGCTTTCTGATATAGTTTTAATAATTTTATCCATAGCTACTATTTTAGCATAAAAATGCCCAAAGGGGGAGCCGTGTGTTTGTTGTCATTTTTTAAACTGTTTAATTTCTGATGACTGGTATAGGAGATTTATAGAAATGGAAATTTTTGTTTACGTTTACTGTTAACATTTTAATTTATCTTAAAATAACCTAAAACGAACTTTTAAGTTATGGTAAACAGTTGAAAAAAAGGTTGATAAAGTGGTAAAATGTTAGGAAGATAAGATAGTAAATGCATAGTTGCATAGCTTTTTTGAAAAATCATAGAAAATTGAACACACTAACTATGGGAAAACACAGAAAATTGTATATGTTTTTGGGACAGACCGTCCTATATTTTGTAATCTTACTTGGTTTGCTTTATTTTTTTAGTTACCTTGGTCAGAGCCAAGGCACCTTTATTTATAATGAGTTCTAGTTTAAAGGAGAAGAGGAACCGTGTCTAATAAACCGATAAAAGATATGATTGAAACAATTGAGTACTTTGCTCAAACACAGCCAACATATCCTGTCTACAATGTTTTAGGTCAAGAGCATACTTATGGTGATCTGAAGGCTGATTCAGATAGTTTAGCTGCAGCTATTGATCAACTTGGCTTGCCTGAGAAATCTCCAGTCGTCGTTTTTGGTGGTCAGGAGTATGAGATGTTGGCTACCTTTGTAGCGCTGACTAAGTCGGGGCATGCCTATATTCCAATTGACAGCCATTCGGCCTTGGAACGAATTTCTGCTATCGTAGAAGTTGCAGAGCCAAGCTTGATTATTGCTATCTCAGATTTTCCATTAGAGCAAACTAGCACACCGATGCTGAATTTAAAGCAAGTCCATGAAGCTTTTGCTCAAGCTTCCAGCTACGAGATGACCCATCCAGTCAAGGGGGATGACAACTACTACATCATCTTTACTTCTGGTACGACTGGTAAGCCAAAGGGAGTGCAGATTTCCCACGATAATCTCCTCAGCTTTACCAACTGGATGATTACAGATAAGGAATTTGCGACGCCAAGTCGTCCACAAATGCTGGCTCAGCCCCCTTATTCTTTTGACCTATCTGTCATGTACTGGGCACCGACTTTGGCACTTGGTGGCACGCTTTTCGCTCTTCCTTCAGCCATTACTCAGGATTTCAAAAAACTCTTTGCGACGATCTTTTCACTCCCGATTGCTATCTGGACCTCAACGCCTTCCTTTGCCGATATGGCCATGTTGTCAGAAGATTTTAATAGTGAGAAAATGCCTGGAATCACGCATTTCTACTTTGATGGTGAAGAATTGACGGTTAAAACAGCTCAAAAACTACGCGAGCGATTCCCAAATGCCCGCATTATCAATGCCTACGGTCCAACGGAAGCGACAGTAGCCCTATCAGCTGTTGCCGTAACAGACGAGATGTTGACGACTCTCAAACGTCTACCAATCGGCTATACCAAGGCTGATTCTCCAACCTTTATCATTGACGAGGAAGGCAAAAAACTGCCGAATGGTGAACAGGGAGAAATCATCGTTTCTGGGCCAGCTGTTTCAAAAGGCTATATGAATAACCCTGAAAAAACGGCAGAAGCTTTCTTTGAGTTCGAAGGTCTTCCGGCCTACCACACAGGGGATGTAGGAACTATGACAGATGAGGGCTTGCTTCTCTATGGTGGACGAATGGATTTCCAGATTAAGTTTAACGGTTATCGTATTGAGCTTGAAGATGTTTCTCAAAACCTCAACAAATCTCGCTATATCGAGTCGGCTGTTGCTGTTCCACGCTATAACAAGGATCACAAGGTACAAAATCTACTGGCCTACGTTATTTTGAAGGACGGTGTTCGTGAGCAGTTTGAGCGTGATATCGATATTACCAAGGCTATCAAGGAAGACCTAGCAGATATCATGATGTCTTATATGATGCCATCGAAATTCCTTTATCGAGATAGTTTACCACTGACGCCTAATGGTAAAATTGATATCAAGGGCTTGATTAATGAGGTAAACAATAGATGATGGAGCTTTATAAACAGCTACCTCATTTGGAACCTTATGGCAATCTTTATTATTTTTTGTATGTGATTGCTGCGACCCTACCGATATTTATCGGGCTCTTTTTTAAGAAACGTTTTGCCTTGTACAAGGTGCTGGTTAGTCTCTTCTTTATCGTCACCATGTTGGTCGGTGGAAAGACGAATCAAATAAGCGCTCTTATCCTTTATGTTATCTGGCAAGTACTGCTTGTATTTTTCTACAAAAGGTACAGGAAACGACGGGATAGTAAATGGATATTTTACCTGGTTAGCTTTTTATCTCTATTGCCAATCGTCTTTGTGAAAGTATCTCCTGCTATTCATGGCCCTCAATCTTTGTTTGGCTTTTTAGGGATTTCTTACTTGACCTTTCGTGCAGTTGGGGTTATCGTTGAGTTGAGAGATGGTGTCATCAAGGATTTAACAATCTGGCAATTCTTACGTTTTCTTCTCTTTATGCCGACTTTCTCAAGTGGTCCCATTGATCGTTTTAAACGCTTCGATGAAAATTATGAGACCATTCCTGAGAGGGATGAGCTGATGGATATGCTAGAAGAGGCTGTCAAGTATATCATGCTTGGCTTCCTCTACAAGTTTATCTTGGCGCATATTTTAGGAGAGACATTATTGCCTCCGCTGAAAAATTTGGCCTTGCAGACAGGCGGTTTCTTTAATCATTATGCTTTAGCGGTCATGTACACCTTTGGTCTGGAGCTCTTCTTTGACTTTGCGGGCTATTCTATGTTTGCTTTAGCAATTTCAAACTTGATGGGGATTCATAGTCCTATCAACTTTAACAAGCCCTTTTTATCAAGGGATTTAAAAGAGTTTTGGAATCGCTGGCACATGAGTCTGTCTTTCTGGTTTCGTGACTTTGTCTTTATGCGGATGGTCATGGTGTTGACCAGAAAGAAGGTCTTTAAAAATCGCAATGTGACCTCAAGTGTAGCCTATGTTCTCAATATGCTGATTATGGGATTTTGGCATGGTGTGACCTGGTACTACATCGCCTATGGACTTTTTCATGGGATTGGGCTGGTCATCAATGATGCTTGGGTTCGTAAGAAAAAAGCGCTCAATAAAGAACGGAAAAAAGCTGGGAAGGGTTCCTTACCTGAAAATCGCTGGATTCAGTTGCTTGGCATGGTTATCACCTTCCATGTCGTTATGTTCTCATTCTTAATCTTTTCTGGATTTTTGAATGATTTGTGGTTTAAAAAATAAAAGGATATAAAAAATGGATATCAAATCAGAAGTTATTGAAATTATTGATGAGTTGTTTATGGAAGATGTTTCTGACATGATGGATGAAGATCTTTTTGATGCCGGTGTCTTGGATAGTATGGGGACGGTTGAATTGATTGTTGAGATTGAAAATCGTTTTGACATTCGTGTTCCAGTGACGGAGTTTGGTCGTGATGACTGGAATACAGCTAATAAAATCGTGGAAGGTATTACGGAGTTAAAGAATGCTTAAACGCTTGTGGCTGATCTTCGGACCCATATTTGCTGCAGCTTTTTTGGTTCTTTTGCTCATCTATTTCTTTCCTAGTAAACAAAGCCACAATTTGATGGAGGAGAAGTACTCTGCAGCTTCCATCAGTAGGGAAAGTTTTAAAGAGAGAAGTCAAAAAGTGAGGGCGCTAACGGATCCCAATATGCGTTTTGTCCCTTTTCTAGGGTCAAGTGAATGGATTCGATTTGATAGTGTCCATCCAGCTGTTTTAGCAGAAAAATACAATCGTCCCTATCGCCCTTACTTTATGGGTCAGGCAGGAGCGGCCTCGCTTAATCAATATTTCGGTTTGCAGCAGATTCTGCCAGAAATCGAGGAAAAGCAGGCGGTGTTTGTCATCTCTCCTCAGTGGTTTACAGAGACGGATTACGAGCCAGCAGCGTTTCAGAGATTCTTTAATAGCGACCAGTTGACAGCTTTTTTAGAAAATCAATCTGGGGACATCTCGGCTAAGCATGCTGCGACGCGTTTGTTGAAGCAGAACCCGAGTGTGGCATTGAAAGGCATCCTTCAAAAGCTTTCAAAAGGAGAGGAATTGTCAGATGCTGATCGACTTATCATCAACCTCTTTGCACGATTCAATGAAAAGCAGTCCTCTCTTTTTGGTCAATTTTCCATTCGGGGGAAACTCAAGTACAAAGAACATGTAGAAAACTATTTAAAAGATCTTCCTGATCAGTTTTCCTATGATGCTTTAGAAGAAATTGCCCGTAAGGATGCAGAGGCAAATACGACCAATAACGATATGGGGATGGAGAATCATTTCTACACGTACGAGGTCAAAAAAGACTTAAAAAAATGGGAAGGGTATCAAAAAAATTATAACTTCCTAAAGTCGTCTGAATACAATGATTTGCAGCTGGTTCTCAATCAATTTGCCAAATCAAAAGTCAATGTGCTCTTTGTTATCCAGCCTGTCAACAAAAAATGGATGGAATACACAGAACTCAGTGAAGAAATGTATCAACATGCAGTGGAGAAAATTCGTTACCAGTTAGAAAGTCAAGGCTTTACCAACATTGCTGACTTTTCAAAAAACGGAGGAGAACCTTACTTTATCAAGGATACCATCCACTTAGGTTGGTTGGGCTGGTTGGCTTTTGATAAGGTTGTCAATCCTTTCTTGACGGATCCGAAACCAGCTCCAGACTACAAGATGAATGACCGTTTCTTTAGTAAGGACTGGGCGATCTATGATGGAAATATCAAAGATTTTCAATAAATTGATAAAAAAACTTGAACTTTTTGGTTCAGGTTTTTTGTTTAAATGGCGAATATTCAAGAGAAAAACAGGTCAAAAGTTTTATTTTTTTCAGAAATATCGTATAATATAAAGGGAAAAAGAAAAGAAAAGGATTTTAAAATGAATAAACGTTTCTTATTACCTGTCTTGTCGACAGCCCTACTGGCCCCAGCTTTTTTAGCTGGACAGGTCTATGCTGAAGAAGCAGCTGCCCCTGCAGAAAGTCCAGCAGTATTAACAAATCCTGCAACTTCAGAAACTCCTGTAGCTCCAACAACAGAGGCGGCAAGTCCCGCAAGTGCTGAATCGGCGGAAGCAAAGGAAGCTCCTGTTGAATCTACTAAAAGCGAAGAAAAGGACACCGTTATCTTACATACCAATGATGTTCATGGTCGTATTGTAGAGGAAAAGGGAGTAATTGGAGATGCCAAGTTAGCGACTGTCATCGAGCAGGAACGTGCGAAGTCAAATCAAAATACGCTGGTTGTTGATGCGGGAGACGCTTTCCAAGGTTTACCGATTTCCAACTCTACTAAGGGTGAAGCGCGTGCTGAAATTCTCAATCAGATGCAGTATGATGCCATGGCAGTAGGAAATCATGAGTTTGACTTTGGTTTGGACGAAGCTAAGAAATACAAGGAAATCTTGAAATTCCCATTACTTAGCTCAAATACCTATGTCAATGGAGCTCGTCTTTTTGAAGCTTCTACAATCGTTGATAAAGATAAGACTGTGGAAGGTGATGAGTTTGTTGTAATCGGTGTGACAACACCTGAAACTGCTACAAAAACCCACCCTAAAAACATTAAAGGGGTAACTTTTACAGATCCAATCTCTGAAGTCAATAAGGTCATCGAAGAAGTTCAAGCCAAGGCGCGTGCAGAGGGTAAGGACTACAAACACTATGTTGTGCTCGCTCACTTGGGTGTAGATACCACAACTCCAGTCGAGTGGCGTGGTTCAACCTTGGCAGAAGCTCTATCTAAAAATCCTCGTCTCAAAGGCAAACGTGTGACAGTTATTGATGGGCATTCTCATACAGTAGCTTCCACAACTTATGGCGACAATGTTACCTATAACCAAACAGGAAGTTACCTTCATAATGTTGGGAAAGTTATCTACAAATCACGTCAGCTTTTGGGTAATCCTACGTTGATTGCGGCTGCAGATGCTAAAAAATTACCAGCCAATCCAACAGTTGAAAAACTAGTCAAAGACATTAAACAAAAATACGATGCTGAAAATGCTGTTGAAGTCGTTTCAAACAGCCCTGTAGAACTCAATGGAGATCGTGAAAATGTTCGGGTTCGTGAAACCAACCTCGGAAACGTCGTAGCGGACTCCCTCTATCAGTATGGTCAGACAGGATTTAGCCATCCGACTGACATCGCTGTGACAAATGGCGGTGGCTTGCGTGAAACCATTGCAAAAGGCAAACCGATTACGAAAGGAAATGTCATTGCGGTTCTTCCATTTGGAAATACCATTTCACAAATCCAAGTGACTGGGCAACAAGTCTTGGATATGTTTGAAAAGTCACTCGGATCTATCTTGCAGGTCGATAAGGATGGCAAGAAGGTCTTGGATGAGAACGGACAACCATTGCTAGAACCAAGTGGTGGCTTCTTGCAAGTTTCAGGTGTGAAGGTCTACTATGATACCAGCCTACCATCAGGTAAACGTGTCTTGGCCATCCAGGTCAAAAACCGCACGACTGATCGTTATGATCTTCTAGACCTCGCAAAAACCTACTATCTTGCAACCAATGATTTCCTAGCTGCGGGTGGCGATGGCTACACGATGTTAGGTGGCGCGCGTGAAGAAGGCCCATCTATGGATGCAGCCTTTGAAGAGTATCTGAAAACAGCTGATTTGACCCAGTATGAAAAGATCAATCCAAACTCACGGACGATTTCTGTGGATTCTACAACCTTTAGTCTGCCAGTAGAAACGCCTCAAACGAATGCGGCTGTTAGCGATGCGACTACGAATGTGCCACTTACTTATGAGGTGGCAGGTCAATTTAGCAAGAAGGCAGTTGTCTCAGAAAAAGCTCTCCCAAATACAGGAAGTGAACAGTCCATCTTCTTGCTCTTGATGGGAATGGTAGCTGGTTTGGCAGGTATCTTATCGAGTCGAAAACCAAAGCAAAAATAGGTTAAATTTCACATCTAGAAGAGTCTAGGGAAACGTTTTTACGCCTTTTCCCCTTGACTCTTTTTTGGTTTATGATATAATTAACCAGTAAAGAATCGGTGGCTATCTAAGTTTTTTATGGAAAAGATAGCCAGGGAAGGAGTAACATATGAGACAGCTTGCACAGGAAATCGATAACTTTTTAAACGAGGTGATCTTGAGATCTGAGAACCAGCATGAAATTCTGATTGGGCATTGCACAAGTGACGTAGCCTTGACCAATACTCAGGAACACATCCTCATGCTCTTGTCAGAAGAATCCTTAACCAACTCGGAGTTGGCCCGTCGCCTCAATGTCAGTCAGGCGGCAGTGACCAAGGCTATCAAGTCTTTAGTCAAAGAGGGTATGTTAGAGACATCGAGAGATCCAAAGGATGCGCGTGTGATCTTTTATCAACTGACAGAGCTAGCTCGACCAGTAGCGGCAGAACACCACCATCATCATGAACACACGCTCTCAGCCTATGAACAAGTAGCAAATCAGTTTACTCCAAATGAACAAGAAGTCATCCAGCGGTTTTTAACTGCTTTAGTAGGAGAAATCAAATAATGCGGTATATTACAGTAGAGGACTTGTCTTTCTATTATGACAAGGAACCTGTCCTCGAACATATCAACTACAGTGTTGATAGTGGGGAGTTTGTCACCCTGACTGGTGAAAATGGGGCTGCCAAGACAACGCTTATCAAGGCGAGTCTAGGCATCTTGCAACCAAGATTTGGCAAGGTAACCATCTCAAAGACAAATACTCATGGGAAAAAGCTTAGGATAGCTTATCTTCCCCAGCAAATAGCCAGTTTTAATGCTGGCTTTCCAAGTACGGTTTATGAATTTGTCAAGTCAGGTCGCTACCCTCGAAAGGGTTGGTTCCGTCGCTTGAACGCTCACGATGAAGAGCATATCAAGGCCAGTCTAGACTCAGTTGGTATGTGGGAACACCGTGATAAACGAATTGGCTCCCTCTCGGGAGGGCAAAAGCAACGGGCGGTTATTGCACGGATGTTTGCTTCTGACCCAGATATCTTTGTCTTGGATGAGCCGACGACAGGGATGGATGCGGGGAGCAAAAATGAATTTTACGAACTCATGCACCACAGTGCCCACCATCATGGCAAGGCCGTTTTGATGATTACCCATGACCCTGAGGAGGTCAAGGATTACGCGGATCGAAATATCCATCTAGTGCGTAACCAAGACTCGCCATGGCGTTGTTTTAACGTTCACGAGAGTGACCAGGAGGTGGACCATGCTTAGTTTGTTATCATATGACTTCATGCAGCGGGCCTTCTTGGCTGTCATTGCCATGAGTCTCTTTTCTCCAGTTCTTGGGACCTTCCTTATCTTACGTCGTCAGAGTTTGATGAGTGATACTCTTAGTCACGTTTCTTTGTCTGGTGTAGCCTTTGGTCTGGTTTTGGGGATTTCGCCAACCATTTCGACCATTGTCATTGTCTTGATTGCAGCGGTTTTTCTGGAGTATCTCCGTACGGTTTACAAGAACTTTATGGAAATCGGGACTGCCATCCTCATGTCGACAGGGCTTGCAGTCTCCCTTATCGTGATGAGTAAGGGGAAAAGTTCGAGTTCCATGAGTCTGGATCAATACCTCTTTGGTTCCATTGTGACCATTAGTGAGGAGCAGGTCATTGCCCTCTTTGTCATTGCTGCAGTCGTTTTGCTCTTGACATTCTTGTTCTTACGTCCTATGTACATCCTGACCTTTGATGAGGATACGGCTTTTGTAGATGGGTTACCTGTCCGCACTATGTCCATCCTCTTTAACATGGTGACAGGGGTGGCGATTGCCCTCATGATTCCAGCAGCAGGAGCCCTTTTGGTGTCAACCATTATGGTCTTGCCAGCTAGTATTGCCCTTCGTTTGGGGAAAAACTTTAAATCTGTTATGTTACTGGCTAGTGCGATTGGCTTTTTGGGAATGGTGGCAGGACTCTATATTTCCTACTATGCGGAAACCCCTGCCAGCGCTAGTATCACTATTATCTTTGTAGCTGTCTTTTTGTTAGTCAGTCTATTGAAACGTTTTATCAAATAGGAGAATGAAATGAAAAAAATTAGCTTACTACTAGCTAGTCTATGCGTCCTGTTTTTAGTGGCTTGTTCCAATCAAAAACAGGCAGATGGGAAGCTAAATATCGTGACAACCTTTTACCCTGTCTACGAATTTACCAAGCAAGTCGCAGGAGATACTGCCAATGTAGAACTTCTAATCGGTGCTGGTACAGAACCTCACGAATACGAACCGTCTGCCAAGGCAGTTGCTAAAATCCAAGATGCAGATACTTTTGTCTATGAAAATGAAAATATGGAAACATGGGTTCCTAAATTGCTAGATACTTTGGATAAGAAAAAAGTGAAAACCATCAAGGCGACAGGTGATATGCTGCTCTTGCCAGGTGGTGAGGAAGAAGAGGAAGGCCATGATCACGGTGGTGAAGGTCACCATCACGACTACGATCCTCACGTTTGGCTTTCACCAGCACGCGCCATCAAACTGGTAGAGCATATCCGTGACAGCTTGTCAGCAGATTATCCTGATAAAAAAGAGACTTTTGAGAAGAACGCAGCTGCCTATATTGAGAAACTAAAAGCCTTGGACAAGACCTACACAGATGGCTTGTCTCAAGCGAAGCAAAAGAGCTTTGTAACCCAGCATGCTGCTTTTAACTACCTTGCCTTGGACTACGGTCTCAAGCAAGTATCCATCTCAGGTCTCTCACCAGATGCAGAGCCATCAGCAGCACGTTTGGCAGAATTGACAGAGTATATCAAGAAAAACAAGATTTCTTATATCTACTTTGAGGAAAATGCCTCACAAGCCCTCGCCAATACCCTCTCAAAAGAAACGGGCGTCAAACTAGATGTGCTCAATCCGCTAGAAAGTCTGACAGAAGAAGCAACCAAGGCTGGTGAGGACTATATCTCCGTGATGGAGAAAAACCTCAAGGCTTTGAAGCAGACAACAGACCAAGAAGGATCAGAAATTGAGCCAGAGAAGGAAGAAAATACCAAGACAGTTCACAATGGTTACTTTGAGGATGCTGATGTCAAGGACCGCACCTTGAGTGACTATGCTGGCAACTGGCAGTCTGTCTATCCTTTCCTTGAGGACGGAACTTTTGATCAAGTCTTTGATTACAAGGCTAAGTTGACTGGCAAGATGACCAAGGAAGAGTACAAGGCCTACTATAGAAAAGGCTATCAGACAGATGTGACCAAGATCAACATTACTGATAACACTATGGAATTTGTTCAAGGTGGCCAAAGCAAGAAATTCACCTACAAGTATGTCGGCAAGAAAATCTTGACTTATAAGAAAGGCAATCGTGGCGTGCGCTTCCTCTTTGAAGCGACAGATGCGGACGCTGGACAGTTCAAGTATGTTCAGTTTAGTGACCACAATATCGCTCCAGTTAAGGCAGAACATTTCCATATCTTCTTTGGAGGCACCAGCCAAGAAGCCCTCTTTGAAGAGATGGATAACTGGCCAACCTACTATCCAGATAACCTATCTGGTCAAGAAATCGCCCAAGAAATGTTGGCGCATTGATGTAAGAAAAAATCCCGCAAATCTGCGGGATTTTTTTGGTAGAAACCTTTATCTGGTTAGGTTGCGAGACGGTAAACCGCCTCTGCGTAGATGTCCATAGCACGATAAAGGTCGTCTAGGACAGCTGCTTCATTTGCCTGATGTTCAGTTTGTTGTGCTCCTGGGAAAAGAGCGCCAAAGGCTACACAGTTTGGCATGGTGCGGGCAAAGGTAGCACCACCTGATGAGAGAGGAGGAGTTTTATCTCCGGTTTTTTCTTGGTAGACTTGCATAAGGGTAGTAACAAGTTGGCTATCTCTTGCGACATAGAGGGGGGCTAGATAGTCAAATTCTTGGTAGTCAAGTTGGTAGTCTTTGGCGCACTGAGTGAGCTGTGCCACCAGTTTCTCCTTATCTGCTAGCACAGGTATGCGTATATCGATCCGAATCTCGGAGCGATCGGGATTGATGGTCAACCCTGCAACATTAAAGGAAAGGGAACCAGACGGTTCATCAGTAACCTCTCCAAAGATTCCAAGCCCCCTACCATCTTGTCCTGCTTTGTCGGCTAGAAAATGGAGGGCAGGGTGGGATTGGAGAGGTGCGAGTATACTAGCAAGTCGAATGACTGCATTGACACCTTGACTAGCATCTTTGGCGTGTTTAGGTACCCCGAGTACGGTCACGGTTTGGTCTGTGGTTTGGTGATCAAAATTTGCTTCCTTCAAACCTTTACAAATCTCTTCATAAAGAGGACCTTGGTAACTTGCCTTGTCTGGTACGACATTAAAGGCACCTCCGACATCAAGCTTGAGATGATCAGAACCGGGGCCATTAAGCTTGACTTGAAGGAGCCCCTTTTCAGCGTATGTCAAAGGAAATGACGAATCCGGTGCAAATCCCATGCTGGCTTGTTCTTCGAGGGCGTTGTAGCGTGCCATACATCTCCAAAGAGTTTCTTCATCCGTACCAAAGATAAAACGCACGCGCTTCTTAAATTGGATGCCTTGGTCCAGCAAGCTTTTCACTGCGTAGAGAGCTGCGAGTGAAGGACCTTTGTCGTCTTGTGCCCCTCGTCCATAGAGTTTGCCTTCTCTGATAGTTGCTTCAAATGGAGGAGATTGCCAATCTGACAAATCTCCTGCAGGCACAACATCCAAGTGACAGAGGATAGCAAGGAGTTCTCCCTCACCAACCTCTGCATAACCATAATAGCCCTTAGGATCAATATAAGTTTTAAAGCCAAGTTCACGGCAGATTTCCAGCGTCTTTTCTAGAACATCTTGAATAGCTTGTCCAAAAGGTGTCCCATTTTCCCCTTCTTGGAGGACAGATGGGTAGGAGATGAGAGTCTTTAGACTCTGTATAAAGCTCTGTTTAATGGAGTCAGTGATGTAGACGGTCATTCGTTTTACCTCACACTTTGTTCTAAAGGAATGGTAGGAAGGTACCTAGGATAAGAAGAAGTATGCTCACAATGACAATAACGACAATGAGTTTAGTAACAAATTTCCACCAAGTTCCTAGACTGATACGGCCGAGCGCGAGAGCCCCCATAACGATACCAGAAGTTGGAGCAACAAGGTTTAGTACACCAGATGCAGATTGATAGGCAGTGATGATGAGACTAGGTTTTACGTTAACGAACTCACCAAGCGGTGCCATGATTCCCATTGTAGCACTAGCAAGTCCAGATGAAGATGGGATAAGGAATGACATAGGAAGGTAGAAGAGGTAAGTCAAAACGATGAAGACTTGAGAAGAGAGACCTTGAAGTCCGACTTCACCCCAGTGTAGAATAGTTGCAGTAATCATACCGTCATTCATGATAACTTGGATACCACGAGCCACTGCACAAATCAAGGCTACGGTGAGAAGATCTGCTGCACCAGCCATAAAAGTAGAGATAATCTTGCTTTCCTTAAGGCCGTAAACAACACCAATAAGAATACCCATCACAGCAAAGAGCATAGCCCCTTCTGGGAAGTACCAGCTACCGAATGGTAGAGCAGATGAACCGATAGCTCCACCAATAACAGGGAGACCAATCAACCAATTCTTGAAGTCTTCAAATAGAGTGATGTGCAAGTCTACCCAAGGGATAAAGCTGGCGATCATGATGATGAAAGTCAAGATGAACAAGGCAAGAACATGTTTTTGTTTCTTGTTCAAGACAGATGGAGCATTTTCGTTATCAGTGACATTGAAGTGTTTAAGGTCTTCTTCACGTTGAGAGTAGACAAGTGATTTTGTGGGATCTTTTTGAATCTTTTCCGCATAGCGGTAAACAAAGTATGTGCTAATACCTGTCATAACAAACCAGAAGATGATACGAAGGATAACCCCGTCCATAGATGATACACCCGCTGTATCAGAGGCGATAACAGTAGCAAAAGGATTGAGAGTAGAGGCAAGACAGCCGACTTGAGAACCTAGTAGAATGATGGCAACGGCAGTAATGCTATCAAAACCAACAGCCATCATAACAGGAACAAGGAGTGGATAAAATGCCATGGTTTCTTCACCCATACCATAAGTTGTTCCTCCAAGTGCAAAGAGGGGCATGAGGATGAGGATCAGCATTTTTTCGCGTCCTTTGTATTTCTTAACAATAGAGGCAATACCAACATCTAATGTGCCTGTCGCATTGACGACACCTAGAAATCCTCCAACCATGAGGATGAAGAAGGCTACGTCAATAGCGGCTTTAGTTGGTTCGTGACCGAGCATCGCCCGGATTGGAGCCATCAGAATATCGTAAATCCCTTGGGGATTAGAGTCAACAGTTTGATAGGTACCTGCAATGAGGCCACCTGCTTCGTTCGTGTCATACTTACCTGCTGGAATGATCCAAGTCAAGATTGCCATGATAGCAATAATAATGATCAAAACAGTGTAAGATGAAGGCATTTGGAACCTTTTTTTTGTTTTTTCACTCATTTGTTTTTCCTCCTAAACTATGCCACAAAGTATAAAAACGAATGATGTTGGTTTATCTGAGTACTCCTAGTTAGAGCTTGTACTTGGGTTAAAATGGCTAGTCTTTAACAATAATTGTTCCGCTTTCGGACTCGATCAAGGCGCCTAGATTGCTGAGGGAAGTGATAACAGCCTTGCCTTCTGGGCGGTTGGTTACAAAATCGATAGCAGCTTCGACTTTTGGTAGCATGCTACCCGGTGCGAATTGTCCTTGTTTGATGTATTCTTTTAGTTGACTGATAGTAACGTGTTCAAGTTTTTCTTGGTCTGGTTTATTGTAGTTGACATAAACATAGTCTACGCCAGTAAGGACGATAAAGAGGTCAGCTTCGACGAGTTCTGCTAGTCGTTGAGACGCAAAGTCTTTGTCGATAACGGCTTCGACCCCACGTAAGTAACCGTTTTCATTTTTAACGACAGGGATACCTCCTCCACCTGCTGCGATGACAACTTGACCATTATCGAGCAAGGTGCGGATGCTGTTGATTTCTTTAATGTCGATTGGTTTTGGTGAAGCCACCACTTTACGCCAGCCACGACCGGCATCTTCTTTGAAGGTTGCTCCTGTTTTTTCGCTCTCAGCTTTGGCATCCTCTTCTGAGTAGAATGGACCGATTGGTTTGGTGGGATTGATAAAGGCAGGGTCTTCCTTGTCTACTATAACTTGGGTAACAACAGAAGCGACATTTTTATCAAGTCCTACATCGAGCAATGCGTTATCAAGAGCACATTGTAGCCAAAAACCGATACTACCCTCGGTCATGGCAACCAAAGAATCAAGGGGGAAGGCAGGGTTTTTTTCCGAATCTGCCATCAAGTGTTGAAGCAAGAGATTACCCACCTGAGGACCATTTCCGTGAGTGATGATCAGTTCATCTCCGTTTTGAATCAACTTAACCAGATGACGAGCTGTTTCTACCAGAGCAGCTTGTTGAGCTTGGGCAGATGGATCAGTGGAGAGGATGGCATTTCCGCCTAAAGCAACGACGATTTTTCTATGAGACATGAGCTCTCCTTCCTTTAATATGGTAAACCTGACAGAACTCCAAGAGCTACAGGCAGGTATGATGATAAAATATGAAGTGGAGGTAGCGTCTTTTTAAAAGACAAATTAGTCATTACTACTAATAAAAGGGGTTGAACGCACAGCCGACGTTTATCAGAATGAGACTAGGAAGCAGGAAGATGACAAGAGTAAGGTGGCAAATCTGTCAAACGGAATCCTTGCTTTCTTTCGCTAGAACTGATAAGCTATCATAGCTTTCGTCTCAACCCCTGTGTTGTGTATACGAGTAAGTTTTATACTTTAGGAATGTAGAGATTTCCAAGAGTAGCAGCCATAACAGCTTTGATAGTGTGCATACGGTTTTCTGCTTGGTCAAAGTGGCGAGCATACTTGCTGCGGAAGACTTCGTCTGTTACTTCCATTTCTTCTACGCCAAATTTTTCAGCAACATCTTTACCATAAACAGTGTGAGTGTCGTGGAATGCTGGTAAACAGTGGAGGAAGATCAAGTTTTCGTTGTTTGCTTTTTTCACTAAGTCCATATTGACTTGGTAAGGTTTCAAAAGTGCAACGCGTTCTGCGAATTTGTCTTCTTCACCCATAGATACCCAAACGTCTGTATAAAGTACATCTGCACCTTTAACAGCTTCGTCTGCATCTTCGGTGATGAGGATGTGTGCACCACTTTCTTTAGCAAATCCTTCAGCCAATTCAACGATTTCTTTTTCTGGGAAGAGTTCTTTTGGTGAGAAGATGTGAACATTAACACCAAGGATAGCACCTGTTACGAGCAAGCTATTGGCAACGTTGTTACGTCCATCACCACAGTATACCAATGTCAAGCCTTCCAAGCGGCCGAAGTTTTCTTGAACAGTCAAGTAGTCAGCGAGCATTTGAGTTGGGTGCCATTCGTCAGTTAGACCGTTCCATACTGGAACGCCTGAGAATTCTGCTAGTTCTTCAACCATACGTTGGCTGAAACCACGGAATTCAATCCCGTCAAACATACGACCCAAAACTTTTGCAGTATCTTCAGTAGATTCTTTTTTACCTAACTGAATGTCATTTGCTCCGAGGTATTCTGGATGAGCACCAAGGTCAATAGCTGCAGTTGTAAAGGCTGCACGTGTACGAGTAGAAGTTTTTTCAAACAAGAGGGCGATATTTTTACCAGCAAGGTAGTGGTGTTGGATATTGCGTTTTTTCAAATCCTTCAAGTGAGCTGAAAGACCGATAAGGTATTCTAACTCTGCGCGAGTAAAGTCTTTTTCTGCTAAGAAGCTGCGTCCTTGGAATACTGAATGTGTCATTCTATTATTTCCTCTTTCTATTTTTTACATTTTTTATTGACAAATACTGAACAGCGATTATACTTCTTCACGTTCAAATGGCATAGACATACAACGAGGTCCACCACGGCCCCGAACCAATTCACTTCCGCGAATCTTAATCAAGCGAAGCCCGTATTCTTCTAGGATCTTATTGGTAATGGTATTGCGGGCATAAACGACTACTACACCAGGTGCGATGGTCAAAGTGTTGGAGCCGTCATTCCATTGTTCACGCGCAGCTGCTACGATATTGCCACCACCGCAACGGATCAAATGAACTTTTTCTACGCCGAGGTTCTTCGCAAGAAGTTCAGCTAAGTCACCTTTTTCTTCAACAATCTTGAGTTTTTCATCTTCATAAGTGACAGAGTACACACGAAGATCGCCTTCGATTTCTGGGTGAATTGTGAACTTGTCATAGTCAACCATGGTGAAGACAGTATCCAAGTGCATGAATTTACGGTTGTTAGCAAATTCAAATGCCAATACTTTCTTGAAGCCAACATTTTTCTTGAAGATGTTCACCAAGAGTTTTTCAATCGAAGCTGCATCTGTACGTTGAGAGATACCTACTGCAAGAACGTCTTTAGAAAGAACGAGCTCATCTCCACCTTCAATACGTGTATCTTCTTCACGGTTGTAGACTAATTCTACTTTTCCACCATAGATTGGATGGTGTTTGAAAATGTATTTACCATAAAGAGTTTCACGGTTACGAGTATCTGCATACATGTGGTTAAGTGATACGGCATTACCAATGGTTGCAAATGGGTCGCGAGTGAAGTAGAGGTTTGGCATTGGGTCAATAGCAAATGGATAGTCTGACTCAACCAAGTCAGTTAAGCCTTTTGCTTCTTCAGGAATTTCTGGCAATTCAACTTTTTGAACCCCTGCCATAGTTTTTTCAACCAATTCTTGGTTGTCCTTGATACCGTGAAGCAATTCACGAATAGCCGCCTTGGTTTGACGACCACGGATATTAGCTTCGTCTAAATATTCCTCGATAAATTGATCGCGGATTTCTGGGGAAGTTAATGATTCAGCAGCCAATTGCTCTAGGTAAAGGACCTCAATTCCTTCATCACGAAGAGCTTGAGCAAATGCGTCATGTTCTTTTTGAGCATCTTCCAAGAATGGAATGTCATCAAAAAGAAGCCTTTCGAGATAGTCCGGCAACAAGTTTTCCAACTCTTTGCCTGGACGGTGCAACATAACTTTTTTCAGTTTCCCAATTTCTGAGAATACCTGAATTGGATGTGAAGACATGTGTTTTCCTCCTTAAAAATTTTCACGGTGGCACCTTTTTGGTACCGCTTACATTTACGTTATATCATATTCTCAGAGGCGTGTCAATAGTAAAAAATGATTAAAAATTCGGACAAAACAAGGTTTTAGTAGTATTTTATGTTATTATACGATAGCAAAAGGAATTAGAGGAAATAAATGTATAAACTTCTACTATAAAGAATATAATATTTTTTGAAAAAATTATGCTAAATTTCACATTTTAAGAAGAAATGTCCAGATTTTAAGTCATTTCTGACGAGGAATTGAGAAGAGCAATGGTTGAAAGCCACTTAGAAAATTATATGAAATCTATCAGAAAAGACTTTCTTCTAGGCCACTTTAAATGTATATTGTACAAATTATAGAATCTTTTCTGAGTATTTAGGGAGACAGCCTTGTCTTATTGACGGTACCTAGATTTTTTGTTATAGTCAACGAGGTAACAACTAGGAAGAAGGAGTTATTCACAAGTTGTGGATAAGTCTGGGGAGAGCAGGACATTCAGCTAATATCCTAGAGGGTTCTTGATAATAGTACCGGAAACTAGTAACGAGCCAGCTTTCTAGTAGAAATCCTAGTGCAGTGGGGATTTGAGCAGAGTTTGCTGAAGGTGATAGGTTCAAAGTCAAAGAGCCGGAGTCTAGAAAAGCTAGTTTTTAGGCATGTTTTCTTATCCACAAGTTGTGGATAACTTTGTGAACAAGAGAAATAATCAGAGAAAGAGATACGAGATGATGACGAAAATAAAACCTCATGGACCATTACCAAGTCAGGCCCAGCTAGCTTATTTAGAGGATGAACTAGCTGCCTTTATCCATTTTGGCCCCAATACCTTTTATGACCAAGAATGGGGAAGTGGGCAAGAGGATCCTATGCGTTTTAACCCGACCAAGTTGGATGCGCGTGAATGGGTTCGGGTACTCAAAGAAACAGGTTTTAAAAAGCTGATTTTGGTGGTTAAGCACCACGATGGTTTTGTCCTCTACCCGACAGATCACACAGATTATTCGATCAAGGCTAGTCCTTGGCGAGATGGAAAAGGGGACTTGCTCCTCGAAGTATCCCGAGCTGCAACTGAGTTTGACATGGATAAGGGAGTGTATTTGTCTCCTTGGGATGCCCACAGTTCCCTTTATCATGTGGACCGAGAAGGGGACTACAATGCCTATTATCTGGCTCAGTTGAAGGAAATATTATCAAATCCTGACTATGGGAATGCTGGTAAGTTCGCTGAGGTTTGGATGGATGGTGCTCGAGGCGAAGGGGCCCAGCAGGTCAACTATGAGTTTGAGACTTGGTTTGAAACCATTCGTGACTTGCAGGGCGATTGTTTGATTTTCTCAACTGAGGGAACTAGTATTCGCTGGATTGGCAATGAACGGGGCTATGCAAGGGATCCCTTGTGGCAAAAAGTCAAGCCCGACCAGTTGGGGACAGAGGCTGCATTGGATTACTTACAGCACGGAGACCCCTCTGGGACGCTATTTTCAATTGGTGAGGCAGATGTTTCTCTTCGCTCGGGCTGGTTTTACCATGAGGATCAGGATCCCAAGTCTCTCGAGGAGTTGGTCGAGATTTATTTTCACTCGGTAGGGCGGGGAACTCCACTCTTGCTTAATATCCCGCCGAACCAAGATGGTCTCTTTGATGAAAAAGATATCCAGCGACTTTATGAATTTGCTGCCTATCGTGATGAGCTTTATAAAAAAGATCTGGCTCTGGGGAGCAAGGTGTCTGGACCGTCTCTCTCAGAAGACTTTGCTTGTTGCCACCTGACAGATGGACGGAAGACTAGTTCTTGGGCAAGTGATGCAGAACTGCCAATTCAGTTAGAGATTGATTTAGAGTCACCTAAAACTTTTGATGTGATTGAGCTGAGGGAAGATTTGAAGCTGGGGCAACGCATCGCTGCTTTCCATGTTCAGGTAGAGTTGGATGGTGTTTGGCAGGAGTTTGGATCTGGTTATACTGTTGGCCACAAACGTCTCTTACGAGGATCAGTCGTTGAGGCGCAGAAGATTCGTGTGACCATTACAGAGACACAGGCTTTGCCTTTGTTGACCAAAATTTCACTCTATAAAACACCTACCTTGTCAAAAAAAGAAGCTGTTCAGCAACTAGAGTTCTCAGAAAAAAGTCTGGCTGTGACCAAGGGAGAAAATGCCTATTTTACAGTTAAGCGCAGAGAATCTAGTACTCCTTTAGAAGCTAAGATTTCAATTCAACCAGGGACGGGTGTGCATGGTGTCGCTTATCAGGATGAGATTCAAGTCCTTGTGTTTCAAGCTGGTGAGACTGAAAAAAGGCTGACGCTACCAACCTTGTATTTTTCAGGAGATAAAAGCTTAGATTTTTATCTAAATCTGACGGTAGATGGGCAGCTGGTTGACCAGCTTCAAGTCCAAGTTTCATAAAAGAAGAACCTTTGCATCATGCAAAGGTTCTTTTGGTTATGAGTGATTTGGTAGCCAGCTGAGGGTGAAGGTTAGTTGCTCAGCTTTTAAGAGGTCTTGGTGTTGGATGCTAGCTACAGGAGTCTTGTCCAGTCGGCACTCTTTGACAAAGTTGAAATGGCTGTGGTTTTGCTTAGCATAGATATCCAGCCATTTATTTTCCTTAGCTAGGTAGACACGGAGATGATCAAAGAGGGGAATTCCGAGGTCGTAGCTTGGTTTGCCTGGACAGGTCGGATAAAATCCAAGAGCCGACCAGATGTACCAAGCAGAGAGACTGCCATTGTCCTCATCGCCAGGATAGGCTTGCCAGCTTGGGAGAAAGGCTTTCTGACGCAGGGTCTTGATGAGAAGGGCAGTGTAGTCTGGGTAGTTGCTGTAGCGAAAGAGATAAGGGATGTGAAAGCTAGGTTGGTTGGAAATGGCGATTTGTCCAAAAGGAGCGGTAGCCATCTCGCTCATTTCATGAATCTCGTAACCATAACCAGTTGTCTCAAAGAGAGGAGCCTCTTGACAGGTTTTCAAAAGATAGTTGCTAAAGGCTTCTTTTCCACCCATAAGCTGGATTAAGTCTGGGATGTCGTGGAGGACGCCTAAAGTTGCTTGAATGGCAGAGCATTCGGCATAGTCGCGTCCCCAACTATAAGGAGAGAAGTCAGGGCGGAAGTTTCCTTGGCTATCTCGCGCACGCATGTAACCCGTCGCAGTGTCAAATAGATTGCGGTAATTTTGTGATGCAACCTTATAAGTCTGGGCGATGTCATTCTGACCTAGTTTTTCGGCACAGCTGGCGATACAAAAGTCACTATAGGCGTAGTCTAGGGTATGGCTGACGCTTTCGTGGTGGTCGGTAGAGAGGTAGCCAAGCTCTTGGTATTGGGCTAGTCCGTGGCGACCATTGATGCCGAGAGGGTCGGACTTAGTGGCTGTCTCCAACATAGCTTGGAGGAGTTCTTCTTCCAAGTCAGGAGCCATTTCCTTGCAGGCACTATCTGCGATAATACCGTCCAATAGAGTCCCTGGCATCATTCCACGTTCATCTGGGGCTAGCCATTTAGGCAGAAAACCAGTATCGCGGTAGCTATTGAGGAAACCTTCTAAAAAGCGGTGATAGTGCTCCGGTATGATAAGAGCAAAGAGGGGGAAGGTGGTGCGGAAGGTATCCCAGAAGCCATTGTTGCTGAAGAGGACACCGGGCTTGACAGTACCAGTAGACAAATCCATGTGGATGGCCTGCCCTGACTCGTTCACCTCATAAAATGTCTGTGGGAAGAGGAAGAGTCTGTAGAGGCAGTGGTCAAAGAGGGTTCGGTCAGCCTCTCCTGCCTCAAGTACATCAAAACGATGGAGGAGATCTTCCCAGTCCGCTTGTGCACTTACTTTACAGCTATCAAAGTTCTTTTGAGGTAGATTAAGCAGCGCTTGAGAAGGAGAAATAAAAGAAGTCGCTAATTGGATCTCAGCATGACTGCTTGCTAAGTCAATTCGCCAGTCTCCGCTCTCTTGGTTGACAGCAAGAATATCCGTATTCATTTGTAGGGCGGTGAAGAGTATCAGTGGATTTTTATTGGTCTCTGTTTTGCCTTCTTGTCTTAGGGCCAGAGTCTGCTTATCTACTTGCTTTACTGTCAGTTTATCTGCTGCGTGAAGATAGAGGGAGAGAGCCTTGCCTTGCTTTTGCTGTAAACGAATAGAAGCACCGTAGCAAGTCGGTGTGAGCTGGGCTTCAATCTGATAGCGCAGAGAAAAGAGTTTCAAATGGTGAGGCTGGAAGCAAGCTTTATCTATATCATAAGAAGACTGGCGGTGAAAGAGACTGTCTCCCCCAAGCTTGCCTGTGACGGGTGTTAAGAGCAACCAAGAATAATCACCAATCCAAGGGCTGGGCTGGTGGGTCAATCGAATCCCCTGAAAGATGGGCAGATGCGGATCGAAAAACCAAGCTCCCTCCTGGTCACTGGTCTGGGGCACAAAATAATTCATCCCAAAAGGCACGCCTGTATAAGGCAGGGTATTTCCCCGAGAGAAGGCATGCTTGCTGGCAGTACCAAAGCGGGTATCGATGGTCTCAAGTAGTGGTTTCATGATTATCCCTTTGTAAACGTTTTATATTTTATATAGTATAACATGAAATGAACAAAAAAGCTTCAGATCAATATAAATTCCTTAAAGCTTGATCATCTATGATATGAATGGTACGACGAACTTTTCGAATATAGTGATGTTCTTCAAAAATCTTAAATTTTCGCGAAATAGTTTCGGGTCTCGTTCCAAGGTAACTAGCAAGTTCCTTTTCTGAAATTGGCAAAGTGAAGGTGAGTTTAGGATTGTTACTTTTTCCGGTAAGATGAATAAGATAGCAAGCAAGGCGTTGTTCTATTTTTTCAAAGGCTAATAAGGTGACTTGTTCTTCCGTCTGAATTGCTTTTCTGGCATTAAGACGTAGAAGTTGCCAACTAAAATGTGGAAAATTCTGGAGAAGGTATTGAAAATCCTTTTTATAAATGACACAGACTTCTGTAGAGACCAAGGCTTCTCCGTAGAGATCCTGATTATTCTCTTCAAAGAGATAGTTTTCTCCTTCGTAATTTCCTTTGCCAACGATACGGATGCATTGTTCGATTCCATCATTAGTTAGACGATAGACCTTAAATTGTCCTCTATTAACAATGATTAAAGTTTCTTCGTCAAAGGGTGAGAAAATCAACTCGCCCTTTTTAAATTTCTTATGGTGAAACAGACTATGAATGCCCTGAAGTTCATCATATGATAGTGTGCTAAAAAGAGGGACTGTATAAAAGCATGGTTGGGACATAGGAACTCCTAATTTTGAATAAATTTATAGAAACTTGACGAATATCAATTTTTTTATCATTTAGATACAGTAAAATAAAAAACACAATATATAGCGTACATATATTCAACAAACACAATATATTGTACCAAAAAAGGAGGAGTCATGCAAAAAATTAGATTTTATTATATTAGTTTAAGTGGGAATACAAGTTCTTTTGTACAACGGGTCAGTCAATATATAAAGACGACGCATCATAGAGAAGTTGAGTCTTTGAATATAAAAGATTTAAAGGGAAAAGCGATTACGGCAGATGGTCCCTTTGTCAGTTTTTTACCAACTTATCTAGAGGGGGGGAATGGAATTGATACTGGATTCCAAGAAATTCTAACGGGAAACCTTCGGAAATTTTTGGAGTATCAAGGAAATTTTCGTTATTGCTTAGGAATTATCGGGAGTGGTAATCGAAATTTCAATAAGCAATTCTGTCTAACGGCTTTTCAATATGCAGAGCAGTTTGGCTTTCCTGTTATAGATGTTTTTGAATTACGTGGGACAGATGAAGATGTAGAGAGGATCTCCAAACATATTTTAGCTAGTTTTGAGAAAGTGGAGGAAAAAATAGATGTCAGCTACTAAGAATTATTTTGTTTTGAACAATATGGTGAACATTCCAATTGATGGTGAAATTCCTCTTTACTATGATAGAGAAGCCTTAACAGACTATTTAAAGAATGAAATTGAACCTCATACGATGCATTTTTCAAGTTTGAAAGAACGTCTCCAGTATTTAATTCGAGAAGATTATGTGGATGAAGAGGTTGTGGGCTTGTATCGTGGGGAGTCTGGTGAGATTGATAGTAATTTTTTAGAGGATTTATATCAAAAGATCAAGGAACATGGTTTTGCCTTTAAGAGTTTTATGGGAGCTTATAAATTTTATAATCAATATGCACTAAAGACTGATGATTCCAAGACCTATTTGGAATCGTTCGAGGACCGGGTGTTCCTTAATGCCCTCTATCTAGGAAATGGCGATCAGAACCTAGCGACAAAAATTGCGGAGGAAATGATCACCCAACGGTACCAACCTGCGACCCCCACATTCTTAAATGCAGGGAAAAAACGGCGTGGTGAGATGGTTTCTTGTTTTCTGATAGATCTTGATGATTCTATGTTATCTATCGGACGTGGGGTCAATTCTGCTTTGCAACTTTCTAGACTTGGTGGTGGGGTTGGAGTGAATTTATCGAACCTACGTGCCAGTGGTTCTCCTATAAAAGGAATTGAACATGCTTCTTCGGGAGTGCTTCCTGTAATGAAATTACTAGAAGACTCTTTTAGCTATAGCAATCAACTAGGACAGAGAAATGGGGCAGGGGTCGTTTACTTAAACGTTTTTCATCAGGATATTCTCGCCTTTTTATCGACAAAGAAGGAAAATGCAGATGAAAAAATTCGTGTTAAAACCCTCTCTCTGGGGTTGGTCGTTCCGGATAAGTATTACGAGCTGATTAAAACAAATCAACCCATGTATCTGTTTAATCCTTATCATGTTGAAAAAGTCTATGGGAAACCTTTTTCGTATGTAGATATCACGGCTGAATACGACCGATTGGTTGTAAATCCAGCTATCGAAAAGACGGTTGTTCAAGCGAGAGAATTGGAACAGGAAATTTCCCGTTTGCAACAAGAGTCTGGTTATCCTTATATTTTAAATATCGATGTCGCTAATCGTGCGAATCCCGTCAAAGGGAAAATCATTATGAGTAACCTTTGCTCGGAGATTTTGCAACCACAGACTCCATCTGTATTGAATGATGATTTGTCCTATCATGAGGTAGGGACGGATATTAGTTGTAACCTTGGATCAACTAATATTGTTAATTTACTAAAATCTGAAGATTTTGCTGCCTCTGTTGATGCAATGGTTCGTGCCTTAACGACTGTTACGGATCTAGAGTCTGTCGAAGAGGTGCCTACAGTAAATAAGGGAAATCGTCTCTACCATACGATAGGACTCGGAGCGATGGGATTACACACAGCCCTCGCTTTGCACCAAATCAAGTATGGTTCAAAAGAGTCTTTAGAATTTACAGAAGCTTATTTCTTAGCATTGAATTATTATTCTTTAGTATCTAGCAATAGAATCGCAAGAGAGCGACGTGAGACATTCTATGAATTTGCGGATTCACGCTATGCCGATGGAAGTTACTTTTCACCATATGTAGAGCAGGATTTTGTATTTAGATTTCCTAAGATAGCAGCCATTTTTAAGAATATGCCTATTCCAACGAAAGAAGATTGGAAGGTACTAAGGGAGAAGGTCATGAAAGATGGTCTCTACCATCGAAATCGTTTAGCAGTAGCGCCTAATGGTTCTATTTCTTATATCAATGAAACGAGCGCTTCTCTTCATCCGATTACTCAGTTGGTAGAAAATCGGCAGGAAAAGAAGGTGGGATCGATCTTTTATCCCGCTCCGTATCTGTCCAATGATACCTTACCATTTTATGAGACTGCTTATAACATGGATCAGCGTAAAATTATTGATGTATATGCAGTCGCACAAAAACACATTGATCAGGGAATGAGTCTGACTCTCTTTATGCGTTCTCAATTACCTGAAGGACTATATGAATGGAAAACTAAGGGAAGTACAATGCTAACGACACGTGACTTGAATCGTCTTCGGAATTACGCGTGGCGAAAAGGGATAAAATCACTTTATTATGTTAGAACCTATACAGAGGATGACGAATTCAGCAGTGTAAATAGCTGTGAATCTTGCATGATTTAAGGAGAGAAGATGTCAAAAAAATTTCTATACTACAAAGCAATCAACTGGAATGAGATTGAGGATGAGTTAGATAACGCTACGTGGGAGAGGGCGACATCGTTATTTTGGTTAGACAATCGAATTCCAATTGAAAATGACAAACTTGCTTTTAATCGTTTGTCGGTAGAGGAGAAGCAAGAATTAAATCGTTCGCTGATCTTTCTTGCAAATTTATCAACTTACCAGTCGCTAGAGGCGGAGGAGTTTATACTGCATAGTGAACGCTCACAACAGGAGGTTGCTATTGTAAACAATCTACAGTTCACTGAAATGGTAAATACCAAGGCTTATAATACTATTTTATACTCCTTCAATGAGGACGAACAGGAGGTGGCATCCTTATTTGAGTGGGTAGATCAACATAAATTGGTAGTAGAGCGACTAGAAAGAGTTGACACGGTATATCATAGTAAAAATGCGATTCAGAAGCGCTTTATGGCTACTTGTGTTGAAGGAATCATGACTTATAGTCAACTTGCCTTTTTGATAAAATTGTGGATTCAAAAGGGCTTTACTAATCTTGGTGAAATGGTGAAAATGATTCTCTTGAATGAGTCATTGCATTGTGACTATCTGATACATAAAGTCAATCTTCTTTTGGCAGGAATGGATAGAGCTGGTCAAATTTCATTTCAAATCTGGGCTGTTGAAATGATTGACAGAATCTTAAAAACAGAGGGGAAAATCATTCGTGAACTTTATGTAGATGCTGACATTCAAAAATTGACTCAGAACCTTGTACAAAGAGAAGCCAATCATTTGTTAGAGAGTATCGGGGTCAAAGAGAGGTACCCGGTTGATAGGGAGATTCTCTCTGCGCTTGATGGAGTATTGAATAGGCTGAGAAAGCACGAGCTTCTCGGGCAGATGTCTATTCATAGGATAGAAGAATCACGTGATGATGACTATGATTTTTGAGGAGGATTTATATGTTACATCGGACATTGAATTGGAAAGAAGTCGAGGATGAGTTAGACGACTATGTTTGGGATAAAGCTACGGCACAATTTTGGATTGATACTCGTGTTCCAGTATCAAATGACTGGCTTGATTGGAAGCAACTATCAGATCCGGAAAAAGAGATTGTCAAGAAAGCGGTTGGAGGCTTGGCTTTGCTTGATACGCTTCAATCCGAAGAGGGCTTGTATTCTATTAAACAGCACGTTCGAACTCGCAAGGAGAGAGCGGTTCTGAGTGATTTTACATTTATGGAATCTATCCATGCTAAGACATACGGTACCATATTGATTTCGTTAAATACTTTTAAGGAAATTGAGAAAATATATGATTGGATGAATCAGGATCCTAAAATGCAGTATAAGGCCCAAAAGATAAATGAGATGTATCAGCATGGAACCCCTCTACAGGTGATGGTTGCGAGTGTGTTTTTAGAAGGAATCCTATATTATAGCAACTTTTTCATACCGCTTTGGTATCGTGGACAAAATAAACTAGCTAATCTAGCAGAGTTAATCAAATTAGTAATTAGGGATGAATCTGTACATGGGACTTATCTGGGATATAAGTTTCGCTTAACTTTTGATGAGCTCTCAGAGGCAGAACAACATGAGTTCACAACTTGGATGTATCGTTTTTTAGATGATCTTTTGGAAAATGAGTTTGCATATACAGATGAAGTCTATGCACCTATTGGTTTGGCAGAAGAAATAAAGGTATTTGTTAAATACAATGCCAATAAAGCGCTACAAAATATGGGTTTTCAAAGTTATTTTTCGAATATCACAGCGTTTGATGTGAATCCAATTGTCATGAATGGTATTTCGATTGAAACTGCTAATCACGATTTCTTTTCTCAAGTGGGTGCGGGGTATCTAATGGGAAATGCAGAAGCAATGCTAGATGATGACTATGATTTTTAGAATAAATGAAACAATAGGAATCTCTACTTAATTTTTTTCATAAGTTTGTTTCAAAACGCCTTTAGTTTGTGTATATCTTTTGGAGGCGTTTTTTTTTATACTGAACATGAAACTTGTTTGAAAGAGGAAACTGCACGATGATTTATTCGAAAGAAATTGTTAGAGAATGGCTGGACGAAGTAGCGGAGCGGGCCAAGGACCATCCGGAGTGGGTGGATGTCTTTGAGCGTTGCTACACCGACACCTTGGACAATACGGTCGAAATCCTAGAAGATGGTTCGACCTTTGTACTGACAGGGGATATTCCTGCCATGTGGCTTCGGGACTCGACAGCCCAACTCAGACCCTACCTGCATGTGGCTAAAAGAGATGTCCTCCTGCGTCAGACCATTGCAGGTTTGGTTAAGTGTCAGATGACCTTGGTGCTCAAGGATCCTTATGCCAATTCCTTTAACATTGAGGAGAACTGGAAGGGTCACCATGAGACAGACCACACAGATCTTAACGGCTGGATTTGGGAGCGCAAGTATGAGGTGGACTCGCTTTGCTATCCTTTGCAGTTGGCTTATCTCCTTTGGAAAGAGACTGGCGAAACCAGTCAGTTTGATGAAACTTTTGTCACAGCAACCAAGGAAATCCTTCATCTCTGGACGGTAGAGCAAGATCACAACAACTCTCCTTATCGTTTTGTTCGGGATACAGACCGCAAGGAAGATACGCTGGTAAATGATGGCTTTGGACCTGACTTTGCCGTGACAGGTATGACCTGGTCAGCCTTTCGTCCGAGTGATGACTGCTGTCAGTATAGCTATTTGATTCCGTCCAATATGTTTGCAGTCGTTGTCTTGGGGTATGTCCAAGAAATCTTTGCAGAACTGAACCTAGCTGATAGCGAGAGTGTCATCGCAGATGCTAAACGTCTGCAAGCAGAGATCCAAGCAGGTATCGAAAACTATGCCTACACCACCAATAGCAAGGGCGAAAAGATTTACGCCTTTGAAGTGGATGGTCTAGGAAATGCCAGCATCATGGATGATCCAAACGTACCAAGTCTACTGGCTGCTCCATATCTTGGTTACTGTGCGATTGACGATGAAGTGTATCAAGCCACACGCCGCACCATTCTGAGCCCTGAAAATCCATACTTCTACCAAGGAGAATACGCTAGTGGTCTTGGAAGTTCCCATACCTTCTATCGCTATATCTGGCCAATCGCCCTTTCTATCCAGGGCTTGACAACAAGAGATAAGGCGGAGAAGAAATTCTTGCTCGATCAGCTGGTTGCCTGCGATGGTGGCACAGGTGTCATGCATGAAAGCTTCCACGTAGATGATCCAACGCTCTACTCTCGCGAATGGTTCTCTTGGGCCAATATGATGTTCTGTGAGTTAGTCTTGGATTATCTAGATATTCGCTAGTCAGTTCTTTAGTTAGATAAAAATAAAAATTTAAGTTAGAATGAGGTTTTACTTCATGGAAAATGTTGTCGTACATATTATCTCACATAGTCACTGGGACCGTGAGTGGTACTTACCTTTTGAAAGCCACCGTATGCAGTTGGTGGAGTTATTTGACAATCTTTTTGATCTCTTTGAAAATGACCCTGAGTTCAAGAGTTTCCACTTGGATGGCCAAACCATTGTCCTCGATGACTACTTGGAAATTCGTCCTGAAAATCGCGACAAAGTCCAAGGTTACATCGACCAAGGCAAACTCAAAATTGGTCCCTTTTACATCTTGCAGGATGATTACTTGATTTCCAGCGAAGCCAACGTCCGCAATACCTTGATTGGTCAAGCAGAATGTGCAAAATGGGGCAAATCAACCCAGATTGGTTATTTCCCAGATACCTTTGGAAATATGGGACAAGCTCCCCAAATCCTTCAAAAATCAGGCATTCACGTGGCAGCCTTTGGCCGTGGTGTGAAGCCTATTGGATTTGACAACCAAGTCCTCGAAGATGAGCAGTTTACTTCCCAGTTTTCAGAAATGTACTGGCAGGGTGCTGATGGAAGTCGTGTCCTTGGCATCCTCTTTGCCAACTGGTACAGTAATGGGAATGAAATCCCTGTTGATAAGGATGAAGCCCTGGCCTTTTGGAAACAAAAATTGGCAGACGTACGTGACTACGCTTCGACCAACCAATGGTTGATGATGAACGGATGTGACCACCAGCCTGTACAGAGAAATCTGAGCGAAGCCATTCGTGTGGCAAATGAACTCTTCCCAGATGTGACCTTTGTGCATAGTTCCTTTGATGACTATATCCACGCAGTAGAAAGTGCTCTGCCTGAGCAACTATCTACCGTTACAGGTGAGTTGACCAGTCAGGAAACAGATGGTTGGTATACACTGGCTAACACTTCTTCATCCCGTATTTACCTCAAACAAGCCTTCCAAGAGAACAGTAACCTGCTAGAACAAGTGGTTGAACCATTGACTGTCATCACTGGCGGCCACAACCACAAGGACCAGTTGACCTATGCTTGGAAAGTCCTTCTACAAAATGCACCCCATGATAGTATCTGTGGCTGTAGCGTGGACGAGGTTCACCGTGAGATGGAAACACGTTTTGCCAAGGTTAACCAAGTTGGGAACTTCGTTAAGACCAACCTTCTCAACGAATGGAAGGGTAAAATTGCAACTCAGGAAGCTCAAAGCGACCATCTCTTTACGGTTATCAATACAGGCTTGCATGACAAGGTTGATACTGTCAGCACAGTGATTGATGTGGCGACTTGTGATTTTAAAGAATTGCACCCAACAGAAGGCTATAAGAAAATGGCAGCCTTGACCTTGCCAAACTACCGTGTCGAAGACTTGGAAGGCCATGCTGTAGAAGCGAAAATCGAAGATCTGGGAGCTAACTTTGAGTACGATTTACCAAAAGACAAGTTCCGTCAAGCTCGTATCGCTCGACAAGTGCGCGTGACAGTCCCTGTTCATCTAGCACCTCTCTCTTGGACAACCTTCCAATTGCTTGAAGGAGAACAAGAACACCGTGACGGTATTTACCAAAATGGAGTGATTGATACGCCATTTGTAACGGTAAGTGTGGATGAAAACATCACGGTCTACGACAAGACAACTCATGAAGCTTATGAAGATGTTATTCGCTTTGAAGACCGTGGTGACATTGGAAATGAGTACATCTATTTCCAACCAAAAGGAACAGAGCCTATCTACGCAGAACTCAAAGGCTGTGAAGTCTTGGAAAATACAGCTCGTTTTGCCAAGATTTTGCTCAAGCATGAATTGACAATTCCAGTAAGTGCAGACGAAAAATTAGATGCAGAACAAAGAGGAATCATCGAGTTTATGACGCGTGAAGCTGGGCGCTCAGAAGAATTGACAACCCTTCCTCTGGAAACAGAGATGACCGTCTTTGTTGATAATCCACAAATACGCTTCAAGACTCGCTTTACTAACACAGCTAAGGACCACCGTATCCGTCTCTTGGTCAAGACTCATAATACGTGTCCAAGCAATGATTCTGAAAGCATCTATGAGGTGGTGACACGACCAAATAAACCAGCTGCTTCTTGGGAAAATCCTGAAAATCCACAACACCAACAAGCCTTTGTCAGCCTTTATGATGATGAAAAAGGAGTGACGGTGGCCAATAAAGGATTGCACGAGTATGAAATCCTTGGAGACGATACCATTGCCGTGACCATTCTTCGTGCCTCAGGTGAGCTAGGTGACTGGGGTTACTTCCCGACACCAGAGGCTCAGTGCTTGCGTGAGTTTGAAGTCGAATATGCTCTTGAATGCCACCAAGCACAAGAACGCTTCTCAGCCTTCCGTCGTGCCAAAGCCTTCCAAACGCCATTCACTAGTCTTCAGGTTGCTAAACAAGAAGGAAGTGTTGCTGCGACTGGTAGCCTCTTGAGTCATGCGGCACTCAGCTTGCCACAAGTCTGCCCGACAGCCTTTAAGGTAGCTGAAAATGAAGAAGGATATGTACTTCGTTACTACAATATGAGCCAAGAAAATGTGCGCATATCTGAACACCAACAAACTATTCTTGACTTACTTGAGCGACCATATCCAGTTCATTCAGAACTATTGGCTCCACAAGAAATTCGTACAGAATTGATTAAAAAAGAAGAAATTTAATAGTTATAAAGTGTTCTATAACTAATACTATGAGATAGAAAGGAGGGGCGAAAGAGTAAGGATTAACTACTGATTCGTCCCTTTTTTGGTGATAATATGACGATTGCAACCATTGATATCGGAGGGACTGGGATTAAGTTTGCCAGTCTGACTCCTGATGGAAAAATACTAGATAAGACAAGTACACTGACGCCAGAAAACTTGGAAGCTTTACTGGCTTGGCTAGACCAGCGCTTGTCAGGGCAAGATTATAACGGCATTGCTATGAGCGTTCCAGGTGCGGTCAATCAAGAAACAGGTGTGATTGAGGGAATCAGTGCTGTACCTTACATCCATGGCTTTTCTTGGTATGAAGCTCTTGCTCATCATCAACTCCCTATCCATCTAGAAAATGATGCCAACTGTGTTGGACTGAGTGAATTGCTAGCTCACCCAGAGATTGAAAATGCAGCCTGTGTCGTGATTGGGACTGGAATCGGCGGAGCTATGATTATCAATGGCAAACTTCACCGTGGTCGCCACGGCTTAGGTGGTGAGTTTGGCTATATGACAACCATTGAACCAGCTGAAAAACTCAACAACTGGTCGCTACTAGCATCTACAGGAAACATGGTTCGCTACGTAATTGAAAAGTCAGGTCAGACTGACTGGGACGGCCGCAAGATTTACCAAGAAGCTGCAGCAGGCAATGCCCTTTGCCAAGAAGCCATTTTGCGCATGAACCGTAATCTGGCGCAAGGCTTGCTCAATATCCAGTATCTTATCGATCCAGATGTCATTAGTCTGGGAGGCTCTATCAGTCAAAATCCAGATTTTATCCAAGGCGTCAAAAAAGCTGTCGATGAATTTGTCGATACCTATGAAGAATATACGGTCGCACCTGTCATCCAAGCCTGCACCTATCATGCAGATGCTAATCTCTACGGTGCCCTTGTCAACTGGCTACAGGAGGAAAATCAATGGTAAGATTTACAGGACTTAGTCCCAAACAAACGCAAGCTATTGAAGCATTAAAAAATCACATTTCTCTGCCAGATGTAGAGGTAGCTGTCGCTCAGTCTGACCAAGCCTCTATCTCTATCAAGGGTGAGGGTGGACACTATCACCTGACTTATCGCAAACCTCACCAACTTTACCGTGCCTTGTCCTTGTTGACAACAGCTCTAGCAGAAGGTGATAAGGTAGACCTTGAAGAACAAGCTGCTTATGAAGATTTGGCTTACATGGCAGACTGTTCCCGAAATGCAGTTCTAAATGTCGCTTCTGCCAAGCAGATGATTGAGGTCTTGGCTCTCATGGGCTACTCAACCTTTGAACTCTACATGGAAGATACCTATCAAATCGAGGGACAACCTTACTTTGGTTACTTCCGTGGCGCCTACTCGGCTGAGGAATTACAGGAAATTGAAGCCTACGCCCAGCAGTTTGACATGACCTTTGTACCATGTATCCAGACCTTGGCCCACTTGTCAGCCTTTGTCAAATGGGGTGTTAAGGAAGTGCAAGAACTCCGTGATGTAGAGGACATTCTCCTTATTGGCGAAGAAAAGGTTTATGATTTGATTGATGGCATGTTTGCCACTCTGTCTAAACTGCAGACTCGCAAGGTCAATATCGGGATGGACGAAGCCCACTTGGTTGGCTTGGGACGCTACCTCATTTTGAACGGTGTTGTGGATCGTAGTCTCCTCATGTGTCAACACTTGGAGCGCGTGCTGGACATTGCAGACAAGTATGGCTTCCACTGTCAGATGTGGAGCGATATGTTCTTCAAGCTCATGTCAGCAGATGGGCAGTACGATCGAGATGTGGAAATTCCTGAGGGAACTCGTGTCTACCTAGATCGCCTCAAAGACCGCGTGACTTTGGTTTACTGGGATTATTATCAGGATAGCGAGGAAAAATACAACCGTAATTTCTGCAACCATCACAAGATTAGCCAAAATATAGCCTTTGCAGGGGGAGCTTGGAAGTGGATTGGTTTCACACCTAACAACCATTTCAGCCGTCTCATCGCTATCGAGGCCAATAAAGCCTGTCGTGCCAATCAGATCAAAGAGGTCATCGTAACTGGTTGGGGAGACAATGGTGGCGAGACAGCTCAGTTTTCTATCCTACCAAGCTTGCAAATCTGGGCAGAACTCTGCTACCGCAATGACCTAGACCGTTTGTCTGCACACTTCAAAACCAATATTGGCCTATCGGTTGAGGACTTCATGCAGATTGACCTAGCCAACCTCTTGCCAGACCTACCAGACAATCTCAGTGGTATCAATCCCAACCGCTATGTCTTTTATCAGGATGTTCTTTGTCCAATCCTTGACCGACACATGACACCTGAACAGGACAAACCGCACTTCGCTCAGGCTGCTGAGACGCTTGCTGAAATCAAAAAAAAAGCTGGGAATTATGCCTATCTATTTGAAACTCAGGCCCAGTTGAACGGCATTTTAAGTAGCAAAGTGGATGTGGGACGACGCATCCGTGAAACTTATAAAGTCGGTGACAAAGTCAGCTTGCAACAAATCGCCAGAGAAGAATTACCAAAACTCAGAAGTGAGATTGAAACTTTCCACAAACTCTTTAGCCACCAATGGTTGAAAGAAAACAAGGTCTTTGGTTTGGATACGGTCGATATCCGTATGGGCGGACTCTTACAAAGAATCAAGCGAGCAGAGAGTCGCATTGAGGGTTATCTGGCAGGTCAGATTGACCGCATCGAAGAATTAGAAGTCGAAATCCTTCCATTTAACGATTTTTATGGAGACAAGGACTTTGCAGCCACAACAGCTAACCAGTGGCACACCATTGCGACAGCTTCGACGATTTATACGACCTAGAAATTTATCACAGATAGTTAAACATCTCCTTTTAAATACATGGAGATGTTTTTTTGATTTGGAGATAGAGAAGAAGTATAATGAAGGTAGAAAGAAAGTTTGGAGGTCTGACCATGAAAAAGCTACTACTAGTCCTAGGTGCGAGTATGCTAGTTTTATCTGCTTGCCACAAGGCGACAGAAGATAGCATAACTAGTCCATCAACACCGAGGGAGCAACAAACAAAGGAAGTAACCAACTATTTTCACTACCTAGCGGACTCCTATCAAAAGGCTCTTTCCCACGAAAAAGAATCCAAGGATACAGCTGTTCAATCACCCATGGCTGCTACGGTTGTAGCTATGGAAGAACTCCAGTTATCTAATCCGACTGATCAAGCCTTGATTATGAAGAACTACTCGGATTTTCAGAAACTAATCCAATACAATGCCGAAAAGTGGGAGGAAGAGTTTGCAAGCTGGGCTTCTTCTATGGGGCAGTCCTATCATAGACTAGAGCATGCAAACTTTGATGAAAAAAATGAACTAATCAAAAAATTAGAAGCTACAACAGTCTCTCAGAAAAGTGTCAAATGGAATGTTTTTGGAGTATCGAGTGACAATGCTTATGACTACTTGATTTTGGATGCCTACTATGACAAGCAGAATAAACATTTCTACTTGTTTACACTGAAAGATGGGCAAGCACAAATCTTGCATGCTGATAAGACACTGGAAACTGTCCCTACTGCAAACTTTGAAGAGACTGAAAATACAGATTTAGCGCAGCGTTTTAAGGAGTTTCTTTCCAAAACTAGTGTAACTATAGAGGATAAGCCAGTTGCAGATAATAGGTCTCTAAGAGACAAGGTAAAAAAAGCCATGGAATCCTACTCGGATAGTAAAGGTGAAGTATTCAAGTCAACCAATTTGGCCACTTATGGTAATTACTATGGACTAGCAGTGCCAGACCAGATAATGCAATTTGGACAAGTAGATGGGGTGAATTATACTTTTAAATGGTATGGCTATATTGCAGGTTCAGGTTCTAGGCGGTTCGATATCCTAGCTTGCTATGTGAATGAAGCAGGGACAGAGGTGATTCTCTTTGGTTACAAGGATGGCAATCCTGCTCTTTTACACACAGAAGGACAGCCGGAGATTGAGAAAAACGAATCAGGGGCTATCATAAATGCCCAGGTTCATTTTGTCGAGTTTCATCACACAATATTAGAACAAGTTTTCAATTAGTAAAGCGGAAATACGCTTATCGCATGCAGAGTGTTTCTCGTGAAACCTATTTCTTATAAAAAACTTCTCCACATAAAATAATTTGTGGAGTTTTTTCTATAATTAGTAGTTTAACCTAGCCCTCAATTAGGAGTATACTAATAATGTAATCGTTATCAAACCTAAAAATTCGATGAAATCAGTTTTTAGGAATAAAATGGGAGGAAATTATGAAAAAGTTTTCAAAGACCTTGAGAGATAACTGGATTTTTCTCTTGATGGTTTTACCAGGGGCACTTTGGTTGATTCTATTCTTCTACATCCCAGTATTTGGAAATGTGGTCGCCTTCAAAGACTACCATATGAGTGGTGAAGGATTTATCCACAGTATTATGAATAGTAAGTGGGTTGGTTTCGATAACTTTAAGTTCTTATTTAGTTCTAAAGATGCTTTTATTATCACTCGTAATACCGTTCTTTACAACCTTGGATTTATCTTTATCGGTTTGATTGTGTCGGTGGGTATTGCCATCATCCTCAGCGAGCTCCGTTCTAAGAGAATGGTTAAAATCTTCCAAACATCTATGTTATTCCCTTACTTCTTGTCATGGGTTATCATCAGTTTCTTTACAGATGCTTTCCTAAACATCGATAAAGGGGTTATCAACCGTTTCTTGGAAACCATTGGTGTGAAGGGGATCAACTTCTATGCTGACTTGGGCATTTGGCCATATCTCCTCCTCTTCCTAGGTATTTGGAAAGGCTTTGGTTATAGTAGTGTTATGTACTACGCAACCATCATGGGTATTGACCCAACTTACTACGAAGCAGCGACAGTGGACGGTGCTAGCAAGTGGCAACGGATTCGCAACGTAACGATTCCACAGTTGACACCGCTTATAACCGTTTTGACCATCCTTGCAGTCGGAAACATCTTCCGCGCAGACTTCGGTCTTTTCTACCAAATCCCACACAATGCTGGTCAGCTTTACAATGTTACCAACGTACTAGACGTCTATGTCTATAATGGTTTGACTCAGACAGCGGATATTGGTATGGCATCAGCAGCTGGTCTTTATCAGTCAGTTGTCGGTTTGATTCTCGTTATCTTATCAAATATACTTGCAAGACGAGTTGATCCAAATTCAGCACTATTCTAGAAAGGAGGAAAGCATGGCAGAAAAAATTAAAAAAGCAAAAATTGATAATGTCGGCATTCACTCCTTTAGTAAGAAGGCAGATATCTTCTTCAGTATTATTTCTGGATTGATTGCTCTCTCTTGTATCTTGCCCTTTATCTTTGTCATCATGATTTCCATCACAGATGAAAAGAGCATCCTTCAACATGGATATAGCTTTTTCCCATCACAGTTTGGATTAGATGGCTTCGAGTTTTTGGCTCAGTTTAAAGATAAGATATTACAAGCGCTCTTTATCTCAGTGTTTGTAACAGTGGTCGGAACCTTGACAAACGTCTTTATCACAACGACTTATGCCTATGCCATTTCACGGACAACCTTTAAGTACCGCAGATTCTTTACAATTTTCGTCCTACTTAGTATGTTGTTCAACGCCGGTTTGGTTCCAGGCTATATCGTGGTAACTCGTTTGCTTCAACTGGGTGACACAGTTTGGGCCTTGATTGTTCCAATGCTTCTCTCGCCATTTAACATCATCTTGATGCGTTCCTTCTTCAAGAAGACCATTCCAGAAGCCATTCTCGAGTCCGCTCGTATAGATGGTGCTAGTGAAGCCCGGATCTTCTTCCAAATCTGTTTACCATTGTCGCTGCCAGGTATCGCCACCATCACGCTTTTGACAGCTCTTGGTTTCTGGAACGACTGGTTCAACGCCCTTCTTTACATCAAGAGTGACAACTTGTATCCATTGCAGTATTTGCTTATGCAAATCCAACAAAATATGGACTACATCGCTAAAGCAGTCGGCCTTTCTGGTCAACTGGGAGTCGCTCTTCCAAAGGAAACAGGACGTATGGCCATGGTTGTGGTTGCAACCCTTCCGATTGCAATTCTGTATCCATTCTTCCAACGCTACTTTGTTAAAGGTTTGACAATCGGTGGTGTGAAAGAATAGGACTTACTGAGAAACACCGTTTCTCACTTCCCAACTTCATCTTAGTAGCTGAAGTTAAAATCATTAAATCGTTTATAAGTTTAAAAATAAAAAAAGGAGTTTTCATCATGAAAAACTGGAAAAAATATGCTTTTGCATCTGCTAGCGTAGTCGCTTTGGCTGCAAGTCTTGCTGCTTGTGGAAACCTTTCAGGTAACAACAAAAAAGCTGCTGACTCAGCTTCAGGTGACAAACCTGTTATCAAAATGTACCAAATCGGTGACAAACCAGACAACTTGGATGAATTGCTAGAAAATGCAAACAAAATCATCGAAGAAAAAGTTGGTGCTAAATTGGATATCCAATACCTTGGATGGGGTGACTACGGTAAGAAAATGTCAGTTATCACATCATCAGGTGAAAACTACGATATCGCTTTTGCAGATAACTACATCGTAAACGCGCAAAAAGGTGCTTATGCTGACTTGACAGAATTGTACAAGAAAGAAGGAGCAGAGCTTTATAAAGCACTTGACCCAGCTTACATCAAAGGAAACACTGTAAACGGCAAGATCTACGCTGTTCCAGTTGCGGCTAACGTTGCATCTTCACAAAACTTTGCCTTCAACGGAACTCTTCTTGCTAAATACGGTATCGACATTTCAGGTGTAAATTCATACGAAACACTTGAACCAGTCTTGAAACAAATCAAAGAAAAAGCTCCAGATGTAGTACCATTTGCAGTTACTAAGAACTTCATCCCTTCTGAAAACTTTGACTACCCAGTAGCAAACGGACTTCCATTCGTTATCGACCTTGAAGGGGATACTACTAAGATCGTAAACCGTTACGATGTTCCTCGTTTCAAAGAACACTTGAAGACTCTTCACAAATTCTACGAAGCAGGATACATTCCAAAAGACGTAGCAACAAGCGACACTTCATTTGACCTTCAACAAGACACTTGGTTCGTTCGTGAAGAAACAGTAGGACCAGCTGACTACGGTAACAGCTTGCTTTCACGTGTTGCTAACAAAGACATCCAAATCAAACCATTCACTAACTTCATCAAGAAAAACCAAACAACTCAAGTTGCTAACTTTGTCATCTCAAACAACTCTAAGAACAAAGAAAAATCAATGGAAGTGTTGAACCTCTTGAATACTAACCCTGAACTCTTGAATGGACTTGTTTACGGTCCAGAAGGCAAGAACTGGGAGAAAATTGAAGGTAAAGAAAACCGTGTACGTGTCCTTGAAGGATACAAAGGAAACACTCACATGGGTGGATGGAACACTGGTAACAACTGGATCCTTTACATCAACGAAAACGTTACAGACCAACAAATCGAAGATTCTAAGAAACAATTGGCTGACGCTAAAGAATCTCCAGCGCTTGGATTCATCTTTAACACTGATAGCGTGAAATCTGAAATCTCTGCAATCACTAACACAATGCAACAATTCGATACAGCTATCAACACTGGTACTGTAGATCCTGATAAAGCTATTCCAGAATTGATGGAAAAATTGAAATCTGAAGGTGCATATCAAAAAGTATTGGATGAAATGCAAAAACAATACGACGAATTCTTGAAAAGCAAAAAATCATAAGATAAACTGATTTCGTGTATTCATTCCTAATTCCTAAAAATGTGATCACTGCCTTCCCTAGTTCTCTAGGGGAGGTAGTGATTTTTAGGATGCAAACATGAAAACAGTGATTCTGAGGATTTATGCGATGTGATACACATACATCTATAGGGGATTTATTATGAAAAAATATCGCCTTCTTTTTAAAATGAGTGCTGTCTTCTCTTACCTATTTTTCGTATTTGGCCTTTCTCAGCTGACTCTTATCGTCCAAAACTATTGGCAATTCTCTTCTCAGATAGGAAACTTCTTCTGGATTCGAAATACCTTGAGTTTGCTATTTAGTGGAGTCATGATTGGGATTCTTGTTAAGACAGGCCACGGCTATCTCTTTCGTATTCCAAGAAAAAAATGGCTTTGGTATTCGATTTTGACAGTATTAGTGGTAGTGTTCCAGATCTCTTTTAACGTTCAGACAGCTAAACATGTTCAGTCAACTGCGGAAGGTTGGGCTGTATTGATTGGTTATAGTGGGACTAACTTTGCAGAGCTAGGTATTTATATAGCCCTGTTCTTTCTGGTTCCACTGATGGAAGAGTTAATCTATAGAGGATTACTTCAACACGCCTTCTTTAAACATTCGCGATTTGGCCTTGATTTGCTCCTTCCTTCCATTTTATTTGCTCTTCCTCATTTTTCAAGCCTGCCTAGTCTGTTAGATATCTTCGTCTTTGCAACAGTTGGAATCATCTTTGCTGGTTTGACCCGCTATACCAAGAGCATTTATCCATCCTATGCGGTGCATGTGATTAATAATATTTTCGCAACATTACCATTTTTGCTGACTTTTTTACAGAGGGTGTTTGGGTAAATACTGGCGCGAGAGTTAGGAATGATAGTGTTTCAATTTATAAGCGAATTTCAGGAGGAAAATGAGTATGACACCATTAAAATGGTTTGCAGGAGGAAGCGAAAGACGTTGTGAAGCCATGATGATCATTGATCATCTACTGGAAGATATAAAGGATGAGCCTCAACTTACTCCCCTGAAAAATCAGTTAGTGATTTATAAAAAACGATTAGAGGATGATGGAACCTCTACTCCATTTATTCTGAGCCAAATGAACGTTGACATCTCACGTGTGTTGATTGATAACAAGCTAAGTTTGTCAGAAAGTCAAGCAAAGCAAATCAAAAAATTGAGAGAATTATCTGCGATTCGCTATGGTTACTGATGAAGTGCAATGGCAGGTCTCTCTATATAATTTCCGGTCAAATAAATTGCATTCGTTTTCCCAAGTGGGTATACTAGTATAGTTGAATGAAAAATTCTGAAAATTTAAGAATAGAAAAGAGAATAAATCTTATGGCAAAAGATATTCGTGTCTTACTTTACTACCTTTATACTCCAATTGAAAACGCAGAGCAATTTGCGGCAGATCACCTGGCTTTCTGTAAATCAATCGGTCTCAAAGGCCGTATCCTAGTCGCTGACGAGGGGATTAACGGGACTGTTTCAGGTGACTACGAAACAACTCAAAAATACATGGACTACGTTCACAGCCTCCCAGGCATGGAAGACCTCTGGTTCAAGATTGACGAAGAAAATGAACAAGCCTTCAAGAAGATGTTTGTTCGCTACAAGAAAGAGATTGTCCACCTTGGTTTGGAAGACAACGATTTTGACAACGACATCAACCCACTTGAAACAACAGGTGCTTACTTGTCTCCAAAAGAGTTCAAAGAAGCCCTTCTTGACGAAGATACCGTTGTCCTTGACACACGTAACGATTATGAGTACGACCTAGGACACTTCCGTGGAGCTATTCGCCCAGACATCCGCAACTTCCGTGAGTTGCCACAATGGGTCCGTGACAACAAGGAAAAATTCATGGACAAGCGTGTTGTGGTTTACTGTACAGGTGGCGTTCGCTGTGAGAAATTCTCAGGCTGGATGGTCCGTGAAGGCTACAAAGATGTCGGCCAATTGCACGGAGGAATCGCAACTTACGGTAAAGACCCGGAAGTCCAAGGCGAGCTTTGGGATGGGAAAATGTACGTCTTTGACGAGCGTATCGCAGTCGATGTCAACCATGTTAACCCAACCATCGTAGGGAAAGACTGGTTTGATGGAACACCATGTGAACGCTATGTCAACTGTGGCAATCCCTTCTGTAACCGTCGTATCCTAACATCAGAAGAAAATGAAGACAAGTACCTTCGTGGATGCTCACATGAGTGCCGTGTTCACCCACGCAACCGCTATGTTTCAGAAAATGAATTGACAAAAGCAGAAGTGATCGAGCGCCTAGCAGCTATCGGTGAAAGCTTGGATCAAGTCGCTACAGTATAAAGCAAACAGCTCTTAGGGGCTGTTTTTCTATGCTTTTTATCTAAAAATCTAAAGTTTGTTTCTGTATCTTTCAGGAAAATAGGGTATACTATGTGTAAACGATTTCAAAGGAGGCCAGTTATGGCGAAAACATTTTTTATCCCAAATAAAGAAAGCATTCTAGGACAACAGGAGGTCTTGACTGCCAAGTCCATCTTGGCCTTGGTGGAGGGCTTGGAGTCGCATAGTTATGATGCCGTCTATCTCCGTCAGCCCCTCAATCGTCTCGAGTATATCGAGTGTGGGATTGTTGGTAAGTCGCAATTTCTCTTCAAGGTGAACTATGCGGATAGTCGAAAAGGATATCAAGTGGTGATTCCAGACTTCCTTACCAGAGCGGACTGGGAGATTGTAGAAGCTCTCCTCCAAGCCCTATCGAACAAGTTGGGGCAAGTGGTAGAAGGATTTGACTTTGAAGCTTATTTTCGACAAACAGTTCAGAATTATCTAGCGGATAAGGAGGCTCGTCTAGTCTATTGTCAAGGGCTCTTGGCCCCTACCTATCTCAACAAGGAATACCTCGAGAGCTTTTTGGCTGAGGATGGATTGGCACGTTTTGAAGAGCTGGTCAAGAAAGTTCAAGGCTCTGATGCCTACCTTGCCAGTGTGAAATTTTACCCAGACGCCCAAGGCAAGGTACACGGTATCTACCACCTAGCCCAGGGAGTCAAGACGATTTTACCTAAGGAACCCTTTGTACCAGCATCCTATACCGAGCAGTTAGCAGGCAAGGAACTTGTTTGGGAGATTGACCTAGTGACGATTTCTGGTGATGGGTCCAAAGCAGAAGACTACGAATCCATCGCTCGCTTGGATTACGCAAAATTCCTAGAGTCACTACCAACAGCATTTTACCACCAACTAGATGCCAATCAATTAGAAGTACAAGCCATTTTGGGAAAAGACTTTGAAGGATTGGCAACCATCAAGTAGACACTGTTCAAAAAAGAGTAAGTATAAAAATCCCTGTCATTGGTCAATGGCAGGGATTTTGGTTAAAAGAAAGTCAGGATGCGAAGGTAGTCAACTGTCAGCGCGAGCTCTGCAATGAAGAAGGGTAAGAGAATAGCGCCATCAAGTAAGACGGCTAGTAAGAAACGATAAAATGGGTCGAGGCTACTGGTCTTACTTGGCTTGCTAATCACAAAGAGATTGCCAAGGGCAAAGATGGCCATACTTAGAAGAGTGAGGATACCAGCAAATCGTAAGCCACCAAAGAGTGCAAAGAAACTTGCTAGAGCTGTTAGGACAAGTGGGATAGCAAAGAGTCTGCTATACCGATCAAAGGCTTCTTGGAATGTGAAGTCACTCTCCTGATCCAGCACACGTCGGACAGTAAAGCCTCCCAAAATGATGGAAAAGTAAAATAGAGCGCTAGCGACCAAGATAGAAAGGGCAGCAAAGAGATCCAAAGGTGGGAGCTGGTCAGGAGAACTATTAGCAATAGAGACCATATAGCCATAGTAGAGGCGCTTGATGTGGTAGATACTAAAGAAAAGGTTGACCGAAGACAGCAGGGTGAGTAGGGCAAAGACACTGTAACGATGCTTTTGGTCCCTAGTCTTGCTGGCAGTTGGTTCTTGGATAGCATCCAGTAGCCAAGTCCAAAATAGTGCGATTTCTTCTTTAAAATCGGGCAGTTTTGTGGGGGTCGATATCTGGGATGTAAGGACTCTCTAAAGCTTTGCTGAGGATGCTTTTTTCTTTTGCAGGGGTTTCTTGGTTGCGTTTCTCTTCAGCTTTCCCTTCTCCCTCTTCCTCGGTTTGGTTTTCTTCTATCGTTTCGGGAGTTTCCTCCTCATGCCTTTCCGACTCTTTGGATAAGATAGGAGTTTCTTGGCTTGCTTGTGGTTCAGTCTCCACAGTTTCCGAAGTCTCTGGTTGGTCGGGTTGGATTTCCGATTTCGTCTGAGTTGATTTCTTCTCTAGGTCGGCACTTTCAAACCATTCTTGTGTCATAGTGGAACCTCCTTTTTTATGGTCGTTTTCTATTTTTAGATTAGCAGATGAAAGCGTTTTTGTCAATGATTTCTAGATGGAGAAGAGTACTCTTCTTTAGGTAGGTAGATATCTTGGTTGGCTTTTGCAATGAGTAGGTCCTTGACATCGGCTTTTTCCGTTTTATAAGGGTTGGTAAGTTCATTCTCTTTTTGTCCACGATGTTCTTCTTTGGGTTTACGATAGATACCGCCATGCTGAGAAGAAATTTCTAGATTGATACGGTCGGTCTCTTTCTGGGAGAGAATGAGTTGTAGAGTTGAATAAGCCTCTAGCTCGACCTTGCCGTGAACTTGGATATTTTCAGCATAGATGTGTGCTCCCTCCGTCTTGACCTGACTATCTGTCAATTCGGCATCAAAGATATTGATGATATGAGGTGCCGTTAATGTGCTGTTCTTGATAGAACTTTCTGTTAGTCTTAAGAGATAGCCTTTTGTTTTGATGGTTGCATTTTCAAGGTTGGCTTGACGAATATTAGTTTGTCCACGATTGGCTGAGACGGTGATAGCTTGCAGCTTTCTTCCTTTAGGTAGGGAGAGAACGACTTCGTCAAAACGATTAGAATAGTTGCTGGCGATACGAAGTAGGCTTTCGATTCCTGAACCGAGAAAACGATGTTGGGAGGCTTGTTTGTCGGTGACACTCAGTGTTTTGTCACTCATGCCAGTAGTTAGATCGTGACGGCCAGACACTGACGGATGATAGGTGATATGGATCTTGTCATCTACAGACTCTGTGATGGTTAGGCTATGGTCCTCAAGGGTCAAATCAAGTTTTTCCACTTCGCTTCCGAAGGTCACTTCTTCGATACGATTGTCATAGACGGGGTCTTTTGACATGGCAAGCAAACTTTGAATACCATTGGACTGGGCGCCTGCAATAATCATGATAAAACCAAGAATCGTAGAAACCACGCCAAAAATGAGAAATCCTTTTGTCAATTTACGCATGTCTGTCACCTCTCTTTCCTTTTTTAAGAATCCATTGCACCAAGCGGACGACTAGAAGACCAAAGAAACGAGCTACATAGGAGATGCCTAGTAGAACAAGAGAAGAAGCACCGATAGAAAGCAAACCGGCCCCAAAAATCAAGATAAAGGCAGATTTAGCTTCTACTAGGATGCTAAAACTTTCTACGATAAAGAGTCCGCCCAGCAGGATGCCCGTCACAGAAACGGTGAAAAAGGCTAGAATGACAGCGGTCGCCGCGATAAAAAACCCGATAATGGTTAAGATAATTGCAATTCCAACAGGAATGCCGATAGGGGCTGCTAGTAAGGCCAAGAGGGCAATGTGTAGGAGTTGGCGATCATTCTTTTGAGCGGGTGCCTCATTGACTTTCTTGTCGAGGAGGTTAGAGAGGACATCATGAGCTGCTTCTTTTGGTGTTCCCAGACTGGCGATGAGTTCTTCTTCGCCCTCTGGACCTGCATCGTCAAATAGTTCCTTAAAGTAGTCCATAGCTTCAATGCGGTCAGCTTCAGGCAGTTTATGGAGATAGGTTTCTAACTGAGTCAGATAGTCAGTTCTTGTCATGGCGGATACTCCCTTCTATGATGCCGTTGACGGTGTCGGTATAGAGCGTCCACTCTTCCTTTAGAGTAACGAGCTGCTCTACGCCCCGATTGGTCAAGGAGTAGTATTTGCGCATACGCCCCTGAAACTCTCTAGAGTAGGTGGTCAGAAAGCCACTGGCTTCCAATTTTTTGAGAATGGGATAGAGCGTAGATTCTTTGATATTGGCGATGAGCTTAATGGTTTGACTAATCTCATAACCATAAGAATCCCCCTGCTCCAGTACAGCCAAGATGAGAAACTCGATCAAGGCAGAGGATGTTGGGAAGTACATGGGAAACCTCCTTTTTATTATATAAAAATTTTATATATACTCTTTTCAAATATATTGTATCTCAAGTTGAAAGCCCTGTCAAGAAATATGTGTAAAAATTTTATATATAAAAAACTCCTAGTAAAAACTAGAAGTTTAGAGAATGTTGTTAGCTTTTATCTAAATTTTATCTAAATTTTATCGTAGATTTCTTATAGTTGATTTCCTTATCCAAAAGTTTCAATAAAGGAGTCACGTATTCAGGATTTGGAAACTTAGGACCGAAAATGACTTCATCGATTTGAATTGGATTTTCCCGTTCTACATAAAGTTTACCAATTCCAGATTCTTTATCAATTTTTATTTTATCATTACTTGGGTCTAGATTAGCATAGCGTAAGATACGCAACTCATCCTCATATTTATAATCCACAGATTTAAATAAGTAACGAATTTCCTCTATACAGTCAGAAATCGCTTTTTGATAAAAATCATCTCCTTTGTCCAAATCCTTATCTATTTTTCCCTTTAAGGCTTTCAACAATGTTTCTAAATTTTTGATTTCATAGTCGTTAAAGAGCTCCGTTTTTTCTATGCTAAACTTACCACCTGAATCATTGACATAGGCTATTCGGTAGAGATAATCTACATTTCCTTTTGAAACATTACCTTTTTCTTCAGAATTCGGTTCAGTTCCTTCATCATTAACAGTATTGATTGAATTCTCACTCTCACTCCGAAAGGCAGATTTTTCAAAACTACTATTTAATTCAGATTTCATTAAATACATCTTATCAGAAAATTCTAAAGAGATTTTTTCTCGACGCCAAGAAACATCATTGAAGGATGAAAATCTAGAAAAGTCATCCTCCCGAAGTACAAGACAAACACCTTTGGCATCATCACCATACTGGGACCACATAGCTAAATCATCCGTTTTAATAGTAAAGCTCATTAAAAACCATGAGCTTGGCTCCAAAGCATCTCGTCTATCTAAGCCCAATATCTTTTCTATAATGATACCTTCCTCAGGATCATTCATATAATTCGCATTATTCAAACGAGTTTTTCCAACTATAGAAAAGCTTGATTCCTCCTTCTGATCCAATAAACTTTGAAGAACGCTCCCTTTAGTGTAATGGCCGAACTTAAGATTTTTATTTTTATCTTCATTTTTCAATCCAAGTTGGTATTTGATTTTTTGAACATACTGGTAAATAGACAGTAAGTTTTTAAGTTCATTCGAGTCCTCTTTATAACGCTTTGCCCATGTTTGTAAAATAGCATATTTAGTATTATTTAAAAGACCTTCTCTTAGGATAAAGTTGAATAGCTTGTACTCATCACTGTCACAAACATTATCATTACTAAAAAATAAATCATCAAAATTTTGTAACATAAATTTGGAAAATTGTTCATAGAGATTTTTAATTGTTTCTGTGGTTTGAAGACGTTCATCTGAATCCGTTTGATGATTAAATAAGCTTGTTAAGAACACGCCATATATAAAAGCGATTTCTTCAGATTCTCGGAAGGGTTCATGTTCATGCAATTCCTGTAATTTCTTAGCAGTGGTTTCGAGTTTATTTAACTCAGTCTGCTTATTTGATAAATTGAACAAAATCATAGCATACGGCAAAGCTATATCAGGCGAATCCTGGAATTGTTGCTGTAATTTCTCTAATTTTTTGACAGTAGCCTCTAGTTCTTTCAACTCAGTCTGTACGTTTGACAAATTAACCAAAATCATGGCATACGGCAAAGCTATATCATGTGAATCCTGGAATTGTTGCTGTAATTTCTCTAATTTTTCGACAGTAGCCTTCCGTTCCTTCAATTCAGTTTGCTTGGTTGATAAATTAACCAAAATCATGGCATACTGCAAAGCTATATCAGGCGAATCCTGGAATTGTTGCTGTAATTTCTCTAATTTTTCAGCAGTAGTCTCTAGTTCTTTCAACTCAGTTTGCTTGGTTGACAAATTGAACAAAATCCTGGCATAACGTAAAGCTATATCAGGCGAATCCTGGAATTGTTGCTGTAATTTCTCTAATTTTTC
>NZ_JABAEX010000006.1 GCF_012843315.1 Streptococcus sp. WB01_FAA12
AAAATCCTGGCATACGGCAAAGCTATATCAGGCGAATCCTGGAATTGTTGCTGTAATTTCTCTAATTTTTCAGCAGTGGTCTCTAGTTCCTTCAACTCAGTCTGTTCGGTTGACAAATCGAACAAAATCCTGGCATACGGCAAAGCTATATCAGGCGAATCCTGGAATTGTTGCTGTAATTTCTCTAATTTTTCAGCAGTAGCCTTCCATTCCTTCAACTCAGTTTGTTCGGTTGATAAATTAACCAAAATCATGGCATACGGCAAAGCTATATCAGGCGAATCCTGGAATTGTTGCTGTAATTTCTCTAATTTTTCGACAGTAGCCTCCAGTTCTTTTAACTCAGTCTGCTGGATTGACAAATTGAACAAAATCCTAGCATACCGCAACGCAATGTCTTCTGATTCAGGGTATTGTTCATAAATTATTCTTGCTTTTTCTGCTAGAGCTTCGCAGGCAGTCTTATCTGTCTCCTTTGCTGATAAGTCAAAGAGCTTATCTAACTCTGCTAAACTTTGATCCAAATTGTATTTCTGTTCATCCATTCTGTACACCTCATTTAAAATAGTAGCTATCTTATGAACTAATTTATTTTTCACATGACAATTAGTTTCTGTACATCTTATTATATCAAAAATGCCATCTTTCTGCTAACAGATGGATGGCGCTTTTTCTTGATAGAAACGCCTAAAAAGCCAGATAGAGTCTGGCTTTGCATTGTTTATATCTGAGAAGTATTTTAGAAAAATTAAAGTATCTTATCAGCCCGATCGACCATAAAGAGTGAGACGGTCATGATGATATCAACGACTAGAAGGGCAAGGACAGCTGGGATCCAAGATTGGAAAAGTTCAAAACTATAACCAAACAAGGCAGGACCAAAGGCCGCCAAGATGTAGCCCCCTGTTTGCGCTAGTCCTGATAGCTGAGCGGTCTTTTCAGGAGAACTGGTTTTAAGAGAAAAGCAAACCATGAGGTAGGGGAAGAGGGCACTGCAGGCCGTTCCAATCAAGAGATGGACGACTAACCAGTAGAGGAAATTATTGGTTGGATATAAGAGCATGGCAATTCCTGTCATCCCAGCGATAGAGATAATTGCCAGCATGATTCGACGGTGACCATCTGATAGACGAGTCGTCAGACTTGGAACAGTCATTGAAAAAGGAATGCTAATCAGTGAGAAAATAGAAGCGAGGAGAGCCGCATCGCTATTAGAAAGACCAGCACTAACAGCCATAGTTGGCAACCAAGTCATACTTGTATAAAAGAACAAGGACTGAAGCCCGCCAAAGATAATGATAGCCCAGACATCTTTACTTTTTAGAATATTCTCTTTGACTTGCTTTTCTTTTTGGCTTTCTAGGTGGTGGTTGTGGCGATGATTTGGCAACCAGACTAGCAGAGTGACCAGACAGAGAAAGCTGAGAACGAGGATGAGTCCCTTCCAAGAACTAGCTTGGGTGATAGGGACGGATAGATAAGAAGCGATGGCCGTTGAAATCCCCATGGCAGTGATATAGAGCGTTGTTAGGAGACTGATTTTTTGAGGCTGATTTGCTTGGATCATACTTGGGAGGAGTACATTGAAAATGGCGATGCTCGCTCCGATGATCAGGGTTCCTAGATAGAGAAGGGGAAGATTGAAAATCCGAATGACAGATCCAACAGTTAAGAGGAGGAGGCAGTATGTGAAGAGGTGTTCCAACCCAATTTTTTGTGCCAAGCGACTTGCAAAAGCAGAGAAAAGAGCGAACATCAAGAGAGGAAGACTGGTTAAAATCCCAAGAGAGCTAACCTCGACTCCTAGTCCCTGAGCAATATCCCCTAAAATAGTTGGAAGAGAAGTAAAAGGAGAGCGTAAAATGGTCCCGATTAAGACAATTCCTAGAACAAAAAAGAGTGATTGTTTTTTCATAAAAACCTCGATAAGATGATTTTAATAACAGCTTATTTTAAGGTTTTTTTCTTACAATGTCAAGGAGAGGACTGCTAAGAAAGCTAGAACGATTTAACTGAAAATAGAGTTAAAGGGGACAGATTTCTTTACCAGAATTTTTCTTGATTTGAGATAAAAATAGGAAACTAGGAAATTTTGTGATAAAATAGTGGAAGGAAATCTATAAATTGGAGAAAAACTGTGCCTGAAAAGCAAAAAATCAGCGTCTTGATGTCGGTCTATGTAAAGGAAAATCCGACATTTTTGAGAGATGCTATCAAGAGTATTCAAAACCAGACCTTGAAACCAAGTGAGCTTGTTCTTGTTGAGGACGGGCCGCTCACGCCCGAACTCTATCAGGTGCTAGATGAAGTGGAAGCGCAGTCAGAGATTCCAGTTAAGCGTTGCCCCTTAGAAGAAAATCAAGGTTTGGGTTTGGCTCTTCGATACGGTGTTTTACAGTGTCAGTACGATATCATCGCTCGAATGGATACAGATGATATAGCGGTAGCTGACCGCTTTGAAAAGCAAGTCCAACTAATGGAGCAGGAAAATCTGGACCTCTTAGGTGGACATATTGCAGAATTTATTGACAATCCTGACGAGATTGTTTCTTACCGTCGTGTTCCTACTCAGCACGCAGACATTGTAGCTTACCAAAGAATGAGAAGTGCCTTCAATCACATGACTGTCATGTTCAAGAAGGATATGGTTCTCAAGGCAGGCAACTATGAAGATGGGCTTTATATGGAAGACGATCTCCTCTGGCTCAATATGATTGCCGCAGGTGCCAAGACTGGAAACCTCGATCAGATCTTGTGTAAGGTTCGTGTCGGTGCAGGGATGTTTGAACGTCGTGGTGGCTTGCGTTACCTTAAACTCTATCGCCAGGCTCGTCAGCGCATGCTTGAAAGAGGCCAAATTTCCTACATGGAATATGCGAAAAGCATTGCCATTCAGGCGGTTGTGGCACTTTGTCCAGGTTTTGTACGTCAGTTTATTTTTGTAAAATTACTAAGAAAAAATAAATAGTATTGTAAAAGATAAAATAGCCAAAAGATGTTATAATGACAGTATATTTATTTGCATTCTTTTAAGAAAGAGTAAATTCCTATGAATAAAAAACTAACAGATTATGTGATTGATCTGGTTGAAATTTTAAATAAACAGCAAAAGCAGGTGTTCTGGGGTGTATTTGATATTATTAGTATGGTGGTTTCCATCATTGTGTCTTACATTCTCTTTTATGGCTTGATTAACCCAGCGCCTGTGGACTATGTTATCTATACTGGTTTGGCCTTCCTCTTCTATCAAATCATGATTGGATTTTGGGGGCTCAATGCGAGTATTAGTCGCTATAGTAAAATCACAGATTTCTTAAAAATCTTTTTTGGCGTAACCGTCAGCAGCATTGTCTCTTACGGACTTTGCTACGCTTTTCTTCCTCTATTTTCTATCCGGTTCATCATACTCTTTATTTTATTGAGTACCTTCCTGATCTTGCTCCCTCGTATTACTTGGCAGTTGATTTATTCTAAGCGCAAGCAGGGTAGTGGGGATGGCGAGCACCGTCGTACCTTCTTGATTGGTGCTGGTGATGGTGGTGCCCTCTTTATGAATAGCTACCAACACCCAACTAGTGACCTCGAGTTAGTGGGGATTTTGGACAACGATGAAAAGAAAAAAGGGCAAAAACTAGGTGGAATCCCAGTTTTGGGCTCTTATGATAATCTGCCTGAATTGGCCAAACGCCACCAAATCGAGCGCGTCATCGTAGCCATCCCTTCGCTTGATCCGTCAGAGTACGAACGTATTCTGCAGATGTGTAATAAACTTGGTATCAAATGTTACAAGATGCCCAAGGTTGAAACAGTTGTTCAGGGGCTTCACCAACCAGGTAGTGGCTTCCAGAAAATTGACATTACAGACCTTTTGGGGCGTCAGGAAATTCGTCTTGACGAATCCCGCCTAGGTGCAGAGCTTACAGGCAAGACTATCTTGGTGACAGGAGCTGGTGGTTCGATTGGTTCGGAGATTTGTCGTCAGGTTAGCCGCTTCAATCCAGAACGTATCATCTTGCTGGGACATGGCGAAAATTCCATCTACCTCGTTTATCATGAATTGATCCGTACATTCCAAGGGATTGATTATGTTCCTGTTATTGCAGATATTCAAGATTATGACCGTCTCTTGCAGGTGTTTGAACAGTATAAACCAGCCATTGTCTATCATGCTGCTGCTCACAAACATGTTCCGATGATGGAACGCAATCCAAAAGAAGCCTTCAAGAACAATATCCTCGGAACCTACAATGTTGCCAAGGCTGTTGATGCAGCCAAAGTACCTAAGATGGTCATGATTTCGACTGACAAGGCGGTCAATCCACCAAATGTTATGGGGGCAACTAAGCGCGTGGCGGAGTTGATTGTCACTGGCTTTAACCAACGTAGCAAATCAACCTACTGTGCAGTTCGTTTTGGGAATGTTCTCGGTAGCCGTGGTAGCGTGATTCCTGTCTTTGAACGCCAGATTGCTGAAGGTGGTCCTGTAACGGTGACAGACTTCCGTATGACACGTTACTTCATGACCATTCCAGAGGCTAGCCGTCTGGTGATCCATGCTGGCGCTTATGCCAAGGACGGAGAAGTCTTTATCCTCGATATGGGCAAACCAGTTAAGATCTATGACTTGGCTAAGAAAATGGTCCTTCTAAGCGGGCACACGGAAAGTGAAATTCCAATCGTTGAAGTCGGTATTCGTCCGGGTGAAAAACTCTATGAAGAACTCTTGGTTTCGACCGAATTGGTTGATAACCAAGTCATGGACAAGATTTTCGTTGGTAAGGTAAATGTCATGCCACTAGAAGCCATCAATCAGAAAATTGAGGAGTTCCGTTCACTCAGTGGAGATGAGCTTAAAGAAGCGATCATTTCCTTTGCAAATGAAACAACTCATATTGAGTAAGAGTGACTCATACAATTAATCATAAATCAAAGACCAAGGTTTTGTATAGACAGAACCTTGGTCTTTTTACTCTGTAGTTTGAAGCTATTAGCTTGTTATAGCTGACTGATGATATCATCGATTGTATGGGCAATCCAGTCAGGTTGATAGCTGAGCAAATCAGCCTCTTCTCCAAATCCCCAAGTGACAGCAAACTTTTTAATGCCAGTTTCTTGGGCTCCGATCATATCAAACTTGGTGTCGCCAATGATGAGAACTTTGTCTGCGGGGAGTTGATGCGTCTGCAAGGCGTAACGGATGACATCCGCCTTGTGTGGCGTTTCAGGACTAGAGCCGTAAATGCCATCAAAGAAATGATGGATTCCTAGATTTTTAGTCATATCATGAGCAGTAGGAGTATTCTTTGTTGTAGTGATGTAGAGAGGGTAGTTTTGTGAAAGTTCTCGAAGCAATTCCGTTATTCGGGGGAAGAGTTGGGCTTCGTGGATGCCTTTTTCCTTGTAGTAAGAGCGGTATATCTGTACAGCTTCCGAGATTTGTTCCTTGGGAAGACATGTTGCAAAACTAGTTTCAAGCGGTGGACCCATGAAACCACGAATGGTTTTGGCATCAGGAGTCGGAACTCCTAGTTGTTTAAAGGTATGGGTAAAGGAATTGTGGATTCCGATAGAACTGTCAACGAGTGTTCCGTCTAGATCGAAAAAGATGGCTGAGATTGATGACATAGTTTCTCCTATTAGATGAGGTTATTCTCCGAAGATTTCTTTTTGTAGGCGGCGACCAGTAGGTGTGGCAGCGAGTCCACCCTCAGCCGTTTCACGAAAGGCAGTTGGAAGGCTCGATCCGACTTGGTACATGGCATCGATAACTTCATCGACAGGGATCTTAGATTCGATACCTGCCAAGGCCATATCTGCCGCGATAAAGGCGAAGCTGGCTCCCATGGCATTGCGTTTGACACAGGGAACTTCAACCAAACCGGCGACGGGGTCACAGATGAGACCTAGCATATTTTTAATGACAAAGGCGATGGCTTGGCTAGCCTGATAGGGCGTTCCACCTGCAGCCAAGGTCAAGGCTGCGGCACTCATGGCAGAGGCAGATCCGACTTCGGCCTGACAGCCACCTTCAGCACCTGAGATAGAAGCGTTGTTTGCGATAACCAATCCAAAGGCACCCGCAGCAAAGAGGAAATCGAGCTGTTCTTCATGGCTGAGGTCAAGTTTTTGAATAGCTGCAGTGAGAACAGCTGGTAGACAGCCAGCACTTCCTGCGGTTGGAGTGGCACAGACCAAGCCCATTTTAGCGTTGTGTTCATTGACCGCGATGGCATTACGGGCTGCTGATAGGATGGTAAAGTCAGACAAGGCCTTGCCACTTTTGAGATGGCGGTCTAGTTTGGCCGCGTCTCCGCCTGTTAGGCCACTACGGGATTTGTTTTCACTAAGGCCAAGCTCGACAGAGGCTTTCATGACTTCTAGATTGCGCTCCATGAGGAGGAGAACTTCGTCTCGGCATCGGCCGGTCAGTTCATATTCTGTTGCAATCATGAGTTCTGCGACATTTCCTTGGAAATCTAGATCCGCCTGCTCGACCAATTCTTTGATAGAATAAAACATGTTTCCTCCTACTTAAAGAAATTGACATTGTGGAGATGAGGGATTTTTCGGATTTCTTCAATCGCCTCTTCGCAACTTCGACTATCGACTTCGATAATCATAATGGCTTTTTCTCCAGCTTTTTCCCGAGTCACATTCATCTGGGCGATGTTAATATCGAAACGAGAGAGGGCTTCTGTAACATGGGCAATCATACCCGGAATATCCTGATGCACGATGATGATGGTCGGGGTATTCATGTTGAGAGAGACAGCAAAGCCGTTAAGTTCCGTAACTTGGATATTTCCCCCACCAATGGAAATACCTGTCACACTGATGGACTTGTGTTCATTCTTCACAGTAATTTTAGTGGTATTAGGATGAGGGGCATTGCTGTCCTTCTGAATGGTCCAGACAATCTTGATACCGCGTTTATGGGCAATCTCAAGGCTATTGGGAATGTCGGGATCATCCGTATCCATACCTAAAATTCCAGCGACGAGAGCTAGGTCAGTCCCGTGGCCACGGTAGGTCTTGGCAAATGAGTTAAATAATTGGAATTCGACTTCTGTTGGTGTATCGTTAAAGATGGAAGAGACAATTTTTCCGATACGAACAGCTCCAGCAGTATGGCTGCTTGATGGGCCAATCATGACAGGGCCGATGATATCAAAGACAGATTGAAAACGAAGTGAGTGCATCTGTTTCCCCTTACAAAGATTCTTGTTTCTATTATATCAAAGAATGAAGTTCTGTGCTTATTTCCCTTATAAAACTGGAAAAATGGATAAAAATAGTATAAAATCTTGTCTTTTATGACAAAAATATCAATGTTTCAGTAAATATAAAATATTTTTGTAATATTTCTACACGAAACCGTCAAGAAACGGTAATATTCAAACGGTATGATAGAAGCATAGTAAAAAGGAGAATTTTTAGAAATGACATTAACAACTAAAAAAATCAAATTAACTCTTGCAGGAGCAGCAACTTTCCTTGCTTTCCTTGCACCATCACTTGCTTTTGCAGATGAAACAATCACTTATACAGTTAAACCAGGTGACACTCTTTCAGAAATCGCTGAGAAGTACAACACCACTGTTGAAAAATTGGCAGAAAAAAATAAGATAGAGGATATTCATCTGATCTTTGTGGATCAAGTTTTGGTCATCGAAGGGACAGCTCCAGCTGCGAAAACTTATGAAGCCCCAGCTGCAACAGGAGAAACAATCGAAGAGACTACGACTTACGAAGAAATAACTGAAACAACAACTTACGAAGCGCCAGCTGCTACAACCAGCACTTCTTATGAAGAAGAAAGTTACACAGCTTCAACTGTAAGTGGATCTGAAGCAGAAGCTAAAGAATGGATCGCTCAAAAAGAATCAGGCGGTAGCTACACAGCTACAAACGGACGTTACATCGGACGTTACCAATTAACAGATTCATACTTGAACGGTGACTACTCAGCTGAAAACCAAGAACGTGTAGCAGATGCCTACGTTGCAGGACGTTACGGTTCATGGACAGCTGCTAAGAACTTCTGGCTTAACAACGGTTGGTATTAAGAACTAACGAACAGAATAATATGTAAAAGTCGAGGAATTTCCTCGACTTTTTATATTTCCTTCGGTTGATAATAGGTCTCTACTTCTTTTTGGAGATGAGCTAGCATGGAGGTTTCATCGGTTAGTTCCAGAAGGGAGAAACCTTTTTGGATAAGTTTAGCATCATCCGTACAAATCCCAATACGGACATAGCAGATGGCAAGCCTATCGTAGTGCTTCTTTTTCTTGGCATCCTCCAGTAAAGTGTAGCAGATTTGTTGGCACATGTTTCTATCTTGATTGTACAAGTATAAGGTGGAAAGGTTGAGTAGGATTGCCATTCGCAAGTCATATAAATGTTGATAGTTTTTATAGATTTCCAGGCGTTGCAAGATTTTTCCAGTGATGAGATGGATATGCTCTATAGGAAAGGTAAAGAGAATGGTATTGAGGATTTTTAAGTCATTCTCGTACCAAATGTCCTGCTTTTCTATCTTCCTCCATAGCTTCTTTACAGTATTGTTAACTTCGATTGACAGTTTTTTAGTCCCATTTTGGCGGATATAAATGACAATTTCTAGCATATCTCGTATCTCTTTGATGGGGAGGTCGTGGTGAGTTTTGAGGTAGTCTTGACATTTTTGAAATAGTTTTTCGAGTTCACTAGTCCCTAGGATTGAGCTCATATTGAGATAGGTTTGCATAATTTCTGTGCGTTGACTTGGTTGATAAAGTTGGCAGATATAGTCAAACTCTTCAAAGGTCATATTGACTTGCCAGAGAAGAAATTCCATATTCTCATATTTAGGAGTTGTCTTACCACTTTCTATTTTTGATAGGCTGGTTCTTGAGAGAATACCCCCACAGACCTCCTCCTGAGTCAGTCCTTTTGACTCACGTATTTCTTTATAGACCTTTCCAAAATCGTAGCGCATGATTTCCTCCTTATTTGTGAAAAAAGTTAACAATAAATTGAAATTGATTAAAAATATTGTATCATAGTAGTATAAAAAGTAAAAAAGAAATCTAAAATAAATCTGTGAAAAAGGTTGACATAGTTTAAAAATGGAACCAAAGATAAGAGGAAAAAGGATGAGTAGTGTAGATAAAATTCGTAAAATACACATTATCGTATGTTGGATGTATATATTTTTATCATTCAAGGGGATTATAAATGACACGGAGTATTTTTTGCTTATTTTTTTAGCTTTTATCTACTCAATAGTATCACTGCCTCTATATTCTGTGAAAAATAAAATAGTATCTATCTGTCTAGCCATAAATTCGGTTCTGTTAATGAGTTTCCCAATTTTAATCAATAAATTTTTCCCAGAAAGTTTTTTCACTTATATCGTATTAATAAGTGTTTTTATCCTAGAGTTAGCAATCTTTCATTTAATTGGTAAAGATTTTGATACTAAATTGACTAACGAATATAAAAAAATTAGTCAGTTCAAAAGCAAGGTGTCTCAATCTCCTCGGATAAAATACTTAGAGATTTCTAGTTTCATATTAACCATATTTCCATTTATTCTTCATGGTACAGTTGATAATCATGTACTGACTCTTATCTTTTTGATAAAAATTTGTGTAGATACTACGATAAAATTTTTATTCATCAGATTATTTGACACAAGTACTTTAATGAAGAGGAGAATATTTTTTCTTTTCGCATTGGATGTTATAGTTTACTTGTTTTTAGGATATCTTTTAGTGATTCAAAAAGCAGGCTATTTGTTTTCAGTTTTACTTCTTTTCTCTAATTTTTCAGTTCCATTTATCAAAGAAAAGGAATACGAATTATTTAAAAATAGTAATTAATAGAAACATAGGTTAAGTCTTAGAATAGCTTAAAATCAGATATGATAAAGGGAAATAGTCTTATCTAGGGAACTAAGTGCTATAAACACAGTCGACGATCACTTATTAGGAATACATTTTAATTAGGCTTAATAAGAATGGAGAAATCCTATGGAGAACGTATGACTCTTAAGCTTCAAATACCTTAGTTCTCGTGATTTTTGAGCTATTCTAGCTTTAGAATCCTTCAGAACGTAAAATTTTAAGCAGTCAAAGACCTAGAATACTCATAAAACATTTATTTTATAGCAATTCTAAGTTTAGAATTGCATGGATATATATGTATTTGAGCTGTTCGATAGTTTGGACAGCTCTATTCTGAGAAATCTGAGCTATCAATGCTTTAGAATAGTATTTCGCCAATGGTTTTTATTGAAGGATTGCTTATTTTATGCTACTCTAAAATAAAACTGATTTAATGGAGCAAATGGAGAATCGTTACATGAAATATTTTTTTGCAGGAATTGGTGAGATAAGATTTATTAGTTATCTATTGTCTCTATGTGTAGGACTAGCCCCTCTTTTTCATATCTATGTTATAGGTTCTGAAATGAGTTTTGTGAACATAGTATTATCTATTTTGGGAATTATATTTGTTTGTATTTTAACTATTGCTCGATTTTATAGGAAGTTTTTCTATAAAGAATAGTTTGGATTTGAAAAGTGTCCAGATTGAAGAAAAAGTCCATTTTGGACAATTTTCTTCAATCTTTTTCTTTTACTAGAGAAAGTAGAAAACTCTTAAAAATAGCATTATATCAGCATTCCTAAGAGTTTCTACTATATAATAGCCAACCTTCAAAAGAGCAATTTTGCAACTCTGATAGGGTTTGTTTACGTTCTGAGAGTCCTTTAGGACTCTTTTTTGTTTTGCTAGAACAAAAAGTGTAAATATCTTTTCAGAATGATCTTTTTGTATGAATTCAATGCAATGTTTTAAATTGTCTTAAAACTCAAATAGTATAAATAAGCTTATTATATGTAAAAATATATCATATAATAAGAATTTTCTTGATTGAAGTGGAATAAAATACAGTTTTGACTTGACAAACGAGGTTGATAAGTGTATTATTTATACAATTTAAAAGTATAAAAATAAGAGGAGGTTTTCTATGAATAAAGTAAAGAAGGTGCTGATGACGATGTTTGGTTTGCTTATGTTTCCCTTATTATTTGCTTGTAGTAACAGTCAGTCCCAAGGTGTTGAAGGCATTAAGGCTAAAGGAAAATTGGTGGTGGCCCTAAATCCAGAGTTTGCTCCATTTGAATACCAGAAATTGGTCGATGGAAAAAATCAGATTGTAGGTTCAGATGTTGAGCTAGCCAAAGCCATCGCAAAGGAGCTAGGTGTGGAAGTGGAATTCTCTCCAATGAGTTTTGACAATGTACTAGCTAGTCTTGATTCAGGCAAGGCCGATCTTGCCATATCAGGTGTTTCTAAAACGGAGGAGAGAAGTCAAGTTTACGATTTTTCAATTCCCTACTACACTTCGAAAAATAAGGTGATTGTAAGAAAATCTGAATTAACGAATTACCAATCAGTCAAGGATTTGGCTCAGAAAAAGGTTGGAGCGCAGAAAGGTTCTATCCAGGAGACTTTGGTCAAAGAAACTTTGCAGAATTCTTCTCTCGTTTCACTTCCTAAAAATGGAAATTTGATAACAGATTTGAAATCAGGGCAACTGGATGCTCTTATCTTTGAGGAACCAGTGGCGAAAGGATTTGTAGAGAATAATCCAGACCTAGCCATCGCTGAGTTTGATGTTGACAATGACAAAGAAGATTCCTACGCTGTTGCGATGAAAAAAGACAGTAAAGAATTAAAAGAGGCGGTTGACAAAACCATCCAGAAGTTGAAGGATTCTGGGGAGTTGGACAAATTGATTGACGATGCTTTTAAAGCCTCTATCGAAAAATAGAAAGAAGGAAGAGAAATGAGTAAGGAAAAAGTTATTTTAGCCTATTCAGGTGGATTGGATACATCAGTTGCGATTACATGGTTAAAAAAAGACTATGATGTGATTGCTGTTTGTATGGATGTGGGTGAGGGAAAAGATTTGGAGTTCATCCACGATAAAGCTCTCAAGGTTGGGGCTGTAGAGTCTTATGTCATTGATGTTAAGGAAGAATTTGCTAATGACTATGTTTTAGTGGCCCTTCAGGCTCATGCCTACTATGAACAAAAGTACCCCTTAGTATCTGCTCTGAGTCGCCCTCTTATTTCAAAAAAACTCGTTGAAATAGCTCATCAGACGGGGGCAACCACAATTGCTCATGGTTGCACAGGTAAGGGAAACGACCAAGTTCGGTTTGAAGTCTCTATTGCAGCTTTGGATCCCAATTTAAAGGTAGTTGCACCTGTTCGTGAGTGGAAATGGTCTCGTGAAGAAGAAATCCAATATGCCAAGGAAAACGGCGTTCCAGTTCCAGCTGACCTTGACAATCCTTACTCTATTGACCAAAATCTTTGGGGACGTGCAAATGAATGTGGTGTCTTGGAAAATCCTTGGAACCAAGCGCCAGAAGAAGCGTTTGGAATCACATCTTCTCCAGAAGAGGCACCAGACAGTCCAGAATTTATTGACATTGAGTTTAGTTGCGGGGCGCCCATATCCCTCAATGGAGAGAAGATGAAAGTGGCGGATTTGATTCAAAAGCTAAATGAAATTGCGGGCAAACACGGTGTTGGTCGTATTGACCATGTGGAAAATCGCCTAGTCGGTATTAAGTCAAGAGAGATTTATGAGTGCCCAGGTGCTGTGACTTTATTGGCAGCTCATAAGGAGATTGAGGACTTGACTCTTGTGAGAGAAGTGGCTCATTTCAAACCTATTATCGAAAATGAGTTGTCCAATCTCATCTATAATGCCTTGTGGTTTAGCCCAGCAACTCAGGCTTTGATAGCCTATATCAAGGAGACACAGAAAGTTGTCAATGGAACTGCAAAAGTTAAACTCTATAAGGGGAATGCTCAGGTAGTGGCTCGGAAATCTCCAAATTCTCTTTACGATGAAAATTTGGCGACTTATACTAGTGCAGATACCTTTGACCAAGATGCGGCTGTTGGATTTATCAAGCTTTGGGGGCTTCCGACTAAGGTTTATTCAGAAGTTCAGAAAAATGTTGAGTAGTGACGCGATAGAAAGGGACGACAGGATATGTCGAAAAATACAAAATTATGGGGTGGTCGATTTGAAGGCACTGTGGAAGAGTGGGTAGAACAGTTCGGTGCGAGTATTTCCTTTGACCACCAGCTGGCAAAATTTGATTTGATGGGTTCCCTAGCTCATGTTCAAATGCTAGGACAGACTGGCATTTTGAGCTTGGAAGAGGCAGAGCAGATCCAAGATGGTCTGAAAGATTTGTTGCGAGATTTAGAGGCGGGAGAGCTTCATTTTGATATTGCAAATGAAGATATTCATATGAATATGGAAGTGTTGCTGACAGAGAAAATCGGTCCTCTGGCTGGGAAATTGCACACGGCTCGTTCTCGGAATGACCAAGTCGCAACGGATATGCACTTATATCTAAAGGAGCAGCTTGGACATGTCTTGGATAAGTTGGCGAACCTGAACAGTGTTTTGCTGGATTTAGCTGAAAAACATGTGGAAACCATCATGCCAGGCTATACCCATTTACAGCACGCCCAACCGATTAGTTTTGCCCACCATCTCATGGCTTATTACAATATGTTTCAAAGGGACAGCGAGCGATTCGCATTTAACTTGAAACATACGGACCTATCTCCACTGGGTGCGGCTGCCTTGGCGGGGACAACTTTTCCAATCAATCGTCAATTATCGAGTGATTTACTGGGTTTCCAACAACCCTATACCAATTCCTTGGATGCCGTGAGTGACCGTGATTTTATCTTAGAATTTCTGTCAAATGCCAGCATTTTGATGATGCATATGAGTCGTTTTTGTGAGGAAATCATCAATTGGTGCAGTTTTGAGTATCAGTACATTAGCTTGTCTGATAGCTTTTCAACGGGTTCATCTATCATGCCCCAGAAGAAAAATCCTGATATGGCCGAATTGATTCGAGGGAAGACAGGACGAGTTTACGGGAACTTGCTTGGACTATTGACCGTCACGAAGTCGTTGCCTCTGGCCTATAATAAGGATTTGCAAGAGGACAAGGAAGGCATGTTTGATACAGTAGAAACGATTTTAAATTCTCTAGATGTGTTGGCAGGTATGCTATCGAGCATGCAGGTTAATAAGGCCAAAATGCAGCAATCCACAGAGAATGATTTTTCGAATGCGACCGAACTGGCAGATTATTTGGCAGAAAAAGGCCTCCCCTTTAGAGAAGCGCATGAAATAGTAGGGAAATTGGTTCTAGACTCTATCAAGCATGATAAAAATATCCAAGATTGGGATTTGAAGGAGTTGCAAGTCTACCATCCCTTGATTGAAGAGGATATTTATATCTACTTGCGCCCAGAAACCGCTGTTCAGAGACGGAATTCCTTAGGAGGAACCGGCTTTGAGCAAGTGAAATACCAGATAGAACAAGCGAAGAAAGAACTTAAAGGGGAAAATTGATTCATTTGCAAAGTAAGAAAGAGCGGCTGAGATGATTTATCAGCCTCTTTCTTGTCTTCTCCAACCAAGCGTGTTATAATGAATACTGCTCAAGCGACCTTCAATCGTTGAAGCACACACGACCTTCAATCGTGAATAAACGAATAGATGGGAGACTTACCATGAGTGATAACTCTAAAACACGTGTTGTTGTGGGGATGAGTGGTGGTGTTGATTCGTCGGTGACGGCTCTCTTGCTCAAGGAGCAGGGCTACGATGTGATCGGTATCTTCATGAAGAACTGGGACGACACAGATGAAAACGGCGTCTGTACGGCGACCGAAGATTACAAGGATGTGGCTGCGGTGGCAGACCAGATTGGCATTCCTTACTACTCTGTCAATTTTGAAAAAGAGTATTGGGACCGCGTTTTTGAGTATTTCCTAGCAGAATACCGTGCAGGGCGCACGCCAAATCCAGATGTTATGTGCAATAAGGAAATCAAGTTCAAGGCCTTTTTGGACTATGCTATGACCTTGGGGGCAGACTATGTAGCGACTGGGCATTATGCTCGAGTGGCGCGTGATGAGGACGGCATCGTTCACATGCTTCGTGGCGTGGACAATGGCAAGGACCAGACCTATTTCCTCAGCCAACTGTCGCAAGAACAACTCCAAAAAACCATGTTTCCGTTGGGGCATTTGGAAAAGCCTGAGGTGCGAAAACTAGCAGAAGAAGCAGGACTTGCGACTGCTAAGAAGAAAGATTCGACAGGGATTTGCTTTATCGGAGAAAAGAACTTTAAAAACTTTCTCAGTAATTACCTGCCAGCTCAGCCTGGTCGCATGATGACTGTGGATGGTCGCGATATGGGTGAGCATGCAGGTCTGATGTACTATACAATCGGTCAGCGTGGCGGACTTGGTATCGGTGGCCAACATGGCGGTGACAATGCTCCTTGGTTCGTTGTCGGAAAAGATCTCAGCAAGAATATCCTCTATGTCGGCCAAGGTTTCTATCATGACTCGCTCATGTCAACAAGCCTAGAAGCCAGTCAAGTTCACTTTACTCGTGACATGCCAGAGGAATTTACGCTAGAATGTACGGCTAAATTCCGCTACCGTCAGCCTGATTCTAAGGTGACAGTACATGTCAAAGGAGACAAGGCAGAAGTCATCTTTGCGGAACCGCAGCGCGCGATCACACCAGGACAGGCGGTTGTTTTTTACGATGGCGAAGAGTGTCTAGGTGGCGGTTTGATTGACAATGCCTACCGCGATGGACAAGTTTGTCAGTACATTTAGATTGACAAATTTTCTCAATTTGCTACAATAATAAAAGCAATAGAAATGATGGTCAAAGCTCATGGATGTTGCAGGCTTTTTTGTCCTGCACTTCTTTGGAGTTTTGACTGTTTTTGTGTCGTTTAAGGGAAAGGATAAGAATGACTCAGCAAGACTTTCGGACAAAAGTTGGAAAAACAGTTTTTGGTGTTCGGGCGACAGCCTTGATTCTCCAAAATGGCAAGATCCTAGTCACCAAAGACAAGGGCAAATATTACACTATTGGTGGTGCGATTCGAGTCAATGAAAGCACGGAAGACGCGGTAGTCCGTGAAGTGAGGGAAGAACTGGGTGTCAAAGCTCAAGCTGGGCAGCTAGCTTTCGTGGTTGAAAATCGTTTTGAACAGGGCGGTGTTTCCTATCACAACATCGAGTTTCATTATCTGGTGAACTTGCTTGAAGATGCTCCATTGACCATGCAGGAAGATGAGAAAACGCAGCCTTGTGAGTGGATTGACTTGGATCAGCTCCAGAATATCCAGCTCGTTCCAGCTTTTTTGAAAACAGCTCTACCAGATTGGGACGGCCAACTAAGACACATCCATCTTGAGGAATAGGAGAGAAAATGATGGTTAAGCTTATTGCCCATGTACTTGTTTATAGTGGCGGTGATTATTTGCTCATTCAGCGTTCGGAAATTAAAAGAGGAGAACCCAACGTTTATCCAACTTACTGGGATATTCCTGGTGGCGGGGTTGAAAAGGGTGAACTTCCGCGAGATGGTGCTCTTAGAGAATGTGTTGAAGAAGCGGGAGTTAGGCTAGATAGCAGTTCGCTCAAACTTCTTCACGAAGATAGTCAACTGGATACCTCTAAGGATACGGTCTTTACTCGCTTAGTTTATAAAGCAGAGTGGGTTGGGGAGAAGCCAATTATCAGATTAGATCCTGAAGAGCATACACACTTTAAATGGGTTACTATGGCTCAAGCTCTAGAGGAGGAGAAGTTAGTTCCTTATTTGCGAGAAATTTTTGAAAGGTTAAGAAATGACTTATAATTTTACAGAAGAATACGATATTATTGTAATCGGTGCGGGACACGCTGGGGTCGAGGCTTCCTTGGCTGCCAGCCGTATGGGTTGTAAGGTTCTGCTCGCGACCATCAACATTGAAATGCTGGCTTTCATGCCTTGTAACCCTTCTATCGGTGGTTCTGCCAAGGGGATTGTCGTGCGTGAAGTCGATGCCCTCGGTGGCGAGATGGCCAAAACCATTGACAAGACCTACATCCAGATGAAGATGCTCAACACTGGCAAAGGTCCAGCAGTTCGAGCTCTTCGTGCGCAGGCTGACAAGGAGCTTTACTCTAAGGAAATGCGCAAGACAGTTGAAAATCAAGAGAATCTCACCCTCCGTCAAACCATGATTGATGAGATTTTGGTGGAAGATGGCAAGGTTGTCGGTGTGCGTACGGCGACCCATCAAGAGTATGCTGCCAAGGCTGTTATCGTGACCACAGGAACTGCTCTCCGTGGAGAAATTATCATCGGAGACCTCAAGTACTCATCAGGACCAAACCACAGCCTAGCTTCGATTAACCTAGCTGATAATCTTAAGGATCTTGGACTCGAAATCGGTCGTTTCAAGACAGGAACGCCTCCACGTGTCAAGGCTTCCTCTATCAATTATGATGTGACAGAGATTCAGCCAGGGGACGAAGTGCCTAATCACTTCTCATACACTTCACGTGATGAGGACTATGTCAAAGATCAGGTACCATGTTGGTTGACCTATACCAATGGTACCAGTCATGAGATTATCCAAAACAACCTCCACCGTGCGCCTATGTTTACAGGTGTGGTCAAGGGAGTGGGACCTCGTTACTGTCCATCAATTGAGGACAAGATTGTGCGCTTTGCGGACAAGGAACGCCACCAACTCTTTCTAGAACCCGAAGGGCGTGACACTGAGGAAGTCTATGTTCAGGGACTTTCAACCAGTCTGCCTGAGGATGTCCAACGTGAGCTGGTTCATTCCATTAAAGGTCTGGAAAATGCTGAAATGATGCGAACTGGTTATGCCATTGAGTACGACATGGTCTTGCCTCACCAGTTGCGTGCGACTCTGGAAACCAAGAAAATATCAGGCCTCTTCACAGCTGGTCAGACAAATGGAACGTCAGGTTACGAAGAAGCTGCTGGTCAAGGGATTATCGCGGGTATCAATGCGGCTCTGAAAATCCAAGGCAAGCCAGAGTTGATTTTGAAACGAAGCGACGGTTATATTGGGGTCATGATTGACGACTTGGTGACCAAGGGAACCGTTGAACCCTACCGTCTCTTGACCAGTCGAGCTGAATACCGTCTCATTCTTCGTCATGACAATGCGGATATGCGTTTGACAGAGATGGGACGCGAGATTGGTCTTGTAGATGATGAACGCTGGGCTCGTTTTGAAATCAAGAAAAATCAATTTGACAATGAGATGAAGCGACTAGATAGCATCAAACTCAAGCCAGTCAAGGAAACCAATGCTAAGGTTGAGGAGATGGGCTTCAAGCCATTGACAGATGCAGTGACAGCCAAAGAATTTCTCCGTCGGCCAGAAGTTTCTTACCAAGATGTGGTGGCCTTCATCGGACCAGCTGCTGAGGACTTAGATGACAAGATTATCGAATTGATTGAAACAGAAATCAAGTACGAAGGCTATATTTCCAAAGCCATGGATCAGGTTGCCAAGATGAAACGCATGGAAGAAAAACGTATTCCAGCTAACATTGACTGGGATGACATTGATTCTATCGCAACCGAAGCCCGCCAGAAGTTCAAACTCATCAATCCAGAAACCATCGGCCAAGCCAGCCGTATTTCGGGAGTAAACCCTGCAGATATTTCTATTTTGATGGTCTATCTTGAAGGTAAAAATCGTAGTATTTCTAAAAATCAAGAAAAGAAAGCATAGAAAAAACAGCTCCGAAGACGGAGCTGTTTTGTTGATTTATTCTTCTTCGTCTGGTGTGAGGATCATCGGGATGATAATCGGTTCACGTTCCGTATTTTCATAGAGGAAAGGACGAATGGCGTTGACAATGGCGCCATTGACAGATTGTACGCTAGCATCTTTGTTCTTCAGTGCGATACGAATAGCATTGAAGAGGATGCGCTGGCTTTGGCGAATCAAGTCTCCAGACTCTCGCATGTAGACAAAGCCTCGGCTGAGGATATCTGGGCCAGACAAGATCATTTTAGACTTGAAGTCAACAGTAGCGACTGCTAGAACGACACCATCTTCAGATAGATCACGACGGTCTTTGAGGACAGCCGCACCGATTTCACCGATACGATTTCCATCGACATAGATGTCTTGGGCATTGAAGTGACCTGCGATACGAGCAGAATTAGCAGTAAGGGCAAGGACATCACCATTGCTCATGATAAAGATATTGTCCTTTTCAACACCAGTATCCACTGCTAGTCCAGCGTGGACTTTCTGCATGCGGTATTCACCGTGGACAGGCATGAAGTATTTTGGCTTGATCAAGCGGAGCATGAGTTTTTGCTCTTGCTGACCACCGTGTCCAGAGGTGTGGATGTTGTTGATTTTACCGTGGATAACTTCGACACCAGCTTCAGAAATGATGTTAATCAGCTTGTTGACGCTAGTGGTGTTTCCAGGGATTGGGCTAGAAGAGAAGATAACGGTATCACCGGGTTGGAGTTGCACCTGACGGTGAGTTCCGTTAGCGATACGAGAGAGGGCTGCCATAGGCTCACCCTGACTACCTGTACAGAGGATAAGGACCTCGCCTGCAGGATAGTCTTTGATTTCATTTGGTTCGATAAAGGTTCCCTTAGGAGCTTTGATGTAGCCAAGTTCGATTCCGTTGACAATGGCTTTTTCCATGGAACGTCCAAAGACCGCAATCTTACGTCCAGTCTTAACAGCGGCATCCGTTGCTTGCTGGAGACGGAAGATATTTGAGGCAAAGGATGCAAAGATGATGCGTCCTTCAATACCTTGAATGATCTTCATGATAGACTGACCAACGACTTTTTCAGAGTTGGTAAAGGTTGGCACTTCTGCATTTGTCGAGTCAGAGAGGAGACAGAGCACACCTTCCTCCCCAAGGGCAGCCATCCGGTGCAAGTCTGCAGGTTCTCCAACTGGAGTAAAGTCAAACTTAAAGTCACCCGTACAAACAATTTTACCTTGAGGAGTATGAATGACAATCCCCAAAGGCTCTGGAATAGAGTGGGTTGTTCTAAAGAAAGTTGCCTTGAGATTTTTAAAGGTCAACTCAGTGTTGTGGTTGATTTCGTAAAGTTTGGCGTTTCGCAAGAGGCCGTGTTCTTCGAGTTTTCCACGGATCAAAGCCAAGGCAAGCGGTCCAGCGTAGATAGGGACATTCGCTTGCTTGAGCAGGAAGGGAATCCCACCGATGTGGTCCTCGTGTCCGTGTGTGATCAAGACAGCCTTGACGCGGTCGATATTGTCCACGATGTAAGAGTAGTCGGGGATAACGTAGTCGATACCGAGCAAGTCATCTTCTGGGAATTTAATCCCAGCATCGACGATGATAATCTCGTCTTGGTATTCAATTCCATATGTATTTTTCCCGATTTCTCCCAGACCACCGATGGCAAAAACGCCGACTTCTTCAGGTTTAAGAGTGTAGGCCATATTAGAACTCCGTGATTTCGAAAGCGCCAGTTTCTTTTTCGTAATCTAGCAATTTGTCAGACAAGAGTTCGATATACTCGATGTTGTACTCTGGGCGGTTTTCTTCGACAAGTTGGCGAGCAGCGATACGGCCCTCAAGTTCTGAGTTGGCATCGATGTCTAGGTAAAGTGCGCGTGTTGTTTCACGACGTGGGCTACGTTCTTTTGTTTCTTGATAAAAAACTTTGTAAATCATATAGTTCCTTTCTATTTACAGGTCAGCTTATTCCAAACTTTTAGCAGAGATTTGCTTGATTTCATTCCATTTTGTGTCTAGATTGACCTTGATTCGTTACAATTATTTCAATTATACCACAAAATGAAAAATTAGTAAAAGACGGAAATGGAGAAAGTCGGTAGGGGAAGAAGGAGCAAAAAGACAGGTAGGGCTTGGTCGGATAGCTATAAGGTGTTATAATGGAAGGAGAGAGGGAAGTTTATGGATGGGAACATTCCCTATAGCTTTTAAAACAAGGAGGATTAAGGATGTTTAGTTTGTTTGAATTTGCGATTGGGGTTCGCCTCTTGATGTTTGTAGTCTTTGTAGCTTGTGTTTATGGAGGAAATCTTATTTTTACATATCTAGAGCACCGAAAAACAAAATTCCTTTGGAAGCTGACCTTTGTAACACTCTACTCTATATTTCTGCTCCTTGTCACCTATGTTGTCTGGCTCGTTTTTCATTTTGGTTTAAATGCTTAAACTTAATTATTCGTCTAAATAAACAGATACGAAAAGTTCACCCCGTCTTGATAGAAGGGGCGGATTTTTCTATTTTTAGATGAGCTCTTTATTGTTACGATGATGATTTCTCGCATCGAAAACCGAGTTGAAGCATATATGACTTATCTAAACTTCCTATGAAGGACCTTTCAATTGCCTTGATTACTTTTCTATTCGGAAAAGATAGAAAAATCTACAACTTTTTTAAAATTTTTGTGCTTTCCTCTTTGTCTAAGTGGCAGGGCTTTTTGTTTGGGAAGAAAGAAAATTCCCATGCGTTGGCTTTTGTAGTATAATAGTAAACAGACAAAAAGATAGGAATGTGTTATGAAAGTATTAGCTTTTGATACGTCTAGCAAGGCTCTTTCTCTAGCCATTTTGGAGGATAAGCAGGTCCTTGCCGAGACCATAATCAATATCAAGAAAAATCACAGTATTACCCTCATGCCAGCCATCGATTTTTTGATGTCGAGTCTGGACCTGACGCCCAAAGATTTGGATCGAATCGTGGTAGCTGAAGGGCCAGGTAGCTACACAGGCTTGCGAATTGCGGTAGCAACTGCTAAGACCTTGGCTCATACCCTGAACATTGAGTTAGTTGGTATGTCTAGCCTCTTGGCTCTGGTGCCACGCCAACAAGAAGGCTTGGTGGTTCCTTTGATGGATGCGCGTCGCAACAATGTTTATGCAGGGTTTTATGAAAATGCTCAGTCTGTCTTGCCAGAAGCGCACTTGTCTTTTGCGGAAGTGCTAGAGCAGGTCAAGGATGCTGAACAGGTAACCTTTGTCGGAGAAGTTGGAGCCTTTGTGGGACAAATCCAAGAACAACTACCACAAGCTAGCTACCAAGAAACCTTGCCAAATGCAGCTAATCTAGCTCTTTGGGCCTGGGATAAGGAAGCAGCCTCCTTGCACGACTTTGTGCCAAATTACCTCAAACGAGTTGAGGCTGAGGAAAATTGGCTTAAGAATCACACCGAGTCTGGCGAATCTTACATTAAACGCCTATGATTGAAATCAAACGAATTCAACAGCAACCTGACCTGGCTCAAGCCATTTACGCTGTCATGGTGGATGTTTACTCAGTTAGCCCTTGGACGCTGGAACAAATCCAAGCAGACCTGTCCCAAGACCAGACTTGGTATGCTCTGGCTTATGATGGGACAGAAGTGATTGGTTTTTTAGCCGTTCAGGAGAATCTCTTTGAGGCAGAAGTCCTGCAAATCGCTGTCAAGGGAGCCTATCAGGGTCAGGGAATTGCATCAGCCTTGTTTGTAACATTACCAGTAGACAAGGAGATTTTCCTCGAAGTCAGAAAGTCAAATCATCGAGCGCAAGCATTTTACAAGAAAGAAAAGATGGCGATCATCGCTGAGCGAAAGGCCTATTACCATGACCCAGTCGAGGACGCCATCATCATGAAGAGAGAAGTAGATGAAGGATAGATATATTTTAGCATTTGAGACATCCTGTGATGAGACCAGTGTCGCTGTCTTGAAAAACGACGATGAGCTCTTGTCCAATGTCATTGCGAGTCAAATTGAGAGTCACAAACGTTTTGGGGGCGTAGTGCCAGAAGTGGCCAGTCGTCACCATGTCGAGGTTATTACAGCCTGCATCGAGGAGGCGCTAGCAGAAGCAGGGATTAGAGAAGAGGATGTAACAGCTGTTGCGGTCACCTACGGACCAGGATTGGTTGGAGCCTTACTGGTTGGTTTATCAGCTGCTAAGGCCTTTGCTTGGGCTCATGGACTTCCGCTTATCCCTGTGAATCACATGGCTGGTCACCTCATGGCAGCTCAGAGTGTGGAGCCTTTGGAGTTTCCTTTGTTGGCACTCTTGGTCAGCGGAGGACACACCGAGTTGGTCTATGTGTCAGAGGCTGGCGATTACAAGATTGTTGGAGAGACACGAGACGATGCGGTTGGGGAGGCCTATGACAAGGTCGGCCGCGTCATGGGCTTGACCTATCCAGCCGGTCGTGAGATTGACGAGCTAGCTCATAAAGGGCAGGATGTGTATGATTTCCCTCGTGCCATGATCAAGGAAGACAATCTGGAGTTTTCGTTTTCAGGTTTGAAGTCTGCCTTTATCAATCTTCACCACAATGCCGAGCAAAAGGGAGAGAGCTTGTCCAAGGAAGACTTGTCTGCTTCCTTCCAAGCAGCAGTCATGGATATTCTTATGGCCAAAACCAAGAAGGCCTTAGAAAAATACCCTGTTAAAACCCTAGTCGTGGCAGGTGGCGTGGCAGCTAATAAAGGCCTCAGAGAACGCCTAGCAGCTGAAATCACAGATGTCAAGGTAATTATCCCACCCCTGCGCCTCTGCGGAGACAATGCAGGTATGATTGCATATGCCAGCGTAAGCGAGTGGAATAAAGAAAACTTTGCAGGCTTGGATCTCAATGCCAAACCAAGTCTCGCCTTTGATACGGTGGAATAAAGAGTCAGCTTTGAGCTGGCTTTTTAACTCCGAAAAATGTCAGAATATTTTGACACAACCGTAAAAATGATGATATAATATGTAAAAATTAGGAGGTGGTCAGATGATTGAGAGAATGGAATTAGGGGAATTTTACAAGGAATTGCGATTGGCTAGAAAACTCAAGCAGTCAGATGTGGCTTGTGAGGGTCTAACAGCATCCCAGCTATCTAAGTTTGAACTAGGGCAGTCTATGCTGTCTGCGGATAAACTGATACTAGCTATCCAAGGGATAAATGTGACCTTCGATGAGTTTGGACACAAGCTTAATAATTACCAGGAATCCCCACATATGCGAATCGGTCGAAAGGTTGTAAATCGTTTTGCCCATCAAGATATAGCTGGCTTAGAGAAACTATTAGAGGAAGTCGAGCAAGAACAGATGGCACATACCTATCGTCGTTTAAATGCTATTGTGATCAAAGATGCCATTCATTCCTTGGATAAAAACTATCTGCTAGAAGAGGAGGATAGCGAGTTTTTGACTACTTACCTCTATGCTATTGAATCTTGGACCTGGTTTGAACTTTATGTTTTTTGCAATACCATGCCCTTCTTGAGCAATCAAGATTTGATCTTTTTATCTACCTCTTTACTGGAAAAATCCAAGGAATTTAAAGAGTTAGTACACAATCGATTGTATATGAAAAGTGGTTATCTTAATATCATCTCAGAGCTCATGGAGCGCAAACTTTTTTCCTATATCCCAATCTTTGAAGCCGAGTTGGGGAGCATGCTCCGACCATATGATGTTTTCGAGAAAGTATCATTGCAGTTTTTAAAGAAATTGAGCATTTTCCTTCAAACCAAAGGAAGCAATCAAAAAGAGATTGAAAACTTTATCCAATCTCTGCAAGTATTAGAAAATCCCCAATTAACAGCCCTTTTTGAATTACGCTTCCAGCAATACAAAGAACTTATCGATTAGTTAGAAATGGAATGATAATAACCCACTCTGAAATGAGTAGAAGCATTAGTTGAATTTTTCTTTTCTTCATCATTATATTCCTCCTTGTTAGTACTACCTTCATTATATCAAGGAAAGAGTCAAATTTACAAAAATCGCAAATGTGAAATTTCTATAAGAAAAAATATCAAATATGCGATTTTTTAAAACAAGCCAATTTCCGTGTTATACTATCCTTGTAAATCATTTGAAGCAAATCCTAGGTCGTAGAAGTGGTTTACAAATAGAATTTTGCTCTTGTTAGGTTGTCATTCTATGGAATTTACAGTTCTACCTTGAACTTAGTTCGCAGTACAAAAATTTCAAGTGCGTAGTGTTGTAATTGAAAATTCAATTGATACCATACCACTTGGTAAATGTATTTTTATACAAAAATAGAGTAGCTTAATTACTTACAGGATTGAAATATAAAATAGAAAAGGAGAAGAATATGACAGCGTTTGTACATGAATTATCATGTGAATCAGAAAGATTCAACCAGTCTGAAGACGTAACAATTACTTTCTTTTGTACAGTATTGTAAAAGATCCTCAATTAATAAGTTTATTTTTAGACTTATAATGTTTTTTGAATTTCAATATAGGAGATACCAATTCAGGTAATTGTTAAAGAAAAAGTCATTATAACAACAGGAGAGAAAGATGTATAAATATAAAATTGTAGATGAAGAAAGTCTGCCTATTTATGGTTATAAAATTCACATATCAGCAACTCTTAATAATTACAAGGATATCTATAATCTTCTTTCTCCGTTGTTAGATGATAGAAAGATATCTTATAAGTATATATATCGGGAAGAAGATGTGGCCTATAATTTCTCTGTTAGAGAATCTCCTGCTAATTCGGGGAAATACTTTACGATTTATCCTGAAAATGATTATGCTTTTCGTAATATCTTAGAGCTTCTTTACCAAACTATTCCTAAAAATATGGAGGGAATTTATATTCTAAGCGATCGTGCTTATAAAGATTCCAATACAATTTTTTACAGATATGGCTTCTTTAGAGAAGATTTGGAGTATTTAGAAAAAGGTATTCCGACTTTACTAGGGCCAAATGGAGAAAAGTGGCAAGACTACCAAAAACCATATTTTAACTTACCAGAGTGGATTCAAGATATTCAAGAGAATACGTTTACAAAGGATTCATATTTAGCAAGAAATTATAGATTAAAAACCGTACTATCACAGTCAAATGGAGGAAATGTCTATCAAGTAGACTCAGTGACAGGAGGGAAAAAATATATTTTAAAGGAGTGTCGACCTCATATTATTTCTTTTGGACGGGTAGAGAATCAAACTCTTAGAAAAAATGAATATGAAATTTCAAGAAAATTACTAGACTGCGTTCCAGCTGTGCACGAAACCGTCACAGAGTGGATTAACCAATATTATATTTATGAGTTTATAGATGGTAGTGATTTATTAAAATCTACAAAACCATATTCTATTGTTAGTTATCATAGGTCTAATAAGGAGTTAAACGCTAGGAAATTTAAAAGTTTTGTATTAATTACCAAGGAATTGTTAAAATTGGTTGAATATCTTCATAGTAGGAATATTATTTTAAATGATATACATCCTGGAAATTTTATAAAATCCGAGGATAAACTTTACTTTGTAGATTTAGAAAATAGTTATGAGTATGGTAATAAACCAGCTATTGGCTTGTATAGTGTAATTAGCCTAAAAGAGTGGAACTCTATAGATGGAAAAGTATCTGATTGCCATAAAGTTGGGAATTTACTACTATTTTTACTGGCTAGATTGCATGTAAAATCAATGAACGATTTATCACAATCATCTCAAATTTTAAATTCTTTATTGGAAGAATTTGGTTTAAAAACAAATTTTATAAGTATTATAGAAAAACTATTTTCTAAGGATGCAACTGCATCTAATATTCTTAAAGATTTAAATGAAATTTATGTTTATCAAATTGAATCCCAGCATAGTTTAGATGAGTTTCTAACTGATTCACCAGAAAGGTCTTTTAGTATTACTGAGATTATTAATAAGAAACTAGTTAATTTTCAACGATATGAGAATGCCAAAAATAATCATCGATTACTACAGCATTTGATGCATAGAGAGAAAAATTTGGGATTAGATGGATTGTCTGGCTTGCTTATTTTGATGAAAAAACATAATTTTGATTGCGATGTTATTGACTATGGAATTAATATCATCATTGAAAAATTAATTATGACAGATAATGGTAGGATGGTCCCGATAGAATCAAATTTAGCTTCACCTTATCTAAATAATGGGACAGCAGGATTTATTCGTGCCTTGATTTTTATAGATTTTAAAAAGTATATAGACCTAATCAAAGAACTGTCTGAAGGATTAATTACAGAATTTGCTCAATATGCAGATCTATGGAATGGTATGCTAGGGATAGTTGATACATTGTTGGAATTGTATTCTTATTTTAGAGTAAGAAAATATAAAGACGCTGCAGGGGAGTTGTTAAATACAGTAAAATGTTATGTGAAGCATTCTAAAGTAGATAAACAGGAGTACCTTTATGTGTTATCTAAGTACATGGAACTGGGGGATGGTGAATTAGTATGAAAGTATTTCTTCAAAATAGAGATTTTAGGCAATTAACCATCAACCAGTGGATTTCAACGGTTGGGGATACAATTTTTTATCTTGCTTTTTTGAATTATGTGGCAGATGCTTCGTTTGCCCCCTTGGCGATTTTACTCATTACGATTTCAGAGACTGTTCCTCAAGTTCTGCAAATCTTTATGGGAGTTTTGGCGGATTTTCAACATCATCGTGTCCTAAAGTACACGGTTATTAGTTTTGTCAAATTTGTACTTTATTCTATAGTGGCACTTTCGCTTTCAGGGCAGTCCTTTTCCTTATGGCTCGTATTCTTTATTTGTTTGATGAACCTCTTGTCGGATACATTGAGTTACTTTTCAGGAGCCATGCTAACTCCTATTTTTATAAGAATCATTGGGAAAGAACATCTGACAGAAGCCATTGGCTTTAAACAATCAACAGCTAGTTTAGTTCGGACAATCAGTAATATTCTAGGAGGGATTTTACTAGGAATTCTTTCCATTCAGTTCATTTCCTTGCTAAACGCTCTTACGTTTCTGATAGCATTTGTAGGTATTCTTTTCATAAAAAATGATCTTTTGAAAGTTGAAAAAACAATTAGCTATCAAGAAGGCCTTTCCGTAAAATCGTTTTGCCAGCATTTGTTCCAATCATCGAAATTGATCTGGAATATGGATAGAGTGATCTTCATTTTATTTATCGTCTCTATCAGCCAAGCTGTGATCAATGTCACTGTTCCTATTTCAACTCTTTTTTTAAGAAACCAACCGTTTTTGGATTTACAAACTGGTCAATCACTCGCTTTGTTATCAACACTAGAATTGTCAGCACTTATTGTCGGAAGTCTTGTAAGTGGCTATCTGAAAAATACGATTTCTATAAAAATAGCTCTATATGCCTCAGTTGTCATCCAGTTATTCCTTTTAGTAGGATTTGCCACAGTTCATTTTGGCTTGATTCTGCTTTTCAGCTCCTTGGATGCCTTTATCGCAGGTATACTCTCTCCTAGATTGCAAGAACTCGTCTTTAAACAAATACCTGAGGAGTCAATGGGAGCGGTTCAATCCTCTATTGGTGCTATTACGGTTGTTTTACCAAGTCTATTCACAATCGTTTTCGTAACGATTGCTACAAGTTTTGGAACCCTAGCGGTCAGCTTTATTCTATTGCTATTACTCCTAACCGCATTTGTCATGCTCTTGAATATTCGTGAGAGCATTTAGTAGGGATTTCTGATTTAACTTTTGTTCATACGATAAGGCTGGCTCCCCAGTCTTTTTCTTATTATGACGGTTTGTTACTGACTCTTGCTCAATTTTAAGTAAAAAGAAGCATTTTTAAAATCAATCACGGAATCCGATTCTATCAAAGTTTGTCAATTCTAGAGTTTTTTTGTATAGTAGAAATATGAAATTTACAAAAATAATCAGTAGTTTGCTTGCTCTTGGAGCTTTACTTATGCTTTTATCAGCTTGCCAGAATGTTAAAAAGACACAACTGGTTTTGTTTGAATCCCTTTCATTCAATATGTCCCTTAAATCCTTTGAAGAAGTGTTTGGAGAGGCTAGCGAGGTAGTGGAGGAAACAGAGATGGCCTATCGAGATACTTGGCGTGCAGAAGACCCTTATTTCTATAAAACAGGCCGCCTTTTCTATGATTACGAAAATATTGCTTTGAATGGTTATACAGGTCGAGCAAGATTCACATTTTCAAAATCGCATCGCTTGGAAGAAGCGACAGCTCATATTCCTGTAGCTTCAAAAGGGGAGCAATATGTAGTGCTCAACAATCTATCCCATACTATAAAAAAAGAAATTGAAGCTCTTCCGAATTTTCAATCTGTAACTACCGAGACGGTAGGACTATACGATGACGGCTATCGCTATAAAGTCAAGTTGAAAGGACAAAGGAGAGAATTTTGGATCGATGTTTATCCGACAGAAGATGAAGATGCTAAAGAAATTGAAGATAAAAAGTATACTATTCGGGTGGATCAGTTTAGGATGCATTAATAACACTCATGGGATTTCAGCATTTTTTACTAGCTCTAAGTTTCAAACTCTAAACTTTTTTCTCTTCTTTGAATGTGTTATAATATTCCTTGCTGTGGCTGTGACCATGAACAGCCTCAATTGAAGATAATATGAGGAGAGAGATGAAAGAAAAAGGATTTTGGGAAGGTTTTCAGGCCGCCATGCCGACTGCCCTTGGCTATGTTAGTATCGGTCTAGCTTGCGGGATTATCGGCGCTCCCCATGTGACACCTGTTGAGATGGGCCTAATGAGTCTCTTTGTTTATGCTGGGAGTGCCCAGTTTGCCATGTTGGCACTGATTGCGGTACAAGCGCCTGTGGCAGCTATTGCTATGACGGTCTTTTTGATCAATTTGCGCCTCTTTTTGCTGAGCTTGCATGCGTCGACTTATTTCCGTCACACCAGTCTCTGGCAAAATATCGGCATGTCCAGTCTCCTGACAGATGAGACTTATGGGGTTTTGATGGGAGAACTAGTACATACAGACAAGGTCCATCCCATGTGGATGCATGGGAACAATCTCAACAGTTATGTAGCCTGGTTTATTGGAACAGTGGTGGGAACTGCTTTAGGTGGCCTTCTTCCAAATCCTGAGGTCTTTGGTTTAGACTTTGCCCTCGTGGGGATGTTTATTGGGATTTTTACTTCGCAATTTCAGATTATGCAAAGACGAATTCCTGTTCGCAATCTACTGATGATTCTAGCTGTTGTTGCGGTGTCTTTCTTTTTCCTCTTGACAGTGGTGTCTCAGTCGCTAGCTGTTCTATTTGCGACCTTGCTAGGTTGTACCATGGGGGTGGTCTTAGATGGTCAGTAAGTATATTTTAATGGCAATCGTCTTTTCTGGATTGGTGACTTGGATTCCCCGTATGATTCCTTTCATCTTGGTTAAGTACAAGGGTTTGCCAGCTATCGTAGAGCGATTTTTGAAGTTTTTGCCTGTTTCTATTATCTTTGCCTTGATCCTTTCAAGCGTAGTGACAGGTAAGGTTGGAAGCCTTCCTCAAATCAAATGGCTAGACTTTTTAGCAGTCTTTCCAACGGCTTGGGTAGCCTTTCGCTACCGCAATCTAGTGGGTACGGTTCTTTTTGGGGTAGTCTTGATTGCCGTCTTGCGTCTGGTCTTTTAATCAGCCATAAGAAAAATCTATCACCGAGATAGGTATCATATAATGGCGAAAAAAATTTTTTTCTGTTAAGATAGTACAGTATTCTATTTTGGAGGAAATGACATGAAAAAAATCGTCAAATATTCATCTCTTGCTGCCTTAGGGCTCGTTGCCGCAGGTGTGCTAGCAGCTTGCTCAGGTGGAGATAAGAAAGATAGCGCATCTAGCGAAGCAGCAACACCTGGTAAGAAAGAAATTGTTGTAGCGACCAACGCTTCACCAAAACCATTTAACTATGAAGACAACGGTGAGTTGACTGGTTATGAGATTGAAGTAGTTCGTGCTATCTTTAAAGACTCTGACAAATACGATGTCAAGTTTGAAAAGACAGAGTGGTCAGGTGTCTTTGCGGGCCTTGACGCTGATCGCTACCAAATGGCTGTGAACAATATCAGCTATACCAAAGAACGTGCTGAAAAATACCTTTATGCAGCTCCAACTGCTAAAAATCCTAACGTTCTCGTTGTAAAGAAAGACGATAACAGTATTAAGTCTCTCGATGATATTGGTGGAAAATCTACTGAAGTCGTTCAAGGAACAACAACAGCTAAACAACTGGAAGACTATAACAAACAACACGCAGACAACCCAACGGTTCTTAACTACACCAAGGCTGATTTCCAGCAAATCATGTCTCGTTTGAGCGATGGTCAGTTTGACTACAAGATTTTTGATAAAATTGGTGTGGAGACAGTTATCAAAAATCAAGGTTTGGACAACTTGAAAGTGATTGAGCTTCCAAGCGACCAACAACCTTACGTATACCCACTTCTTGCTAAAGGTCAAGATGAGTTGAAATCATTTGTGGACAAACGTATCCAAGAACTCTACAAAGATGGAACTCTTGAAAAATTGTCTAAACAGTTCTTCGGGGACACTTACCTCCCAGCAGAAGCTGATATTAAATAGTCGTATGAAATCATCCAGTCTGAGAAAGGCGGATGGTTTCTCAATTTTTGGGTATATAGTTTCAAACTATATGTCTGCCTATCTAATAACAATTTGCTAAATCAAATAAAGTATGAGATACTATTACGGTATTATTTTTAAAGGAGAAAGAATCATGAAAATTAAAAAATGGCTCGGTGTAGCAGCTCTTGCTACAGTCGCAGGTTTGACTCTTGCAGCTTGCGGAAATTCAGAAAAGAAAGCGGACAATGAAACAGTTGTTAAAATAGCAACAGTTAACCGTAGCGGTTCTGAAGAAAAACGTTGGGATAAAATCCAAGAATTGGTTAAAAAAGATGGTATTAAATTGGAATTCACAGAGTTCACTGACTACTCTCAACCAAACAAGGCAACTGCTGATGGCGAAGTAGACTTGAACGCTTTCCAACACTACAACTTCTTGAACAACTGGAACAAAGAAAACGGGAAAGACCTTGTAGCGATTGCAGATACCTACATCTCACCAATCCGCCTTTACTCAGGTAAAAATGGAGAAGAAAACAAGTACACTAAAGTGGAAGAAATCCCAGATAACGGTGAAATCGCTGTACCAAACGATGCAACAAACGAAAGCCGTGCGCTTTACTTGCTTCAATCAGCTGGTTTGATCAAATTGGATGTTTCTGGAACTGAACTTGCTACTATCGCAAACATCAAAGAAAATCCAAAGAACTTGAAGATTACTGAATTGGACGCTAGCCAAACAGCTCGTTCATTGTCATCAGTTGACGCTGCCGTTGTAAACAATACCTTCGTTACAGAAGCAAAATTGGACTACAAAAAAGCACTCTTCAAAGAACAAGCTGATGAAAACTCAAAACAATGGTACAACATCATCGTTGCGAAAAAAGATTGGGAATCATCACCTAAGGCTGATGCCATCAAGAAAATTATCGCAGCTTACCACACTGATGAAGTGAAAAAAGTTATCGAAGAAACATCAGACGGTTTGGACCAACCAGTTTGGTAATAAGACACAGGGAGGTGGGAGAGAGTTTCCACCTCTTACTTTTGTCTAGAGCATGGATTGTAAAGAAGACTATACGTTCATAGAAAGGTAGAGAGAATATGGTTTTTCCTAGTGAACAAGAACAGATTGAAAAATTTGAAAAGGATCATGTAGCTCAACATTATTTTGAAGTCTTGCGCACCTTAATTTCCAAGAAATCAGTCTTTGCCCAGCAGGTTGGACTTAAGGAAGTCGCAAACTATCTGGGTGAGATTTTCAAGCGCGTAGGGGCTGAAGTAGAGATTGATGAGACTTATACGGCTCCCTTTGTCATGGCGCATTTCAAGAGTTCGCGTCCAGATGCTAAGACCTTGATCTTCTATAACCACTATGACACCGTGCCAGCGGATGGTGACCAGGTGTGGACAGAGGATCCTTTTACCCTTTCTGTGCGCAATGGCTTTATGTATGGGCGTGGAGTTGACGACGACAAGGGGCATATCACGGCTCGTTTGAGTGCTTTGAGAAAATACATGCAACACCATGATGACCTACCTGTCAATATTAGCTTTATCATGGAAGGGGCAGAGGAGTCTGCTTCCATGGATCTAGATAAGTATTTAGAGAAACACGCAGACAAACTTCGTGGGGCGGACTTGCTAGTCTGGGAACAAGGTACAAAGAACGCCTTGGAGCAGCTGGAAATCTCTGGCGGAAACAAGGGGATTGTGACATTTGATGCTAAGGTAAAAAGTGCTGATGTGGATATCCACTCGAGTTATGGTGGAGTTGTGGAGTCAGCACCATGGTATCTCATCCAGGCCTTAAGTAGCCTGCGTGCAGCAGATGGTCGTATCTTGGTTGAAGGTTTGTACGAAGAAGTACAAGAGCCAAATGAACGTGAATTGGCCTTGGTGGATACTTACGCCCAACGCAATCCTGAGGAAATCAGTCGCATTTATGGCTTGGAATTGCCTCTCTTACAAGAGGATCGTGCAGCCTTTCTAAAACGGTTCTTTTTTGAACCAGCTCTCAATATCGAAGGGATTCAGTCAGGTTATCAAGGGCAAGGGGTTAAGACTATTTTGCCAGCAGAAGCTAGTGCAAAGCTAGAGGTTCGTTTGGTTCCTGGCTTAGAACCGCATGATGTTCTGGAAAAAATTCGGAAACAGCTAGACAAAAATGGCTTTGATAAGGTAGAATTATACTATACCTTGGGAGAGATGAGCTATCGAAGCGATATGAGTGCGCCAGCCATTCTCAATGTGATTGAGTTGGCCAAGAAATTCTATCCACAGGGCGTTTCAGTCTTACCGACAACAGCAGGTACAGGGCCTATGCATACGGTCTTTGATGCCCTAGAGGTACCCATGGTAGCCTTTGGTCTAGGAAATGCCAATAGCCGAGACCACGGTGGAGATGAAAACGTGCGAATCGCCGATTACTACACCCATATTGAATTAGTAGAGGAGCTGATTAGAAGCTATGAGTAGAGATATTATTAAGTTAGATCAGATCGATGTGACTTTTCACCAAAAGAAGAGAACCATCACAGCGGTCAAGGATGTGACCATTCACATCCAAGAAGGGGATATCTACGGAATCGTTGGATATTCTGGAGCAGGGAAATCAACCCTTGTACGGGTGATTAACCTCTTGCAAAAGCCATCTGCTGGGAAAATTACCATTGATAACGATGTGATTTTTGACGGCAAGGTGACCTTGACTGCAGAGCAGTTGCGCCGTAAGCGTCAAGACATTGGGATGATTTTCCAGCATTTTAACCTCATGAGTCAAAAGACAGCAGAGGAAAATGTGGCCTTTGCCCTCAAACACTCTGGACTCAGCAAGGAAGAAAAGAAGGCCAAAGTAGCTAAGTTGTTAGACTTGGTTGGCCTTGCAGACCGCGCTGAAAACTACCCTTCTCAACTATCTGGAGGGCAAAAACAGCGTGTGGCCATTGCGCGTGCCTTGGCCAATGATCCGAAAATTTTGATTTCAGACGAGTCAACGTCTGCCCTCGACCCTAAGACAACCAAGCAGATTTTGGCCTTGTTGCAAGATTTGAACCAAAAATTAGGCTTGACAGTTGTCCTGATTACACACGAAATGCAGATTGTCAAAGACATTGCCAACCGTGTGGCAGTTATGCAGGATGGTCGTTTGATTGAAGAAGGCAGTGTCCTTGAAATCTTCTCAGATCCTAAACAACCTTTGACTCAAGACTTCATCTCAACTGCCACAGGTATTGACGAAGCCATGGTTAAGATTGAGAAGCAAGAAATTGTGGAGCATTTGTCTGCGAATAGCCTTTTGGTCCAACTCAAGTATGCAGGGGCTTCGACAGACGAGCCACTTTTGAATGAATTATACAAACATTACCAAGTAACGGCTAATATCCTCTATGGAAATATCGAGATTCTCGACGGCACTCCTGTTGGAGAATTGGTTGTGGTCTTGTCAGGTGAAAAAGCAGCGCTAGCAGGTGCTCAAGAAGCCATTCGTCAGGCTGGCGTACAGCTAAAAGTATTGAAGGGAGGACAGTAAAATGACCGAGTTGATTCAAACTTACTTACCAAATGTCTACAAGATGGGCTGGGCTGGTCAAGCCGGCTGGGGAACGGCTATCTACCTAACTCTTTATATGACAGTTCTTTCCTTCATCATCGGAGGGTTCTTGGGACTGGTGGCAGGTCTTTTCCTCGTCTTGACAGCGCCAGGTGGTGTCTTGGAAAATAAGGTAGTCTTCTGGATTTTAGATAAGATTACCTCAATTTTCCGTGCGGTTCCCTTTATCATCCTTTTGGCTATCTTGTCACCACTTTCTCACTTGATCGTCAAGACTAGTATCGGGCCAAATGCAGCCCTTGTGCCACTTTCTTTTGCAGTCTTTGCCTTCTTTGCCCGTCAGGTGCAGGTTGTCTTGGCTGAGCTAGATGGTGGTGTCATTGAGGCGGCTCAGGCTAGCGGAGCGACATTCTGGGATATCGTTGGGGTATACCTATCCGAAGGTCTTCCAGATTTGATTCGTGTGACGACTGTGACCTTGATTTCACTAGTCGGTGAAACAGCTATGGCTGGTGCGGTCGGAGCTGGCGGTATTGGTAATGTAGCCATTGCTTATGGATTTAACCGTTTCAATCACGATGTGACAGTTTTAGCAACCATCATTATCATCTTGATTATCTTCACGATTCAGTTCTTGGGAGATTTCTTGACCAAGAAATTAAGTCATAAATAAAAAGAGCCGAAGGGCTCTTTTTTGTTCTAGGAAGCTGCCAACAGGGGCATTTAAAGTTTTTAAATTATGGTATAATAGATAAAGCTAATTCTCTCTAGTGATAGGATAGGAAAAAACTAGAAAGATAAGTTCTGAAGCAAGATAAGAAAATGAAAAAGGAGTTTGGCTGGTATGAATTATTTCGAGGGGAATGAGTTTTTCCTTCTCTTGTTTATAGTTTTACTGATTGGTTTTGTGGTAAACTTTTTTGAAAAACGTAAGGACTACTATATTTTGGCGCTCTCCCTCTTATTCGCAGGAGCTATCTATGGCAAGAGTCGAGCGATGATAGTCTATTTGCTCGCTTTTGTCGTTTACCAATATTTTCTAGTTTTTCTAGCACAGAGGATAGAAGCAAAGCGGCTGAAACCACTGGTTTTCCTTTCCATTCTTCCTTTGGTGATCAATAAAGTCTTTGCCCTGACTTCTCTGCATTTGTTGGCCTTTATTGGTATTTCCTATATGTCCTTTAAGACCATTCAGATCATGCTAGAAATATCGGATGGCTTGATCAAAGAAAAAATCAGTGTAAAAGATTATCTACAGTTTTTGCTCTTTTTCCCAACAGTTAGTGCTGGTCCGATTGATCGGAGTAGGAGATTTTTAAAAGAGATAAACGAGGTCATGCCTCGGAAAGAGTATCTAGAGTTAGCTGGGGACGGTATTTATCGTATCGTTCTAGGCCTTCTTTACAAGGTTGTTTTATCAACCTATGTTTACCAGATGTTACTTACTCTAAATAATACTGGCACAGTCGTTTACTCAATTAAATATATGTACCTCTATACCTTGTATCTGTTCTTCGACTTTGCGGGCTATAGTCTAATGGCCGTTGGAAGTAGTAATATTTTAGGTATTCAGACACCAATGAACTTTAACAAACCTTTCTTGAGTGTCGATATCAAGGATTTTTGGACCAGATGGCATATCACCTTGTCGACTTGGTTGAGAGATTTTGTATTTTCAAGAGTATTGATGCAGGTTATCAGGAAAAAATGGTTTAAAAATAGACTACACAATGCAACCTATGCCTATATGGTCAATATGTTGGTCATGGGTTTTTGGCATGGTCTTAGTGTTAGTTACATTGTCTATGGTTTTTATCATGGTATCTTGATGGCTGGATTTGAAGTGTATCAAAAGAAAAGCAATTTTTATAAGAAAAATAAAAACAAAAACTGGTATAAGCTACTAAGTTGGTTTGTGACCATGAATCTGGTTATGGTTGGTTTCTTTATCTTTTCAGGTGAACCCTATAAAATCTTACTGACGATTTTAAAGAGATAAGAGATTGAAAAGAGATTAGACGGATCGAAGGGATGGGATAAAACGAGATGATTAAATTAAAAGCATTTTTACTATCGCTTGTGCTCGTAATTGCGACGCTTGCCCTTTTAAATGTGACGTATGTCAAGAAGATTGATGATTATTATAAAGTCAAGGATAACAGTATTCGTTATAGCACCTCATATGAAAAGTATAAAAGTAGAGATATTCTAACAAGCAATATCACCCCCAATACACTGGTTCTAATGGGTTCCTCAGAGTTGGTTGCAACGATAAATGAAGACTATCATCCAAATAAAATTTTTAACTACAACGATTTTAATATCATGCAGATTGGGACCAGTTATTCTCAAAACATCATTCAGGCTACGACCTTGGGCTCTATTGAAGGATCTATGAGTAAGCGAAAAGTAGCTATAGTAGAGTCGGTTCAGTGGTTTGAAAAAGATGGGACCCATCAAGATGCCTTTTTGAACAAGGCTTCTCAGGAACATATTTTCCACATGCTAGATAATGATAAGATTAGTAAAGAAACGAAAGAAAAACTAATCAATCGCATTATCGAGATTACCAAGGGGAACAAGCAACAAAATGACATCTACAAAAAATACAAAAGTTATTTCATAGATGGAAAAGGAACTATTGTTGATAAAAAACTATTAGAGTTTGAGAACGCGATGTATTCCTTTAAGCTCAAACAGACTTTTTATCAAAAACATGCTAAATCAGATTATCCTTCACTAGGAGATAAAACCCCAGACTATGATTGGGAGAAAATGACGGATCAGTTTGTGGAAGAGGTCAAAAAGAAAACAGACAATAATGACTATGCTGTTGATAATAACTACTACAATACTTACTTAAAAGATCGCTATGCATCGCTAAAAGATTCCAATAAAGATTTGAGCTACCTAGAGTCACCTGAATATTCAGATATGGAACTCTTCTTGACAGTTGCTAAAGAATTGGGCATTGAAGTTGAGGTTATTATTTTCCCAGTAAACGGGAAATGGAATGACTACACTGGTGTCTCAAGAGAGATGCGGGAAAAAACTTATAAAAAAATAGAAGATGTCGCAAAAAGCCATGGTGCAACGGTACTAAACTATGGAAACAGAGAGTATGATGATTACTTTTTATTTGACGTGATGCACGTTGGAGTGAAAGGATGGATGGAAGTTGAAAAAGAACTTTACAAATTTGCAAACCAAGCTAACTAACACACATCGTTTAATCTTGTGGACACTATTTTTCTATACGGTTATCTTGAGCATCGTGATTTACTGTTTTGTGACCGATTTTTCCAACATTCAAGAATTTATCTATAGTGAATTCTAAGATTGTATACAAAAAGGCCCTGGAAATAGGCATTGCTAGTCTTCAGGGCTTTTACCTTATAGTTTATCGGCTATTTTTGACTTAGAAATTGCCCAACCACAGCACCCATCAAGGCACCAAGGAGGATACTTGAAACAAAGAGAAGGATTTTGTCCCACTCTGGAGCGACCATGATACGGTCAATGTATTCTTGGGATTTTCCACGCGCGAGTAAGGTAGCCACGTAAGCTTTGGGACGGATCCACATGAGGAAGATAGGGCCACTTGTACTAAAAGCAAAGACGAGGAAGGAGAGGGTGTTTTTGATTCGATCTCTGTAGTTGCCGAGACGAGCGATGGCATCTGCTGCAAGACCGCAAGTGATAGCCGGTAGAAAGGCACCAGCGCCGTGTTTACTAGCTAGAAAAAAGAGAGCCATAAAGAGTCCGAGAGTGGTAATCGCTCCAAAACGAGGAACCTTTGCCAAAAGAAACATGTAGACGCTACCCCCGACAAGGGCAGAAAAGGCAGGCGCATAGAACATATTGCCCGTTGAATCCACCAAGTGTCCAAGTACTACTCCGATTCCTAGACAGAGGAAGTAGAGGACGACGGCTAAGAGGGTAGTTAAGATATTTTTCTTCATGAGAATCTCCTTATATAAAACTGTCAAAATCAATTGTATCACGCTTTTAGAGGATTGTAAATGGGTGCTCTATGTTTTTGAAAACGTTTGAAATATGATATAATAGTTACATAGTTGTTTTAAGGAGGATATCATGGGAAAGTTTCTAGAATTCGTCTTTAATCGTTTCTTTTTAGGAATGATTGCGACGGCTTTTTTCTGGTTATTGACACTAGCAGGAGGTGTGGTCTTTGGTTTGGCACCAGCTAGTGCAACTCTTATGAGTTTATATGCGGAGCACGGTTATACTTATCGAGCTTATAGTTTGAAAGAAGCTTGGGAATTGTATAAGAGTAACTTTGTCAAGAGCAACCTAGCTTTCTATAGTTTTGTACTTGTAGATCTGGTCTTAGTCTATGGTTTGTACCTTTTGGTTCAATTGCCCCATCAGACTATCTTCCATCTCTTGGCAACCTTTCTCAATATCCTTGTTGTTGCCTTTGTTTTTTTGGCTTATACCGTTTCATTGAAACTCCAAGTTCACTATGAGCTCTCTTATCGAAATACTGTAAAACTCGCTCTTATCGGAATTTTTATGAATTTGCCGGCAATTGCCAAGGTTTTATTTGGTACGGTCATGCTTGTAGGAATTGGTTACTATATGCCCGCCTTGCTTTCCTTCGTAGGAATTGGGATGTGGCATTTCTTTATCAGTGATATGTTGGAACCTGTATATGAAAGTATCCATGAAAAATTGGCGACAAAATAAAATGAAGCCGTTCTGGCTCCACTCGCTCTTGCGCATCTATACCTTGGTGATGATTGTCATCATTGCAAGTTTTGCGGTCATGCTCTCCTATGCTGACTGGAGTTCCCGTGAAAAAGAAGCCCAGCGAGTAGCTCAACGTGTAACGACTCGGACAGTGAGTGAGATTGAATATTACCACAGAGAGTCGACTCAGCTAGCGCAGGAACTGGTTGAAAATCGAGCACGGATTGAAGGGATTTACAAGTATTTTAGTCTCAGTACATCGGATTATTTTTACTGGCTGTTGCAACGTAAAGCGTCTCCCTATGTCTCAGTATCCTTGTATGAAAACATTGATGATTTGTATGTAAGAAATGACTTTGTGACAGGTGTTGCAATTGTTTTGCAAGACTACAAGGAAGTCTACGTTTCTACTAGAGAGAAACGTAGCGGGGAGAAAATTCTTGCTGAGGATTTCAAACCAGCAGCCAATAGTTTTGCCATACCAGTACTTGATCCTAACTCCGATCAGTCGCTAGGTGTTATCTACATTTCTTTATCGCAGGATGTACTTTACCAAGCAATTGATAATACTCGCGGTCTGATTCCTGTGGCCGTGACGATCACTTCCCCTTTTGATACTGAATTGTTTCATATAGGGGAAAATGTAGTAGCTGAACGGGAAAATTGGATTGTTGGTTTGACATCACATGGCTATCAAGTCCAATCAGCAGTTCCCAAGAATTTTGTTCTTACTGGGACTTTAACTAGTTCCGCTGTCATTGTTGGTTTGAGTGTTCTCTTTATCATTATCTTATATACCACTTTGAGGCAGACCTTCTCCAATTACCAAAGGCAGGTTGTGGACTTGGTGGAGTCTATCCAGGTTATTGCCCAAGGAGAAGAGGGACTTCGGATCGATACCTCTAAAAAAGACCAAGAGTTGCTTCTCATTGCAGAAACCACCAATGATATGTTGGATCGCCTGGAAAAGAATATCCACGATATTTATCAGCTAGAGCTAAGTCAGAAAGATGCCAATATGCGAGCCCTGCAAGCTCAAATCAATCCTCACTTTATGTACAATACCTTAGAGTTTCTGCGCATGTATGCCGTCATGGAAAGCCAAGATGAACTGGCGGATATTATCTATGAATTTAGCAGTTTACTACGCAATAATATCTCCGACGAGCGGGAAACGACGCTGAAGCAAGAATTAGAATTTTGTCGCAAATACAGCTATCTCTGTATGGTGCGTTATCCAAAGTCAGTTGCCTATGGTTTTAAGATTGCGCCAGAATTAGAAAATATGAAGATTCCCAAGTTTACGCTCCAACCATTGGTCGAAAACTACTTTGCCCACGGTATTGACCACCGTCGAACAGACAATGTAATCAGCATCAAGGTCTTGAAGGGTGAGGGATTTGTTGAAATCCTAGTGGTAGACAATGGTCGCGGGATGACTGCTGAGAAACTAGCTAGCTTGCAAGAAAAACTAACTCAGAGAAGTTTTGAGCACGAGGCAAGCTATAGCGGAGAGCGACAATCAATTGGAATAGTCAATGTACACGAACGCTTTGTCCTCTATTTTGGGGATCGTTACCAAATCAGTGTAGAGTCAGCTGAGCAAGAAGGTGTTCGTTACCGTATTACTATTCAAAATGAATAGAAAGGAAGGGAAATGTATAAAGTTTTATTAGTAGACGATGAGTATATGGTGACAGAGGGGCTCAAGCGATTAATCCCCTTTGAAAAATGGGATATGCAAGTCGTCGCAACAGCCAATCATGCTGATGATGCTTTAGACTATGTCAAGGAAAATCCAGTAGATGTGATCATTTCCGATGTCAATATGCCAGATAAGACAGGGCTTGAGATGATTAAGGAAATGAAGGAGCTGCTTCCAGATACCTATTATATCTTGCTGTCGGGCTATCAGGAGTTTGACTATGTCAAGAAAGCAATGAACCTTAGTGTCGTGGATTATCTAGTGAAGCCAGTGGATAAGGTGGAGTTGAGTCATCTATTAGAAAAAATTGCGAGACAGCTTCAGGAAAAGGTGGAGCAAAGCCAAACTCTCAGCCAAGAATTGGATGAAGAGGGATTTACCAACTTCTTAGCGGGTAAAGACAGCTGGTGGATAGGCCTTTCAAAGGAAAAACAAGGATCTTTCACTATTCCTTACTATGTTTTAGGTCAAGACTGGCAGATTTTTATCTCTGATCAACCACTAGATGGAATCGTAGTAACGCCTTTTGGAGCACCCTACCAACAAGCCTTTGAAAAATGGAAGATCAACGCTGAAAAAGCCCTCTTCTACGGTTCAGTTAATCTAGAAAAATCCGAGAGTTTATTTGCTTATTACGAACCGATTTATCGCGTGATTATCCAAGGAAATATCAATCAAATCATCGAAGAATTAACCTTGCTAGAGAAGGTTGTTTTGGAGAATACCCCGCGCGTGGCTATCACCAAACAACTCTTTACTCAGTTTGTCATGGATGTCTTCCACTTGTTTGAGCATCTAAAAGCGGATGATATGACCGAGATTGTCAAAGCCATCCATGCTATTAACTCCTTTAAAGAATTGGTTGCCTACATCAAAGAAACCTTGACTAAGTTTTTTGGCCAGTACCGCATGAATGAAAATGTGGTGAGTGTTCTTGAAGTCATCGGACGTGATTATCAGAAAGAGCTCTCGCTTAAGGATATCAGCAAGGATCTCTTTATCAATCCTGTCTACCTCGGTCAGTTAATCAAGCGAGAAACCAACTCAACCTTCGCAGAATTGCTCAACAAACAGCGGATTAAGGCAGCGCAACAGCTCTTGCTTTCAACCAATGATAGTATTGAAGATGTTTGCTATGCTGTTGGTTACAGCAATGTTGGATATTTCTACAAGGTTTTCCGTAAATTGTGCGGAAAATCACCAAAAGCTTACCGCAAACAAGTCGAAAGTTCCCTGTAAAACTTGTATTTACGTGCAAAAAATGCTATAATGTCCAAAATACCTTAAGGAGGAAAATTTATGAAAAAGAAACCTATTTATCTTTGGGTTTTATTAGTCCTATCAGCATTGATTTCAGCTATGTCCTTGTTTGGAATACTAAGTCCAGTACCTAGTAAAGAAGCACTAGGTGCCAGTCAAGCACAAGTACAAGGCATTAGCGCTCAGCAGCTGGAGGATACGATTAATTATCTACATAAGACAGCTGAATTATCGCATTCGACTGTTAACATCGTTTTGATTATTTTATCTGCGATTTTAGTAGTCGCAGGTATTGTACTCTTGGTTCGTAATCATTTGCAATATGCAAATTATGCTTACATTGCTTATGTTTTGCTTGCCATTGTTGGTTCGATTTATACTTATATGGGTATGCAAGATGCTGTACAAGCCATCCGTGATGAAACTTTGCGACTAGGAACAGAAGTCCTTGGAAAGGGAACAACGATTTTATTTGTTGTTATCAATGTCCTCTTCCTTGCTATTGTCTTTTACAAGATGTGGCGTCAACAAAAAGATTTGGCTGAGGAAGTTGAAGCAGAAGAAGCTGCCTAAGTATTGACAAAAGGGAACTATCAAGTTACAATCTTGTTAGTTCTTTTTATATCGTAAACATAAAAATCGAGGTCAAAATGAAAAAAATATCCTTAGTGTATATCAGTTTGAGTGGGAATACAGAGAGTTTTGTAACCCGACTCAAGGACTATCTCCTGTCTCAGTACGAAGGGATTGAGGTTGAAAAAATCCATATCAAGGATCTGGTCAAGGAAGGTCAAGAATTCTTTGAGATGGATCACCCTTATGTCGCCTTTTTACCAACTTATTTAGAAGGTGGAAATGGTGTCGATAACGGCGATGTTGAGATTTTAACGACTCCAGTGGGTGATTTTATCGCCTATGGAGACAATGCCAGTAAGTGTTTTGGTGTAGTGGGCTCTGGTAATCGCAATTTTAATAACCAGTACTGTCTGACTGCCAAGCAGTACAGCCAGCGCTTTGGCTTCCCGGTCCTAGCAGACTTTGAAATGCGTGGTATGCTGGGAGATATTAAAAAAGTCGCAACGATTATCGCGGACTTATATGGATTGGGTTCAGAAAGTTAGAATCGTTCAAGTAGGCAGTTGGATTTTCTCAACTGCCTTTTGAATGCAGAAAAAAGCACCCAGACGAGGGTGCTGCTTTGTGAACTAACCTGCTTTTCCGATGGCAAGTGCATAGATAAAGAAGATCGCAAATCCAAAGAGGAAGATCAATCCTGCAATGGCGAGGAGTTTCAACCAAGAAGGAAGATTTTTATTTTCACCTGTGACCAAGACATAGTTCAAAAGGGCAAAGAATGGTGTTGTAAGAAAAGATCCAATCATGGCAAAGCGGAGCATGGTTGAAACTTGACCGGCAAAGAACTTGATGATGACGATACCAATGATAGCTGTGATGGTCATCCAGATGTTCAAAGATTTACGATTATCCTCTTTTTGATTTGCCAAGAGTTGAAGGGATGCCTGATTGACACGTGAATAGCCATCGATAACGGTGATGACCGTTCCAAAGATACAAAGAAAGGCGATAAAGGTGATCAAATAACGAGACCATTCTCCAAGAACAGAGGCATACATACCCACGAATTGAGAGATGTATTTGGCTGAAGCGGCTTCAACTGCCTGTCCTGTAGGATATTGAATAAGTGCTCCTAGTGCCACGAAGAATACAGCTAGGATAGCAGTTCCAATGTAACCAACGTTAAAGTCGAAAAGAGCGTCCGCTGTATTAAAGTTGACGGTCTTTTTCTTTTCAGCAGACCAGAGTGAGTTGATGGCTGAAATTTCAATAGGGGCAGGCATCCATCCTAAGAGGGAAACGATGAAAGGGAGCGCCGCCATTTGCCAAGGTGTCTTTTCGACAAAATCAGAGCTGTATTCAGGATGCTTAATTGCTGCAATGATAACTGCAAGAACTGTTGCAATGGTCAAAGCAGACATAATCCATTTTGCCATACCGTCCAATAGTTTGTAGCCACCAAAGAGTAACATAGCCCAAATGACCGCAACAAGGATGAGGGACCATTGAGTGATGCTAAGACCGATCATTGGGAAGGCACTGGCGATGATAGCTGAGCACAGAATGGCAACACCAGCTGTGTTGACCATAGCTGAAAAGACATTGAGGATAAAGAAAATCCAGAGATAGAGTTTTCCTTTTTCAGCATAGCCTTCCACCAAGGTTTTGCCAGTGTCGGCAGTATATTCGGCACCAAAACGGAAAAATGGATATTTAAAAACATTGGCCAAGATAACCAAGAGGAGTAGTGACCAACCATAAGAACCACCAGCTTGAGTAGAGGATACAATGTGAGAACCTCCAACGGCAGCAGAAGCCATTAGGATTCCTGGCCCCATTGCCTTTAGTTTGCTTGCCCAGGTTGACTGGTTTGATAACGTAACTTGTGACATAATAAACACTCCTATTTTTGAATTTTCAGAATAATCTGAATAGATAGCTACTATTCTACAAAAATCTTAAAGGAAATGCAAGATAATTTTTGAAAAATTTAGAAAATTTCAGAAAAATCATATGAAAGATATGATTATCACAAGGAAATGGTATTGATGGGAGTAAAAAATCCGAGAAGAAAGCTTCTCGGATTCCCTTATTTCAGTTGCTCAGTGATTTCCTTAGAAAGCAGGAGTCCCAAACGGTAACCCTTATTGATGTAGTCAATCACATCATTGATATTTTCCGTTGTTTGGATCCTTTCGCGTATGTCTGTTTTGAAAGCTTCGTCCTTCAGAAGCTGTTCCTGAAGGAGTTGTTGAAGTTTTTCTTTTTCGTATTTATTGATGAGAAAAAGAACGACAAGACTGATAAGAACTAAGATATAAGCATACTGGCTCATAAAATCTCTCCTGGTTTGATAAAAAAGTTGATGGTATAAGAAAAGCGAAAGAAATTTTCGCTTTTCAACTAAGTGATTAGACTAGCGGAACAGGTATCCGACAGATAAAACAAGACGGTCTTGACCTTTAACTGAAAAGTCCGTCCAGTTGAAATGAAGACTAGTGAAGCGCCAAGCCAAAGTCCGTATAGGATTTGGTGTTAGTTACTTAGATTGCTTTATGATTAAGTTATTTGAGTGATTGGGACATGCGTCTAAACCAATCGCTATTATTTGTTGGGATGCATTAGTGAAGCGTTTAGACACGTATCTCAAGTTACGACGTAAAGAAACATAAATCGATCTTATTTATGTTTCTTTACTAGTGAAGCGCCAAGCCAAAGTCCGTATAGGATTTGGCGTTAGTTACTTAGATTGCTTTGCAATCAAGTAACTTTGGCGATTTACATCCTCTCTGGTGCTTCTACTCCAAGCAAACGAAGGGCTTCTTTGAGAACAACAGCTGTTGCGTAGCTGAGGGCTAGGCGACTGTCGCGCTCTGGACTTTCATCCAGGATACGAGTGTGGGCATAGTATTTGTTGAAAGCTTGAGCCAAGCTGATTGCGTATTTAGCGATTAGCGACGGATCATAGTTAACAGATGCGCGTTTGATGACACGGGCAAAGTCTTGGAGAAGTTTGATAATTTCCCAGCTTTCAGCATCATTTAGACTGTAACTTGCTTGAGCATTTGGTTGGAAGTCTGCTTTTCTAAGTAGAGACTGAATACGTGCGTAAGCGTATTGGATATATGGACCAGTCTCACCTTCAAAGGAAACCATTGCTTCCAAATCAAAGTCATAACCATTTCGACGGTCAGTCTTCAGATCGTAGAATTTGACAGCTCCAACCCCAACAGCTTGGGCGATTTGATCCTTGTTTTCGAGGTCAGGATTTTTCGCTTCAATTTGAGCTTTAGCACGAGTGATGGCTTCTTGGAGAGTTGGTTCAAGCAGGATGATGTTTCCTTTACGAGTAGAGAGCTTTTGGCGATTTTTGGTTACAAGACCGAAGTCCACGTGAACCATATCGTCACTCCAAGCAAATCCCATTTTCTTCAAGACAGCTTTCAACTGTTTAAAGTGGTTGGATTGTTCTTGACCAACTGCGTAGATATTTTTAACAAAATTGTAAGTACGTGCACGGTAGATAGCTGTCGCAATATCACGTGTGATGTAGAGGGTTGCACCGTCAGATTTCTTAATCATAGCAGGTGGAAGTTCAACATCATCGAGGTTAACAATGCTAGCTCCGCGTGATTCTTCTAGCAAGCCTTTTTCTTCAAGGATTTGCACGGCCTCGTCCATCTTGTCATTATAGAAGGCCTCCCCGTTTAAGCTGTCAAATTCAACGTTTAATAGTTTGTAAATGCGGTTGAACTCAACCAAACTTTCATCACGGAACCATTGCCAAAGTTGAGTTGCTTCTGGATCGCCATCTTCCAATTTTTTAAACCAGAGACGTCCTTCATCATCAAGAGCTGGGTCATTTTCGATTTCAGCATTGATGCGAACGTACAATTTCAACAATTCGTCAATCGGATTAGCTTCGACGGCTTCCTTACTTCCCCATTTTTTATAAGCAACCATGAGAAGACCAAACTGTTTACCCCAGTCTCCAAGGTGGTTGATTTTAATAGTGTTGTAGCCCATTTTCTTAAAGATATTAGAAAGAGCATCTCCGATAACAGTTGAACGTAAGTGACCTACTGAGAAAGGTTTTGCGATGTTTGGACTTGATAGGTCAATCGTGATATTTTGCTCTTTGCCTTCCGTTTGTTGAGCGTAGTCAGATCCTTTTTCGATGATCTCTTTGATAACTGCTCCAGAAATGGCAGATTTATCAAGGAAGAAGTTGACGTAAGGGCCAGTTGCAACAACTTTTTCAAAGGCTTGGCTGTTGATTTTTTCAGCGATTTCAGCAGCAATCATTTGAGGGGCTTTGCGTTCGACTTTTGCAAGTGAGAAAGCAGGAAAAGCGATATCTCCCATGTCAGAGTTTTTTGGTTGTTCTAATAAATTGAAAATAGCCTCTTGATCCAGGCTATCAATGACGCTAGCCAATTCACTAGCAATCAGTTTTTTTGTACTCATAAGTAGGCTCCTTTTGGACTTTTATTCTATTTTATCATAAATTTAGTGAAAGAAGAAAGATTTTTTTGAATTATTCAGTTTTTTTGGTATAATTATATCTAAAAATAAACCCGAAATCGGTTATAAATATTCATGTAAGAGGTTGATATGAGAAAAAAAGAACGACACCAGTTGATTAAAAAGATGATCACTGAGGAAAAACTAGCTACACAAAAGGATATCCAAGATCGCCTAGAAGTTCGGAATGTCTTTGTGACGCAAACGACCTTGTCTCGCGACCTGCGCGAGATCGGCTTGATCAAGGTTAAGAAAAATGGTATGGTGTATTATGTGCTAGCGAATGAAACAGAAAAGATTGATTTGGTAGAGTTTTTGTCGCATCACCTAGAAGGGGTTGCGAGAGCAGAGTTTACTTTGGTACTTCATACCAAGCTGGGAGAAGCAGCTGTCTTAGCAAATATTGTTGATGAAAATAAGGACGAGGCGATTTTAGGAACAGTTGCGGGAGCCAATACCTTACTGGTTATTTGTCGAGACCAGCATGTTGCCAAGCTCATGGAAGAGCGTTTGCTAGATTTGATGAAGGATGAATAGGGTTTTGGGACTTGTTCCCAAGCCTTATTTTTGACAAGGAGAGAGCCAATATGACGACAGAAAAACTATCACCTGGTATGCAGCAGTATGTGGATATAAAAAAGCAATATCCAGATGCTTTTTTGCTCTTTCGGATGGGTGATTTTTATGAGCTGTTTTATGAAGATGCGGTCAATGCGGCGCAGATTTTAGAGATTTCACTGACCAGTCGTAATAAAAATGCAGAAAATCCGATACCCATGGCGGGCGTCCCCTATCATTCTGCCCAGCAGTATATTGATGTTTTGATTGAGCAGGGCTATAAGGTGGCCATTGCCGAGCAGATGGAAGATCCTAAACAAGCAGTTGGGGTTGTTAAGCGAGAGGTGGTTCAAGTCATCACACCTGGTACAGTAGTCGATAGCAGTAAGCCTGATAGTCAGAACAATTTCTTGGTTGCCATAGATCGTGATGGCAATCAATTTGGCCTAGCCTATATGGATCTGGTGACTGGTGACTTTTATGTGACGGGTCTATTGGATTTTACGCTGGTTTGTGGGGAAATCCGTAACCTCAAGGCTCGTGAAGTGGTACTGGGTTATGACTTGTCTGAGGAAGAAGAACAAATCCTCAGTCGTCAGATGAATCTGGTACTTTCCTACGAGAAAGAAGGCTTTGAGGATATTCATTTACTGGATTCACGTTTAGCAACTGTGGAGCAAGCGGCAGCTAGTAAGTTGCTCCAGTATGTTCATCGGACCCAGATGCGGGAATTGAACCATCTCAAACCCGTTATTCGCTATGAAATCAAAGATTTCTTACAGATGGACTATGCGACCAAGGCTAGTCTGGATTTGGTTGAGAATGCCCGTTCAGGCAAGAAGCAAGGCAGTCTTTTCTGGCTTTTGGATGAAACCAAAACAGCTATGGGTATGCGCCTCTTGCGTTCTTGGATTCATCGCCCTTTGATTGATAAGGAGCGAATCGTCCAGCGTCAAGAGGTGGTGCAGGTCTTTCTTGACCACTTCTTTGAGCGCAGTGATTTGACAGACAGTCTCAAAGGTGTTTATGATATCGAACGCTTGGCTAGTCGGGTTTCTTTTGGCAAGACCAATCCCAAGGATCTCTTGCAGTTAGCGACCACCTTGTCTAGTGTGCCACGGATTCGTGCGATTTTAGAAGGCATGGAGCAGCCTGCTCTGGCCTATCTCATCACACAGTTGGATGGAATCCCTGAGTTGGAGAGCTTGATTAGCGCAGCGATTGCTCCTGAAGCTCCTCATGTGATTACGGAGGGTGGCATTATCCGTACGGGATTTGATGAGACCTTGGATAAATACCGCCTAGTGCTCAGAGAAGGGACTGGATGGATTGCTGAGATTGAGGCTAAGGAGAGAGAAAACTCTGGCATCAGCACGCTCAAGATTGACTACAATAAAAAGGATGGTTACTATTTCCATGTGACCAATTCGCAACTGGGAAATGTGCCAGCCCACTTTTTCCGCAAGGCGACGCTGAAAAACTCAGAACGCTTTGGTACTGAGGAATTAGCCCGTATCGAGGGGGATATGTTGGAGGCGCGTGAGAAGTCAGCCGACCTAGAGTATGAAATCTTTATGCGCATCCGTGAGGAAGTCAGCAAGTACATCCAGCGATTGCAGGCTTTAGCCCAAGGAATTGCGACGGTTGATGTCTTGCAAAGTCTCGCAGTTGTGGCTGAAACCCAGCATTTGATTCGGCCTGAGTTTGGAGAGGATTCCCAAATCGCTATCCAGAAAGGACGCCATGCGGTCGTTGAAAAGGTCATGGGAGCTCAGACCTATATTCCAAACAGTATTCAGATGTCAGAAGATACCAGCATTCAATTGATTACAGGGCCCAATATGAGCGGGAAGTCTACCTACATGCGCCAGCTAGCTATGACGGCGGTTATGGCTCAGCTGGGTTCTTATGTTCCGGCTGAGAGCGCTCATTTGCCGATTTTTGATGCTATTTTTACCCGCATTGGAGCAGCAGATGACTTGGTTTCAGGGCAATCAACCTTCATGGTAGAGATGATGGAGGCCAACAATGCCATTTCGCATGCAACCAAGAATTCCTTGATTCTCTTTGATGAATTGGGACGTGGAACTGCAACTTATGATGGGATGGCTCTTGCCCAGTCCATCATTGAATACATTCATGAACATATCGGAGCCAAGACCCTCTTTGCGACCCACTACCATGAGTTGACCAGTCTGGAGTCTAGCTTGGAACACTTGATCAATGTCCACGTGGCAACCTTGGAGCAGGATGGACAAGTCACCTTCCTTCACAAGATTGAACCAGGACCAGCTGACAAATCTTACGGTATCCATGTTGCTAAGATTGCTGGCTTACCAGCAGAACTTTTAGCAAGAGCGGATAAGATTTTAACGCAACTGGAGAGTCAGGGGCAAGAAAGTCCAGTTCCGATGAGGCAAACTAGCGCCATCACTGAACAGATGTCACTCTTTGATACGCCTGAAGAGCATCCTATCCTAGCAGAATTAGCTGAACTGGATGTTTACAACATGACGCCTATGCAGGCTATGAATGTCTTAGTCGAGTTCAAGCAAAAATTATAAAAAGACCCCCACTCATGCATTTGTGAGTGGGATTTTTCTCTATTACTTTTTATGGGCCAAGAGTTGATTGATATGGTCTACTTTTTTTGCCTCTCTTTTATAGAGAATAGCCCAGATGATGAGGTAGACAATCGCAAACTCTGGAATGAGCTGGAGATAGAAGGTCCAGTGGAAGGGAAACCAACCAGCCAGAGTTGCTAGTGGGGCAAAGCCAGCCAGCATGAGGAAGAAATGGGAAAGCGTCGCACGGAGAAGGCTCCAGTCACGGCTGAATAAGCGACTGCCAAAGCTAAAGAGAACGCCGATAGCTGACCAGATAATCGTGCAGTAGAGTAAGACCAGGGCACCGTGAACCTGATGTTGAACCATCGCTTGGCCAATCAGAGACTCGGGGCTCAGTGGGGCATAGGTATTTGGTGCATAAATGAGTGAAAAGAGGATAGAGAGGATGAGGCCGATAAGAACACCAGTGGCTGCATCGTGAAAGATTTGTTTTTTCATAGTTCTAATTTCTCCTTGATGGTTTTTAGGTAACGGCGTGAAGAGTAGGTGAAACTTTCGTTTTTCAAGAAAATTTCAACCAGACCATTGGGCGTGAGCCTGAGATGAGAGATGGAGTCGATATTGACGATTTCAGATTGGGAAATTTGGATAAAAGTTGTCGGTAGAATTTCAAGCACTTGATAGAGTCGCAAATCAATGCTGTAGATCTGACTGGCAGTTTCTGCTAGAACCTTTCGATTCTCGATATAGAAGCGCTGAATCTTGCCAATTTCAACTAGATAGACCTGATCATCAATCTTACCTTTGATTGTTTCTTTTTGGTCAAGATTTTCAGCGAACTCGATGACTTTCTGGACTTTTTCGGTTGGCTGAGGTGCTTGGACAATCAGCTTTTCTTCCTTGTAAGTCTCCTTAATCTGTAGTTCTACTTTCATAAATTTCTCTCCTTATATTTCATACAAAATTGTGATCACTTCTTGTACACCTTTATTAAACACTATTTTAGGGCCCATGGCAAGAGCTTTTGCCTATGCGGCGGGATTTGGAGTCTATGTGGTATTTGCTTTTTCTGATAGTATCTGAAATATGGTATAATAGCACTAATCAATTTCTAGGAAAATAGATACAGAAAGGGGCTGAAAGATGTCTCATATTATTGAATTGCCAGAGGTGCTGGCAAACCAGATTGCAGCAGGGGAGGTTATTGAACGTCCTGCTAGTGTGGTCAAAGAGTTGGTAGAAAATGCTATTGACGCCGGTTCTAGCCAGATTATCATTGAGATTGAGGAAGCTGGTCTTAAGAAAATTCAAATCACCGATAATGGTCATGGAATTGCCCACGATGAGGTGGAATTGGCTCTCCGTCGCCATGCGACCAGTAAGATAAAAAATCAAGCAGACCTCTTTCGGATTCGGACGCTTGGTTTTCGTGGTGAAGCCTTGCCCTCTATCGCTTCTGTCAGTGTATTGACTCTGTTGACAGCGGTGGATGGTGAGAGTCATGGGACCAAGATCGTTGCGCGTGGAGGAGAAGTTGAAGAAATCATCCCAGCGACTAGTCCTGTGGGGACCAAGGTTTGTGTGGAGGACCTCTTTTTCAATACACCAGCCCGCCTCAAGTATATGAAGAGCCAGCAGGCGGAGTTGTCTCATATCATTGATATTGTCAACCGTCTGGGGTTGGCCCATCCTGAGATTTCTTTTAGCTTGATTAGTGATGGCAAGGAAATGACACGGACAGCAGGGACTGGTCAACTGCGTCAAGCTATTGCAGGGATTTACGGTTTGGCGAGTGCTAAGAAGATGATTGCCATTGAGAATTCGGATCTAGATTTTGAAATTACAGGTTTTGTGTCTTTGCCTGAGTTAACCCGAGCCAACCGCAACTATATCAGCCTCTTTATCAATGGCCGTTATATCAAGAACTTCTTGCTCAATCGCGCTATCCTTGACGGTTACGGAAGCAAACTCATGGTAGGGCGCTTTCCACTGGCTGTCATTCACATCCATATCGATCCTTATCTGGCTGATGTCAATGTGCATCCAACCAAACAAGAAGTGCGAATTTCTAAGGAAAAAGAACTGATGGCGCTGCTTTCAGAGGCTATTTCTAACAGTCTCAAGGAACAAGCCTTGATACCTGATGCTTTAGAAAATCTTGCCAAGTCGACCGTGCGCAATCGTCAAAAGGTAGAGCAGACCATTCTCCCACTCAAAGAAAATACGCTCTACTATGAAAAAACAGAACTCTCAAAACCCAGTCAAGCTGAGGTGGCTGATCATCAGGTTGAATTAACTGAGGAAGGGAAAGATTTGACCTTATTTGCCAAGGAAACCTTGGACCAGTTGACCAAGCCCGCAAAACTGCATTTTGCAGAGAGAAAGCCTGCTAACTACGACCAACTAGATCATCCAGAGTTAGATCTAGCTAGTCTTGATAAGGCCTATGATAAGCTGGAGCGAGAAGAATCATCAAACTTCCCAGAGTTGGAGTTTTTCGGGCAGATGCATGGAACTTATCTCTTTGCCCAAGGGCGAGATGGCCTCTATATCATAGACCAGCATGCGGCTCAGGAACGGGTCAAGTATGAGGAATACCGAGAAAGTATTGGCAATGTTGACCAGAGTCAGCAGCAACTCCTAGTGCCCTACATCTTTGAATTCCCAGCGGATGATGCCCTTCGTCTCAGGGAAAGAATGCCTCTCTTAGAGGAGGTGGGCGTCTTCCTAGCAGAGTACGGAGAAAATCAATTTATCCTACGCGAACATCCCATATGGATGGCAGAAGAAGAGATTGAGTCAGGTATCTATGAAATGTGCGACATGCTGCTCTTGACCAAGGAAGTTTCGATCAAGAAATACCGAGCAGAGTTGGCTATCATGATGTCCTGCAAGCGGTCTATCAAGGCCAACCATCGTATCGATGACCACTCAGCCAGACAGCTTCTCTATCAGCTCTCTCAATGTGACAATCCTTATAACTGTCCTCATGGACGTCCTGTTTTGGTGCATTTCACCAAGTCGGATATGGAAAAGATGTTCCGACGTATTCAGGAAAATCATACTAGTCTTCGTGAGTTGGGGAAATATTAAGAACACAAAAAGCCTTTGTTCCTTTTGAACAAGGCTTTTTAGCTTTTCTAAGGAGGTACTTTGACTGAACATGGGAAACTTGACACGAGGTTTACACTTGCTTGACAAGACCAGTCCTATAAAAGTACTGAAAAATATGAATCAATTGACTCAAGGTTTCGTAGAGTCGTCTTGGTCTAAAGGATTCTCAAGACCAATCACCTTATCAAGATAACGTTGTTTGGTTTTGAGAGCCTTGTTGATAGCAATTGCAGAAGCGATTAAGAGAACGAAGGTCAGCCAGATCCAGGCGGTGAATTCAGCTGGGAAACTAGAACCAGCTAAAAAGAGATAGATGGCCAGAGCCAAAACGAAAATATAAATCACTTGCCAGAGGCCAAAGGATTTAACCTCTTTATAGTAGTTGTCCTTGTCTTCCTCCAAGATCACTGCTGTGGAAGCTTTTTCAGAGTTTTCATCTAATAGTAGATAGTCAGTTGTCACTTGAAAAATCTTACTTAATTCAATGATTTTTTCGATTTCAGGAAAGACTTGTCCAGACTCCCATTTGGAGATGCTTTGCCGAGAAACATTGATTTGTTCTGCTAGTTTTTCTTGGGACCAACCTTTTTCCTTTCTGAGCTCAAATAGTTTTTCTGCGAGTTTCATGATTCTATCCTCCTTTTTCTACCTCTATCCTAACAATTTTTACTTATAATGAGAATACAATCTCCTGTACTATTTGTCAACCAGAGGTTGCGCCTTTTGTTGCAGTCTGTCTTGGGGAAATATGGTATACTAGATAGGCAAAATAATGGAGAAAAATTATGTACGAATATCTAAAAGGAATCATTACCAAAATCACTGCTAAATACATTGTCCTAGAGGCAAATGGTATCGGTTATATCTTGCATGTAGCCAATCCCTATGCCTACTCAGGTCAGGTTAATCAAGAAACTCAAACTTATGTGCATCAAGTTGTCCGTGAAGATGCCCATCTGCTCTATGGTTTTCGATCAGAAGATGAGAAGAAACTCTTTCTTAGTCTGATCTCGGTCTCAGGGATTGGTCCTGTGTCAGCTCTTGCTATCATCGCAGCCGATGACAATGCTGGCTTGGTTCAAGCCATCGAAACCAAGAACATCACCTACTTGACTAAGTTCCCTAAAATCGGTAAGAAAACAGCCCAACAGATGGTGCTGGACTTGGAAGGGAAGGTAGTTGTGGCTAGTGATGATCTTCCTGCCAAGGTGGCAGTGCAAACCAGCGCTGAAAACCAAGAACTGGAAGAAGCTATGGAAGCCATGTTGGCACTGGGTTACAAGGCAACCGAGCTTAAGAAAATCAAGAGATTCTTTGAGGGAACGACGGATACAGCTGAGAACTATATCAAGTCAGCTCTTAAGATGTTGGTCAAATAGGAGAATAAGATGCCAAAACGCTGTGGTTGGGTTAAAATGAACAACCCTCTGTATATAGCCTATCATGACGAAGAGTGGGGTCAACCCCTTCATGATGACCGCGCTCTTTTTGAACTGCTCTGTATGGAGACTTATCAGGCTGGTCTGTCTTGGGAAACGGTGCTAAACAAGCGCCAAGCTTTCCGAGAAGTCTTTTACAACTATCAAGCCCAATGTATCTCTGAGATGACAGATGAGGAGTTGGAAGCCTTGTTAGATAATCCAGCCATCATCCGAAATCGTGCCAAGCTCTTTGCAACACGCGCCAACGCCCAAGCATTTTTACAAGTCCAGAAAACCTACGGTTCCTTTGATGCTTACCTCTGGTCTTTTGTAGATGGACAAACCATCATCAATGATGTTCCTGACTATCACCTAGCACCTGCTAAAACAGCCTTGTCTGAAAAGTTATCTCAAGATCTCAAAAAAAAAGGATTCAAATTCACAGGTCCAGTCGCAGTTTTAGCTTTTTTACAAGCGGCAGGTCTGATTGACGACCACGAGAATGATTGTGAGTGGAAAAACGGAAATTAGTGAGTGCAAGCGTCTAACTATCTGAGAATATAGAAAAAAGCTGAGAAATTCCTCTCAGCTTTTTGATTATATGCTAGTAATTTTTATAGTGCAGTAAGAAATGTCAGTCCACCTAAGACAACGCCAGCTGAGTTTGGAATAATTAGTATCCAATCCTTCTTAGGCTCTTTTGTCCATCCATAAATAACCCAAATTAAACAAGATACTGCTGCGGATAAAGGCTGGAATGGTTGAGCTTTGTTGCCTTGTAAATTGGCAAAAATTTGTGGGATGTAGGCGATAAATACAATAATCCCGATAAAAGCCCCGATTGAACCGACAATTTGATTTATTTTTTGTTTAGTCATATACACCTCCTTCAAAAGGATATCATAGAAATAAGCAAAATGCAATAAATTCAGACACAAATTGTAACGAAAATCAATACCAAAGCACAAAAATGGAGAAATTGTTTATTTTTTGTTATAGTCAAAGCGAATGACTTGCTCCTGTGCATCCACATAAGCGTGAACGCCAAAGGGAACAATGGCTCTTGGAGTTGCGTGGCCGACATTCAGATTATAGACAATCGGGACACTGCTGTCAACTACATCCAATAGCGTTTCCTTATACTCGTCATAGGAGGTTTCATCCATTGGCTTTCCGACCAAGAGTCCACTGATGACCTCAAATACCCCAGTTTCTTTCAAAGCCTGCAACATCTTTTTGAAGTCCTCCGGATCAGGCTTTTCTTCGCTTGTTTCTAACAAGAGAATCTTTCCTTGCCAGTCGGATAAGTCAGGAAAAAGTTTGTATTTTTGGCAGAGCTCCGTGCTATCTGCGTATCGAGAGTTGTCAAAGATATCATAGAGAGACTCAAGGCAACCGCCGAGAATTTCCCCCTCAAACTGGGCATTTCCTTGTAACAAGTCAAAACCTGTATTTACATGACTGATACGAGCTGTTCCCAGGGCCTTGGGACTAAAATCAGTCCGTTCCTCATACCAAACGTCGCTAGGACGGATTTCTGAGGTTCTTCCAGTCTCAATCAATTCTTTAAAGTAGCGGAAGCTATAGGGTAACATCTCCTTGTCTAATTCACAAATGTCTGCTAGAAAGGATTGCCCGTAAAAAGTCTTGACCCCTAGTTTATGCAACATAAGGTGGTTCATGGTTGTATACGAGAAGCCAAGAAAAATCTTTGGCTTGATAACCTTTTGAAGCTGATCGTTTTCAAAAAGATAAGGTAGCAAACGATAGGTATCATCCCCACCGATGGCGCATAGGATCATGTCGATGCTATCATCAGAAAATGCCTGCATCAAATCCTCTGCACGTGCTTCAGGATGGTCCTTGATAAAGTCCAAGCCCTTTAGCGAATGGGGCAAAAAGACAGGATTGAGTCCCAAATCCTTGAGACGTTGAACACCCAAGCCCACTTCGTGTTTGACAAAGTCCTCCCCGATAATGCCACTAGATAAGCTCACGATACCAATAGTAGAAACCATATCTCATCCTCCTAGAAATTGATTGAGCCTATTTTATCACAAAAGGTGAGAGAAAACTACAAGAATGAGACTCAGAAGTTCTATTGAATCTCAAGAAAGCAAGTGAAAAGCAACCACTGGTGCAGTTGCTTTTCGTTTTTCTAATCTGTAACCTTACTAGATATGAGTTACTTGGTCAACTCTTGATTATAGGAGAGAGCCAAATCAATCCAGTAAGGCAATTCTTTTTGACCTTCTATATCTAAGTCTATATAGCCATGATAAAGGCGCCCCCTCATCAATGTAGTATGAGCTCCTGTTCGGGGTAGAACTTGCTTCTCCATTTTCTTGCCAATTCTGACCATAACCAGCTCATGATTTCTGGAACTGACTGTAAGGACCATTTTCCCACGAATCATAAAGGCAAGGCCACCAAACAGTTTCTTTTCTTCTAGCTCTTCTTCGAAAATTTGGGGAGGAAGTTTGAGCGCTAGAATTTTTCGAATCTGCTGAGCTAAAGATTGACTATATGCCATAGCTCTTCACTTTTCTTAATAACGTGATGGGCCCGCGCTTGCACTTCGGATGTTGAAACGTTTCTTGAGATAGAAGCGAAGGGCGAGAAGGGCAGCTCCCAGGATAGCCAAAGGCAATGGAGCAAGGATTGGATTGAGAGCTGCTGGTAGGAAGCTAGTTCCAAAGAAAACGGCTAACCAAAGGACCATAGAAGCCAGGATAACGAGCACAGATTTCCAGAAAGGAGGACGCTGGCTACGCTCCATATCGGGTCCATAATAGCGGTAGACAAAGTAGTACATAAAGTAAAAGGCAACTCCTCCTACAAGTCCAACCAACAAGAGGGTAATCAACCCATAGCCAATAGCCTGATATCTAGAGAAGAACGTAGTTAGAGCGCTAACCAATGCAAAGAGACTGGTGATAAAAAGGGCTGAGTCCATAATCATGAGTTTTGGATCGTCATTTTCCTTAGGGTGCTCTTTTTCGTATTGCTCCTTGACAGTGAAGCTGTGAGCCCAGTGAGTTGGAGCACCGTATAGGGAACGAGCTGTCGTTCCTTTGGCTTGTTCTTCAAGGATTTGAGGAATAATTTCCTCAAAGATAGCCTTAATTTCAGCATCTGTTTTGCCATCTTTGATGAATTGCTGGGTAGCAATATGGATAAACTCTTGGTTTTTCTTGGTTAGTTTTTGTAAATCAATCTGAGACATAGGGATTCCTCTTAGAACCATTTTTTATGGATGAGATAGAGAGTGAGCGAGACACTCATAGCAAAGGCGATAAAGACGATTAACCAGAAGGCGTGGGGTTCACCGTTCAGAGGGATTTCATTATCTTTAAAGTTCATCCCGTAGGCTGAGAAGATCATAGTTGGGACAGACATGACGATGGTCACGAGAGCCAGGGTCTTCATGATGTTGTTCTGGTTGTTGGAAATGATAGAGGCAAAGGTCTCTGTCATAGAGTGAAGGACGTTTCCATAGATATCTGCCATCTCGATGGCCTGTTGGGTTTCGATCAGGGTATCTTCGAGCAGGTCTTGGTCCTCTAGGTATTTCTTGATATTGCTAGTTGCGCTGGTCAATTTCTTAATCACGCGCTCATTTGTCTTAAGTGAGGCTTTGAAATAGACGATGGTCTTTTCCAATTCCATGAGCTCGATCAGTTCTTCGTTTCGAGTAGACTTGTGAAGTTGACTTTCGATTTGTTCACTCTTACGGTCGATTGAACGAAGGGCCGTAAGGTAAAGCTCTGCGTTGCGGTATAGAATCTGGAAGATAAAGCGTGAACGCATAAAGGTGTAGAAGTTGCGCAGTCTGCGGTTGATAAAGACATCGAGAACGGGGAGGGATTCCAAGCAGGTAGTGATAATGGTCTCCTCGGTGATGATAATCCCTAGCGGAATCGTTACGTAGTAGGTGCGATTGTTTCTTTCCTCTGTGATGGGAACGTCCACGATGATCAAAGTATACTCATCTTCAATGGTGATACGGGACATTTCTTCCGCATCGAGTGGTGCTCGAAGGTCGGCAATATCAATGTCAAAGGCATTGGCGATTTCCAACGATTCATTTTGTGTAGGATTGACGAGATTGATCCAAGTACCCGGTTCAAGCGTGTCGATCTCTTTAAATTCAGTTGTTGTTGAGAGAAAAACTTGTTTCATATCCCCTATCCTTTCCTACTATTCAGTGATTCATTTTTTGCACCGTACTATTATACTACAAAAACAGCTTTTTGGGTAATAGAATTTCACATTTTTTGGTATAATGGAAAGCAATAATGGACTAGAAAGAACAAAGATGCAAGATAAAATTGTCATTCATGGGGCACGTGCCCATAACTTAAAAAATATTGATGTGGAGATTCCACGAGACAAGCTGGTCGTCGTGACTGGTTTGTCAGGTTCTGGGAAATCCAGTCTGGCCTTTGATACCCTCTATGCTGAGGGGCAAAGACGCTATGTAGAGAGTCTGTCAGCCTATGCTCGTCAGTTTTTGGGCAACATGGAAAAACCAGATGTGGATGCCATTGACGGTCTTAGCCCAGCTATTTCCATCGACCAGAAAACCACTAGTAAAAACCCACGCTCGACCGTGGGAACGACGACTGAAATTAATGATTATCTGCGTCTCCTTTACGCACGTGTGGGGACGCCTTACTGTATCAACGGGCATGGGGCTATCAAGGCCTCTTCTGTAGAGCAAATCGTGGATAAGGTCTTGGAGTTGCCAGAACGCCAGCGCCTGCAAATCTTAGCTCCTGTCATCCGTAAGAAAAAAGGGCAACATAAGAGTGTCATTGAAAAGATTCAGAAAGATGGGTATGTTCGTGTCCGAGTGGATGGGGAGGTCTACGATGTGACCGAAGTTCCAGAGCTGTCTAAGAGCAAGCAACACAATATCGATGTCGTGGTTGACCGTATTGTCATCAAGGAGGGCATTCGTAGCCGTCTCTTTGACTCCGTTGAGGCGGCCCTTCGTATCGCAGAAGGCTATGTGATTATCGACACTATGGATGACTCTGAGTTGCTCTTCTCTGAGCACTATGCCTGTCCGGTCTGTGGCTTTACTGTACCCGAGTTGGAGCCTCGACTCTTCTCTTTCAATGCGCCTTTTGGTTCATGTAGCGAGTGTGATGGTTTGGGAATCAAGCTGGAGGTGGATGTTGACTTGGTGGTTCCTGATACCAGCAAAACTTTGCGTGAAGGAGCGCTGGCGCCTTGGAATCCTATCTCATCTAACTACTATCCAAACATGCTAGAGCAGGCCATGACAGCCTTTGGGGTGGATATGGATAAGCCATTTGAAGACTTGTCAGAAGAAGAGAAGAACTTGATTCTCTACGGCTCAGATGGCAAGGAATTCCATTTCCACTATGAAAATGAATTTGGTGGTGTGCGCGATATCGATATTCCTTTTGAAGGAATTGTCAATAATATCAAGCGTCGTTACCATGAAACCAATAGTGACTACACGCGCACCCAGATGCGTCTCTACATGAATGAGCTGACCTGCGGAACTTGCCAAGGCTACCGTCTCAATGACCAGGCCTTGTCTGTCCGTGTTGGTGGGGAGCAAGGGCCGCATATCGGAGAAATTTCGGACTTGTCTATCGCAGACCACTTGGACTTGGTGAGTCAGTTGACTCTGTCTGAAAATGAAGCCATCATCGCCCGTCCCATTCTCAAGGAAATAAAGGATCGCTTGACCTTCCTCAATAACGTAGGTCTCAACTATCTAACTCTGTCGCGTTCGGCAGGAACCCTTTCAGGTGGTGAGAGCCAGCGGATTCGTTTGGCGACCCAGATTGGATCCAACCTATCAGGTGTTCTCTATATTCTGGATGAGCCGTCCATCGGTCTTCACCAGAGGGATAATGACCGCCTCATTGCCAGTCTGAAAAAGATGCGTGACTTGGGAAATACTCTCATCGTGGTAGAACATGACGAAGATACCATGCGCGAGGCGGATTATCTGATTGACGTTGGTCCCGGTGCTGGTGTTTTTGGTGGGGAAATCGTCGCTGCAGGAACACCTAAGCAAGTGGCTCGCAACAGCAAGTCCATCACAGGTCAGTACTTGTCAGGTAAACGTGCCATTCCAGTACCGGCTGAGCGCCGTGTAGGAAATGGTCGCTTTATCGAGGTGACAGGAGCGCGTGAGAACAATTTGCAAAATGTCACAGCCCGCTTCCCGTTAGGGAAATTCATCGCCGTGACAGGGGTATCCGGTTCAGGGAAATCAACCCTAATCAACAGTATCCTCAAAAAAGCCATTGCTCAAAAGCTCAACCGAAATTCAGACAAACCTGGGAAGTTTAAAACGATTACAGGGATTGAGCATGTAGACCGCTTGATTGACATTGACCAGAGCCCAATCGGACGGACGCCGAGGTCCAATCCAGCTACCTATACAGGAGTTTTTGACGATATACGTGATCTCTTTGCCCAGACAAATGAAGCTAAGATTCGAGGCTATAAAAAGGGCCGTTTCAGTTTCAACGTTAAGGGTGGTCGCTGTGAAGCCTGCTCAGGTGACGGGATTATCAAGATTGAGATGCACTTCTTGCCAGATGTATACGTGGCTTGTGAAGTCTGCCACGGAACCCGCTACAACAGTGAAACCCTAGAAGTTCACTATAAGGAAAAGAATATCTCGCAAGTCTTGGATATGACCGTTAACGATGCAGTTGAATTTTTCCAACACATTCCTAAGATTCAACGCAAACTCCAGACTATCAAGGATGTGGGGTTGGGCTATGTAACGCTAGGACAACCAGCTACAACCCTTTCAGGGGGAGAAGCCCAGCGTATGAAGTTAGCTAGTGAACTCCACAAACGCTCAACAGGTAAGTCCTTCTACATTCTGGATGAGCCGACGACAGGACTTCATACGGAGGACATCGCTCGTCTGCTCAAGGTTTTAGCTCGCTTTGTCGACGATGGCAATACAGTACTCGTCATCGAGCACAATCTAGATGTTATCAAGACTGCAGACCATATCATCGACTTGGGACCTGAGGGCGGTGTTGGTGGTGGAACCATCATCGCAACAGGAACTCCAGAAGAAGTAGCGGCAAATGACGCCAGCTACACAGGACACTATTTGAAAGGAAAGTTACATCATGAATAAACGTGTACAAGCATTTCTAGCTAAAATGCAAGAAAAAGAACTGGATGGTATCATCATCAACAACCTTAAAAACGTCTATTATTTGACTGGTTTTTGGGGGTCAAACGGAACAGTCTTTATCAGCCGTGACCGTCAGGTCTTGGTGACAGACTCTCGCTATATCATTGCAGCTAAGCAAGAAGTGACAGGTTTTGAGATTGTGGCTGACCGTGATGAATTGGCTGTCATTGCAGGCATTGTTAAGGATATGTGCTTGTCTCGCGTCGGTTTTGAGGACGAGATTTCGGTCTCTTATTACCACCGTATGCAGGCAGCTTTTACAGGGATTGACTTGCTTCCGCAGACTCAGTTTGTTGAAGCGCTTCGTATGATTAAGGATGAGAAAGAGATTGCGACTATTCGCAAGGCTTGTTCAATCTCAGACCAAGCTTTCCGTGATGCACTTGACTTTATCAAACCAGGAAAGACAGAGATTGAGATTGCCAACTTCCTTGATTTCCGCATGCGTGAGCTAGGAGCGGCCGGCTTGTCTTTTGATACCATTTTAGCAAGTGGTATCAACTCTTCCAAACCCCACGCTCATCCTATGCATAAGCCAGTAGAGCTTGGCGAAGCCATTACCATGGACTTCGGTTGTCTCTACGACCACTATGTGAGTGATATGACACGGACCATTTATCTAGGTCATGTCAGTGACGAGCAAGCAGAAATCTACAACACAGTTTTGAAAGCCAATCAAGCCTTGATTGACCATGCCAAGGCAGGTCTAGGTTTCCGCGACTTTGACAAAATTCCTCGTGATATTATCATCGAGGCAGGCTATGGCGACTACTTTACTCACGGTATTGGACACGGTATCGGACTGGATATCCACGAAGAACCTTACTTTAGCCAAACTTCCAAAGAAGTCATTAAATCTGGTATGGTCTTGACTGATGAACCGGGTATCTATATTGAAGGTAAATACGGGGTTCGTATCGAGGATGATATCTTGATTACAGAAACAGGTTGTGAGTTATTGACACTTGCTCCAAAAGAATTGATTGTTATCTAAAAAATGAGATAAATCGTTGACTTTTATATTTTAAAGGTTTATACTGATAGACGAAAACGGTAGGTGAGGCTACCATAGGGATACGGATGACTACCGCAAAGCAGTGGAGACACTACTCGTTGGTCAACAGTCCTGGTCGCGAAGGCCAAGACTAAGCTCATTTCATTGCCCTATGGAGTTAAAGCTTGAACGAAAAAACAGATAATTAGTTTTTTAATCCTGCCATTTTATGGCAGGATTTTCTACTGTTTTAGAACAGGGAAAGGAGACAGACGATGCAAATTGACGACCACCCAGAACCGCACATACACAGCCAATCGCTGATTTGTGTCGTTCTGCCCTTATAAAGTGATTGGTCTCTGTGTATGAAACACATCATTCATACAGATAGGAGAAACCAATGAAAACTACAAAAGAAAGATTAGCAGCAGCTATTCACACACCTTTAAACGAGACTCTATCTTTTTATAAGACAAGTCTAACAGGCTTGACTGAGGAGCAGGTGGAGAAAAATCGTGACCTATATGGCGAAAACACCATCACCAAGGGTCAAGAAGACAGTATCCTCAAAAAGATTTACGAATCTATTATCAATCCATTTACAATCATCTTGCTGGTCATCGCCATGATCTCCATGGTGACCAATGTCTGGTTGGCGAAGCCTGGGCAAGAGGATCCAACGACCTCTATCATCATCGTCGTTCTCGTATTGATCTCTGGTGGTATACGCTTTGTACAAGAATTACGGAGCGATAAGGCGGCGACCAATCTATCAAAAATGATTGTGAACACAGCCACAGTAATTCGCGAAGGCCAGAGTTTAGAGGTAGCAATTGAAGATTTGGTCGTTGGAGATATAGTCAAATTGAGTGCTGGGGATATGATTCCAGCAGACCTCATTTTAATTGAATCGCGCGATTTCTTTGTTCAACAGTCTGGCTTGACAGGCGAAAGTGACTCGGTTGAAAAACTGGCCTTGTCAAAAATGAGTCAGTCAAACTTTGATAGTCTGCTAGAAGCAGAAGCGCTCGCCTTTATGGGAACCAATGTGATATCAGGAAGTGCCAAGGCTTTGATTCTAGCGGTCGGTGATGACACCATGATGGGGGAAATCGAGCAGACTCTCAATACTTATGACGAACCGACCTCTTTTGAACGGGAGATGAACAGCATCTCTTGGCTCTTAATCCGTTTGATGTTAGTCATGGTTCCTATCGTATTTCTTTCCAATGGCTTGACAGATGGGGATTGGTTAGAAGCTGGCGTATTTGCCTTGAGTGTGGGTGTCGGACTCACACCTGAGATGCTTCCCATGATTATCACGGCAAGTTTAGCAAAAGGCTCCATTATCATGGCCAAGGAAAAAGTCGTCATCAAAAAACTCAATGCTATACAAGATTTAGGTGCTATTGATATCTTATGCACGGATAAAACTGGAACCCTTACTCAAGACGAAATTGTCCTTGAATATCCTTTGGATATACATGGAGATTTGGATTTGTCTGTATTGAGACGTGCCTATCTCAATTCCTATTTTCAAACCGGTTTGAAAAACTTGATGGACCGTGCCATTATCAGTAGAACTGAAAAAGAAGCTAAAGAACACGCTATTTTACAAAGTTTGGATACTAGCTTTCAAAAAATAGATGAATTGCCCTTTGATTTTGAACGCAGACGGATGAGTGTCATCGTCAAGGATGAGAACGAAGTTGTTAGTTTGGTAACCAAGGGTGCCCTAGAGGAAATGCTTGCGATTTCAACCCATGTGGAATATCAAGGTCAGATTAGCCCTCTGACGGATGATATCCGAGTGGAGATCTTAAAAGAAGTGGACCAACTTAATCAACAGGGCTTGCGAGTCTTGGGAGTCGCCTATAAAACAGGCCTAAAAGAAGGTTTTGCTTACTCCGTTGAAGATGAAAAGGAGATGATTCTAACAGGATATCTTGCCTTTCTAGATCCACCAAAACCATCTGCAGCCCCTGCTATCCAAGCTTTGCTGGAGCATGGTGTTCAAACAAAGATCTTGACGGGGGATAATGAGAAGGTAACCCAAGCAGTATGCGAAAAAGTTGGTTTAAACGTTGATCAAATCTTGCTGGGTTCTGATATTGACGCCATGACGGACGAAGAGTTAGCCCAAGCAGTTGAGAAGGTGACCGTCTTTGCCAAACTCTCTCCTGATCAAAAGGCACGAATCATTTTACAAATCAAATCTAATGGACATTGTGTCGGCTATATGGGAGATGGGATCAATGATGCCCCTTCTATGAAAGTAGCAGATGTGGGGATTTCTGTTGATACAGCAGTAGATATTGCCAAAGAGACAGCTGATGTTATTTTGCTGGATAAAGATTTGATGGTGCTTGAAAAAGGCCTGGTTGAAGGGCGCAAGGTCTATGCAAATATGACCAAATATATCAAGATGACGGTCAGCTCTAATTTCGGGAATATTTTCTCTCTTTTAGTATCTGGTATCTTTTTACCTTTCCTTCCTATGGCTCCGATTCACTTGATTGTGTTAAACCTGGTCTACGACCTTTCTTGCATTGCCTTGCCATTTGATAATGTGGATGAAGACTTTTTGAAACATCCTCATAAGTGGGAGGCTCAGTCTATTACTCGTTTTATGATTTGGATGGGTCCTATTTCTTCTGCCTTTGATATTTTGACCTTTATCTTGCTCTATTTTGTCATTGTCCCAATGACGACAGGTCAAGCCTATGCTCACGGAGCAGAGTCTGCAACGGGCTTTATCATCTTGTTCCAGACAGGTTGGTTCATTGAATCCATGTGGTCCCAAACCATGGTTATCCATATGCTTCGTTCAGCAAAGCTTCCTTTCTTGCAAAGTCGTCCATCATGGTTTGTGCTTGCAACAACCTTGCTGGCAGCTAGTTTTGTGACTTTCCTTCCCTACTCTTCAATTGCGAGCCTGCTTCATTTAACCCCTTTGGAACCAATTTATTTCCTCTTTTTGATTTTGATAATCGTTCTCTATATGATTAGTGTTACAGTTGTGAAACGAATGTACATCAAAAAATTTAAAAGTTGGCTATAAATTGATTTTGTCAAGAAAAAAGTACGAAAATAGCGAAAAAAGTTAAATTTTTTTAAAAATAGGTCGCAAGTCGGATGTTTTTTATGGTATAATAGATTAAACTGATAGTAACATGTAGCGAAAGGGGTAGGCACATGATTAAGATTTATACCGTCTCCAGTTGCACAAGCTGTAAGAAAGCGAAGACTTGGCTCAACGCACACCAGTTAAGTTATAAAGAACAAAACCTTGGTAAAGAAGGGATTACGAGAGAAGAACTACTTGATATTCTGACAAAGACAGATAATGGAATTGCCAGCATTGTATCATCAAAAAACCGCTATGCGAAAGCTTTAGGAGTTGACATTGAAGATTTGAGTGTGAATGAAGTACTCAACTTAATCATGGAAACGCCACGGATCTTAAAAAGTCCTATTCTAGTTGACGAGAAGCGTTTGCAGGTCGGTTACAAAGAAGATGATATTCGTGCCTTTTTACCACGCTCTGTCCGTAATGTAGAAAATGCAGAAGCACGTTTGCGTGCAGCTCTATAAACATCGAGGCTGGGGTATCTCCTAGCCTTGTTCATTTTTTATCAAAAAATCATGTGAGGAATTATGAAAAAGATAGTAATTGGCGCAGCTACTCTCCTCCTGCTACTTGCAGGATGTAGCCAAAAGAAGGAAACGACATCTGGTTCAAAACATGAATCCGAAACACTCCAGTCTACTCTGCCCGTTTTGGAAAATGCGGAAAAGAATACGGTTGTGACCAAGACTTTGATTTTCCCTGAGTCAGGAGATGGCGTCAAGCAAACGCAAACCATTACCTATAAAGGGAAACAATTTCTAAAATTGGTTATTCGGCAGATACGGCCCTTAAGTGAGGAATTGAAATCCTTTATCGCTGATCACGGTCTTGAAGAAACTCAAAAAGCTCTTTTAGAAGCAGAAGAAAAGGATGAAATGCTTCAGGAAGCGCGTAAATTGGCAGGTTTTACACTTGAAACCAAACTGCTTAGTGAGACTGAAATCCAGACCACAACGACCTATGATTTACAAGTTTTGGATGTCAAAAAGGCGTCACAGACAGATTATTTGAAAAATCTTGGCTTAGAGAGTCTTTTGCAACATGGCCCAAGTCAGTATATCGCAGACAGAGTGGCAAATGGTGCGACAGAACAGTAAGAAAATCCAAATAAATGGATTGACTTAATTGTAGAACGTAAGGAAATATGCTATAATAGTACTATTCTAAGGAAAGAGGGTGTTAGAATGGGATTTACTGAAGAAACTGTACGTTTTAAATTGGATGATTCCAACAAGAAGGAAATCAGTGAAACGTTGACAGATGTCTATGCTTCTCTGAATGAAAAGGGTTATAATCCGATAAATCAAATCGTCGGTTATGTATTGAGTGGAGACCCTGCCTACGTTCCTCGTTACAACAATGCACGAAATCAAATCCGTAAGTATGAGCGTGATGAAATTGTTGAAGAATTGGTACGCTATTACCTTAAAGGACAAGGAGTCGATCTATAATCTATGAGAATTATGGGATTGGACGTCGGTTCAAAAACGGTAGGCGTGGCCATTAGCGACCCACTAGGATTCACCGCTCAGGGACTTGAAATCATCCAGATTAATGAGGATCAGGGCCAGTTTGGTTTTGACCGTATCAAGGAATTGGTTGACAGCTATAAGGTGGAACGTTTTGTAGTAGGTCTGCCTAAAAACATGAACAATACCAGCGGTCCGCGAGTAGAAGCTAGTCAAGCCTACGGAGCAAAACTAGAGGAACTTTTTAGTTTGCCAGTAGAGTATCAAGATGAGCGCTTGACGACAGTCGCAGCTGAGCGTATGTTGATTGAGCAGGCTGACATCAGTCGCAACAAGCGAAAAAAAGTCATTGATAAATTGGCTGCTCAGCTGATTTTGCAAAATTATTTAGATAGAAAATTTTAAGACAGAGGAGAAACTATGTCACACGATCACAACCACGATCACGAAGAACGTGAATTGATTACACTAGTAGATGAGCAAGGAAATGAAACTTTATTTGAAATCCTTTTGACCATTGATGGAAAAGAAGAATTTGGTAAGAACTATGTTCTGCTTGTACCAGTTAACGCAGAAGAAGACGAAGACGGGCAAGTTGAAATCCAAGCCTACTCATTCACTGAAAATGAAGATGGAACAGAAGGCGAATTGCAACCAATTCCAGAAGACTCAGAAGACGAATGGAACATGATTGAAGAAGTCTTCAACAGCTTTATGGAGGAGTGATACAGTCTGGGAGACTGTATCACCCCAACTCCTAAAAATTGTAAGAGTTGGAATATCCGGGGGATGTTTTTACCCCTACGCCAGAAATTAGAAACGCAGGAACGTCCGGGGGATATTTTTACTCCAGTTCCTTTAAATAAGAGAGAACTGGTATGTTCAGTGAACATTTTTACCCTTACGCTAAAAATAAAGACCGTAAGTAAGTCCGAGGGACGTTTTTAGCTCACATTGAAATTCATAGTAGCTAGTGATTAGCTAACCAGGTAAGAGGTTGGGATTTTAGTCCCGACCTCGCTTTTATTTGTAATCATACTTTGATGTGGTAGTTGATTGGACTTTTGTTAAGGAGACGTGTATGTTTGAAGTAGAAGAATGGCTTCATAGTCGGATTGGTTTAAACTTTAGATCCGGTCTTGGGCGAATGCAGCGAGCGGTGGATTTGCTGGGGAATCCTGAGAAGACTTATCCTATTATCCACGTAACAGGGACTAACGGTAAGGGGTCAACTATTGCCTTTATGAGGGAGTTGTTTGTTACTCATGCTAAAAAAGTTGGTACTTTTACCTCTCCTCATATCATCAGTATCCATGATCGAATCTGTATTAATGGGCAACCGATCGCGGAGGAAGACTTTGTCCGTATAGCTAATCAAGTCAAGGAGATGGAGAAAACTCTTTTGGAAACACATGACCAATTGTCTTTCTTTGAGTTGTTGACCTTGATTGCCTTGCTTTACTTTAAAGAGCAGGACGTGGATCTAGTTCTGCTAGAAGTGGGAATTGGTGGTCTACTTGATACGACTAATGTAGTAACAGGAGAGATTGCAGTTATTACTTCCATTGGCCTAGATCATCAGGAGACCTTGGGTGATAGTCTGGAGGGAATAGCAGAGCAGAAAGCTGGTATTTTCAAGGCTGGCAAGAAGGCAGTCATTGCCAAGCTTGCTCCAGAAGCGGAGCTTGTCTGTCAAAATACAGCAAGAGAGTTAGCTGTTGAACTTTATCAAGCTGGGCGAGACTTTACCTTGAAAGCTGGGAATTTTTCGAGTAGCTTAGCAAGTTTTTCCCAGCTTAAAATCGGTTTGGAAGGCACCTATCAGCAAGAAAATGCCGCCTTGGCTTTAGAAACTTTTCTTCTGTTTATGGCATCAAGAGGTGAAAGGGTCGAGGAAGAGTTTGTCAGACGGGCTTTGAAGAAGACTCACTGGGCAGGTCGATTGGAACGGATTCGCCCGCAAATCTACCTAGATGGGGCTCACAATCTTCCAGCCTTGACTCGTCTAGTAGAGTTTATCCAGGGGAAAATCCAGCAAGGTTATCAAGCCCGCATCCTTTTTGGTGCCCTTAAACGCAAAGATTATCAAGGGATGTTAAGTTATCTATCTGAGCAGTTGCCTCAGGTGGAACTTAAGGTAACAGGCTTTGACTACCAAGGCTCTCTCGATGAAAAGGATGTGGCGGGTTACGATTTGATTTCTTCCTATGGCGATTTTATCAGAGAATTTGAAGAAAAGGCCAACGATCAGGACCTGCTTTTCGTGACGGGTTCACTCTACTTTATCTCAGAAGTCCGAGCGAGTTTGCTAGGAAGCGATGGGATTAGTTGACCTTCTAGGCTTAAGTTGTTATACTTGAGGTAGGAGGTACATCTGGAAACTAATCCAGCAAAACATTGGCACAAAAGAAAGGAAATCGCTATGAAAACAAAAACATTCACACTTTCTATTGCTTCCCTAGCAATTCTTAGTCTTTTAGCAGCTTGTGGATCTAAGACACAAGCACCTACCCAGCAATCTGCTCAACAAGAGTCATCTTCTAGTGCTGCTACAAGTGCCAGTCAACCACAGGCGTCCTCAAGTCAGGACACTACTGTAGCTCAAACTACGAACATCGATGGTACCTATACTGGAAAAGATGAGAATGACCAAATCACTCTTGTTGTAACAGGTAAAACTGGTACATGGACTGAGGTCGAGCCAGATGGAGATAAGGAAATCAAGCAAGTTAGCTTTGAGCCAGAAAATCAACGTGTCATTATCGGAGATGATGTCAAAATTTACACGGTTAATGGTAATCAATTGATTATCGATGATATGGACCGAGAGCCATCTGACCGAGTGGTATTAACTAAGCAATAATCATTCAGTAAAAGTTCCAATGAGATGAAATCCATCTTTTTGGAGCTTTTTTGTTTTAAAATGGGACCAGTGGTTCTTTACCGTTTTTTTACTTAAAACGCTTACAAATATTTGTAAAACTTCTTATTAGGTCGTATACTTATAGTAAATAATTAAACAGCGCAGAGGCGCAGGAGGAAAAGCATATGGCTACATTTTACGTTCCATCAGTTAACCTTATTGGTAAAGGTGTTGTAAATGAAGTAGGTCCGTATATCAAGGAACTGGGGTATAAGAAGGCCCTTTTGGTGACAGATAAGTTCATCGAGGGAAGTGATATTTTACCTAAGGTCCTAAAACCATTAGATGCTGAAGGGATCGAATATGTGATCTTTAGTGATGTGGAGCCAAATCCAACTTGCAAGAACGTCACAGACGGAGTGGCTGCCTTGAAAGAGCATGGTTGTGATTTCATCATTAGTCTCGGAGGGGGCTCTCCTCAGGATGCGGCTAGTTGTATCTCTATCATCGCTACAAATGGTGGCAAACCACAGGACTACGAAGGTCTCCACAAGTCTGCTAAAAAAGGGTTGCCAGTGGTTGCGATCAATACAACAGCTGGAACTTCAGCAGAAATTACCATTAACTATGTCATTACTGACGAAGAACGCAAGGTCAAGATGGTAATGGTTGATAAGAACAGCCTCGCCCTCATCTCTGTCAATGATCCAGAACTCATGCTTTCAAAACCGAAAGGATTGACAGCGGCGACAGGTATGGATGCTCTTACTCACGCTGTCGAAGCCTTGGTCACACCTGGTGCTTATAATGTAACTAAGAAACTCTCTATCGGAGCCATCGAGATCATCAAGGAATACCTCCCTCGTGCTGTGGCAAATGGTCATGATATTGAGGCGCGTGAGGCTATGGTCAATGCCATCTTCCTCGGTGGTATGAGCTTTAACAATGCTGGTTTGGGCTACGTTCACTCTATGGCTCACCAACTCGGTGCAGTATATAACTTGCCACATGGTGTCTGCTGTGCCATGCTTCTCCCAGTTGTAGAACGTGAAAATGCCAAACGCGTACCAGAAGCTTTTCGCAATGTAGCCAAAGCCTTGGGGCTTCATGTTGAAGGGAAAACTGATGAAGAATGTGCAGCCTACGCCATCGCTGAGATTGAAAAACTGTCTGAAACAGTAGGGATTCCGAAGAAACTCACTGAACTCGGTATCGAAGAAAAAGATTTTGACTTTGACTACCTTTCTAAGAATGCCTTGATTGATGCCTGTGCACCAGGAAATCCATTTATGCCAACCTTAGAAGAAACTATTGCCTTCTATAAAGAATTGTTCTAATTCTTAAAGTGAAAAAGAAGCTAAATAATGCTGGGAAGAACTATCATTTTGGTAGTTCTTTTTTTAAAAATTTGCTATCCTAGACATATGAGAAAAATCAAAATCGATGTGGTTGTAGTGCCCTTAAGTGGGCATCTCTTCCCAACCTTGAATCTACTCGCACCCTTGTTGAAGGATCCCTTGTATGAGATTCGATTATTTACAGGACCGCAACGAAAAGCTGTCGCAGAGGAGATGGGATTCCAGGTGATTCCCTTTTTAGAAAATTCTGTAGATGAATTTGAGCGCGTAGCCAACAATGAAGGGCAATTAAACCTTATTTCTGCTTATCGACAGTTGTCAGCTAGTCTTGATTTGATCGATGTGGTGTCTGACCAACTAGTGCAAGAGTGGCAGGAAAATCGACCTGATATTGTGATTGCCGACTTCATCACCTTATCTGGGGGGTTAGTAGCGGAACAGTTGGGAATTCCTTGGATAACAACCATGGCGACACAATTTGCCATTGAAACGACAGATGGACCGCCTTGTTTCTTTGGAGGAATGGGCAGTCCAAAGACACCGTTCCAATCTGTCCAGCAATGGCTGGGGAGAAAAGTGACTCGTTTAGGAAAACGAATCGTAACCTTTTTATTGAGAGAACGCTTAAAACGTTACGATTTTAAGTTCTACAATCAGAAAGGTCAAGAAACTATCTATTCCCCCTATTCTATCTTAGGGATTGGGATGAAAGAGTTGGAGCTGAAAAGTGGTTTTCCAGAGCATTACCTTTGGGTGGGACCTTTTGGGTCTTCGATTGAGAGGGCAGAGAATTATCCCCTAGATTTGGCTCCTTATGCAAATCATAAGAAAGTCCTCGTATCTTGTGGGACTCAGCTAGCATGGGCCAAAGACAACCTCCTCTACCAGACCCAACAATTGGCTAAGGCTCATTCAGATTGTCACTTTTTTGTGACTTTGGGGTTTGGCGGACAAGACTTCCAATGTGAGGAGGTCATGGACAATGTTTCTGTGGTATCCTATCTTCCCTATAAGGAATACATTCCTCAGATGGATTATGTAATTCATCATGGCGGTGCGGGTATTTTTTACCAATGTATTATCTATGGCAAGCCTGCCTTGATTCTCCCTCATGACTATGATCAGTATGACTATGCGGTTCGTGGCTTAGAGGCGGGGATTGCCCTGACTGCTAAACGAGAGGATACGGAAGCGATTGGGCGAGCTTTTGATGGGTTATTGGCTAGAGCTGACTGGCCAGACTTGAACAAACTCAGTCGCGCAGCCCAAGTCTATCAGCCAACAGAGATTCTGAAGAGCGAAATACATCGGCTCTTAGGGGACAAGGAGAAGTAAAAAATGAAGAAAGTATTGGTAACAGGTGCTACGGGCTTTCTAGGCAAGTATGTTGTTGAAGAGCTCAGTCAGCAGGGCTATCAGGTACGCGCTTTTGGACGCAATCCCAAGGCAGGTCAGTCTTTGGAAAATTCCTTAGTAACATTTTTTCAGGGAGATTTGACCAAGCAAGAGGATTTGGCTCAGGCTTGTCAGGGGATGGACATGGTTGTGCATGCGGGTGCTCTTTCTACCGTTTGGGGTTCTTGGGAGGATTTCTACCAGACAAATGTCTTGGGAACCAAGTATGTTCTGGATGCTTGTCGAGAGGCCGGTATTCAGCGTTTAGTTTATGTATCATCGCCGAGCATCTATGCTGCGCCTCGAGATCAGCTTGCTATCAAAGAAAGCGATGCGCCTCAGGAAAATAATCTTAACAACTACATTCGTAGTAAGCTGGCTTCGGAGAAGCTGTTTAAGGATTATCACGATGTTCCGAGCATTATCTTGCGACCTCGTGGGCTTTTTGGGATTGGGGATACCAGTATTTTGCCTCGAGTTCTCAAACTCAGTCAGAAGATTGGCATTCCCTTGATAGGGGACGGTCGTCAGCTCATGGATATGACCTGTGTGGAAAATGTCGCTCTGGCAATTCGCTTGGCTCTAGAGGCTCCTCAAGCTAGTGGCGAAGTTTATAATATTACCAACGGGGAACCAAGAGCCTTTAAGGATTTGATAGAAGAAACCTTGAGAGGACTGGACTATCCGATAACATACAGAAAAGTGCCGGCTCCTCTTCTTTCAGTTATTGCCAGTAGTCTAGAGTTTCTTTATAAGACCTTGAAACTCAAAGGAGAGCCAGCTCTGACACGCTATACCTATTATCTGCTCCGTTATAGCCAGACGCTAGACATCAGCAAGGCGGAGCGAGACTTGGGGTATCGCCCTCAAATCAGTATTTCAGAAGGGATTGAACAATATGTCCAAGATTATCGAAAGCATTGATTATTTCCCAGCAGGCTACTGTACCTGCTACACAGGTTTGCTATTTAAGGGAGTCAAGAATCAAAAGATGACCTTCCCAGCAGGTGTTTTTCTTATCAAACACAGAGACAAGGGCTATTTGCTATATGATACTGGCTATCACTATGATATTAAGATGAAGCTTCGCTATGGCTTTTATCGTCTAGGAACACCTGTTCAAATGACGGAGAAGGACCAGATTTCACATTTACTGAAAGCGAAGGGAATCAAACCAGAAGAAATAAACTATGTCCTTCTATCTCATTTACATCCAGATCATCTGGGAGGAGCTAGCTTCTTTCCTCATGCAACCTTTATACTGACCAAAGAAGTGTATGAAGTCTACCAAAAACCTAATTTGAAAGACTTGATTTTCAAGGAGTTTTTGCCAGCTTCTTTTGAAGAAAATCTAACCATTATCAGAACTGACCAGCATCACCCGGGATTTCCCTATCGTCCGATTTGTGATCTTTTCGGAGATGGCAGTATCCTAGTAGCTTCTGTTGATGGGCATGCTAGGGGGCAAGCCTGTCTGTACCTTCCAGACTTCAATCTCCTCATTGCAGCAGACCTCTGTTGGGGAATTGACCTCTTACCTTATACCAAGCAGATGCACCTGCTTCCTTCCTTGGTTCAAGATAACAAGGTGGACTATATCAAGGGGACGGAGTTTCTGGAGGAAGTCTTGAAAGACGGAATTGAGGTGCTCGTTAGTCATGACCCTGTAGAAAGGATAGAGTCAATCTTATATGAAAAAAATAACCTTTCTTAAAACCTTTATCCAAACTCGCTGGCTTCATCATTTCAAATCTCGAGAAGCTTTAGAAAACTATCAGAAAAAGCAATTATCCAACTATATGGACTTTTTAAAGCGAGAGTCGCCTTACTTTAAAAATAGGATTCCTAGCAACTTTGACCATATGGACAAGGCTTTTATGATGGAACATTTTAATGAGCTCAACACCCAAGGAGTGGATCGAGATGAAGCTTTGACCTTGGCTATTGAAAGTGAGAAGACCCGAGATTTTACTGAACTTAAAGGGGAAGTGGCTGTCGGTCTATCTTCAGGGACGTCTGGACATCGGGGGCTCTTTATCACAACAGAGAAAGAACGAAGTATGTGGGCAGCGGCTATCTTGGCAAAGATGTTGCCCAAAGGTCAACTTTTTGGACACCGCATCGCCTTTTTCCTGAGAGCCGATAATGAACTCTATCAGACCATCAATACGGCCCTCATTCGTTTAGAGTATTTTGATATTTTCAAACATACAGATGAGCATATCGGGCGTCTCAATAGTTACCAACCGACCATTGTGGTAGCACCAGCCTCTATGTTGCTTGAATTGAGTAAGCGTCTCAAGGATGGAGAGTTAGCTATTCACCCACAAAAAATCATTTCGGTGGCGGAAATCTTGGAAGATAGTGATAGGGGACGGATCGCAGAAGCCTTTTCACTATCCATTATTGACCAAGTTTATCAGGCAACCGAAGGTTTCTTAGCTTGCACTTGCTCAGCTGGTAATCTGCATCTCAACGAAGACATTATCTTTGTGGAAAAGCAGTATCTGGATGACCGCCGTTTTTATCCAGTGATTACGGACTTTAAACGAACTAGTCAGCCTGTTTATCGTTACCAGCTCAATGATATCTTGGTTGAAAATTCGGAGCCTTGTCCATGTGGCTCCTGCTATACACGGATTGACAAGGTCGAAGGACGCTCTGACGACATCTTCTATTTCGAAGGACTGGACGGGGGACAGGTGACCATCTATCCTGACTTTATCAGACGTTGCATCCTCTTTGTGGAGAATGTAGGAGATTACCAAGTCAAACAACATTCTGAGAAGTTAGTGGAAGTTTGTCTAAGCCAACGAGATGAGGGCATGGAGACAGCTATTTTAGCACAGTTTCAACTCCTAGCTCAGCAAAAGCAGTTTATAGTTCCCGAAATCCAATTTTCAGATTATCACTGGGATACTAGCCGTAAACTCAAACGTATCCAACGTTTATGAAAGGATAAAAGACAATGACAGAAGTAAAAAGACATGTAGAAATCGCAGGCTATGGAGTTTGCCTTCCAAAGCATACTGTCCAATTCAAAGACCAAACTCGTTATCGTGTGGTCGAAAATGAAGAAACACAACTAGATTTGGCAGAAGTAGCTATCCATCGTGCACTTGAAAAGGCAAATTTAAAAATAGAAGATATTGATTGCTTGGTTTCAGCCAGTGCTGTGGGAGTCCAGCCCATTCCATGTACGGCTGCCTTGATTCATGAGCGTGTGGTAAAAGGACTCTCAATTCCAGCTATGGATATCAATACAACCTGTACCAGCTTTATTTCTGCTCTATCGACTATGTCCCACTTGATCGAGGCAGGCGAATACAATCGTGTCTTGATTGTGTCTAGTGAAGTTGGTAGTTTAGGCCTCAATCCGAATCAAAAAGAAAGTTTTGAACTCTTTAGTGATGGGGCGGCAGCCTTTATTTTTCAAAAAAGCCATGAGGAAAAAGGGGTCATTGCCAGTCTCCAACGTACTTGGTCAGAAGGGGTTCACGATACGGAAATTCGTGGAGGTCTGACTTCTTTTCAACCAAAAGAGTACTCTGAAGCGACTAAGACCAACTATATGTTTGATATGAAGGGAAAGAAAATCCTCCTCTTGTCTGCTCGTAAAATCCCAGTCATGTTTGAAGAGTTTCAAGAAAAAACACAGCTAGCCTTGGGAGACGTGGACTATATCATTCCTCATCAAGCAAGTCGTGCTCTTCCTTTGGTCATGGAAAAACTAGGTGTGGCCGAGGAACAATACCTCAATCTCGTCACTGACTATGGAAATATGGTATCAGTCTCTGTGCCGTTTGGCTTGGCTTATTCGTTAGATCATGGGCTGGTTAAGGAGGGAGATGTCATTTATCTTATGGGAACCGCTGCCGGTATGACGGTCAATATGTTGGCTCTCAAACTATAATAGGCATCTGAAAACGGAAGAGTTAGAACTTGAGCAAGAGTAAACGGTTGCCATCTACCCCTGAACTGAGGTATACTAGTAGCAATATTAGTTTAGCAAACAATTAGGGAGAATGTTAGAAAAGGAAGGGGATTATGACAGCTAGAAAAATGCAGCTACTCATGTCCAAATATGGTTTTAGTATTACCATTATGTTGGCAGAGTTGTTTATCGTCTTTGGTTTATTTATCTATCTAGGACAGATGGCTCCGATTCTCTGGATTATCCTTGTCATTTTAGTAAGCTTAGCGACCATTGTATCGATTGTCAATCGGTCCATGAATCCTGAGAGTAAGGTAACATGGCTGTTAGTAGCCTTTGTGCCAGTATTTGGTCCCTTGCTCTATATCATGTTTGGAGAACGCCGTTTATCTAAAAAAGAAATGAAACAGCTAAAGCAACTCCAATCAATGGTTGACAGAGAGGATAATAGCAGAACCCTCCGTTTGGAGTTAAAGGAAGAGGATAAGTCGGCTTACGGAGTCATCAAATCCCTCCTCAGTATGGATACGAATGCGGATGTCTATAATCGAACAGATACCCATTTCTTCCCTTCAGGTGAAAGTATGTGGCGCCAGATGTTGGAGGATCTCAAAAAAGCTGAGAAATTTATCTTTCTCGAATACTATATCATCGAAGAAGGCTTGATGTGGGACAGCATTTTGGAGATTTTGGAAGAAAAGGCAGCTCAAGGAGTAGAAGTGAAGCTCCTCTATGATGATATTGGTTGTATGGCAACCTTGCCTGGAGATTATACCATCCAGCTTCGTGGACGAGGGATTGAAGCCCATAAATTTAACAAGGTGATTCCACGCTTGACTGTTGCCTATAACAACCGTGATCACCGCAAAATCATGATTATCGATGGGCAGATTGCTTATACAGGTGGTGCCAATCTAGCAGACGAGTATATCAATCATATCGAACGCTTTGGTTACTGGAAGGATAGCGGTATTCGGTTGGATGGTCCAGCAGTAAAGGCTTTTACCAGACTCTTTTTATCAACTTGGTATATCAACCGTGGAGAAATTAGCGATTTTGACCAATACCATCTTGAAAATCAACCTAGAGATGGGATGGGGCTTTGCATTCCTTACAGTAGTGGGCCAAAGCCTATCTACCGAGCCCAAGTTGGAAAAACGGTCTATCAAAATCTTATCAATCAAGCTACAGATTACGTCTATATCACGACTCCCTATCTGATCACTGACTATGATCTAACTGAAAGTATTAAAAATGCAGCTCTGAGAGGAGTAGATGTGCGAATTGTGACGCCATATATCCCAGATAAGGAGATTATCCAATTGGTTACTCGGGGAGCCTATCCAGATTTGTTATCTGCAGGGGTTCGCATTTACGAGTACAGTCCCGGATTTCTTCATAGCAAGCAAATGCTTGTCGATGGAGAGGTGGCTACTGTGGGAACCATCAATTTTGACTATCGGAGTTTGCTTCACCACTATGAAAATGGCGTCTTGCTTTATAGAACGCAGTCTATCATCGATATTGAGAGGGACTTCGAAGAGATTTTTAAAGTTTCTCAAGAAATTTATCCCCACACAATCAAAACAAGCTGGTATCAAAGCTTAATCAAGGAAATTGTCCAGTTGTTTGCGCCCATGCTCTAACTATCCACCAAGATCTAGCCCAAGGCTGGATCTTATTTTTGTCTTTTTGCGAATAGATAAGCAGGAGGGTGAAAATGCTAAATCAAGAAGAATATGATTTTATCCTAGAGTTTCAAACAAGCAGTTTACACCGTTTTCGAGAGATTGAACGCTATGCTGAGCTAGATAAGAAGTTAAGGAAATATCAATCCCTAGCTGACATTCCTGTAAGATTTTGATATACTAAAACAGATAAACTTAGAGGAGAAATTGAATGAACGTATACGAGGAAAAAGACGAACAGCTAGAAGAATTTCGATACCAGTATCGGGAACGGCTGGATCAAGAGTCTGAATTTGGACTGGAGCGAGGTAAGAAGAAACGAACTCCGCTTCCATTTTTTAGTATGGCAATTTGGAGTCTGGCTGCTACAGCTGTTTCTGTAATGTTGCCTCTGATCTTTGGTTTGGTGAGCCCCCAACAGATGCAAGATCTTTATACTGGTTGGGCGCTACATCAGAGTGGGCAGATTTACACGGATTATTATGGTTCAAATGGGCTGCTTTATTACGTACTAACCTATCTCTCTCAAGGGAATATCCTTTTTGCTTTGGTGGAGTGGTTGGCCTTGTTCGGAGCTGGTGTTTTTCTATTTAAATCCGCTGATACCTTGACAGGTCAGGGAGAACAGGCTAGACAGCTTTTGTTGATTTTCTATCTTCTTGTGGGCAGTCTGGGATTTGGCGGTAGCTATGCAGTAGTTGTGGCCTTGCCTTTCCTGTTTTATAGTTTTAGTCTAGTGGCTGACTATCTGGATGATCCAAGTAACGATAAAGGTTTCTTGCGAGTTGGGATGAGTTTAGCCTTAGCTTTCTTCCTATCACCTATTCCCACAGCTTTGTTTGCAGCCATACTTGCCTTGAGTTTGTTTGGATTTAATATTGCCAAGCGTCGATTTGCTCATGGTTTGTATCAATTTTTCGCATCAGCTCTAGGATTTTCTCTCCTTTTTTATCCAATTGGCTACTATACTGTATTAACAGGAACTTTTGGTGATGCGATTAGCCATACTTTGTATCCAATAGATACGCTTAGTCTATTTTCAAATGCCAATCTTATGGAGAATGCTGCTTTCTATGGTTTGCTATCCATCGGTGTTGGGACTCTGACATTGATCTTTTCAGGATTGTTTCAGACCAAGTCAGCTCAGCAATCTGCTGTCTCAATAGGCGCTATTTTAGGATTATTAGTAACTCTTTCTTTGTTAATTCTTTCAAAGGAACCTTTGCATGGCTCACGTTTGGCAGCGATTTTGCCCTTTCTGACATTGTTATTGTTAACCAACATCAAAGAAGGAAGCTCTGATCGTATCAGTCGTAGTAGACGAAGAGTTCGTTCTTCATCACTCTTTGGTCGCTACCTCAAGGGAAATTTCTATCTACCATTAATTGCGATAGTCTATTTACTTTTCCTACCTGTTTTGAGTCGCTATATTTCGCATCCAAGTACTTATCAGGAACGCGAGCAACTTGCTAGCTTGGTCAAACAGCAAACGAGTTCTGAGGATCGTGTCTATGCTTGGGATGATCGTCCAGATTTTTATCGAGCAAGTGAACGCTTGGCACCAAGCTCTCTAGTAACACCGACGCTCTATACTGCAAGCGACGAGAATAAAACGAAACTAGTCAATGACTTGAAAGAAAATCAACCGAAGATGATTTTGGTCAACCAAAAGGTTGCCTTGTGGTCGGATGTAGAGAGCCTACTTAGTGAAAAATACGAGCTTGTTCAGACGGATAGTAAGGAATTCAAGCTTTATAAATCTAAATAATAAATCAATATCTTGTGTATTTTTAAAAATTTTAGAATTTTTAACACAAGATATTGATTTTTCTTTTTGGAGTGGTATAATATCATTTAAGAAGAAAAATAGAAAAGAGCCTGGATATGATTGTATTAGAAGAAAACCTTGCAACCGTTCCCACTTTGTTCGTTGAAAAACGAGATGGTAGACGTGTAGTGTTTGATATAGACAAGATTGACAAAGCTCTCCACAAGGCGGCTGACAAAGTCATGGATGTGACACCCTTGGTCGAAAAACGTCTAAATGGACTGCTTGAGCGTATTGTTGCGGAAATTCATAGTCGTTTCCCTCAAGGTGTCAAGATTTACGAGATTCAAAATATCGTAGAACATGAACTCCTTGAAGCCAAAGAATATGCTCTAGCTGAGGAGTATATCACTTATCGGACACAAAGGGATTTTGAGCGCTCAAAAGCGACAGATATCAACTTTAGCATTCATAAGCTTCTTAATAAAGACCAGGCAGTTGTCAATGAAAATGCCAATAAAGACAGTGATGTCTTTAATACCCAGCGTGATTTGACAGCAGGGATTGTTGGGAAATCAATCGGACTGCAAATGCTTCCTAAGCACGTAGCCAATGCTCACCAAAAAGGGGATATCCACTATCATGATTTGGACTATAGCCCCTACACACCAATGACCAACTGCTGTTTGATTGATTTTAAAGGCATGTTGGAAAATGGTTTTAAGATTGGAAATGCAGAGGTAGAGAGTCCCAAGTCTATCCAGACTGCGACAGCTCAGATTTCACAAATCATCGCCAACGTCGCTTCTAGCCAGTATGGTGGCTGTTCAGCTGACCGTATCGATGAGGTCTTGGCGCCGTACGCAGAGAAGAATTACCAAAAACACCTTAAAGATGCAGAAGAATGGGTCTTGCCTGAGAAACGGGAAGATTACGCTTGGAAGAAAACGCAAAAAGACATCTATGATGCTATGCAATCTCTTGAGTATGAAATCAACACCCTCTTTACTTCAAATGGGCAAACACCTTTTACTTCGCTCGGTTTTGGTTTAGGAACTAATCGTTTTGAGCGGGAAATTCAAAAAGCTATCTTGACTATTCGTATCAAGGGACTTGGTTCAGAACACCGTACAGCTATCTTCCCTAAACTCATCTTTACGCTGAAAAGAGGACTCAATTTAGAGGAAGGTTCACCTAACTACGATATCAAACAGTTGGCCCTCGAGTGTGCAACCAAGCGGATGTACCCAGATGTCTTGTCCTACGATAAGATTATCGAGCTGACAGGTTCTTTCAAGGTTCCTATGGGCTGCCGTTCTTTCCTCCAAGGATGGAAGGATGAAAATGGTGTCGAGGTCAATTCAGGTCGCATGAATCTAGGTGTTGTGACAGTCAATCTGCCTCGTATCGCCCTCGAGTCCGAAGGGGATCTGAATAAGTTTTGGGAAATCTTCAACGAGCGGATGAACATCGCAGAAGATGCTTTGGTTTATCGTGTTGAACGGACCAAGGAAGCAACACCAGCGAATGCCCCTATCCTCTATCAGTACGGAGCCTTCGGTCGCCGTCTTGGAAAAGAAGAAAGTGTTGACCAACTCTTTAAGAATCGCCGTGCGACAGTTTCGCTGGGCTACATCGGTTTGTATGAAGTGGCGACGGTCTTCTTTGGTAATAGCTGGGAAAGTAATCCAGAAGCCAAGGAATTCACGCTTGACATCATTCGTGATATGAAACGACGTGTAGAAGAGTGGTCAGATCAATATGATTACCATTTCTCTATCTACTCCACACCGTCTGAAAGTCTGACAGACCGCTTCTGTCGCTTGGATACAGAGAAGTTCGGCTCTATTCCTGATATCACAGACAAGGAATACTACACCAACTCTTTCCACTATGATGTCCGTAAAAATCCAACACCGTTTGAAAAATTAGACTTTGAGAAGGCTTATCCAGAAGCAGGTGCAACAGGTGGTTTCATCCACTACTGTGAGTATCCAGTTCTCCAACAAAATCCAAAAGCCTTGGAAGCTGTCTGGGACTACGCCTATGATCGTGTAGGGTATCTAGGGACCAATACTCCGATTGATCATTGTTATAAGTGTGACTTTGAAGGGGATTTTGAACCAACTGAAAGAGGATTTGCTTGTCCCAACTGTGGCAATAGTGACCCTAAAACAGTAGACGTTGTCAAACGTACGTGTGGTTATCTGGGAAATCCTCAAGCGCGTCCGATGGTTAACGGACGCCACAAGGAAATCGCTGCGCGGGTTAAACACATGAACGGTTCAACCATTAAAACAGCCGGACATGAAGTAACAAATTAGAAGGAAATGGAATGGGGAAATACCAATTAGACGATAAGGGACGTGCACAAGTAACCCGTTATCACGAGAAGTACTCTAAAGGTGGAACAGGCAAAAAAGAACGCTTGCTCAACCTTAGAGAACAATTTTTAAACAAGAACAAGAAAAAATAAAAGTGAGAGTTGCCTCTCGCTTTTCTCTTAATTGGAGGTAAAAATGATACTACGCAGACCAACATTGGCAGATAAGGAAACTATATTAGACATGATGGCAGAGTTTGAGCAGAGCCAATCAGCCCACGATGGTGGGTTTTGGAACGCCAACAATTTTGTTTATGAAGAGTGGCTAGAAGAAAATCTTCAAGCGGAAGCGGGACTCAATATTCCTGAAAACTGGGTTCCTGCTATCCAGCTGGTTAGTTTTGACGTAGCAGGCCAGGCTCTTGGCTTTCTCAACCTTCGTCTCCGATTAAATGACTACTTACTAGAAAATGGGGGCCATATTGGCTACTCCATTCGTCCATCTGAAAGAGGTAAGGGTTATGCCAAAGAATCCCTCCGACAAGGTCTACAAGTTGCTAAGGGAAAGAATATTAAACGAGCTTTAGTGACTTGTAGCACAGAAAATCCAGCAAGCCGAGCTGTTATCTTAGCTAATGGTGGGGAGTTGGAGGATGTTCGAAACGGAACGGAGCGCTATTGGATAGACTTGGAGTAGACAGCATGACATGGAATACACCAAAACCAGGCGAGTGGAAAAGTGAAGAACTCAGTCAGGGGCGAATCATTGACTACAAGGCCTTTAACTTTGTCGATGGAGAAGGCGTGCGCAACTCCCTCTATGTCGCAGGCTGTATGTTCCACTGCGAGGGGTGCTATAATGTTGCGACTTGGTCTTTCAACGCAGGTATTCCTTATACAGCAGAATTAGAAGAACAGATCATGGAAGATCTTGCCCAGCCCTATGTTCAAGGATTGACCCTGCTAGGAGGAGAGCCTTTTCTTAATACAGGTATTCTCTTGCCACTCGTTAAACGCATTCGAAAGGAATTGCCAGATAAAGACATCTGGTCCTGGACGGGCTACACGTGGGAAGAAATGATGCTGGAAACTCCAGATAAATTGGAACTCTTGTCGCTGATTGACATCCTTGTTGATGGACGGTATGATAAAAGCAAGCGCAATCTCATGCTCCAGTTTCGAGGTTCCTCTAATCAACGAATTATCGATGTACAAAAATCCCTCAAAAGTGGGCAAGTGGTGATTTGGGACAAGCTCAATGACGGAAAAGAAAACTATGAACAGGTGAAGAGAGAATGAAGAAAAAAGACCTGATAGAACAACTGGTCTCAGAGATAGAAATGGGAAAAGTCAAAACACTGGGGATTTACGGCCATGGCGCTTCAGGTAAGTCTACCTTTGCTCAAGAATTATATCAAGCCTTAGATTCTACAAAAGTAAATTTGTTAGAAACAGATCCCTATATCACTTCAGAACGTCACCTGGTAATACCAAAGCAAGCACCTGATCAAAAGGTGACAGCTTGCCTTCCAGTGGCGCATGAACTGGCAAGTTTGCAGAGAGATATTCTCGCCTTGCAGGCAGGTATGGATATCTTAACAATCGATGAACCTTGGAAGGCTAGCGAGATCTTATCTGGAGCCAAACCGATTCTGATTGTTGAAGGGATGTCTGTGGGTTTTCTACCCAAGGAACTCTTTGACAAAACCATCTGCTTCTACGCGGACGAAGAAACAGAATTAAAGAGGCGTCTAGCTCGAGATACGATTATGAGAAATCGAGATGCTTCCTTTGTGTTAGCTAGTCATCAGATGAGACGGGAGCAGTATCTGCGATACTATAGACAAAACGAGTCTAAAGCGGATGTCTTAGTGGATCAATCAGAAGATAAGTTTGAAGTCAACATGACTCGTATTATATAGAAAAAAAGATTGGTTTTAATAGTCGTAAATTAGTAATTGTATGAAGATGAAATAGGAAAACAGTTTCATCCCAAAAAAACGAAAAAAAGCTTACAAATCCCTTGCAATCGCAGGGGTTTTGTGTTATTCTATTATGGTGCTGTAAATTACAGCTTTAGCTTTGATGCAAGAGGTTGCGACACGCTCGGTTGCATTGCCACGCAACGCGCGTCGGTTTTCTTGTGGAGCTAGCCTATTATCTTAAATAGACGAAAAGGAGAAAAAGATGGCAAACAAAAAAATCCGTATCCGTTTGAAAGCTTACGAACACCGTACGCTTGACACAGCGGCTGCAAAAATCGTAGAATCAGCTACTCGTACAGGTGCACAAGTTGCGGGTCCAATCCCACTTCCAACTGAGCGTAGCCTCTACACAATCATTCGTGCGACTCACAAATATAAAGACTCTCGCGAACAATTTGAAATGCGTACACACAAACGTTTGATCGATATCGTTAACCCAACTCAAAAAACAGTTGATGCTTTGATGAAATTGGATCTTCCAAGTGGTGTAAACGTAGAAATCAAACTTTAATTTAAAGCTTGATACCTTGAGCATAAAAAACGCTCGTTAAAAACTTTTTGAATAAAAATATAGAAAAGGAACTATTTTCTCATGACAAAAGGAATCTTAGGGAAAAAAGTGGGAATGACTCAAATCTTCACTGAAGCTGGCGAATTGATCCCTGTAACAGTTATTGAAGCAACTCCAAACGTTGTTCTTCAAGTTAAAACTGTTGAAACAGACGGATACAACGCTATCCAAGTTGGTTTCGATGACAAACGCGAAGTATTGAGCAACAAACCTGCTAAAGGACATGTAGCGAAAGCTAACACGGCTCCTAAGCGCTTCATTCGTGAATTCAAAAACGTTGAAGGCTTGGAAGTTGGTGCTGAAATCACAGTTGAAACATTCGCAGCTGGAGACGTTGTTGACGTAACTGGTACTTCTAAAGGTAAAGGTTTCCAAGGTGTTATCAAACGCCACGGACAATCACGTGGACCAATGGCTCACGGTTCTCGTTACCACCGTCGTCCAGGTTCTATGGGGCCTGTTGCACCTAACCGCGTATTCAAAGGTAAAAACCTTGCAGGACGTATGGGTGGCGACCGCGTAACAATTCAAAACCTTGAAGTTGTACAAGTTGTTCCAGAAAAGAACGTTATCCTTATCAAAGGTAACGTACCAGGTGCTAAGAAATCTCTTATCACTATCAAATCAGCAGTTAAAGCTGGTAAATAATAAAGAAAGGGGAAATCAGTCACAATGGCAAACGTAACATTATTTGACCAAACTGGTAAAGAAGCTGGCCAAGTTGTTCTTAACGATGCAGTATTTGGTATCGAACCAAATGAATCAGTTGTGTTTGATGTGATCATCAGCCAACGCGCAAGCCTTCGTCAAGGAACACACGCTGTTAAAAACCGCTCTGCAGTATCAGGTGGTGGACGCAAACCATGGCGTCAAAAAGGAACTGGACGTGCTCGTCAAGGTTCTATCCGCTCACCACAATGGCGTGGTGGTGGTGTTGTCTTCGGACCAACTCCACGTTCATACGGCTACAAACTTCCACAAAAAGTTCGTCGCCTAGCTCTTAAATCAGTTTACTCTGAAAAAGTTGCTGAAAACAAATTCGTAGCTGTAGACGCTCTTTCATTTACAGCTCCAAAAACTGCTGAGTTTGCAAAAGTTCTTGCAGCATTGAGCATCGATTCTAAAGTTCTTGTTATCCTTGAAGAAGGAAATGAATTCGCAGCTCTTTCAGCTCGTAACCTTCCAAACGTGAAAGTTGCAACTGCTACAACTGCAAGTGTTCTTGACATCGCAAATAGCGACAAACTTCTTGTCACACAAGCAGCTATCTCTAAAATCGAGGAGGTTCTTGCATAATGAATTTGTATGATGTTATCAAAAAACCTGTCATCACTGAAAGCTCAATGGCTCAACTTGAAGCAGGTAAATATGTATTTGAAGTTGACACTCGTGCACACAAGCTTTTGATCAAGCAAGCTGTTGAAGCTGCTTTCGAAGGTGTTAAAGTTGCCAACGTTAATACAATCAACGTAAAACCAAAAGCTAAACGTGTTGGACGTTATACTGGTTTTACTAACAAAACTAAAAAAGCTATCATCACACTTACAGCTGATTCAAAAGCAATCGAGTTGTTTGCTGCTGAAGCTGAATAATCTAAGGAGGAAATATCGTGGGAATTCGTGTTTATAAACCAACAACAAACGGTCGCCGTAATATGACTTCTTTGGATTTCGCTGAAATCACAACAAGCACTCCTGAAAAATCATTGCTTGTTGCTTTGAAGAACAAGGCTGGTCGTAACAACAACGGTCGTATCACTGTTCGTCACCAAGGTGGTGGACACAAACGTTTCTACCGTTTGGTTGACTTCAAACGTAACAAAGACAACGTTGAAGCTGTTGTTAAAACAATCGAGTACGATCCAAACCGTTCTGCAAACATCGCTCTTGTACACTACACTGACGGTGTGAAAGCATACATCATCGCTCCAAAAGGTCTTGAAGTTGGTCAACGTATCGTTTCAGGTCCAGAAGCAGATATCAAAGTCGGAAACGCTCTTCCACTTGCTAACATCCCAGTTGGTACTTTGATCCACAACATCGAGTTGAAACCAGGTCGTGGTGGAGAATTGGTACGTGCTGCTGGAGCTTCTGCTCAAGTATTGGGTCAAGAAGGTAAATATGTTCTTGTTCGTCTTCAATCTGGCGAAGTTCGTATGATTCTTGGAACTTGTCGTGCTACAGTTGGTGTTGTCGGAAACGAACAACATGGACTTGTAAACCTTGGTAAAGCAGGACGTAGCCGTTGGAAAGGTATCCGCCCAACAGTTCGTGGTTCTGTAATGAACCCTAACGATCACCCACACGGTGGTGGTGAAGGTAAAGCACCAGTTGGTCGTAAAGCGCCATCTACTCCATGGGGCAAACCTGCTCTTGGTCTTAAAACTCGTAACAAGAAAGCGAAATCTGACAAACTTATCGTTCGTCGTCGCAACGAGAAATAATAGTAAACTAGTCGCCTAAGCAACTAGGAAATCCGCCAGCTCGGTAGCGCTCCATGTGAGCGCAAGCCGCTGTGGTACAACATTTAAAGGAGAAAATATAAAAATGGGACGCAGTCTTAAAAAAGGACCTTTCGTCGATGAGCATTTGATGAAAAAAGTTGAAGCTCAAGCTAACGACGAAAAGAAAAAAGTTATCAAAACTTGGTCACGTCGTTCAACGATCTTCCCAAGTTTCATTGGTTACACTATTGCAGTTTATGACGGACGTAAACACGTACCTGTTTACATCCAAGAAGACATGGTAGGTCACAAACTTGGTGAATTTGCACCAACTCGTACTTACAAAGGTCACGCTGCAGACGACAAGAAAACACGTAGAAAATAAGGAGAACATAAATGGCAGAAATTACTTCAGCTAAAGCAATGGCTCGTACAGTACGTGTTTCACCTCGTAAATCACGTCTTGTTCTTGACAACATCCGTGGTAAAAGCGTAGCCGATGCTATTGCAATCTTGACATTCACACCAAACAAAGCTGCTGAAATCATCTTGAAAGTTTTGAACTCAGCTGTAGCTAACGCTGAAAACAACTTTGGTTTGGACAAAGCTAACTTGGTAGTATCTGAAGCATTCGCAAACGAAGGACCAACTATGAAACGTTTCCGTCCACGTGCGAAAGGTTCAGCTTCACCAATCAACAAACGTACAGCTCACATTACTGTGGCTGTTGCAGAAAAATAAGGAGGTAAAATCGTGGGTCAAAAAGTACATCCAATTGGTATGCGTGTCGGCATCATCCGTGATTGGGATGCCAAATGGTATGCTGAAAAAGAATACGCGGATTACCTTCATGAAGATCTTGCAATCCGTAAATTCGTTCAAAAAGAACTTGCTGACGCAGCTGTTTCAACTATCGAAATCGAACGCGCAGTAAACAAAGTTAACGTTTCACTTCACACTGCTAAACCAGGTATGGTTATCGGTAAAGGTGGTGCTAACGTTGATGCACTTCGTGCAAAACTTAACAAATTGACTGGAAAACAAGTACACATCAACATCATCGAAATCAAACAACCTGATTTGGATGCTCACCTTGTAGGTGAAGGAATTGCTCGTCAATTGGAGCAACGTGTTGCTTTCCGTCGTGCACAAAAACAAGCAATCCAACGTGCAATGCGTGCTGGAGCTAAAGGAATCAAGACTCAAGTATCAGGTCGTTTGAACGGTGCAGATATAGCCCGTGCTGAAGGATACTCTGAAGGAACTGTTCCACTTCACACACTTCGTGCAGATATCGATTACGCTTGGGAAGAAGCAGATACAACATACGGTAAACTTGGTGTTAAAGTATGGATCTACCGTGGTGAAGTTCTTCCAGCTCGTAAAAACACTAAAGGAGGTAAATAACCAATGTTAGTACCTAAACGTGTTAAACACCGTCGTGAATTCCGTGGAAAAATGCGCGGTGAAGCAAAAGGTGGAAAAGAAGTAGCATTCGGTGAATACGGTCTTCAAGCTACAACTAGCCACTGGATTACTAACCGCCAAATCGAAGCTGCTCGTATCGCCATGACTCGTTACATGAAACGTGGTGGTAAAGTTTGGATTAAAATCTTCCCACACAAATCATACACTGCTAAAGCTATCGGTGTGCGTATGGGATCTGGTAAAGGGGCACCTGAAGGTTGGGTAGCACCAGTTAAACGTGGTAAAGTGATGTTTGAAGTTGCTGGTGTATCTGAAGAGATCGCTCGCGAAGCGCTTCGTCTTGCTAGCCACAAATTGCCAGTTAAATGTAAATTCGTAAAACGTGAAGCAGAATAAGGAGAAGGCATGAAACTTAATGAAGTAAAAGAATTTGTTAAAGAACTTCGTGGTCTTTCTCAAGAAGAACTCGCGAAGCGCGAAAACGAATTGAAAAAAGAATTGTTTGAACTTCGTTTCCAAGCTGCTACTGGTCAATTGGAACAAACAGCTCGCTTGAAAGAAGTTAAAAAACAAATCGCTCGTATCAAAACAGTTCAATCTGAAGCGAAATAATAGACTAGGGAAGGAGAAATTTCAATGGAACGCAATAATCGTAAAGTTCTTGTTGGACGTGTTGTATCTGACAAAATGGACAAGACAATCACAGTTGTAGTTGAAACAAAACGTAACCACCCAGTCTATGGTAAACGTATTAACTACTCTAAAAAATACAAAGCACATGATGAAAACAATGTTGCCAAAGAAGGCGATATCGTACGTATCATGGAAACTCGTCCGCTTTCAGCTACAAAACGTTTCCGTCTTGTAGAAGTTGTTGAAGAAGCGGTTATCATCTAATCAAGCCTGAAAGGAGAAAACTGAAATGATTCAAACAGAAACTCGTTTGAAAGTCGCAGACAACAGCGGTGCACGCGAAATCTTGACTATCAAAGTTCTTGGTGGTTCTAAACGTAAATTTGCGAACATCGGTGATGTCATTGTGGCATCTGTAAAACAAGCTACTCCTGGTGGTGCGGTTAAAAAAGGTGACGTTGTAAAAGCTGTTATCGTTCGTACTAAATCAGGTGCTCGTCGTGCTGATGGTTCATACATCAAATTTGACGAAAATGCAGCAGTTATCATCCGTGAAGACAAAACTCCTCGCGGAACACGTATCTTTGGTCCAGTTGCACGTGAATTGCGTGAAGGTGGCTTCATGAAGATCGTATCACTTGCTCCAGAAGTACTTTAATTTTTAGAAACAAACTAGTCCCCTAGCTTCAAGCTAGGGTGCCCTTATGGGCGTAAGAAAAATCAAGGAGAAACCTAATGTTTGTAAAAAAAGGCGACAAAGTTCGCGTAATCGCTGGTAAAGATAAGGGAACAGAAGCTGTTGTCCTTACTGCCCTTCCAAAAGTAAACAAAGTTATCGTTGAAGGTGTTAACATCGTTAAGAAACACCAACGTCCAACTAACGAGCTTCCTCAAGGTGGTATCATCGAGAAAGAAGCAGCTATCCACGTATCAAACGTTCAAGTTTTGGACAAAAATGGTGTGGCTGGTCGTGTTGGTTACAAATTTGTAGACGGTAAAAAAGTTCGCTACAACAAAAAATCAGGCGAAGTGCTTGATTAATCACGAAGGAAAGGAGAAGTATAATGGCAAATCGTTTAAAAGAAAAATATCTTAATGAAGTAGTTCCTGCTTTGACAGAACAATTCAACTACTCATCAGTGATGGCTGTGCCTAAAGTAGATAAGATCGTTTTGAACATGGGTGTTGGTGAAGCTGTATCAAACGCTAAAAGTCTTGAAAAAGCTGCTGAAGAATTGGCACTTATCTCAGGTCAAAAACCACTTATCACTAAAGCTAAAAAATCAATCGCCGGCTTCCGTCTTCGTGAAGGTGTAGCGATCGGTGCAAAAGTTACCCTTCGTGGTGAACGTATGTATGAATTCTTGGACAAATTGGTTTCAGTTTCACTTCCACGTGTGCGTGACTTCCACGGTGTTCCAACAAAATCATTTGATGGACGCGGAAACTACACACTTGGTGTGAAAGAACAATTGATTTTCCCAGAAATCAACTTTGATGACGTTGACAAAACTCGTGGTCTTGACATCGTTATCGTAACAACTGCTAACACTGACGAAGAGTCACGTGCATTGCTTACAGGCCTTGGAATGCCTTTTGCAAAATAATATAGGAGGTAAATCTAATGGCTAAAAAATCAATGATTGCTAAGAACAAACGTCCAGCGAAGTTCTCTACTCAAGCTTATACTCGTTGTGAAAAATGTGGTCGTCCACATTCAGTTTACCGCAAATTTAAACTTTGCCGTGTTTGCTTCCGTGAATTAGCTTACAAAGGACAAATTCCTGGTGTAACAAAAGCATCTTGGTAATATCATGATACAAAGAGCGTAACAACCACAGCAAAAATAGGAGATTTGGTGTAGGAGCGATGCTCCAAAACAAATCTATCTTTTTTGCACAGGTTGTAGCTCGTGTTCAAATAAGAGTTATCTCATTTGAATGTGTCAATACTATCTGAGCCTAGCTCAATCATTAACTAGCAAGTGCGACTTGCAAACTACTAGTAAGAGGAGAATAAAAAATGGTTATGACTGACCCAATCGCAGACTTCCTAACTCGTATTCGTAACGCTAACCAAGCAAAACACGAAGTACTTGAAGTACCTGCATCAAACATCAAAAAAGGGATTGCTGAAATCCTTAAACGCGAAGGTTTTGTTAAGAACGTAGAAATCATCGAAGATGACAAACAAGGCATCATCCGTGTATTCCTTAAATACGGACCAAACGGTGAAAAAGTTATCACTAACTTGAAACGTGTTTCTAAACCAGGACTTCGTGTCTACAAAAAACGTGAAGATCTTCCAAAAGTTCTTAACGGACTTGGAATTGCTATCCTTTCAACTTCTGAAGGTTTGCTTACTGATAAAGAAGCTCGCCAAAAGAACGTTGGTGGAGAAGTTATCGCTTACGTTTGGTAAAATCAAGATACAAAGCTCGTAAAGAACAAAGCAAAATTAGGAAGTTGGAGCAGTTTGTTTACAAACCAGCCAACTTATCTATTTTGCACAGTTCTTAGAGCGTGTTCAATTTAGCTATTGAACACAATAAGTATCTTTAACCCCGTGAAAACTGGCCATCATGGCCTGACAATCTAACAGGAGAAAATAAACATGTCACGTATTGGTAATAAAGTTATCGTGTTGCCTGCTGGTGTTGAACTCACTAACAATGACAACGTAGTAACTGTAAAAGGACCTAAAGGAGAACTTACTCGTGAGTTCTCAAAAGATATTGAAATTCGCGTGGAAGGTACGGAAGTAACTCTTCACCGTCCAAACGATTCAAAAGAAATGAAAACTATCCACGGAACTACTCGTGCCCTTTTGAACAACATGGTAATTGGTGTATCAGAAGGATTCAAGAAAGAACTTGAAATGCGTGGGGTTGGTTACCGTGCACAACTTCAAGGAAAAAAACTTGTTTTGGCTGTAGGTAAATCTCATCCAGACGAAGTTGAAGCTCCAGAAGGAATTACTTTTGAACTTCCAAACCCAACGACAATCGTTATCAGCGGAATTTCAAAAGAAGTAGTTGGCCAAACAGCTGCTTACGTACGTAGCCTTCGCTCACCAGAGCCATATAAAGGTAAAGGTATCCGTTACGTTGGCGAATACGTTCGTCTTAAAGAAGGTAAAACAGGTAAATAATGTTGAGTGGTTGATCTTCAACCACCGACCTATTTTCCAACTTTGTGCATAGCACACGATTTAAAACTAAAGAGGTGAAAACTGTGATTTCTAAACCAGATAAAAACAAACTCCGCCAAAAACGCCACCGTCGCGTTCGCGGAAAACTCTCTGGAACTGCTGATCGCCCACGTTTGAACGTATTCCGTTCTAATACAGGCATCTACGCTCAAGTGATTGATGACGTAGCGGGTGTAACGCTCGCAAGTGCTTCAACTCTTGACAAAGAAGTTTCAAAAGGAACTAAAACTGAACAAGCCGTTGCTGTCGGTAAACTCGTTGCAGAACGTGCAAGTGCTAAAGGTATTTCAGAAGTGGTGTTCGACCGCGGTGGATATCTATATCACGGACGTGTGAAAGCTTTGGCTGATGCAGCTCGTGAAAACGGATTGAAATTCTAATAGGAGGACACTAGAAAATGGCATTTAAAGACAATGCAGTTGAATTAGAAGAACGCGTAGTTGCTGTTAACCGTGTTACAAAAGTTGTTAAAGGTGGACGTCGTCTTCGTTTCGCAGCTCTTGTTGTTGTTGGTGACCACAATGGTCGCGTAGGATTTGGTACTGGTAAAGCTCAAGAAGTTCCAGAAGCAATCCGTAAAGCAGTAGAAGATGCTAAGAAAAACTTGATTGAAGTTCCTATGGTTGGAACAACAATCCCACACGAAGTTCTTTCAGAATTTGGTGGAGCTAAAGTATTGTTGAAACCTGCTGTAGAAGGTTCTGGAGTTGCCGCTGGTGGTGCAGTTCGTGCCGTTGTGGAATTGGCAGGTGTGGCAGATATTACATCTAAATCACTTGGCTCTAACACTCCAATCAACATTGTTCGCGCAACTGTTGAAGGTTTGAAACAATTGAAACGCGCTGAAGAAGTTGCTGCCCTTCGTGGTATTTCAGTTTCTGATTTGGCATAAGAAAGGGGATAAAATGGCTCAAATTAAAATTACTTTGACTAAGTCTCCAATCGGACGCATTCCATCACAACGTAAAACTGTTGTAGCACTTGGACTTGGCAAATTGAACAGCTCTGTTATCAAAGAAGACAACGCTGCTATCCGTGGTATGATCACTGCAGTATCTCACTTGGTAACAGTTGAAGAAGTAAACTAATGAATTTTTAGGGGATGTGACAATACTCATCCCCTAAAACTAGGTATAGTCATCTAAGATGACGATGTATAGGCGAGTTGATAAGGGAGACAACCTTTTCTCTCTTATCGGCGCTAGCATTTTACAAAAGAGGAGAAAATATAAATGAAACTTCATGAATTGAAACCTGCAGAAGGTTCTCGTAAAGTACGTAACCGTGTTGGTCGTGGTACTTCATCAGGTAACGGTAAAACATCTGGTCGCGGTCAAAAAGGTCAAAAAGCTCGTAGCGGTGGCGGAGTTCGCCTTGGTTTTGAAGGTGGACAAACTCCATTGTTCCGTCGTCTTCCAAAACGTGGATTCACTAACATCAACGCTAAAGAATACGCAATTGTAAATCTTGATCAATTGAACGTTTTTGAAGATGGTACTGAAGTTACTCCAGTTGTTCTTATCGAAGCAGGAATTGTAAAGGCTGAAAAATCAGGTGTTAAAATTCTTGGTAACGGTGAGTTGACTAAGAAGTTGACTGTGAAAGCAGCTAAATTCTCAAAAACAGCTGAAGAAGCTATCACTGCTAAAGGTGGTTCAGTAGAAGTCATCTAGAGAGGTGACCTATGTTTTTTAAATTATTAAAAGAGGCCCTCAAGGTTAAGAAAGTACGATCAAAAATTCTCTTTACGATTTTTATCATACTTGTCTTCCGTATCGGGACTAGTATTACTGTACCAGGTGTGAATGCAAAAAGTCTGGAAGCTTTGAGTGGATTATCCTTCTTGAACATGCTTAGTTTAGTTTCAGGGAATGCCATGAAGAACTTTTCGGTTTTTGCACTCGGTGTGAGTCCGTATATCACAGCTTCCATCGTTGTTCAATTGCTACAAATGGATATTGTTCCAAAGTTTGTAGAGTGGGGCAAGCAGGGGGAAGTAGGACGGAGAAAGATAAACCAGGCTACTCGTTATATTGCGCTTGTACTTGCGTTTGTGCAATCAATCGGAATCACTGCTGGTTTTAACACTCTATCTGGTGCAAAATTATTAACGACAGATCTAACACCTCAAGTCTTTGTTACGATTGGTATTATCTTGACTGCAGGTACTATGATTGTTACTTGGCTCGGGGAGCAAATCACTGATAAGGGATATGGTAACGGTGTGTCTATGATTATCTTTGCTGGGATTGTGGCTTCAATTCCAGAGATGATTCATGGCATTTACGTGGACTATTTTGTCAATATTCCAAGTGATCGGTTGACGTCATCTATTATATTTGTCGTTATTCTCATTATCGCTGTTTTGTTGATTGTTTACTTTACAACATATGTACAACAGGCAGAATATAAAATTCCGATCCAATATACAAAAGTTGCTCAAGGTGCTCCATCCAGTTCTTACCTTCCTTTGAAGGTCAATCCTGCTGGTGTTATCCCAGTTATCTTTGCAAGTTCGATTACGGCAGCTCCTGCGGCTATTCTTCAGTTTGTCAGCGCTATGGGGCTTGATTGGACTTGGGTACGTACAGCACAAGAAATGCTTGCGACAACATCTCCAACAGGTGTTGCCATGTATGCGCTGCTGATTATTCTCTTTACATTCTTCTATACATTTGTACAGATCAATCCAGAGAAAGCAGCAGAAAACTTGCAAAAGAGCGGAGCCTATATCCACGGTGTCCGTCCTGGTAAAGGAACAGAAGAGTTCATGTCGAAACTTCTTCGTCGCCTTGCAACCGTCGGTTCCCTTTTCCTTGGTGTGATTTCAATCTTGCCGATTGTAGCAAAAGATGTCTTTGGGCTCTCAGAAGCGGTTGCTTTTGGGGGAACTAGTCTTTTGATCATTATTTCGACAGGTATCGAAGGGATCAAACAGCTAGAAGGTTACCTATTGAAACGTAAGTATGTTGGTTTCATGGACAAAACAGAATAAAAGCAAGACTACTTTTGCTTAGAGAGTGGAGTATGAAAGTCTATCTATAAGGGAGACTTTCGTCTCCCCTCTTCTATTTTGTTTTTAAATAGGAGTTAGAACAGTTTTCTGCTTCTATTTAAATACAAAATAAGGAGATCAGATCATGAATCTTTTGATTATGGGCTTACCTGGAGCAGGTAAGGGAACGCAAGCAGCTAAAATTGTGGAACAATTCCACGTGGCACACATTTCAACTGGGGATATGTTCCGTGCTGCTATGGCAAATCAAACTGAAATGGGTGTGCTTGCAAAGTCATACATCGACAAAGGTGAGTTGGTTCCAGATGAAGTTACAAATGGAATTGTTAAAGAACGCCTTTCACAGGATGATATCAAAGAAACAGGTTTCTTGTTGGATGGTTACCCACGTACGATCGAACAAGCATATGCTTTAGATAAAACTTTAGCTGAACTTGGTATTGAACTTGAAGGAGTGATCAATATCGAAGTGAACCCAGACTGTCTCTTGGAGCGTTTGAGTGGTCGTATCATTCACCGTGAAACAGGTGAAACCTTCCACAAAGTTTTCAATCCACCAGTTGACTACAAAGAAGAAGATTACTACCAACGTGAAGATGACAAACCTGAGACAGTGAAACGTCGCTTGGATGTGAACATTGCACAAGGTGAACCAATCATTGCTCACTACCGTGCCAAAGGTTTGGTTCACGATATCGAAGGAAATCAAGATATCAATGATGTGTTCAAAGACATCGAAAAAGTATTGACAAATTTGAAATAAAGCGTTTTTCACACTTGCAAAAAATCGTTACAAATGTTATACTGAGATAGTCTGACTTATAATTGTTGTCTCTATGTTTAGAGGCATCAAATCGAAATTTATGGAGGTGCTTTTGCGTGGCAAAAGACGATGTGATTGAAGTTGAAGGCAAAGTAGTCGATACAATGCCTAACGCAATGTTTACGGTTGAACTTGAAAATGGACATCAGATTTTAGCAACAGTTTCTGGTAAAATTCGTAAAAACTATATTCGTATTTTAGCGGGAGATCGTGTTACTGTCGAGATGAGTCCATATGACTTGACACGTGGACGTATCACTTACCGCTTTAAATAATCGAAAAACTTGGAGGGATAAGAAATGAAAGTAAGACCATCGGTCAAACCAATTTGCGAATACTGTAAAGTAATTCGTCGTAATGGTCGTGTTATGGTAATTTGCCCAGCAAATCCAAAACACAAACAACGTCAAGGATAAGATAGAAAGGAGAAAACATGGCTCGTATTGCTGGAGTTGACATTCCAAATGACAAACGCGTAGTAATCTCATTGACTTATGTTTATGGTATCGGACTTGCAACATCTAAGAAAATTTTGGCTGCTGCTGGAATCTCAGAAGATGTTCGTGTACGTGACCTTACATCAGATCAAGAAGATGCTATCCGTCGTGAAGTGGATGCAATCAAAGTTGAAGGTGACCTTCGTCGTGAAGTAAACTTGAACATCAAACGTTTGATGGAAATCGGTTCTTACCGTGGTATTCGTCACCGTCGTGGACTTCCTGTCCGTGGACAAAACACTAAAAACAACGCTCGCACTCGTAAAGGTAAAGCTGTTGCGATTGCTGGTAAGAAAAAATAATATAGGAGGTAAAAGTCTTGGCTAAACCAACACGTAAACGTCGTGTGAAAAAGAATATCGAATCTGGTATTGCTCATATTCACGCTACATTTAATAACACTATTGTTATGATTACTGATGTGCATGGTAATGCAATTGCTTGGTCATCAGCAGGTGCTCTTGGTTTCAAAGGTTCTCGTAAATCTACACCATTCGCTGCTCAAATGGCTTCTGAAGCTGCTGCTAAATCTGCACAAGAACACGGTCTTAAATCAGTTGAAGTTACTGTAAAAGGTCCAGGTTCTGGTCGTGAGTCAGCTATTCGTGCGCTTGCTGCCGCTGGTCTTGAAGTAACAGCAATTCGTGATGTGACTCCAGTGCCACACAATGGTGCTCGTCCTCCAAAACGTCGCCGTGTATAATCATTGCATTACACTGCTTTTCGTTTAAGAGGGAGTAACTAAATGATCGAGTTTGAAAAACCAAATATAACAAAAATTGATGAAAATAAAGATTATGGCAAGTTTGTAATCGAACCGCTTGAACGTGGCTACGGTACAACTCTTGGTAACTCTCTTCGTCGTGTACTACTAGCTTCTCTACCAGGAGCAGCAGTGACATCTATCAATATTGAAGGTGTCTTGCATGAGTTCGACACAGTTCCAGGTGTTCGTGAAGACGTGATGCAAATCATTCTGAACATTAAAGGGATTGCAGTGAAATCATACGTTGAAGACGAAAAAATCATTGAACTTGACGTTGAAGGTCCTGCTGAAGTAACAGCTGGAGACATTTTGACTGATAGTGATATTGAGATTGTAAATCCAGATCATTATCTCTTTACAATCGGTGAAGGTTCTTCTCTAAAAGCGACAATGACTGTTAACAGTGGTCGTGGATATGTACCTGCTGATGAAAATAAAAAAGATAATGCACCGGTTGGAACACTTGCTGTAGATTCTATTTATACACCAGTTACAAAAGTCAACTATCAAGTAGAGCCTGCTCGTGTAGGTAGCAATGATGGATTTGACAAATTAACCCTTGAAATCTTGACTAATGGAACAATTATTCCAGAAGATGCTTTAGGGCTTTCAGCACGTATATTGACAGAACATCTTGATTTGTTTACAAATCTTACTGAGATTGCTAAGTCAACTGAAGTGATGAAAGAAGCTGATACTGAATCTGACGATCGTATTTTGGATCGTACGATTGAGGAACTGGACTTATCTGTGCGTTCATATAACTGTTTGAAACGTGCCGGTATCAATACTGTGCATGATTTGACAGAAAAATCTGAAGCAGAGATGATGAAAGTACGAAATCTTGGACGCAAGAGTTTGGAAGAAGTGAAACTCAAACTCATTGACTTGGGTCTTGGATTAAAAGATAAATAAAGGAGGAATACATGGCTTACCGTAAACTAGGACGCACTAGCTCACAACGTAAAGCAATGCTTCGCGATTTGACAACTGACCTTTTGATCAACGAATCAATCGTGACAACTGAAGCTCGTGCTAAAGAAATCCGTAAAACTGTTGAAAAAATGATTACTCTAGGTAAACGTGGTGATTTGCATGCACGTCGTCAAGCAGCTGCTTTCGTACGTAATGAAATCGCATCTGAAAACTATGATGAAGCAACTGATAAGTACACTTCTACTACAGCACTTCAAAAATTGTTCTCAGAAATCGCACCTCGTTATGCTGAACGTAACGGTGGATACACTCGTATCCTTAAAACTGAACCACGTCGTGGTGATGCTGCGCCAATGGCGATCATCGAATTAGTATAAAATCATCAATTTTGTTGAGTGTTATGATGATGGAGTCTTGTGCTCTTAGTCTAGCTCTGGTCTACCGCTGGGACTTCGGTCCCAGCGGGAACACTCATCATCATTTGATAGGGTAGACGCTTGTTTACGAAATTGTTTTTTGTTTAAGAACAACTTCGTAAGCAGGCGTTTTTTAGTATTTTCTATGGAAATATGCTATACTAGGAAAAAAGAAAATCAAAAACGTTCAGGTTTTCTAAAAATCGTAGAAATGGAGTATAAGAATGAAGGCTATTATTACAGTGGTTGGCAAGGATAAGGCTGGGATTGTTGCAGGCGTGTCTACTAAGATTGCAGAGTTGGGTTTGAATATTGACGATATTTCTCAAACAGTACTGGATGAATACTTTACCATGATGGCGGTCGTTTCTAGTGATGAAAAACAAGATTTTACTTATCTGCGAAATGAGTTTGAAACGTTCGGTCAGACCTTGAATGTTAAAATCAATATTCAAAGTGCAGCGATTTTTGATGCTATGTATAATATCTAGGAGGTTATCATGGATATTAGACAAGTTACGGAAACCATCGCCATGATTGAAGAGCAGAACTTCGATATCAGAACCATCACCATGGGGATTTCCCTTTTGGACTGTATTGATCCAGATATCAATCGTGCTGCTGAAAAGATTTACCAAAAAATTACTACTAAAGCAGCAAATCTAGTGGCTGTAGGAGATGAAATTGCTGCAGAACTTGGGATTCCTATTGTTAATAAACGGGTATCGGTGACTCCGATTTCTTTGATTGGTGCTGCGACTGATGCGACGGACTACGTCGTTTTGGCAAAGGCACTGGATAAGGCTGCCAAGGAGATTGGTGTTGACTTTATTGGTGGTTTTTCGGCTTTGGTACAAAAAGGCTACCAAAAAGGAGATGAAATTCTCATCAATTCTATCCCCCGCGCTCTAGCTGAGACAGACAAGGTTTGTTCGTCTATTAATATTGGTTCGACCAAGTCAGGTATCAACATGACCGCGGTCGCTGATATGGGGCGTATCATTAAGGAAACAGCTGCGCTATCAGATATGGGTGCGGCCAAGTTGGTCGTATTTGCTAATGCTGTTGAAGACAATCCTTTTATGGCAGGGGCTTTCCACGGTGTCGGTGAAGCAGATGTTATCATCAATGTCGGGGTTTCGGGTCCGGGAGTTGTCAAGCGTGCCTTAGAAAAAGTTCGTGGACAGAGCTTTGATGTAGTAGCGGAAACAGTTAAGAAAACAGCCTTCAAGATTACTCGTATCGGTCAATTGGTTGGGCAAATGGCGAGTGAACGCCTTGGTGTTGACTTTGGAATTGTCGACCTAAGTTTGGCACCTACTCCTGCGGTTGGTGATTCTGTGGCACGTGTCCTTGAGGAAATGGGTCTAGAAACAGTTGGTACGCATGGAACGACGGCTGCCCTCGCTCTTTTGAATGACCAAGTTAAAAAGGGCGGAGTGATGGCTTGTAACCAGGTCGGTGGCTTGTCAGGTGCTTTTATCCCTGTCTCTGAAGATGAGGGGATGATTGCCGCGGTACAAAATGGCTCTCTGAATTTAGAAAAACTAGAAGCCATGACGGCTATCTGTTCTGTTGGACTGGATATGATTGCCATTCCAGAAGATACGCCTGCTGAAACCATTGCGGCTATGATTGCGGATGAGGCAGCAATTGGTGTCATTAACATGAAGACAACGGCCGTCCGTATTATTCCAAAGGGCAAAGAAGGCGATATGATTGAGTTTGGTGGTTTGCTAGGGACAGCTCCAGTTATGAAGGTCAACGGGGCTTCGTCTGTTGATTTCATCTCTCGCGGTGGGCAAATCCCTGCTCCAATCCATAGTTTTAAAAATTAATAAAAAAGAGAGAGGATTTAAGTTGAGTTTAAGGATGACTGTGTATACTATAATCATTAAATAAAGATCTCCTAACTTTATTTAATTAGAATCCTAAACTTTTTCATAATAATCTCCTAGGAAAGCTACCGTTAGGGTAGCTTTTCTTGTGGGAAAATTACGAGAGCGGACTTTACTGTTGAAAGCCGAATATTTCTTTGTTCCATGATATAATAGAAGAAAATGGAGGATAGAAAATGTCTAAAGTAAGATTGTACTTGGTCCGTCATGGGAAAACGATGTTTAATACCATTGGACGTGCACAAGGATGGAGTGATACGCCTCTGACCGCAGAAGGTGAGTTGGGAATCCATGAGCTGGGAATTGGCTTACGAGAGTCTGGTTTGCAGTTTGACCGAGCTTATTCTAGTGATTCAGGGCGCACTATTCAAACCATGGGAATTATCCTAGAAGAACTTGGCCTGCAGGGGAAAATCCCTTACCGCATGGACAAGCGCATCAGAGAGTGGTGCTTTGGTAGTTTTGATGGGGCCTATGATGGGGATCTCTTTATGGGCTTGATTCCGAGAATTTTCAATGTAGACCATGTTCATCAGTTGTCCTATGCAGAGCTAGCAGAAGGCTTGGTAGAGGTTGATACAGCTGGCTGGGCAGAAGGTTGGGAAAAACTCAGTGGTCGAATCAAGGAAGGCTTTGAAGCGATTGCCAAAGAAATGGAAGAACAAGGTGGGGGCAATGCTCTCGTTGTGAGCCATGGAATGACGATTGGCACCATTGTGTATCTGATCAATGGCATGCATCCGCACGGTTTGGATAATGGCAGTGTGACCATCCTAGAATATGAGAATGGCCAGTTTAGCGTTGAAGTTGTCGGTGATCGTAGCTATCGGGAGCTGGGACGTGAGAAGATGGGAGAAATAAAAAATTGATAGAAGTTAGCTCCGATTAGGAGCTAATTTTTTTCCTGTTAAATAAGGTGGATTTGCGGCTCAGTATTTCTTGTTATCCAAGTCTAAAAGAGCATTTCTCGTCTTTCAAATTCCCCCAAAAATGGTATAATAGTAACATCATAAAATTGGAGAAATAGCATGAGTTTTTACAATCATAAGGAAATTGAGCCTAAGTGGCAGGGCTACTGGGCTCAACATCACACATTTAAGACAGGAACAGATGCATCAAAACCGAAGTTTTATGCTCTCGACATGTTCCCATATCCTTCAGGAGCTGGATTGCACGTAGGACACCCAGAAGGTTATACTGCAACCGATATCCTCAGCCGTTACAAACGTGCGCAAGGATACAGTGTCCTTCACCCAATGGGTTGGGATGCCTTTGGTTTACCAGCTGAGCAATATGCTATGGACACAGGAAATGACCCAGCAGAATTTACAGCTGAAAATATTGCCAACTTCAAACGCCAAATCAATGCGCTTGGATTCTCTTACGACTGGAACCGTGAAGTCAACACAACAGATCCAAACTACTACAAATGGACTCAGTGGATCTTCACCAAGCTTTACGAAAAAGGTTTGGCCTATGAAGCGGAAGTACCAGTAAACTGGGTTGAGGAACTAGGAACAGCCATTGCTAACGAAGAAGTCCTTCCAGATGGAACATCTGAGCGTGGGGGTTATCCAGTTGTCCGCAAACCGATGCGCCAATGGATGCTTAAAATCACTGCTTATGCGGAGCGTCTGCTTAATGATTTGGACGAGCTTGACTGGCCGGAGTCTATCAAGGACATGCAACGCAACTGGATCGGTAAATCAACTGGTGCCAATGTCACTTTCAAAGTGAAGGGAACAGACAAGGAATTCACCGTCTTTACGACGCGTCCTGACACTCTTTTCGGTGCGACTTTCACTGTCTTGGCTCCTGAGCATGATTTGGTAGATGCTATCGTCAGTCCAGAACAAGCTGAAGCCGTAGCAGACTACAAACACCAAGCTAGCCTCAAGTCAGACTTGGCTCGTACCGACCTTGCCAAAGAAAAAACAGGGGTTTGGACGGGTGCTTATGCCATCAACCCTGTCAATGGCAAAGAAATTCCAATCTGGATTGCCGACTATGTTCTTGCTAGCTATGGTACAGGCGCGGTAATGGCTGTTCCAGCCCACGACCAACGTGACTGGGAATTTGCCAAACAATTTGGCCTTCCAATCGTAGAAGTGCTTGAAGGTGGAAATGTAGAAGAAGCTGCCTATACTGAAGATGGTCTTCATGTCAATTCAGACTTCCTAGATGGCCTTAACAAAGAAGACGCTATTGCTAAGATTGTAGCTTGGTTGGAAGAAAAAGGTTGTGGTCAAGAGAAGGTTACCTACCGTCTCCGCGACTGGCTCTTTAGTCGTCAACGTTACTGGGGTGAGCCAATCCCAATCATTCATTGGGAAGATGGGACTTCAACAGCTGTTCCAGAAAGTGAATTGCCACTTGTTTTGCCTGTAACCAAGGATATCCGCCCTTCAGGTACTGGGGAAAGCCCATTGGCTAACCTGACCGACTGGCTAGAAGTGACTCGTGAAGATGGTGTCAAAGGTCGTCGTGAAACAAACACTATGCCACAATGGGCTGGTTCAAGCTGGTACTACCTCCGTTATATTGACCCACACAATACTGAGAAATTGGCTGATGAGGATCTCCTCAAACAATGGTTGCCAGTCGATATCTATGTGGGTGGTGCAGAACACGCTGTGCTTCACTTGCTTTACGCTCGTTTCTGGCATAAATTCCTCTATGACCTCGGTGTTGTTCCGACTAAGGAACCATTCCAAAAACTCTTTAACCAAGGAATGATTTTGGGAACAAGCTACCGTGACCACCGCGGGGCTCTTGTGGCAACTGATAAGGTTGAAAAACGTGATGGTTCCTTCTTCCATGTGGAAACAGGAGAAGAGTTGGAGCAAGCACCAGCCAAGATGTCTAAATCTCTCAAGAACGTTGTCAACCCAGACGACGTAGTGGAACAATACGGTGCTGATACCCTTCGTGTCTATGAAATGTTCATGGGACCACTTGACGCTTCAATCGCTTGGTCAGAAGAAGGTTTGGAAGGAAGCCGTAAATTCCTCGACCGTGTTTACCGTTTGATTACAAGTAAAGAAATCGCTGCGGAAAACAATGGTGCTCTTGACAAGGTTTACAATGAAACAGTCAAAGCTGTCACTGAGCAAATCGAGTCCATGAAATTCAACACAGCCATTGCCCAACTCATGGTCTTTGTCAACGCAGCTAACAAGGAAGACAAACTCTATGTAGACTACGCCAAAGGCTTTATCCAATTGATTGCCCCATTTGCACCTCACTTGGCAGAAGAACTCTGGCAAACTGTTGCTGCAACAGGTGAGTCCATCTCTTATGTAGCTTGGCCAACATGGGACGAAAGCAAATTGGTTGAAGATGAAATCGAGATCGTCGTCCAAATCAAAGGAAAAGTTCGTGCCAAACTCATGGTCGCTAAAGACCTGTCACGCGAAGAATTGCAAGAAATTGCTCTGGCTGACGAAAAGGTCAAAGCAGAAATTGACGGTAAGGAAATCGTGAAGGTGATTGCGGTACCTAACAAACTCGTTAATATCGTCGTTAAATAACGAGTTTATTAGCCCTATCTGCCACCTTCAATAGTCCACTGGACTATTGAAGCCAACTAAACTCGTTAATATCGTTGTGAAATAAGAAACGAATCCTTCAGAGGTAGAATCTGGAGGATTTTTGAATTTTTTCATGAAAGTATGATATACTATGTGCAATTATAAAGTTTGAAAAGCAAAACAAGGAGAAAGCTATGCCAGTAAACGAATATGGTCAGATGATTGGTGAGTCAATGGAAGGTTATACACCAGGTGAATTGCCTTCCATTGATTTCTTAGAAGGGAGTTACGCTCGGATAGAGGCTCTTTCTGTGGAAAAGCATGCGGAGGATTTGCTAGCTGTTTATGGTCCAGATACTCCTCGGGAGATGTGGACCTACCTTTTTCAGGAGCCAGTGGCAGATATGGAGGAACTGGTTGCCGTTTTAAATCAGATGTTGGCTCGTAAGGATCGTTTTTTCTATGCTATCTTGGATAGGGAGACGGGTAAGGCCTTGGGAACATTTTCTCTCATGCGAATTGATCAGAATAACCGAGTAATAGAAGTGGGTGCTGTCACCTTTTCACCGGCTCTTAAGGGGACGAGGATAGGGACAGAAGCTCAGTATCTCTTGGCTCGCTATGTTTTTGAGGAGCTTAACTATCGTCGCTATGAGTGGAAATGCGATGCCTTAAATTTGCCATCAAGACGAGCAGCAGAGCGTTTGGGCTTTGTCTATGAAGGAACCTTCCGCCAGGCTGTCATTTATAAGGGGCGGACTAGAGATACGGATTGGTTGTCTATGATTGATAAGGACTGGCCCCAAGCCAAAACTCGCTTGGAAATGTGGCTGGCTCCTGAAAACTTTGATAAAGATGGACGGCAGTACAAGAGTTTGAGAGAAATCTAAGAGGTGATGACATGATTACCGTTAGAAAGCAAGAATTAGTAAATATAAATGATGTTTTGCATCTCTATCAGGCAGTCGGCTGGACAAATTATACACATCAATCCCAGATGCTGGAGAAGGCCTTGTCTCACTCATTAGCGATTTATCTGGCACTTGATGGCGATGCCGTGGTGGGCTTGGTCCGTTTGGTCGGAGATGGTTTCTCATCGATTTTTGTCCAGGATTTGATCGTTTTGCCTAGCTATCAGCGCCAAGGGATTGGTAGAGACTTGATGAAAGAGGCTTTAGAGGATTTTAAAGATGCCTATCAAGTCCAACTAGTGACCGAACAGACAGAAAAAAATTTAGAATTCTACTGTTCACTGGGTTTTGAAACCTTATCTACTTATGATTGTACGGGAATGATTTGGGTGGATCGAAAAAAATAAAAATAATTATTTTTCTTAAGTAAAGTTTAAGTCTCCTCGTGTATCATATAGTTATTAAATAAAGACCTCCTAACTTTATTTAATGAAATCCTAAACTTTTCTTTTTCATCATAATCTCCTAAAGAAGTCACCCAATCAGGTGGCTTTTTTGTTGCCTGAGAAAGGAAATTCCATTTGGAAAAAATTTTTTAAAAAAGATAAATTGTAAAATATAGTACACCAAAAAAACTCACAGCATTTCATTGGTGTAAACTGTAAGTAACCACACAAACAGAAGCCGAGGAAAAACTATGAGCTACTCCCATCTTACCATAACCGACCGAATAAAGATAGAAACTTACTTGGAATTAGGTTTGAAACCTTGCCAAATTGCAAGTAAACTTGGCGTCCATAAGTCTATCATTTCAAGAGAGTTGAGACGATGCCAAAATGGTTACTCCGCAGTCTTAACACAGGAACAGTATGACCACAGGGCTAAGCAAAAGGGTCGGAAGTCTTGTTTAACACCTAAGTTGAAAAAGGAAATTGAGAAGGGGTTAAAAGCCTCCTGGTCGCCTGAACAGATTTGTGGGTGCTATCAGCTTGAACAAAGGCCAATGGTCGCTTTTAAAACCATCTATAACTGGCTCTATGCGGGTTTGATTGATCTGGATTTAAGCGTCCTTCGCCGAAAGGGAAAAAGTCGACAGCCAAAAGAAACACGTGGAAGATTTAGGATTGGCACACCGATTGCCAAACGTCCTAAAGAGGTCCGGAATCGTGAAACTTTTGGTCACTGGGAGCTCGATACTGTGGTGTCTTCCAGAGGCAAAAGCAAGGGCTGTTTAGCGACCTTTCTGGAGCGGAAAACTCGCTTTTACTTAGCTTTAAAGATACCAGACAAAACAGCCAAAGCCATGTTTTCAGCCATCGAACAACTTTGTAAGCTATTTCCAAAAGAGACTCTTAAAACCTTCACTTCAGACAGGGGAAAAGAGTTCGCCTGCTATCCTCTGGTAGAGAACTTAGGAATTTCCTTTTTCTTTGCGGACGCCTATTCATCATGGCAGAGAGGAAGCAATGAAAACGCAAATGGCTTACTAAGAGAATATTTCCCAAAGAAAACAGATTTAGCTGCTATATCTGATGAGGCTTTGAACAAGGCCTCATCAGATATCAATCACAGACCGCGAAAATGTTTAGCTTACAGAACTGCTTATGAGGCTCTAGTGGATGAGTTAGAGTAAATGTTGCACTTATTCTTGCAATTTATCATTACGAAAAATAATTACTAATAATTTTAGTTATATATAAGTTATTAAAATTACTTAAATTATATTAGTTAGGGGATAGTATAAAGCTAGTGATACCAAGGATTTTAAGAGTATAAAGTCTGAGAAACGCAAGGCAACAAGAATAGAACAAAATAAAAGTCCTAGAAATGCAAGGTAAACTAAGAGATTCAATAATCTTATAGGCTAGGAAGTCTATCATAGTTTTTCTTTGAGTATAAAATATGATAAAATATAAGGGAGATTCCTGCATAACCTTAGAAAAAACGGAGTTTAAAAAGTTAGTAGATGGCAAAATTAAAAGATGTAAATCAAAAACAGTATAGGGCTGTTATTCAATATGATAGAGACTTTCCAAAATATTTTGATCTTGGAGATCTATCAAAGAATGAAGCAAATGTTGTATATGCTTTATTGGGTGAAATTCGTGATAAATATTCTCCTGATGGAATAACTATCTCTTATTCTGACATTGCATATATGTCGGATAATGTTTTAAAAAATTCTGATGGAGTATATTATGCCAATACAGGGAAACACTTCAATCGTTTTATTGAAGAGATTCAGACTAAATTAAAACTCGTATCATATAAAAAATTTATTAAGATGGATGAAAAAGGGAATAGTGTTTTTGATGATTATCCTTTATTTACAGAAAAATTTAGAGTAGATCATATCAATCAGGAATTGACCGTTCATATTTCAGAAGCTGTTTATCAAAATGAGATTTTGGATGAAGTGGGGAACATTATTCAGAATAAAAAACGAGTTGTTGATTTATTTAATAAAGATGATTGGTCTGAGACAAAGTATTTAAAATTTGGTCGTGAGCTACATAATCAATTGAAAAAATATGGGCAAAATTTATATCGATGGATTGCTGAACACCGATCTATAAACCCTCCAATACCATATACTAAAAAAATAAATTAACAATTCTAAATAGTGCTATTAAAGAATTACAGAGTCTCACTTATGATGATGGACGTCAGATTATTAGAGATTTAGAGTATACTTTAGAAAATTGGGAAAAAGCAGGAGTGAAGAAGATGGAAGATATTGAGAACGCCGAAAGAGAAATTTTTGGCGAATCTCCAAAGACCAATGTTCCATTTTTGTCAAATCCTAATTATAAGAACGAGATAACAGAAGAGCAGCGTCAAGAACTTGAAAGAAAAAAAGCAGAAATGTTAAAAAAATTAGATTCCTAATGAGAGATTTATAGAAGATAATCGCTTTATTTTCTGACATTTGTTAATGGATATGGATAGTAAAAAATTAGATGAGTTAGATGACGTCACTTTTCCTGATTCGATTCAGGATTTTAACCGATCTTCTGAACTGAATGATGATAAAAAAGGAGGATACTCATTATGTCACTTTGGGATGCATGGTTTGGGACACCAACAGAAAAGAAAAGGGAACAATATAAGACTTTATATAATGATCTGAATAGTCAATTGAAAAGTTTTAAGACTAAATTAAAAATGATAGAGGGAAAAGTTGATAGCTATAATAGTTCACGACCTTCTATGAGTTTATCTATTATTCCAGAGGATGTTTTTAGTGATAGCGAAAATAGGGTTAAAACAAAAGTAGAATCAGTTATTTCAAATCAATCAAGTGACGTAAGCAAATTGTCTCGTGCGGTTGATGCAGCTTATGAACGATATCAGTATTATGCTCGATTGGCTGAGCAAGAACGCCGAGAGAGGGAAGCAGAGGCAAGACGTCAAGCTGAAGAACGTAGGAAAAGAAACCGTAGAAGGAGGTAAGTTCCATGGCAGATTTAAAAATAAAGTATAAAGATCTAGAGACAGCTATTCAGCTTTCAAAAGAAATTAATCAAGAATTGACAAATTCTTACCAAACTGTCACTCAATTAAAAAGTTATCTCCAGTCAGCCAAGTGGTCTGGGAAAACAAAGGTGGCTTTTGAGTCCTATCTAGACATCATCCATAAATACCACAAAGATTTGAGATCTATTATGGAAGAACATGAAAAAGCAGTAACAAGTTTGAAAAACTCCATTGATAGCTATAATGGTTCATCGGAAGTTTCATCAATTAAGGGGTTGTAAATATGTCAAATAAAGAAATATTTTCTATTCATGAACTCCATTATCTGATTGGTGCCTTTGATGGTGAACTAATGCCTGGTTTGCCAACACTAGACGATATTGTAACTGCTTCTGAACTAGTGTGGACGATAGCTAAGGAAGCTCTTGAGAAAAAAGGCCTAGTTAATGAGGATGGTTCTTTGACAAAATCAGGTTTTACCATAGTTGAAACTCTACGGGAGTATTGCTTAGGAATAACCTTGGTCATTCTGAATAATTTCTATTTCATGCACTGCCGTGATAGCGACTTCTCTATTCTTATCATTGATACTGGTCAGGGATATCAACTTGCCAAGATTAGTCCTATGAGTCGCTTATTATTGCTTCAAGATAAGCTATCGCTTGTGACAAGGATTTCTCTGGAAGATGAGGTAGATTTTCTAACTGAAAGAAGACAACTCACTTCTGATATCGAAACAGCTTTAGCATCTGATCAAGTTCTGATGGTACAGTATTATCCTTTGGAACAAATGTGCGAGACCAGACACGCAGCATTATTATCAGCTTCTTATCTCTTTGTTGAAGAAGGGGGAGAATTGCTGGGATTTGATGTGAATCAAGAGGAGTTATATCGTTTTAGTCAATACTATTTCCTTGAGAGATTGTATAATTGGCTTTCTATTCCGTTTAGAGAGGAGGATTTTGAAAATGGTTCTAATTGAAGCTACTACAATGGATGGTGGTGGATCTAACGAAATCGTCATGAATCCTGATGAATTACAGGCAATCATGCGTTATATCACCACAGTTGAGGTTTCATTTCAAAATAATTTGGCTCCAAAATTGAAGAGCCTTTCTGAAACAAAATATTATGAGGGTGGAGAAGCTTCCAAGGCAATGGATCACTATTCTAAAATGCTCAATAAAGTGAATGAAGTTGGCGACCTATATCGGCGTGCCAATAGTGAAATTTTAAGTATGATGGGACAGTGGCTCCAACA
>NZ_JABAEX010000007.1 GCF_012843315.1 Streptococcus sp. WB01_FAA12
TATCCGCCATAGCTCAGTTGGTAGTAGCGCATGACTGTTAATCATGATGTCGTAGGTTCGAGTCCTACTGGCGGAGTAAGATCAAGAGTCTGAGACAAAATGGTTCTCAGCCACAAAAAAGCTAGAGATTCCCAATAGTGGAACTCTAGCTTTTTAATTTTGAGTCGTTCTCTTATTGTATTTTAGGAAGTTATTAGCCATGAGTACCAATCCCATGTCAATTCTCACTTGACGCTTACCTCTCAGATTACATCTCTTGTAACCTAAACAAGCCTTTATCTGCCCAAAGACAGGTTCCACATCAATCTTACAGTGTAGCTATCCTCCTTGTCATTATAATGCCAATTTGCTAAGTTTCTAGCCGACTGTTTATACCCTCTCTTCTGTTCCTGATCAAACATGGCATATTTAATCAGATGGTTCACCTTCTTTTCATCTAGACGAAGGAGGTTTTCTTCGCTTCTATATCCAGCATCTGCGACAACTGTCTTCAAGTCATGCGGATAGGTTTCAAGTAAAGGTAAAAGAGTTTTGGTGTCTGTCGGATTTGAGAAGACATCATAGTGAAGAACAAATTGGTTTTCCGTTCATCCTTTCCTTTAACGGGTGTCTCCTCCATGTCTTGGCTCAGTTTTTCCAATTCTTCTTCAAGGACTTGGGCGAATTCAATCAACTGCTCTGAGGAGATAGGCTCTTGTGTATCCAGTTCAATAGCTTGATGGATAAGGGGAGTGATTTCTTCTTGAAAATAGACCTGTATCTGTTCTTGAAGTTTGGCGGAGAATTTCTCTGTCGCTTCCTTCCACACGAAACTATACTTGTTGGCATTGGCTTCAATCTTAGTCCCGTCAATAAACAAACAATCTAAGGTTACTAACTCTTCCATTTTTAAACGAAGATTGAGGTCGATGAAAAGATCACGAATGAGTTCTTCCATCCCTTCAGCGACACGAAAAGGATTGATGGTACGATAGCTGACAACCAACTGCCCTGTTAGGTATTGATAGCGAGATTTTCAATCATCATTTTTTCAATTTTTCGTCCAGAGAAAATCCCTTGTGAATAGGCAAATAGAAGAGTAGATACAAGCATTTTAGGGTGATAAGACGGGCGACCAAAGGTATGATAGAAGGCGTGGAAGTGACAATCCTCCAAGGTATTTACCACTTTTTCAATAGTAAAGACGAGATGGTCTTGTGGCAAGAAAGAACTGATTTCTAGTGGTACAGTTGTTTGATTTGTGCTATAGTGAATATGCATGAGATAGCCTTTCTAAATGGTTTATTGGGCAATTCTATTTTACCAAGACTATCGCAACCATGCCAAAAAGCAATGGCAAATCCGTTGCTTTTTGGGGAGACAAGGGACTATTGTCCCAGTCTCTTTTCTTATGTGAACCGCGTCCCAAAAGTTAGACAAAAAAATCTAACTTTTGGGATGTGGTTCATAGACGGGTGGTCATGATTTTATAAATGAAGTAAACTTCTCAAAATTCAAAACTTAATTTTGGCATCTATAATTACCTTTATATTTTATTTTTAGTTTGTTTAGCTTTAAATTCTTCTTTTATAGGATTTGAAGCTTTTTTAGTTCGTTTTTCTGTTAGACTAGTGTTAATAATAAGAAAGGGATTTTTTATATGCTTCAAAAATTTTATGAACGAGCATTTGTCTTTTTGAAACTAGTTGAACAAGAATATGCTTCTTTATGTCAGAGTTGTGCTGAGTGGGAATCACTTCATCTTCGTTTTTTACTTTATTACTTGATAAGATTTAGAATTAAAAGCGATAAAGAGTTTTGTCTATATCATTTCCAGACGGCCTATCGTCTGTATCTAGATAAATTCTTGCTAGAGGGTGCTACTCTAAACTAGTGAGGTTCATATATATCATTTATCACGAACAATAATGAGCATTGAATTTGTAATTTTAAGGATTTTATTTAAATTATAAGGTTTCAAATTTTATAATTTGCAGAAATTCCAAATCTTTTCCAGTGTTTCTTCTTGATAAAATGGTCTTTTTTTCTTATAATAAATTGTAAGATATAATTGCGGGTGAAATTCCTGCCATGTATATGAGAAAGGACGAGCTCCTAGTAGCTCAGACAAGATTATGACTTCAGTTGTTGTTGTAGGTACCCAATGGGGCGATGAAGGTAAAGGGAAAATTACAGATTTTCTTTCAGCTAATGCAGAGGTGATTGCTCGTTACCAAGGTGGTGATAATGCTGGTCACACAATTGTGATTGATGGCAAGAAATTTAAGTTGCACTTGATTCCATCAGGTATTTTCTTCCCTGAAAAAATTTCAGTTATTGGGAATGGGATGGTTGTGAACCCGAAATCTCTTGTGAAAGAGTTGAGCTATCTTCATGAGGAAGGTGTGACAACTGATAACTTGCGTATTTCTGATCGTGCACATGTCATTTTGCCATATCATATTGAATTAGACCGTTTGCAAGAAGAAGCTAAGGGCGACAATAAAATCGGGACTACTATCAAGGGTATTGGCCCAGCCTACATGGATAAAGCTGCTCGTGTAGGGATTCGAATTGCAGATCTTTTGGATAAGGATATTTTCCGTGAACGCTTGGAACGGAATCTTTCGGAAAAGAATCGTTTGTTTGAAAAATTGTATGACAGTACCCCTATTTCAATTGATGATATTTTTGAAGAGTACTATGAGTATGGCCAACAAATCAAGCAGTATGTGACAGATACATCTGTTATCTTGAATGATGCACTTGATAACGGTAAACGTGTACTTTTTGAAGGTGCACAAGGTGTCATGTTGGACATTGACCAAGGTACTTATCCATTTGTTACTTCTTCAAACCCTGTCGCTGGTGGTGTGACAATTGGGTCTGGTGTTGGTCCAAGTAAGATTGACAAGGTTGTAGGTGTTTGTAAAGCCTATACAAGTCGTGTAGGTGATGGACCTTTCCCAACTGAATTGTTTGATGAAGTGGGAGATCGCATTCGTGAAGTAGGTCATGAGTATGGTACAACAACTGGCCGTCCACGTCGTGTGGGTTGGTTTGACTCAGTTGTGATGCGTCATAGTCGCCGTGTATCTGGTATTACCAATCTTTCATTGAATTCTATTGATGTTTTGAGCGGTTTGGATACTGTGAAAATTTGTGTGGCTTATGATCTCGATGGTCAACGTATCTACCACTACCCAGCTAGTCTTGAGCAATTAAAACGTTGCAAACCTATCTACGAGGAATTGCCAGGTTGGTCAGAAGACATTACTGGAGTCCGTAATTTAGAAGACCTTCCTGAGAATGCACGTAACTATGTTCGTCGTGTAAGCGAGTTAGTTGGTGTTCGTATCTCAACTTTCTCAGTAGGTCCTGGTCGTGAACAAACTAATATTTTAGAAAGTGTCTGGTCATAGGAGATTTTTAAGATTAGTTTAAGACAGGTTGGGTATACTATAGACAGTTACAAGAAGACCTCCTAACTTGTTGTAACAAATATCCTAAACTTTTCTTTTTCATAATAATCTCCCTACTAAGTCACCCCATTGGGTGGCTTTTTTTTAGTTCATAAGTCCTATATAGGCTTCTACTTGACTTTTTAAAATAAAGAAAAAAACAGTGGGACAGAAATCTGTAGACCAAGTCTTAATTTGATAGAACTAGAACTTCATGGTTTCAACAATTCGGTAGATTGGTTAAGGTTGTGAATGGAGAAAAGAAGTTTTGGTAAAAGTAGCTTTTTGAATTTTAAAATACCAACAAATAGTTTAATCTACTAATAAATTATGGGTGTACAACTAAGCAAAAATGAGGTTGGGATTTTTGATCCCAGCCTCTTCAGTGAACTATTTTCTTTAGAATTTATAAGTTAGATAAAATTAAATTTTTTGTAAATTAGCTTATTTGATAACTTGGTTTCCTGATTTGTCATTTTGAATTTGGTTCATTTCGTGCATAAAAACATCTGCTTTCAGTTTATCTGTGATGATACTGACACTTATTAGCTTATTTAGATTTTTCTCATATCCTTCTAAAAAAATAGGATTTCTAATTTTCATGGTTAACTTTGCACAATTAAAGGGACGCTTTTTAATGGTTATTTGTTCGATATCTTGAAGTTTAAATTGATAATGTAATACGCTGAGGCCCCTGCTACTATAGGTGTAATACTGAATAGTATTGTTTTTATGAACTTCTAATTTTACTCCATTTATGAAGAGATAATACCCCATAAACCATAGAAGAAGTGGAACATAAATCAGTACAATTGCTATAATAATCTTGTCTGTAAAATCGGTATTATAAGCTATCAGATGCTTTAGAATCCAGAGAATCATAACAGATAAAGATATCATGAATGGTCCCCCTACTCTATTAAGTTGATTTTTATATGGAAACATTAAGGTAAATTTTGGTTTATCCAGTAATAACTCTAATTTCATCATTTACCCTCTCATATTGTTTATTGTATAAATTTCAGTATATTCATCATTTTTGATTTTCTATCAATTTTGCTAATATTATACTCTTTTTAAAACATTATTTCTACAATCCAGCTATTTAATACTATCTAAAGTTAGTCAGTGTAAATATTATAGAGCTCTTTTTTTGTCTAGGAAAACATGCTATAATGATAGAATTGATAAGCAGGAAAAGAGAGAAGCTATGAATTATACAGTTAAAGAAAAAGAAGCTTTTATGAGAGAGGCCTTGAAAGAGGCAGAAATTGCTCTAGAACACGATGAAATTCCAATTGGCTGTGTGATTGTCAAGGATGGAGAGATCATTGGCCGTGGGCATAATGCGCGCGAGGAGTTGCAACGGGCAGTCATGCATGCAGAAATCATGGCTATAGAGAATGCGAATGTGAGTGAAGAGAGCTGGCGTTTACTAGATTGCACCCTTTTTGTGACCATAGAGCCCTGTGTGATGTGTAGCGGGGCGATTGGGCTTGCCCGTATTCCAAACGTAGTTTACGGGGCTAAAAACCAGAAATTTGGTGCAGCTGGAAGTTTGTACGATATTTTGACAGATGAGCGTCTAAATCATCGTGTAGAGGTAGAAACGGGAGTTTTGGAGAGTGAGTGTGCAGCGATTATGCAGGATTTTTTCCGAAATCGACGGAAAAAATAATTTCTCTTTAAAAACAGAGTGGAATGTGGTATAATAAATAGTGGAGCAACAGTTCTGCGTGAAGCGGGTCAGGGGAGGAATCCAGCAGCCCTAAGCGAGTGTGAATTGTGTGCTCTTTTTTCGTGCTTTTTTCGAATAAATAAGATAAAATAGCCTAGAATAAATGATTATAGAAAAGAGAAAATATGAAAATTCGTGGTTTTGAATTGGTTTCGAGTTTTACAGATGAAAATTTGCTCCCTAAGCGTGAGACAGCCCATGCAGCTGGTTATGATTTAAAGGTTGCGGAACGCACTGTGATTGCTTCAGGAGAGATTGTTCTCGTCCCAACAGGAGTCAAGGCTTATATGCAGCCAACAGAAGTGCTCTATCTCTATGACCGTTCATCAAACCCTCGTAAGAAGGGCTTGGTCTTGATTAACTCAGTTGGGGTCATTGATGGGGATTATTATGGAAATTCTGGAAATGAAGGGCATATTTTTGCTCAGATGAAAAACATTACTGACAAGGAAGTGATTCTTGAAGTTGGGGAACGTGTGGTTCAGGCTGTCTTTGCACCATTTTTAATCGCAGACGGAGATGCAGCTGATGGCGTGCGGACTGGTGGATTTGGATCGACAGGGCATTAAGATGAAGATAATCTTTGTACGTCATGGGGAGCCAGATTACCGTGAGTTAGAGGAACGTTCTTATACAGGTTTTGGGATGGATTTAGCACCTTTATCTAAGGAAGGACGGCAACAAGCTCAGGAACTTTGCCAAAATCCTTTGCTTGGCTCAGCTGATATACTGGTGTCTTCTGCAGTGACGCGAGCATTAGAAACGGCTTTTTATGTATCTTGTGCTACAGGCCTTCCTTTGAGGGTGGAGCCTTTGTTACACGAATGGCAGGTTTACGAAAGTGGCATAGAGAATTTTGAAAAAGCACGTACTCTGTTTTTAGAAAACAAGGGGGAGTTGCTTCCTAATAGTCCTATTCAGTATGAGACAGCTGCGGAAATGAAGTCTCGATTTCTAGAATCTATGGCTAAGTATCGAGAACATCAGACTGTAGTTGTTATAGCTCATCGTATGCTAATACGTCAGTTTGTGCCAAGTGAGAAGATTGATTTTTGTCAAGTGATTGAGTGTGAGGTAGAAATTTAGAAAGAGGTTTATCATCGCAAAGAAAAAAGCGACATTTGTATGTCAAAATTGTGAATATAATTCCCCTAAATATCTAGGGCGCTGTCCAAACTGTGGGTCTTGGTCTTCTTTTATAGAAGAAATCGAGGTTGCCGAGGTCAAGAATGCGCGTGTATCCTTGACGGGTGAGAAAACCAAACCCATGAAACTGGCTGAGGTAACCTCAATCAATGTCAATCGAACCAAGACTGAGATGGAGGAGTTCAACCGTGTACTTGGAGGCGGAGTGGTACCAGGAAGTCTTGTACTCATTGGTGGGGATCCAGGGATTGGGAAATCAACTCTTCTCTTACAAGTTTCAACCCAGCTATCTCAAGTAGGGACTGTTCTCTACGTCAGCGGGGAGGAGTCTGCTCAGCAAATCAAGCTACGAGCAGAGCGCTTGGGAGATATTGATAGCGAGTTTTATCTCTATGCAGAGACCAATATGCAGAGTGTTCGCGCTGAGGTGGAGCGCATCCAACCAGATTTTCTCATCATCGACTCCATCCAGACGATTATGTCTCCTGAGATTTCAGGGGTGCAGGGGTCTGTTTCTCAGGTACGTGAGGTGACAGCTGAACTTATGCAGTTAGCTAAGACTAATAACATTGCTATCTTTATCGTAGGGCATGTGACCAAGGAAGGGACCTTGGCTGGTCCGCGTATGTTGGAGCATATGGTAGATACAGTGCTTTACTTTGAAGGGGAACGTCACCATACCTTTCGTATCTTGAGAGCGGTCAAAAACCGTTTTGGTTCCACTAATGAGATTGGCATCTTTGAGATGCAGTCGGGCGGATTGGTTGAGGTACTCAATCCGAGTCAAGTTTTCCTAGAAGAGCGTTTGGATGGGGCTACTGGTTCATCAATCGTGGTGACCATGGAAGGGACCCGTCCGATTTTGGCGGAGGTTCAAGCTTTGGTAACACCAACCATGTTTGGAAATGCTAAGCGCACAACGACAGGTCTTGATTTCAATCGTGCTAGTTTGATTATGGCTGTTTTGGAAAAACGTGCAGGATTGCTCTTGCAAAATCAGGATGCCTATCTCAAATCTGCTGGCGGTGTCAAATTGGATGAACCTGCGATTGACTTGGCTGTTGCGGTTGCCATTGCTTCGAGCTACAAAGACAAGCCTACCAATCCTCAGGAATGTTTTGTGGGAGAGTTAGGCTTGACCGGAGAAATTCGGCGCGTAAATCGTATCGAACGACGCATCAATGAAGCGGCAAAACTGGGCTTTACCAAGATTTATGTACCCAAGAATTCCTTGACAGGAATCACTCCTCCTAAGGAAATTGAAGTCATTGGAGTGACGACTATTCAGGAAGTTTTGAAAAGGGTCTTTGCATAATCCGTGACAAATCTTCTTAAAAATGATAAGATAGGAGAAATATTTGATTATCAAATTTTTAAGGGGGAAATCGTGTCGTATTTTGAACAGTTTATGCAAGCCAATCAGGCTTATGTTGCCCTTCATGGGAAATTAAATCTGCCACTTAAGCCGAAAACAAGAGTAGCAATCGTGACCTGCATGGACTCACGGCTACACGTCGCGCAAGCTTTAGGTTTAGCACTTGGAGATGCCCATATCTTGCGGAATGCGGGTGGTCGAGTAACAGAGGACATGATTCGTTCACTTGTGATTTCCCAGCAACAAATGGGAACTAGAGAAATTGTGGTGCTTCATCATACAGACTGTGGAGCTCAAACTTTTCAAAATGAAAGTTTTCATGAACATTTGAAACACGAGCTCGGAGTTGATGTGTCTGATCAAGATTTTTTACCATTCCAGGATGTTGAAGAGAGTGTGAGAGAGGACATGCAGTTGCTTCGAGAATCTCCACTGATTCCTGATGATGTGGTTATTTCAGGTGCTGTCTATGATGTGGATACAGGAAGTATGAGAGAAGTATACTAACTTTGTCTCGAAAAAAATTCATCCTAGCATAAAATCGATTGTTAAAATGTAGGATTTTTAATTTTAATATAGCTAATATAAAAAAGTAAAAAACAAGGGTATAAATGTTTGCTCTTGTTTTATTTTTGATTGAAAAATAAAGGAAAAAGCGCTACAATGGTAGATGGAAAATGTTGTGTAAAAAACAAGTGATACATAAATACCGGAGGAAATCATGTCTTTTTCTGATTTAAAGCTGTTTGCCCTTTCTTCAAATAGAGAATTGGCAGAGCGTGTGGCGCAAGAGATTGGGATAGAGTTGGGGAAATCGACTGTTCGCCAATTTTCAGATGGGGAGATTCAGGTCAACATTGAAGAATCAATCCGTGGTAAACACGTCTTTATCCTACAATCAACGAGCTCACCTGTAAATGACAATCTGCTCGAAATTTTGATCATGGTAGATGCCTTGAAGCGGGCTAGTGCAGAATCTGTCAACGTTGTCATGCCTTACTATGGCTATGCACGTCAGGATAGAAAAGCGCGCGCGCGTGAGCCAATCACAGCAAAACTCGTTGCAAACATGCTAGAAGTGGCTGGGGTGGATCGTTTGTTGACGATTGATTTGCACGCTGCACAGATTCAGGGATTCTTTGATATTCCTGTGGATCACTTGATGGGCGCTCCCTTGATTGCGGACTATTTTGAACGTCGTGGCATGGTTGGCTCCGACTACGTGGTTGTCAGCCCAGACCATGGTGGGGTGACTCGTGCTCGTAAATTGGCAGAGTTTTTGAAAACTCCGATTGCGATTATTGACAAACGTCGCAGTGTAGACAAGATGAATACCAGTGAAGTGATGAACATCATTGGTAAAGTAGAAGGTAAGACTTGTATCTTGATTGACGATATGATTGATACAGCTGGAACTATTTGTCATGCAGCAGATGCTCTTGCTGAAGCGGGTGCTGTTGAAGTTTACGCAAGCTGTACGCACCCAGTTCTTTCAGGACCGGCTATGGACAATATCCAAAAATCAGCTATTAAGAAATTGGTTGTTTTGGATACTATCTACCTACCAGAAGAGCGTTTGATTGATAAGATTGAACAAATCTCTATCGCCCACCTTCTAGGAGATGCCATCGTGCGTATCCATGAAAAACGCCCTCTTTCTCCTTTGTTTAGTATTGAGAAAAAGATTTAATCTTTCACTTGAAGTAGACAGAACTCCTAGCAAGTTTCTTTTCTTGCTAGGAGATTTTTTGTAGTCAAAATCTGCAAGCCTTTTCAAAATATGCTATACTGATGAAAAAGGAGGATTTCTATGAGCCAAGAATTTATCAATCCAAGTGATGGTGTGATTCGTCAGTATCTGGCGACCAGTAAAACATTAGCGGTAGTGGGTTTGTCTGACCGTGAGGAAACAACTAGCAATCGAGTGACCAAGGAAATGCAGGCTCGAGGCTATAAAATTATTCCAGTTAATCCCAAGGCTGCAGGTGGGAAAATCTTGGGAGAAAAGGCTTATGCGAGTCTAGCTGAGATTCCTTTTCCTGTAGATATTGTCAATGTTTACCGTCGTAGTGAGTTTTTGCCAGATGTGGCGCGTGATTTTCTCAAGGCTGATGCCAAGATTTTTTGGGCGCAATTAGGACTTGAAAGCCTAGAAGCGGAAGAAATCTTGCGTTCCGGAGGATGCGATGACATCGTGATGAATCGCTGTATCAAGAGAGAACATACACGCTTAATTCTTGAACAATAAAAGGTAGCCATGGGCTACCTTTTATGTTAGAAAATACCAATCAATGCCTGCATGCCAAGACTGGTAAGGATGATGGCAATCCAGCAAAGGGCTCCAAGGAGAATGGATTTTCCGCTGGATTTGACCATGGCGAGGAGATTTGTTTTGAGACCGATAGCACTCATAGCCATGATAATGAGGAATTTGGAGAGTTGTTTGAGAGGAGTGAAGAAGCTACTAGACACACCGAGAGAGGTGAGAAGAGTCGTTAAGAGAGAGGCTAGGATGAAATAAAGGATAAAAAGTGGGAAGACTTTTTTTAGTTGAAAATCTTGGCTGTTTTTTTGTTGGCGGCTTTGCCAGTAGGAGAGAAAGAGAGTGATGGGAATGATTGCTAGGGTGCGTGTGAGTTTCACAATGGTTGCAGATTCGAGGGTATTGCTTTGGTAAAGACTGTCCCAGGCGCTAGCTGTAGCCGTTACAGAGGAAGTGTCATTGACCGCAGTTCCTGCAAAGAGGGCAAAGCCGTCATTGGATAGGTGAAGCCAGGTTCCTAGAGTTGGAAAGATGAGCGCAGCCAAGACATTGAAGAAAAAGATAACGGAGATGGCTTGGGCAACTTCTTTTTCCTTGGCATGGATAACGGGCGCTGTTGCAGCAATGGCAGAACCACCACAGATAGAAGAACCCACTCCAATCAAGGTAGCCAGTTTTGTGTCTAGCGCAAAGAAACGCTGGAAGAGGTAGGCAACGATTAAGGAAATCGAAATGGTGGAAAGGATGACAGGGAGTGAAGTTTGTCCAACTGCAAAGACTTGCGAGATATTGAGACCAAAACCGAGTAAGATAACGGCATACTGGAGTAATTTTTTGGAACTAAAGGTCAAACCTGCATCTAGTTGTTTGTAGGGTGAGAGCCAGGGGTGGAGGAGCATTCCAGCAAAAATTGCAAAGACAGGTGCGCCCACGACGGGGAAAAATCCTCCCAGGAACCAAGATACGATAGAAATGAGAAGGCAGGCCAAGATTCCTGCTCCATTTTTTGATAAAAATGACATATAAACCTCCGAAAATAAGCACTTATTATTATAGTCCTGTCGAGAAGAAAAGTAAAACAGAAAGTGAAAAATGCGGGTTTCAGATGGATTTTGCGGTCAGGGAGCTTTTGTAGTATAATAGTACTATGTTCTGTAAGCAAGGGGGATATCTATGGACTTAACCAAGCGCTTTAATAAACAGTTAGACAAGATTCAAGTTTCCTTGATCCGCCAGTTTGACCAGGCTATTTCAGAGATTCCTGGGGTCTTGCGTTTGACCTTGGGGGAACCTGATTTTACAACGCCAGATCATGTCAAGGAGGCAGCCAAGCGAGCCATTGACCAGAACCAATCCTACTATACAGGGATGAGCGGTTTACTGACCTTGCGCCAGGCTGCTAGCGACTTTGTAAAAGAAAAGTACCAGCTAGATTATAATCCTGAAAATGAAATCTTGGTCACTATCGGAGCGACAGAGGCTTTATCTGCTACTTTGACAGCTATCTTGGAAGAAGGAGACAAGGTGCTCTTGCCAGCTCCTGCCTATCCAGGATATGAGCCGATTGTCAATCTAGTTGGGGCAGAGATTGTCGAGATTGATACAACTGAAAATGGTTTTGTCTTGACTCCTGAGATGTTGGAAAAGGCCATTTTGGAGCAAGGGGACAAGCTCAAAGCAGTTATTCTCAACTATCCAGCCAATCCGACAGGAATTACCTATAGTCGGGAGCAGTTGGAAGCCTTGGCAGACGTTTTACGCAAGTATGAGATTTTTGTTGTCTGTGATGAGGTTTACTCAGAATTAACCTATACAGGCGAAGCCCATGTATCTCTGGGAACTATGCTGAGAGACCAGGCTATTATTATCAATGGCTTATCTAAGTCTCACGCCATGACTGGTTGGCGTTTAGGCTTTATCTTTGCTCCTGCAGCTTTCACAGCACAGTTAATCAAGAGTCACCAATATTTGGTTACTGCCGCAAACACTATGGCTCAACATGCTGCGGTGGAGGCTTTGACCGCTGGTAAAAACGACGCAGAGCCTATGAAGAAGGAGTACATCCAGCGTCGAGATTATATCATCGAAAAGATGACTGCTCTTGGTTTTGAGATTATCAAACCAGATGGTGCCTTCTATATCTTTGCTAAAATTCCAGCGGGTTACGATCAAGATTCCTTTGCTTTTCTCAAGGATTTTGCCCAGAAGAAAGCCGTGGCCTTTATTCCTGGTGCCGCCTTTGGGCGTTACGGAGAAGGCTATGTGCGCCTGTCTTATGCAGCCAGCATGGAAACGATCAGAGAGGCCATGAAACGACTTGAGGAGTACATGAGAGAAGCATGATTCAGTCTATCACGAGTCAAGGCTTGGTGCTCTACAATCGTAATTTTCGTGAGGATGACAAGCTAGTCAAGATCTTTACCGAGCAGGCGGGCAAGCGCATGTTTTTCGTCAAACACGCTGGCCAGTCCAAACTAGCTCCAGTTATTCAGCCCTTGGTGTTAGCACGATTTCTCTTGCGAATCAATGATGACGGCCTTAGCTACATCGAGGACTACCATGAGGTGATGACCTTTCCCAAGATTAATAGTGATCTCTTTGTCATGGCCTATGCGACCTATGTAGCTGCCCTTGCAGATGCTAGTTTGCAGGACAATCAGCAGGATGCTCCCTTGTTTGCTTTTTTGCAAAAGACTTTGGAGTTGATGGAAGCAGGGATAGATTATCAGGTTTTGACCAATATTTTTGAAATTCAAATCTTGGCTCGATTTGGGCTTAGCCTTAATTTTAACGAGTGTGTCTTTTGCCATCGGGTCGGTCAGGCCTTTGATTTTTCTTTCAAATACGGAGCCTGCCTTTGCCCAGAGCATTATCATGAAGATGAGAGACGTTGTCATCTAAATCCCAATATCCCTTATCTGCTCAATCAATTTCAAGCCATTGATTTTGAGACCTTAGAGACCATTTCGCTCAAGCCTGAAATCAAGCAAGACTTGCGCAAGTTTATAGACCAAATCTACGAAGAGTATGTTGGGATTCACCTAAAATCAAAGAAATTTATTGATTCCCTAGCAGACTGGGGACAATTACTAAAAGAGGAAGACAAATGAAAAAAATCGCAGTAGATGCTATGGGGGGCGATTACGCACCTCAAGCCATCGTTGAGGGGGTCAACCAAGCCCTTACTGACTTTTCAGATATTGAGGTTCAACTCTATGGAGATGAAAGCAAAATCAAGCAATATCTAACAGCGACAGAGCGCGTTAGCATTATCCATACGGATGAGAAAATTGATTCAGACGATGAGCCGACAAAAGCTATCCGTAAGAAGAAAAATGCTAGCATGGTATTAGCAGCCAAGGCAGTCAAAGAGGGAGAAGCAGACGCTGTCCTCTCAGCTGGGAATACAGGTGCCTTGTTGGCTGCAGGATTCTTCATCGTGGGTCGCATCAAAAATATCGACCGTCCTGGACTCATGTCTACCTTGCCGACCATTGATGGCAAAGGGTTTGACATGCTAGACCTTGGGGCCAATGCGGAAAACACAGCCCAACACCTGCATCAATATGCTGTCCTAGGTTCCTTCTACGCGAAAAATGTTCGTGGGATTGCAAAACCATGTGTTGGTTTGCTCAACAACGGAACAGAAAGCAGCAAGGGAGATCCCCTTCGTAAGGAAACCTATGCCTTGCTAGCAGCTGATGAAAGCTTAAATTTTGTCGGAAACGTGGAAGCGCGTGATTTGATGAATGGCGTTGCGGATGTTGTTGTGGCAGATGGTTTCACGGGAAACGCTGTGCTCAAATCTATTGAAGGGACAGCCATGGGTATCATGGGCTTGCTCAAGACAGCTATCACAGGTGGTGGGCTTCGAGCAAAACTTGGTGCTCTCCTTCTCAAGGATAGCCTTAAAGGTTTGAAAAAGCAACTCAACTATTCAGATGTTGGAGGCGCTGTTTTGTTTGGTGTCAAGGCACCTGTTGTTAAGACTCATGGCTCAAGTGATGCTAAAGCTGTGTACAGTACGATTCGCCAGATTCGTACCATGCTAGAAACAGACGTAGTTGCTCAAACTGCGCGTGAATTTTCAGGAGAATAAAAAGATGACAGAAAAAGAAATTTTTGACCGTATTGTGAACATTATCCAAGAGCGACAGGGAGAGGACTTTGTCGTGACAGAGGCTTTGAGTTTGAAAGACGATCTCGATGCAGACTCAGTGGACTTGATGGAGTTTGTCTTGACGCTAGAAGATGAATTTGGTATCGAGATCAGCGATGAGGAAATTGACCAATTGCAAAGTGTAGCAGATGTGGTCAGAACTATTAAAGGTAAGATATAGCCAAAAGCAACATGCAAGTCATGTTGTTTTTTTGTTTGCAGAAAAAAGAATAACGTTAAAATTTTTTGTAGAAATTGCGAATAAAGAGATGAGAAAGAAAAAAGGAGGAACGTTCATGTACATGCCAATCTTGTATCCATGGTACATCAAGTGGTTTTTAAAATAAAAATGAAACAGTTGTTCATTTTCGAATTGTTTTTCGAATAGATAGGTAAGGAAAAAGGAAGGAGAGAAAAAATGATTTCAGTAATTTATCCAATTTGGTTTTTAAAATGGCTTAAAGACTAGAAGTCGTAAACTAAAAAATAGAAATAAAGGAGAAAAAAGATGACAAACTTTGACAAAATGGAACAGAACTTTGTAACTCTTACAGAAGAAGAGTTGATGGATGTGGATGGGGGAGCATGGCCGATTGTAGCTTGGATGATTGCTAATCCTGTGACAGCAGCTAAAATTGCTGGTGGAATTACTGCAGCAGGAATTGCAGGTTATAATTATATGACGAGTAGATGGTAATAGAAGGAGGAGATGATATGGAAAAATCTATTTTAAAATTTGAAACAATGACTGATACGGACTTGCAGGAAATTCAAGGGGGAGCCTTTCCTCTTCTTATCCCTGTGGCAGTCGGTTTTGTAAAAGGTTTTGTATATACAGGTGGAGCTATTTTAACAACTCGAGCACTCTTGTCAGGGGAATAGGAGTCTATCATGAAAAAATTCTTATTAGGATTTGCTGAGGGATATTTTATTGTATCACTCATTATCTACATCGCAACGTATTTGATTTTGAAAAAACCGATCAATACCTTGTTTTATCCAGAAACCTATCCAATTCTGCTTGGTCTATTTTATGTAGGATACGAGTACAAAACAAAAGAAAGTACGATTGGGAATTGATTGACCATCAGATTGGAGTTTGAGATGAAAGTTGTTTAATTACTAGGAAAAGCTTGGCCAGAGACCGCTATATTATTTGGCTTGATGGCTTATCTAATTATTAGAATCGTAGCTGATATAAACAAAATAAATCTACCTACATGGTTTGAATATTATGATATACCTACGATTTCATTATTCTTGATGACCTTTATCTTACTTTATAGAAGTGAAGAAAAAGATGACAAGTGGTGACAACATGAGTCTGATTTCTGTAGCTTCAGTATAAGAGAAATATTGGAGTGTTAGACCAATGAACCATAATCCGCATTTAGTGAGGAAGGTGTCTGTGTGTTAAAAAAGAAGTAATGTTATTAGAGGGCTTCTACTAGTACGTATTGTGCTTTCTATCCTTCAAGTTTTAATGGACTATAAGTTATTGCCAGGAAAGTATGGTGTAAATTTTATGGAAGTTTCAGACTTGTTCTCTTATCCCTACTTCTTTTAATCATTTACATAGCGGTAAAATACCATACTATCCGGAAAATAACGGCTAAAGAAGGCAATGAGGACGAAAATGACTAAGATTTTAAAATCTATTCTTGTATTCATTTTCCTATTTTTGATGAATATTTTCATCTTTACGATACTAGCAACTCTTGGATTTCAAGTAACAATGAGTGAAAATAGTTATATGGTGCCCCCGGTGTTTGCGTTTATCGTTTTATACACCATTCACAAAAGAAGTGGGAAAGGTAAGAAATCTGTGTAATTGAATGATCTAGGCAGGACGCTTGTTCTGCCTATTTTCTTTGACAAAAAGTGCTGTTTAGGCGTGGATATTGTTTTTTCAGAAATAATTCCCTTATTTCTTCTTCGTTTGGTTAAAATAATCTTACAAAGTTTTTAAGAGATTGTTAGAAAAAAGGAGAAGGATATGAAATTTAAGAAAAGGCACTACCGTCCCCAGATGGATCAGATGGATTGTGGCGTGGCTTCCTTGGCTATGATCTTTGGCTACTACGGTAGTTATTACTCCTTGGCTCATCTACGAGAGTTGGCCAAGACGACCATGGATGGGACGACGGCTTTGGGGCTTGTAAAGGTGGCAGAGGAGCTTGGTTTTGAAACGCGGGCTATCAAGGCGGATATGACGCTCTTTGATCTGTCGGATTTGAGCCTTCCTTTTGTGGCTCATGTGCTCAAGGAAGGGAAATTGCACCACTACTATGTGGTGACAGGTCAGGATAAGAAAACGATCCATATCGCTGATCCAGATCCTGGTGTCAAGCTGACCAAGATTTCCCGTGAGCGATTTGCGCAAGAATGGACAGGGGTCGGCCTCTTTATGGCGCCATCTCCAGACTATAAACCCCATAAGGAGAAAAAACAGGGACTCCTATCCTTCTTGCCGATATTATTCAAACAACGTGGCTTAATTGCCAATATCGTCCTAGCGACACTCTTGGTGACCTTAATCAATATTGTGGGTTCCTACTACCTTCAGTCCATCATTGACAGTTACGTACCAGACCAGATGCGTTCGACGCTAGGAATTATTTCTATTGGTTTGGTCATCGTCTATATCCTCCAGCAGATTTTGTCTTATGCTCAGGAGTATCTCCTACTGATCCTTGGGCAACGCTTGTCGATTGACGTGATTTTGTCCTACATCAAGCATGTTTTTCACCTGCCGATGTCCTTTTTCGCGACACGCAGGACAGGAGAAATCGTGTCTCGTTTTACAGATGCCAATAGTATCATCGATGCGTTGGCGTCGACCATTCTGTCTATCTTTTTGGATGTGTCGACGATTTTGATTATCTCGCTTGTCTTGTTTTCACAAAACATAACGCTCTTTTTCATTAGTCTGCTTGCACTTCCCATTTATACCGTGATTATCTTTGCCTTTATGAAGCCTTTTGAAAAGATGAATCGGGACACTATGGAAGCTAATGCGGTTCTGTCTTCTTCTATCATCGAGGACATCAACGGTATTGAGACCATTAAGTCTTTGACCAGTGAAAGTTCACGCTATCAAAAGATTGACAAGGAATTTGTAGCTTATCTGAAAAAATCCTTTACCTATAGTCGGGCAGAAAGCCAGCAAAAGGCTCTGAAAAAAGTTGCCCAGCTCCTGCTCAATGTTGCCGTTCTCTGGATGGGAGCAGTGCTCGTCATGGATGGCAAGATGAGTTTGGGCCAGCTGATTACCTATAATACTTTGCTTGTTTACTTTTCCAATCCTTTGGAAAATATCATCAACCTGCAAACCAAACTTCAGACAGCGCAGGTTGCCAATAATCGTTTAAATGAAGTGTATCTAGTAGCTTCGGAGTTTGAGGAGAAGAAAACGGTCGAGGATTTGAGCATGATGAAGGGAGATATGACTTTCAATCAGGTTCACTACAAGTATGGTTACGGTCGAGATGTTTTGTCGGATATCAATTTGACGATTCCGCAAGGTTCTAAAGTGGCTTTTGTGGGAATTTCAGGATCAGGAAAGACCACATTGGCCAAGATGATGGTTAATTTCTACGACCCTAGTCAGGGAGAGATTAGTCTGGGTGGTGTCAATCTCAATCAGATTGATAAAAAAGCCTTGCGCCAGTATATCAACTATCTGCCTCAACAGCCCTATGTATTTAACGGAACGATTTTGGAGAATCTTCTCCTTGGAGCTAAGGAGGGAACGACTCAGGAAGATATCTTACGGGCGGTCGAGTTAGCTGAGATTCGGGAAGATATTGAGCGGATGCCATTGAATTACCAGACAGAGTTGACTTCGGACGGAGCTGGAATTTCTGGAGGACAACGGCAGCGAATCGCTCTGGCGCGTGCTCTTTTAACGGATGCACCTGTTTTGATATTGGACGAGGCGACCAGCAGTCTGGATATCTTGACGGAGAAGCGGATTGTGGATAATCTCATGGCACTAGACAAAACCCTGATTTTCATCGCCCACCGCTTGACCATTGCTGAGCGGACAGAGAAGGTTGTTGTCTTGGATCAGGGCAAGATTGTCGAAGAAGGCAACCATGCAGACTTGCTTGCGCAGGATGGCTTTTACGCTCATTTGGTCAATAGCTAGAAAGAGGAGAAGATGAAACCAGAATTTTTAGAAAGCGCAGAGTTTTACCATCGTCGTTACCATAATTTTTCCAGTCGGGTGATTTTACCTATGTCACTTCTGCTCGTGTTTTTACTTGGATTTGCAGTTTTTGCAGAGAAGGAGATTAGTTTGTCTACCAGAGCGACTGTCGAACCTAGTCGGATCATTGCCAATATCCAGTCGACTAGTAATCAACGCATTGTGGCAAATTATCTAGAAGAAAACAAACTAGTCAAGCAGGGGGATCTCCTCGTTCAGTACCAGCAAGGGGCGGAAACCGTTCAGGTTGAAGCATACACCAGTCAGTTGGAGATGTTTAAGGATCAAAAAAAGCAGTTGGGTTATTTGCAATCCAGTTTGAAAGAGGGGACTGATCAATTTCCAGAGGCGGATAAGTTTGGTTATCAGGAGATGTTTCGAGACTATCTCAGCCAAGCTAGTAGTCTTAGGAGTAATGTTTCTCAGCAAAATGCCAGCATCTCCTCTCAAAATGCGGCAGCAAGTCAGAGTCAGGCCGAGATTGGCAATCTTATCAGCCAAACGCAGGATAAAATTCGAGATTACAAAACAGCTAAGTCGGCGATTGAAACAGGAGCTCAACTGGATAGTCAAAATGCGGCCTACTCTTTTTATCAGACCTATAAAAACCAAGCTGGAGAAGATCCGCAATCCAAATCGCAAGTTATTGCACAGGTGGATGCACAAATTACCCAGCTAGAGTCTAGTTTAGCTACTTATCGTGTGCAGTATGCGGGATCTGGAGCTCAACAAGCCTACGCAACGGGACTGGATAGTCAACTTGAATCCCTCAAGTCTCAGCAGCTAGTCAAAGTCGGCCAGGAATTAACTCTTTTGGATCAGAAAATTTTGGAGGCAGAGTCGGGTAAGAAAGTCCAAGGAAGTCTGCTGGACAAGGGGAAAATTACAGCAAGTGAGGATGGGGTGCTTCACCTTAATCCTGAAACCAGTGATTCTACCATGGTTGCAGAAGGAACCCTGCTAGCCCAACTGTACCCGGCCTTAGAAAGAGAAGGCAAAACCAAACTCACAGCCTATCTCAGTTCAAAAGATGTTGCAAGGCTAAAAGTAGGTGATTCTGTTCGCTTTACTACAAGCAAGGATGCCAACAAAGAACTTGTTCTTGTTTCTGCGATTACGAATATTGATGCGACAGCTACTAAGACTGAAAAGGGAAATTTCTTTAAGATAGAGGCGGAGACCAGTCTGACTCCTGAACAGGCAGAAAGGCTTCGCTACGGTTCAGAAGGACGTTTGACACTAATCACAGGAAAGAAAAGTTATTTCCGCTATTATTGGGATCAATTTTTGAACAGAGAATAATGTTTGTTTTTAATGCAATATTATACTTTTAAAACTGTAAAATGTTTTGATTTTACAGTTTTTCTTAATGTTAAAAATGGACACCTTCCTATTTGTTCGCAAATTCTTGCTATTCTTGCTGTTTTGTAGTAAAATGAAGTAAAGAAATACGAAAGGCGAACTTTAACATGTCAAAAGAATTGATCTATTCGGGAAAAGCCAAGGATATCTATACAACTGAGGATGAAAATCTCATTATTTCAACTTACAAGGACCAGGCAACTGCCTTCAATGGTGTCAAGAAGGAGCAGATTGCGGGCAAGGGAGTGTTAAATAATCAGATTTCATCTTTTATTTTTGAGAAGTTAAATGCGGCAGGTGTAGCGACTCACTTTGTGGAGAAAATTTCGGGCACGGAACAACTCAATAAAAAGGTTGAGATTATTCCTCTAGAAGTTGTGCTTCGCAACTACACGGCTGGTTCATTTTCAAAACGTTTTGGTGTGGATGAGGGCATCGCCTTGGAGACTCCGATTGTTGAATTTTACTATAAAAACGATGATTTGGATGATCCCTTTATCAATGACGAGCATGTGAAATTCCTTAAAATTGCGGATGACCAGCAGATTGCTTACTTGAAGGAAGAAACGCGTCGTATCAATGAACTTTTGAAAGCTTGGTTTGCTGAGATTGGCCTTAAATTGATTGACTTTAAGCTAGAGTTTGGTTTTGACAAGGATGGCAAGATTATCTTGGCAGACGAATTTTCACCAGATAACTGCCGTTTGTGGGATGCGGATGGCAATCACATGGACAAGGATGTTTTCCGTCGAGGCTTGGGAGAACTGACAGATGTTTACGAAGTTGTCTGGGAAAAGTTGCAGGGTTTGAAATAATCTGTTTGCAATACTCTCAAGGTCGTTGGGAACATTGCAAGAGCTGAAATAAAGGAATAAGAATTGATGAATAAACGTATTTTTGTTGAAAAAAAGGCCGATTTTCAGGTTAAGTCAGAGAGTTTGGTAAGAGAACTCCAGCACAACTTGGGACTTTCAACCCTGAAAAGTATTCGCATTGTGCAAGTTTATGATGTCTTTGATTTGGCAGAGGCCTTGTTTGCACCTGCGGAAAAACACATCTTCTCTGAGCAGGTGACGGATCATGTCTTGGATGAATCAGCCGTGCAAGCGGATCTTGCCAATTATGCTTTCTTTGCCATTGAAAGTCTACCAGGACAGTTTGACCAACGTGCGGCTTCTTCACAGGAAGCCTTGCTTTTGCTGGGAAGTTCAAGTGATGTGACGGTCAACACAGCCCAACTTTACTTGGTTAATAAAGATATTGATGCGACTGAGTTGGAAGCGGTCAAAAACTATTTGCTCAACCCAGTGGATTCTCGTTTCAAGGACATCACGACAGGAATTGCCAAGCAGGAATTTTCAGAGTCAGACAAGACCATTCCTAAATTGACTTTCTTTGAAAGCTATACGGCAGAAGACTTTGCCCGCTACAAGGCAGAGCAAGGGATGGCTATGGAAGTGGACGATTTGCTCTTTATCCAAGACTATTTCAAGTCAATCGGGCGAGTGCCGACGGAAACAGAGCTTAAGGTTTTGGACACTTACTGGTCTGACCACTGTCGTCACACGACTTTTGAGACCGAGTTGAAACACATTGATTTCTCAGCTTCTAAATTCCAAAAGCAGTTGCAGGCGACTTATGAAAAGTATATTGCCATGCGTGATGAGTTGGGACGTTCGGAGAAACCACAAACCTTGATGGATATGGCCACTATTTTCGGTCGTTACGAACGTGCCAATGGGCGTTTGGACGACATGGAAGTGTCTGATGAGATCAATGCCTGCTCTGTTGAAATTGAAGTGGATGTTGATGGTGTCAAGGAACCGTGGCTCCTCATGTTCAAGAATGAAACCCACAATCATCCAACTGAAATCGAACCATTTGGTGGAGCGGCTACTTGTATCGGTGGTGCCATTCGTGACCCATTATCAGGTCGTTCCTACGTTTACCAAGCCATGCGTATCTCAGGTGCAGGTGACATTACAGCGCCGATTTCGGAAACGCGTGCTGGTAAATTGCCACAACAAGTCATTTCTAAAACAGCGGCTCATGGTTATTCTTCTTACGGGAATCAGATTGGTCTTGCGACGACCTATGTTCGTGAGTACTTCCATCCGGGCTTTGTAGCCAAACGTATGGAGCTTGGTGCCGTTGTTGGTGCTGCTCCCAAGGGCAACGTTGTCCGTGAAAAACCTGAAGCGGGCGATGTGATTATCTTGCTCGGTGGTAAGACTGGGCGTGATGGAGTCGGTGGTGCGACGGGTTCTTCTAAGGTTCAAACAGTTGAGTCTGTAGAGACTGCTGGTGCTGAGGTTCAAAAAGGGAATGCTATCGAAGAACGCAAGATTCAGCGCCTCTTCCGTAATGGCGATGTCACTCGTCTTATCAAGAAATCCAACGACTTTGGTGCTGGTGGTGTCTGTGTAGCCATCGGTGAATTGGCAGACGGTCTTGAAATCGACCTCAACAAGGTTCCTCTTAAATACCAAGGTTTGAATGGTACAGAAATTGCCATCTCTGAATCACAAGAACGGATGGCTGTGGTGGTTCGTCCTGAGGACGTAGACGCCTTCGTTGCCGAATGTAACAAAGAGAATATTGACGCTGTTGTGGTTGCTACAGTGACTGAAAAACCAAATCTAGTCATGCACTGGAATGGTGAAATCATTGTCGACTTGGAACGCCGTTTCCTTGATACTAATGGTGTGCGCGTGGTCGTAGATGCCAAGGTTGTGGACAAGGATGTTAAACTCCCAGAAGAGCGCAAGACAAGCGTTGAAACCCTTGAAGCGGATACTCTTGCGGTTCTATCTGACTTGAACCATGCGAGTCAAAAAGGCTTGCAGACTATCTTTGATAGCTCTGTCGGTCGTTCAACTGTCAACCACCCACTTGGCGGTCGCTATCAACTCACACCAACTGAGGCTTCTGTGCAAAAATTGCCCGTTCAACATGGTGTGACTCACACTGCGTCAGTCATGGCCCAAGGATTCAACCCTTACGTGGCAGAATGGTCTCCATACCACGGTGCTGCTTATGCGGTTATCGAAGCAACTGCTCGTTTGGTTGCTACTGGTGCCAACTGGTCCAAGTCTCGCTTCTCTTACCAAGAATATTTCGAGCGCATGGACAAACAGGCAGAGCGTTTTGGTCAGCCAGTAGCGGCTCTCCTAGGTTCTATCGAAGCACAAATCCAGCTTGGCTTGCCATCTATCGGTGGTAAGGACTCTATGTCTGGTACTTTTGAAGAATTGACAGTGCCACCAACCTTGGTTGCCTTTGGGGTGACAACGGCAGATAGCCGGAAGGTGCTCTCTCCTGAGTTCAAGGCTGCTGGTGAAAACATCTACTACATCCCAGGTCAAGCTCTCTCTACAGAGATTGATTTTGACTTGATTAAGCAAAACTTTGCTCAGTTTGAAGCCCTTCAAAAAGCTCACAAAGTGACGGCAGCTTCAGCTGTTAAATATGGTGGTGTTATTGAAAGTTTGGCTCTTGCTACCTTTGGAAATCATATTGGTGCAGAGGTTATCTTGTCTGAACTTGCAAGTTCTTTGACAGCTCAATTAGGCGGATTTGTCTTCACATCTCCTGAAGAAATCGCTGGAGTGGAGAAGATTGGACAAACAAGTGCCAACTTTACACTGCTTGTCAACGGTGTGAAGCTAGATGGACAGAAACTTGACAGTGCCTTCCAAGGAAAACTGGAAGAAGTTTACCCAACTGAATTTGCTCAAGCAACTGAACTGGAAGCAGTGCCAGCTATCTCTTCTGAGACAGTCATTAAAGCTAAAGAAACTATTGAAAAACCTGTGGTTTATATCCCAGTATTCCCAGGAACCAACTCAGAATATGACTCAGCCAAGGCCTTTGAAAAAGAAGGTGCAGAGGTTAACTTGGTGCCATTCGTGACCTTGAATGAAGAGGCTATTGTCAAGTCAGTTGAAACCATGGTTGACAATATCGGCAAGGCTAATATCCTTTTCTTCGCGGGTGGTTTCTCAGCTGCAGATGAGCCAGATGGATCAGCTAAGTTTATTGTCAACATCCTTCTCAATGAAAAAGTGCGTGTAGCTATTGATAGCTTTATCGCTCGTGGTGGCTTGATTATCGGTATCTGTAATGGATTCCAAGCCCTTGTAAAATCAGGTCTTCTTCCATACGGGAACTTCGAGGATGCCAGCAGTACTAGCCCAACCCTCTTCTACAATGATGCTAACCAGCACATGGCCAAGATGGTGGAAACTCGGATTGCTAATACAAATTCACCGTGGCTTGCCGGAGTGCAAGTGGGCGATATCCACGCTATTCCTGTTTCGCACGGTGAAGGGAAATTTGTCGTGACGGCTGAGGAATTCGCTGAACTCCGTGACAATGGACAAATTTTCAGCCAATACGTTGACTTTGACGGCAAACCAAGTATGGACTCTAAGTACAACCCAAATGGTTCTGTCCATGCCATTGAAGGAATTACCAGCAAGAACGGCCAAATTATTGGTAAGATGGGTCACTCAGAACGTTATGAAGACGGTCTCTTCCAAAACATCCCAGGAAATAAAGACCAGCACCTATTCGCGTCAGCTGTGCGTTATTTCACAGGGAAATAAAAGGTATAAAAAATGACATACGAAGTAAAATCTCTTAATGAAGAATGTGGCGTTTTTGGTATTTGGGGGCATCCAGATGCTGCCAAATTGACCTATTTTGGCCTCCACAGTCTTCAGCACCGTGGTCAGGAGGGGGCAGGAATCCTCTCCAATGACCAAGGGAAATTGAAGCGCCATCGTGATATGGGGCTTCTATCAGAAGTTTTCAAAAATCCTACTAAATTGGACAAACTAACAGGAACGGCTGCCATTGGGCATGTGCGTTATGCAACTGCTGGAGAAGCTTCTGCCGATAATATCCAACCTTTCATTTTTCGCTTTCATGATATGCAGTTTGGGTTGGCTCATAATGGGAATCTGACCAACGCGTCGTCGCTCAAAAAAGAATTGGAACAAAGAGGTGCGATTTTCAGTTCGACTTCCGATTCGGAAATCTTGGCTCATCTGATTCGCCGTAGTCATAATCCTAGTTTGATGGGCAAAATCAAGGAGGCGCTCAGTCTTGTCAAAGGCGGTTTTGCTTATATCTTGCTGTTTGAGGATAAATTGATTGCGGCCCTTGATCCTAATGGCTTCCGTCCGCTTTCTATCGGGAAAATGGCAAACGGAGCGGTGGTTGTTTCCTCTGAAACCTGTGCTTTTGAAGTGATCCGAGCAGAGTGGATTCGAGATGTGAAACCAGGAGAGATTGTTATTATTGATGACAATGGCATCCAGTATGATAGTTATACGAATGATACCCAGCTGGCAATCTGCTCTATGGAGTATATCTACTTTGCCCGCCCTGACTCCAATATCCATGGTGTCAATGTCCATACGGCACGGAAACGTATGGGAGCCCAATTGGCGCGTGAATTTAAGCACGAAGCGGACATCGTGGTTGGTGTACCAAATTCCTCGCTGAGCGCAGCTATGGGATTTGCGGAAGAATCCGGTCTGCCAAACGAAATGGGACTGATCAAAAACCAATACACGCAACGTACCTTTATCCAACCGACTCAAGAGTTGCGGGAGCAAGGGGTACGGATGAAACTGTCTGCTGTTTCAGGCGTTGTCAAAGGCAAACGTGTCGTCATGATTGATGATTCCATTGTCCGTGGGACAACCTCTCGTCGCATTGTTCAGCTATTGAAAGAAGCAGGTGCGTCTGAGGTTCACGTTGCTATTGGAAGTCCTGCACTAGCTTATCCATGTTTCTACGGGATTGATATCCAGACGCGTCAGGAGTTGATTGCTGCCAATCATACGGTCGAAGAAACCTGCCAAATCATTGGAGCAGATAGTCTGACCTATCTTTCGATTGATGGCTTGATTGATTCTATCGGGATTGAAACAGATGCGCCAAATGGCGGTCTCTGTGTCGCTTACTTTGACGGTGACTACCCAACGCCTCTCTACGACTATGAGGAAGAATATCGTAGAAGTTTGGAAGAAAAGACCAGTTTTTACAAATAGGCGGATAACGATTTTCCATTAAAGGAAAGGAATAAACAAATGACAAATAAAAATGCTTATGCGCAATCCGGTGTGGATGTTGAAGCGGGTTATGAAGTTGTTGAACGGATCAAAAAGCACGTGGCTCGTACGGAGCGTGCAGGTGTCATGGGAGCTCTGGGTGGCTTTGGTGGCATGTTTGACCTCTCAAAAACAGGTGTCAAAGAGCCCGTATTGATTTCAGGGACTGACGGTGTCGGAACCAAGCTCATGTTGGCTATCAAGTACGACAAGCATGACACGATTGGGCAGGACTGTGTTGCCATGTGTGTCAATGATATCATCGCTGCAGGTGCGGAGCCTCTTTACTTCCTTGACTACGTCGCGACTGGTAAAAATGAACCAGCTAAACTAGAACAAGTGGTTGCTGGTGTGGCAGAAGGCTGTGTGCAGGCAGGCGCTGCTCTCATCGGTGGGGAAACAGCTGAAATGCCGGGTATGTATGGTGAAGATGACTATGACTTGGCTGGTTTTGCGGTCGGTGTGGCTGAAAAATCTCAAATTATTGACGGCTCAAAGGTGACAGAAGGTGATGTTCTTCTCGGACTTGCTTCAAGTGGTATTCACTCAAATGGTTACTCGCTCGTTCGTCGTGTCTTTGCGGACTATACAGGTGAGGAAGTTTTACCAGAATTGGAAGGCAAGAAACTCAAGGAGGTTCTTCTTGAGCCAACTCGTATCTATGTCAAGGCTGTCTTGCCACTCATCAAGGAAGGGTTGGTCAATGGAATTGCCCACATCACAGGTGGTGGCTTTGTTGAGAATGTCCCACGCATGTTTGTAGCTGACTTGGCTGCTGAGATTGAGGAAAGCAAGGTTCCAGTTCTTCCAATTTTCAAAGCCCTTGAAAAATACGGTCAGATCAAGCATGAAGAAATGTTTGAAATCTTCAATATGGGTGTGGGACTCATGCTGGCAGTTAGCCCTGAAAATGTAGGTCGTGTCAAAGAATTGCTGGATGAACCAGTCTATGAAATTGGTCGCATCGTCAAGAAAGAAAACGAAAGTGTCATCATCAAATGAAAAAAATAGCGGTTTTTGCCTCTGGTAATGGCTCAAATTTTCAGGTGATTGCCGAAGAATTTCCGGTGGAGTTTGTCTTTTCAGACCATCGTGACGCCTATGTGCTCGAGCGTGCAGAAAAGCTCGGCGTCCTGTCCTATGCTTTTGAACTCAAGGAGTTTGAGAACAAGGCAGACTACGAAGCAGCTCTTGTCGAACTCTTGGAAGAACACCAGATTGACTTGGTTTGTCTAGCAGGCTACATGAAAATCGTTGGGCCAACCTTATTGGCAGCTTATGAAGGTCGAATCATCAATATCCATCCAGCCTACTTGCCAGAATTTCCAGGAGCTCATGGGATTGAGGACGCTTGGAATGCTGGTGTCGCTGAGAGTGGCGTGACCATTCACTGGGTGGATTCGGGTGTGGATACAGGAAAGGTCATCAAACAAGTACGCGTACCACGACTAGCTGATGATACCATTGCCAGTTTTGAAGCTCGCATTCATGAGGCAGAGTACAAGTTGTATCCAGAGGTTATTAGAGAATTGTTGGATAAGTAAATGAAAGGAAATAACATGACTAAACGCGCCTTAATCAGCGTCTCAGACAAAGCGGGCATTGTTGAATTTGCCCAAGAACTTAAAAAACTTGGTTGGGAGATTATCTCAACAGGTGGGACAAAGGTTACCCTTGATAATGCTGAGGTGGAGACCATTGCGATCGATGATGTGACTGGTTTCCCAGAAATGATGGACGGCCGTGTCAAGACCCTTCACCCAAATATCCACGGTGGTCTCCTCGCTCGTCGTGATCTAGATAGCCACCTTGAGGCGGCAAAGGACAATCAAATCGAGCTCATTGACCTTGTAGTGGTCAATCTCTATCCTTTCAAGGAAACCATTCTCAAACCAGATGTGACGTATGCTGATGCGGTGGAGAATATCGATATCGGTGGTCCTTCTATGCTTCGCTCAGCAGCTAAAAATCACGCCAGCGTGACAGTTGTGGTAGACCCAGTGGATTATGCTGTGGTTTTGGACGAATTGTCAGCAAACGGCGAAACAAGTTACGAAACTCGCCAACGGTTGGCAGCCAAGGTTTTCCGTCACACTGCGGCTTATGATGCCTTGATTGCAGAATACTTCACAACTCAAGTGGGCGAAAGCAAGCCAGAAAAACTCACTTTGACCTATGATCTCAAGCAACCAATGCGTTACGGTGAAAACCCTCAACAAGATGCAGACTTTTACCAGAAAGCCTTGCCAACGGATTACTCCATCGCTTCAGCAAAACAGCTCAACGGTAAGGAATTGTCCTTCAACAATATCCGTGATGCGGATGCTGCCATTCGTATTATCCGTGACTTCAAAGACCGTCCAACCGTTGTGGCTCTCAAACACATGAACCCATGTGGTATCGGTCAGGCTGATGACATCGAGACTGCTTGGGACTACGCTTATAAGTCTGATCCAGTGTCTATCTTCGGTGGAATTGTCGTCCTCAACCGTGAGGTGGATGCTGCGACTGCTGAGAAGATGCACGGCGTTTTCCTCGAGATCATCATCGCACCGAGCTATACCGATGAAGCGCTAGCCATTTTGACCAATAAAAAGAAAAACTTGCGCATCCTTGCCTTGCCATTCGACGCTCAAGATGCCAGCGAAGTGGAAGCAGAATACACAGGTGTGGTTGGTGGACTTCTTGTGCAAAACCAAGACGTGGTCAAAGAAAGCCCGACTGACTGGCAAGTGGTGACCAAACGCCAGCCAACCGAGACAGAAGCAACTGCTCTTGAGTTCGCTTGGAAGGCTATCAAGTACGTCAAATCAAACGGAATCATCGTAACCAACGACCACATGACACTTGGCGTTGGTCCAGGTCAAACCAACCGTGTGGCCTCTGTGCGTATCGCCATTGAACAAGCTAAAGACCGCCTTGATAGTGCTGTCCTTGCTTCAGATGCCTTCTTCCCATTCGCGGATAACGTGGAAGAAATCGCCAAAGCAGGCATTAAAGCCATCATACAGCCTGGAGGATCAGTCCGTGACCAAGAATCCATCGAAGCTGCGGATAAATACGGCTTGACCATGGTTTTCACAGGAGTGAGACATTTTAGACATTAAGAAGACAAAAGGGAAGAAAACAGTTTCTTTCCTTTTTTTATCTAAAACGCGGAGTGGAACAAGATTAAAACGAACGTTTGTGATATAATATTAGTAAATAATTCGCAAAAGAGGTTGTAAGATGAAGCTGTTAGTTGTCGGTTCGGGTGGTCGTGAACATGCCATTGCTAAGAAGTTGCTTGAATCAAAAGAAGTTGAAAAAGTCTTTGTAGCTCCTGGGAATGACGGGATGACTCTAGATGGTCTGGAATTGGTGGACATCTCTATTTCCGAACATTCTAAATTGATTGAGTTTGCAAAAGCCAACGATATTGCTTGGACCTTCATCGGTCCAGATGATGCCCTGGCTGCTGGGATTGTGGATGATTTTAACCAAGCTGGTCTCAAGGCCTTTGGTCCGAATAGGGCTGCGGCGGAGCTGGAATGGTCCAAGGACTTTGCCAAGGAAATCATGGTCAAGTACGGCGTTCCGACAGCAGCCTATGGCACATTTTCCGACTTTGAGGAAGCCAAAGCCTACATCGAGAAGCAAGGGGCGCCTATAGTGGTCAAGGCGGACGGCCTAGCTCTAGGCAAGGGTGTGGTTGTTGCTGAGACAGTCGAGCAAGCGGTCGAAGCAGCTCATGAGATGCTTTTGGACAATAAATTCGGGGACTCAGGTGCGCGTGTGGTTATCGAGGAATTCCTCGATGGTGAGGAGTTCTCTCTCTTTGCCTTTGTCAATGGCGACAAATTCTACATCATGCCAACGGCTCAGGATCACAAACGTGCCTATGATGGCGACAAGGGGCCTAACACTGGTGGGATGGGTGCTTATGCGCCAGTTCCTCACTTGCCAGAGAGCGTGGTTGCCACAGCGGTTGACACCATTGTCAAGCCAGTCCTTGAGGGCATGATTCAGGAAGGTCGCCCTTATCTGGGTGTTCTTTACGCAGGGCTTATCTTGACAGCTGATGGACCCAAGGTTATCGAGTTTAACGCTCGCTTCGGAGATCCTGAAACGCAAATCATCTTACCTCGCTTGACATCTGACCTTGCGCAAAATATTACGGATATCCTCGATGGCAAGGAGCCCAACATCACTTGGACGGACAAGGGTGTGACTCTGGGTGTGGTTGTCGCATCCAATGGCTACCCGCTAGACTATGAAAAAGGTGTCAAGTTGCCAGTCAAAACTGATGGCGACATCATCACCTACTATGCAGGGGCTAAGTTTGCAGGAAATAGCAGAGCACTGCTCTCAAACGGAGGACGTGTCTATATGCTCGTCACCACAGCAGACACCGTCAAAGAAGCCCAAGACACTATCTACAAGGAACTTGACAAACAAAACACAGAAGGCCTCTTTTACCGAACAGATATCGGAAGCAAGGCAATTAAGTAAAGATATAAGAATAACGCGACGCAGTCGCCAAACACGATAATGGTCGCCATGGTGAAAAGACCAGAACAGAACTTGTTCTGGTCGGGGGAAACTTTGAGACCTTAGGCTCAAAGTTTAGGAATGAAACCGAAGGTTTGCTTCCGTCCCCACCACCTAAGACCATTATCAAAAAAGGAAGAAAAAGGATTAAAAATGAAACCAGTAATTTCCATCATCATGGGCTCCAAATCCGACTGGGCTACCATGCAAAAAACCGCCGAAGTCCTAGACCGTTTCGGTGTAGCCTACGAAAAGAAAGTTGTTTCCGCACACCGTACACCAGACCTCATGTTCAAACATGCGGAAGAAGCACGTAGCCGTGGCATCAAGGTCATCATCGCTGGTGCGGGTGGCGCAGCCCATTTGCCAGGTATGGTAGCTGCCAAAACAACCCTTCCTGTCATTGGTGTACCAGTCAAATCACGTGCTCTTAGTGGCGTGGACTCGCTCTACTCTATCGTTCAGATGCCGGGTGGCGTACCAGTCGCAACTATGGCTATCGGTGAAGCAGGAGCGACAAACGCTGCCCTCTTTGCCCTCCGTCTCCTGTCAGTAGAGGATCAGGCTATCGCGACAGCTTTGGCAAATTTTGCAGAAGAACAAGGAAAAATCGCAGAGGAGTCTACAAATGAGCTCATCTAAAACAATCGGAATTATCGGTGGCGGTCAGCTGGGGCAGATGATGGCCATTTCTGCTATCTACATGGGGCACAAGGTCATCGCGCTGGATCCTGCGGCGGATTGCCCAGCTTCTCGTGTGGCAGAAATCATCATGGCTCCTTATAACGATGTGGATGCCCTCCGTCAGTTGGCTGAGCGTTGCGATGTCCTGACCTATGAGTTTGAAAATGTCGATGCCAACGGTTTGGATGCTGTTATCAAGGATGGTCAGCTTCCTCAAGGAACAGACCTGCTTCGCATCTCCCAAAATCGCATTTTTGAAAAGGACTTTTTGTCAAACAAGGCTCAAGTCATCGTAGCACCATACAAGGTCGTGACTTCAAGTCAAGACTTGGCAGACATTGATCTATCTAAAAACTATGTCCTCAAGACTGCGACAGGTGGCTATGATGGACATGGGCAAAAGGTCATTCGCTCAGAAGCAGACTTGGAAGAAGCCCGTGCACTAGCCGACTCAGCAGACTGCGTCTTGGAAGAATTCGTCAACTTTGACCTGGAGCTTTCGGTTATCGTGTCAGGAAATGGCAAGGATGTTACGGTTTTCCCAGTTCAGGAAAATATCCACCGCAACAACATCCTGTCTAAGACCATCGTACCAGCTCGCATTTCTGATAGTCTAGCTGAGAAAGCCAAAGCAATGGCAGTGCAAATCGCAGAACAACTGAACTTGTCTGGAACCCTATGTGTGGAAATGTTTGCGACAGCTGATGACATCATTGTCAACGAAATTGCGCCACGTCCACACAACTCAGGCCACTATTCGATCGAAGCCTGTGATTTCTCCCAGTTTGATACCCATATCTTAGGTGTTCTCGGAGCATCATTGCCAGAAATTAAATTACATGCACCTGCCGTCATGCTCAATGTTCTCGGCCAGCATGTCGAGGCCGCTGAAAAATATGTCACAGAAAATCCAAGCGCCCACCTCCACATGTATGGTAAAATAGAAGCAAAGCACAACCGCAAGATGGGACATGTGACTTTGTTTAGTGATGTGCCGGATAGTGTGGATGAGTTTGGGAAAGGGATTGATTTTTAGGAGAAATCTATGATTCAAATAATCGTAAATGCATTTGTTGAAAAGGATAATACTGGAGCAGTCGTCGAAGTCTTGTATGCTAGTGGTGATTACGAAAAAGTGAAAACCAAATATGAAGAGCTAGTGGCTCAGTACCCAGAAAACTATTTAGTTATCTATGATGTACCGTTGGATACTAACCTTAGTAGTTTACCACACTATCCATCTGTGTTTATTGGAAAAGAAGAGTTTGAGGAGAGAGAAGAATAATGATTTTAGATTTATTTAATAACGAAAATAATACTATTGAAACGGATACTCTTAGCATAAAGGAACATGCAATAGCTACTCAAAATGATGTTATTCAGATAGACAATATTTCTATGATGACAAAAGCAACATTGGCATTTAGAATTTCTTTGAAAGAAATAGCTTTTGCAGCTATTATGTTAATAATGTTTCCGATAGATTTTATCCCAAATATCATTCCGATTACTTTTTTGGCTTTGTACATTTATATTGTATATAACCGTTATGAGAAATATCTTAAAACAAAATATTACATAGAGTTCAATTTAGGGTCTAGCAAAAATTCTTATTTGTTTTTTAAGGAAGAAATATTTCGAGACAAAGTATATGAAGTAATTAAAAAATCTTTTGGTGATAAAAATCAGATCACTTTTATTGATATAAAACATCAACAAATTGGTGGGGAACAAAATATTTTTGAAACAGGCTCATATAAAACAACTGTATCAGGTAATGATAATGTAGTTGGAAATGATTTTGGTTCAGGTAATAATGTCACATTTAATGGGGACAACAATGTTAACTCAAATATTGTTACGGATTCTATTTTAGAAAAATCTAATATGAATGTTGAATTTCCGTGGTCGGAACTTTCTAAACAACTTCAACAGATTCTTAACAATGCTTCTGTTCTATCTGAGCAATCTGTCGAAATTTTAAAGGACTTACTTGCTGCAACTGACAAAAATAGTGAATCTGAATTTACTGTAATTGTTAAAGAAAATGCATCATTTTTCAATCAACAGTTTATTAAAGATATAATATCAGGAACTTTAGGTGGAGTTATTTCATCATTACTATCAGGCAGATAAAATTATAGGAGAAACAACCATGATCAACCGTTACTCTCGCCCTGAGATGGCGAACATTTGGAGTGAAGAAAATAAATACCGTGCTTGGCTTGAGGTGGAAATCTTGGCTGACGAGGCATGGGCTGAGTTGGGGGAAATCCCTAAGGAAGATGTGGCTTTGATTCGCGAGAAGGCGGACTTTGACATCGACCGTATTTTGGAGATTGAGCAGGAGACTCGCCACGATGTGGTGGCTTTCACGCGTGCGGTTTCTGAGACTCTTGGTGAGGAGCGCAAGTGGGTCCACTATGGTTTGACTTCTACCGACGTGGTGGACACGGCCTACGGTTACCTCTACAAGCAAGCCAACGATATCATCCGTCGTGACCTTGAAAATTTCACCAACATCATCGCTGATAAGGCTAAGGAGCACAAGTTCACCATCATGATGGGTCGTACCCACGGTGTGCACGCTGAGCCTACAACTTTTGGTCTTAAATTGGCGACTTGGTACAGCGAAATGAAGCGCAACATCGAGCGTTTCGAGCATGCAGCTGCTGGAGTGGAAGCTGGTAAGATTTCTGGTGCGGTTGGTAACTTTGCCAACATTCCACCATTCGTAGAGCAATATGTCTGCGACAAATTGGGTATTCGTGCTCAAGAAATCTCTACACAGGTGCTTCCTCGTGACCTTCACGCTGAGTACTTTGCAGTTCTTGCTAGCATCGCAACTTCTATCGAGCGTATGGCTACTGAAATCCGTGGTCTGCAAAAATCTGAACAACGTGAAGTGGAAGAGTTCTTTGCTAAAGGTCAAAAAGGTTCTTCAGCAATGCCTCACAAACGCAATCCTATCGGTTCTGAAAACATGACAGGTCTGGCGCGTGTTATCCGTGGTCACATGGTGACAGCCTATGAAAATGTGGCTCTTTGGCACGAACGTGATATCTCTCACTCGTCAGCTGAGCGTATCATCACACCAGATACGACCATTTTGATCGACTACATGCTCAACCGTTTTGGAAATATCGTCAAGAACTTGACGGTCTTCCCAGAAAACATGATCCGCAACATGAATTCTACGTTTGGTCTTATCTTTAGTCAACGTGCGATGTTGACCTTGATTGAAAAAGGGATGACTCGTGAGCAAGCCTATGACTTGGTGCAACCAAAAACAGCCTACTCTTGGGATAACCAAGTAGACTTCAAACCGCTTCTGGAAGCAGATCCAGAAGTAACTTCACGCCTCACTCAAGATGAAATTGACGAAATCTTCAACCCTGCATACTACACTAAACGAGTGGATGATATCTTTGAACGTATCGGACTCGGTGACTAAGCATAAAATAAAAAAGCGAGATTCAATCTCGCTTTTTTGTATTCTTGTCGAAGAGGTTTAGTCTTCTTTTCTCTTAGTCAGTCCGTAGGCTGCTAGAGTCGCCATGAGTCCTGCTGCGACCAAGGCTGCAGAGTCTTGACTTCCTGTTGCAGGGAGTTGTTTTTCATCTGCTTTGGCAGTAGTTGGTGCAGTTTGCTCAGCTTTCTCAACGGCAGTGCCGACTTCAACAACTTGGGTGACCGCTTCCTGTGTTACCACGCTATTGACAAGCGTTCTTTCTTCTTTTCCATCAGCACTAGTGCTCACAGAGTAGAAGGCAGTACGGTGGCCGTTAGCTCCTTTAGTAACAACTTGCGTTTGTCCTTTTGGTAATTGAGGATTTTCACGTGTCACAGTAGTGAATGGAATTTCTTCCTCTTGGATATCCAGTCTTGGTTTTGTTTCTGCGGCTGGAGCAAGACCGTGTTCGTCCCCTACATGGGTTACAAGGGTTCCGACTTCAATAACTTGGGTCACTGCTTCTTGGGTCACAAGACTATCTACAAGAGTTTTCACTTCCTTACCGTCAGCACTAGTGCTCACAGAGTAATAATGGCTGCGACGACCGTTAGCGCCTTTAGTAACGACTTGAGTCTTCCCTTTGAGCAAGAGTGGATTTTCACGTGTCACGGTAGTGAATGGAATCTCTTCCTCTTGGATATCCAGTCTCGGTTTTGCTTCTGCAGTTGTCGCTTTACCATTTTCATCTCCTTTGTGAGTAATAGGGGCACCGATTTCAATCACTTGTGTCACAGGCCCTTTGGTTACTTGGCTATCTAGAACGGTTTCTGTTTGTTTACCATTTTCACTAAGGACAGAGATGTAATGAGTGCGTTCGCCATCTACACCTGGTGTGACAATCTTTTCTTGCTTAGCCGGGAGGTTCGGATTTTCTTTTTTGATAATCTCAAAAGGAATCTTTTCTGCTCTTGTGATGAGTTCAGGTTTGGTTTCAACGTTGGCAGCTAGTTCGTTTTCATCGAGGCTTCCTGAGTGAGTTGCTGCTGGTTTGAGGCCTAGGCGGGCTGCCTTGAGTTTGGCTACGAGAGCGTCTAACTCGGCTTGTTTGCTACGGTTGAGGTTGTAGTTGAGAGTCTCTTTAGCTGCATTTAGGGCGTCCAAGCTTTCCTTGCTGTATCCATCCAAGTTTGCAGGGATTTGAGCAAGCTCCTCGCGGAGTGCGTTGTAGTTAGCGCGGAAGTAGTCTTTGTTATGATCTGCAAAAGCAGTCATGAGTTCAAAGATTTCTTCTTCCTTGTATTCTGCACTTGGTCTATCTGCCCAGATAGCAAGCATACTACCAATAGTAGGAAGGTCAACTTCAGGGTATTTAGTTGATGCTAGTTGATTAAATGGAGTTTTCTCGGTATTTTCGAGAGCTTTTTTGAGGAAGCCACCACCATCTTCTGGTTTTTGACCGAGAATGTAGTACCAGTCTCCGTTGGTATTAAGGAATTTATAGCCTTTACTTGCAAGGTACTGAGGAGATGCAAGGTTGTAGCCCCACCATCCTTTAGACCAGTAAGAGATGATGACATCCTTGTCAAACTCAACATCGTCCTTGTCCTCGTAGTAGAAACCATCGTTGAAGGCCATTGGTTGAAGGCCTCTTTCTTTGGCCATGGCAGCAAGAGTGTTAGCATATTCAGCAAACTTGCCATAGAGTCCATACCATTTGAGGTAGTACCAGCCTTGGGCGTTGGTAGCATCATTGGCATATTCGTCTGTACCGTAGTTGAAGATCTTAGTCTTGCCTGCAAAGAAGTCCATGTACTTGCCGATGAGGGCTTTGACAAAGTTCATCGCCTCTTCGTTTTCGAGGTCCATGGTTGTTTTGGAGACTTTATCAAAATTAGCTTGAGGGTTTGCGATACCTAATTTTTCCATAGCGACGAGCATGGCATCCATGTGACCTGGGCTGTTGATCGCTGGGATGAGTCCAATCCCTTTTGATTTTCCGTACTCGATCAATTCAGTGATTTCAGCCTGGCTAAGAGTGGTTCCGTTTGGATCGTCGTAGTAAGCTTTTGTTCCTTCGGTGATGGCCTTTTTGACATCATCACTTGCATAAGTTTTTCCGTTAGCTGTGATAGTCATGTCATCAAGTAGGAAGCGAAGTCCGTCATTTCCTAGGAGGAGATGCACATCAGAATATCCAAGTTCACTAGCTTTATCAATGATACGTTTGAGTTGCTCAGCTGAGAAGTACTTACGTCCAGCATCGATTGAGATTACCTTGTTCTTGGCAAGTTTTTCAACTTCGCGTTTCGCGTCTTCTTCTTTTTGAGCTTCTGGTGTGAAGGTCAAATTGCTAACAGCTTCTTGGAGTTTTGCGATTGCTTGATCAATGGTGTCTTGTTGGGCACGGCTGAGGTTGCTATCAAGTGAGCGAATGGCTTTTTCAGCTTCTTTGACAGCTGCGACACTTTCTGCAGTATAGCGGTTAAGGTCTGTTGGTACTTCTTTCAGAGCTTGCTCAGCAGACTCATAGTCGGCAGCGAAGTACTCAGCATTGGCATTTGCGAAGCTACGCATGAGTTTGAAGAGGCGTGATGGTGAATAGCGTGCAGATGGTTCATCCGCCCAAGCAGCCACCATACCACCGATGAATGGAATGTCAGCTCCTTCAGATTTTGGTACAGAAGTGATTGGAGTGTTCTTGATTCCATTGAGCCCTTGGTCGAGGTTGTACCAGCCTTGGCCATCCGCATTTCGTCCGAGAACATAGTACCAAGCATCGTTGGTATTAAGAATTTGGTGGCCTTTTTCAACTAGAAGTTTAGAAGAAGCGACGTCGTATCCGCCCCATCCACCAGTCCACATTGAAACGATGATGTCTTTGTCAAAGGTACCAAAGCTAGTATCACTATTGTAGTAGATTCCATCGTTGAAGGCCATTGGTTTGAGACCGTGAGATTTGACGATACGAGCAAGGTCATTAGCATAAGCGATAAATTTATCATAACCCTTGTCAGGGAATCCATCTTCTGGATACCATTTATAGGCTTGAAGAACGCTCCAGCCTTTGGCGTTTGTAGCATCGTTGGCATACTCGTCGAGTCCGATGTTAAAGATGTCAGATTTGCCAGCGAAGTAAGCAGCATACTTGTCAATCAGAGCCTTGGTAAATGCAACTGCTTCTTTGTTATCAAGGTCAACGGTACGAGCAGATTCCTTATCAAAGTAGGTAAAGTTTGGCTTCTCAATACCAAGTTCTTTCATGGCATTGAGAATGGCATCCATGTGGCCAGGGCTGTTTACAGTTGGGATGAGACCAATGCCTTTGTTTTTAGCATAGTTGATCAAGTCCGTCATTTGGCTCTCTGTTAAGTGGTTGCCATTTGGATCCTTGTAGTAGGCATCTGTTCCTTTTTCGAGTGCACGTTTGACATCATCACTGGCATAGGTTTTGCCATTGGCTTTGATCGTCATGTCGTCCAACATAAAACGCATGCCATCATTTCCAACTAGTAAATGAAGGTCAGTATAACCGTAGTGTTTGGCTTTGTCGATGATTTCTTTGAGTTGCTCAGGTGAGAAGTACTTGCGTCCAGCATCGATTGAGATCATTTTTCTTTTCGCCAGTTTTTCATTTACCTGACTTGCTCGTTCAACGCTCGGAGCCGTTGTTGCAGGTGTTGATGGATCATTTTTCTTTTCTTCGTCAATTTTTACTGGTTCTGAGTTTTCTTCTGAAGCAGGAATAGTTTTTTCATTGACTGGAGTCTCGTCAGCTTTCTCTGCAACTGCTGGGGATTCAGTTTTTTCGGTTGTTGGAGCGAGTGTAGCTGAAGCTTCTTTTGTCTCCTCGGTTTTTGCTTCAACTCTTTCTTCAAGCTTGCTTTCAGTCGATGTTTCAGCAGCCAGTGGTTCTCCCTGAGCGGTTTGAGCCACGCTTGGATTTTCTGGTGTTGGAGTGACGCTGTCGGCAGATACGGCTTGAGTGCCGAAAGTAAATCCTATGAGCACAGAAGCTGCTCCAATCGCGTACTTACGAATGGAGAAGCGCTGTTTCTTTTCTAGTTTCATGATAAAACCTCCCTGTTATTATATTGTATGATAGCGTTTACACAAAACTGTTTTTATTTTATTATCTAAGATATAAAAAGTCAAGTGGCTTTATGAAAGAACTATAATAAATGGAGGAAATCATAAGATTTAGGAAAAAATTGTCAAAAAACTAAAAACAAGGAAAATCTAGCCAATATTTAACTTGTTTTTAGTAAAAGCACTACTAATTAAAGAATTACCCTTCGTCATATGTTCATACTAAATGGTGCATGCTATAATGAACATAGAAAAAGCCTGAGCTAGGCTCAAGCTTTTTCTTAATGACCTCGATCACACGAGATGAATTTGATTTTGTAGTAGTCAGCTCGTTTATAAGTTTCACTATAGGCAAGGACTTGGCCAGTGGCCTCAAGTTTTGTAGTCTTCGTTTGGAAGACAGTTGGAAATTGTGTATCAATTCCCAGCGTAGAAGCAGCATGCTCGGGTGTTGGGAATGCGATTTCGTTGATTTCCTCAAAATGCTCATCAGTCATGTGAATGCGGTAATCCAATTTGAAACGTTTATAGATAGAACTATAATAGTCAAGATTTGGATAGTTGGCGTTGATATATTGTTCGGGAATATAAGAAGTGTGGTAGATATAGGTCACACCGTTAGTTTGACGTGTCCGTTCGATCTTGTAGTAGAACTGGTCTCCACGCAAACCAAGTTTTTCCAAATATTCAAGCTTATTTCCACGTTCGATAGAAAGGACAGTTACCTTATCGTCCTTTGTTTCAAAAATTTCCACATCTGAAAACTCAACGAGTTTGTGCTTACGAGCGCGTGAAACAAAAGTTCCTTTTCCTTGCTGGCGGACAATATAGCCATCTTTGGCAAGGTCGTTCAAGGCACGAACAACTGTGATAGAACTAACATCATACATCGCGATCAACTCTGCTTCAGTATAAAATTTGTCTCCACTCGCAAATTGACCTGAGATGATTTTATTCTTGAGTTCGTCTTTAATATATTGGTATTTTGGAATAGCCATAATTGCACCTCAATTTTTTTCTTTCTCCTCCTTTGATTTTACCACAAACACAAAGAAAATAGTAGCATTTAGATGAAAAAATAACATAATACATTAAAAATATTATTTTGCACATATATAAAGGCTCCGTCGAAACAGAGGTCGTGTAAAAGCCTTCATTTCATGCTATTTTTTAGATAATTTTGGTAAAAAAGAAGTAAAAAAATAGAAAAATTTTAAAGAATTTTCTAAAACCTATTGACAAATGCACAAGATTTGATTATAGTTAATATTATAATAAATGAAAGCGCAAACTTGATAAGTCAGAGGTAATAACATGACAAGATTTAAAATTGAGGACGATTTCTATTTAGACGAAAAACCGTTCAAGATTTTGTCCGGCGCCATTCATTATTTTAGGATTCCAGCAGAGGATTGGTATCATTCTCTCTATAACTTAAAGGCGCTTGGCTTTAATACAGTCGAGACTTATGTGGCTTGGAATTTACACGAGCCTGTTGAGGGAAAATTTAATTTTGAAGGTGCTCTAGATTTGGAGAAATTTCTCCAAATAGCACAGGAATTGGGACTTTATGCTATTGTACGTCCTTCGCCATTTATCTGTGCCGAGTGGGAGTTCGGTGGCTTACCAGCTTGGCTCTTGACCAAGCCCATGCGAATCCGTTCGTCCGATCCAGCCTACATCGAGGCTGTTGCTCGCTATTATGACCAATTATTGCCAAGGCTTGTGCCTCGCTTGTTGGATAATGGCGGAAACATTCTCATGATGCAAGTTGAAAACGAGTATGGCTCATATGGTGAGGATAAGTCTTATCTACGAGCCATTCGGAAATTGATGGAAGACCGAGGGATTGATTGCCCACTCTTTACTTCAGATGGCCCATGGAGGGCTACTCTGAAAGCCGGAACCTTGATCGAAGACGACCTCTTTGTGGCAGGGAACTTCGGTTCTAAGGCTCCTTACAACTTTTCACAGATGCAGGAATTCTTTGATGAGTATGGTAAAAAATGGCCACTCATGTGTATGGAATTCTGGGATGGTTGGTTCAACCGTTGGAAAGAACCCATCATCACACGGGATCCTAAAGAATTGGCAGAAGCTGTTCGAGAGGTATTGGAGCAAGGCTCTATCAACCTCTACATGTTCCATGGTGGCACAAACTTTGGTTTCATGAATGGTTGCTCGGCTCGAGGAACTCTGGATTTGCCACAAGTCACATCTTACGACTATGATGCCCTTCTCGATGAAGAAGGAAATCCAACTGCTAAATACCTAGCGGTTAAGAAGATGATGGCAACCCACTTCCCAGAGTATTCACAGTTGGAACCACTCTATAAGGAAAGCATGGAGATAGGGTCCATTCCATTGGTCGAAAAAGTTTCCTTGTTTGAAACTCTGGATAGTCTCTCTAGTCCTACTGAGAGCCTCTATCCAAAAGCGATGGAAGAACTTGGTCAAAGTTATGGCTACCTTCTCTACCGCAATGAGGCAAGTTGGGATGCAGAAGAGGAACGTCTCCGTATCATCGATGGACGTGACCGAGCTCAACTCTTTGTAGATGGTCAATGGATTGCTACTCAATACCAGACAGAGATTGGTGAAGATATCTACTGTCAAGGCAACCGAGAAGGCTTTTCAGAGATTGACATCTTGATCGAAAATATGGGGCGTGTCAACTACGGACATAAGTTCTTAGCAGATACGCAACATAAAGGAATTCGTACAGGTGTCTGCAAAGATCTACATTTCTTACTGAATTGGAAACAATATCCACTACCACTGGATAATCCTGAGAAAATTGATTTTTCAAAAGGATGGACAGAAGGACAACCAGCCTTTTACGCTTTCGACTTTACCGTTGAAGAGCCGAAGGATACCTACTTAGACTTGTCTGAGTTTGGTAAGGGAGTTGCCTTTGTCAACGGGCGCCACCTAGGGCGTTTCTGGAACGTCGGCCCGACCCTCTCACTTTATATCCCTCATAGCTATCTCAAGGAAGGTGCTAACCGCATCATCATCTTTGAAACTGAGGGCGAATATAAAGAAGAGATTCATTTAACTCGTAAACCTACACTAAAACACATAAAGGGGGAAAACTTATGACAATTGTAGGATGCCGTATCGATGGACGTTTGATCCACGGTCAAGTAGCCAATCTTTGGGCAGGGAAACTAAACGTTTCGCGCATTATGGTTGTAGACGACGAAGTTGTTAACAACGATATTGAAAAGAGTGGCTTGAAACTTGCTACACCACCAGGTGTGAAACTCAGTATCTTGCCAGTTGAGAAAGCAGCAGCCAATATCCTTGCTGGTAAATACGATAGCCAACGTCTCTTTATCGTTGCACGTAAACCAGACCGTTTCCTTGGTTTGGTCGAAGCAGGTGTTCCGCTTGAAACACTCAACGTCGGCAATATGTCTCAAACACCAGAAACTCGCTCTATCACACGTTCTATCAACGTAGTAGACAAGGATGTGGAAGATTTCCACAAACTAGCAGACAAAGGTGTGAAACTCACTGCTCAAATGGTTCCAAATGATCCAGTTTCAGACTTTTTGAGCTTATTAAAATAGGAAAAAATTTTTAGGAGGTCATTGTTATGATACAATGGTGGCAAATTTTACTTCTCACTTTGTACTCAGCTTATCAAATCTGTGATGAGTTGACAATCGTTTCATCTGCAGGTTCTCCTGTATTCGCTGGTTTTATTACTGGTTTGATCATGGGAGATGTGACAACTGGTTTGTTTATCGGTGGTAGCTTGCAGTTGTTCGTTCTCGGGGTTGGTACCTTCGGTGGTGCTTCTCGTATCGACGCAACTTCTGGTGCGGTTCTTGCAACAGCATTCTCTATCTCTCAAGGTATTGATACAGATCTTGCAATCACAACAATCGCTGTACCAGTAGCAGCACTTTTGACATACTTCGACGTTCTTGGACGTATGACTACTACTTTCTTTGCACACCGTATTGATGCTGCGATCGAACGCTTTGACTACAAAGGTATCGAACGCAACTACCTACTTGGTGCAGTGCCTTGGGCTCTTTCTCGTGCCCTTCCAGTATTCTTCGCTCTTGCTTTTGGTGGTGCTTTTGTACAATCAGTAGTAGACCTTGTTAAAGAATATCAATGGATTGCAGATGGTTTGACACTTGCAGGACGTATGCTTCCAGGTCTTGGATTTGCAATCTTGCTTCGTTACCTTCCAGTTAAACGTAACCTTCACTACCTTGCAATGGGATTTGGTTTGACAGCTATGTTGACTGTTCTTTACTCATATGTAACAGGTCTTGGTGGAGCTGTTGCGGGTATCCTTGGTACTCTTCCTGCTGATGTTGCTGAAAAGATTGGCTTTGCTAACAACTTCAAAGGTTTGTCTATGATTGGTGTTTCTATCGTAGGTATCTTCCTTGCAGTTGTTCACTTTAAGAACAGCCAAAAAGTAGCTGTAGCAGCACCTTCTACACCATCAGAAAGTGGGGAAATCGAAGATGACGAATTCTAATTACAAACTTACAAAAGAAGATTTTAATCAAATCAACAAACGTAGCTTGTTTACTTTCCAATTAGGTTGGAACTACGAACGTATGCAAGCTTCTGGTTACCTTTACATGATCTTGCCTCAATTGCGTAAAATGTATGGGGATGGAACTCCTGAATTGAAAGAAATGATGAAAGTTCATACTCAATTCTTCAATACTTCACCATTCTTCCACACTATTATCGCTGGTTTTGACCTTGCCATGGAAGAAAAAGATGGTGTGGGTTCAAAAGATGCCGTTAACGGTATCAAGACAGGTTTGATGGGACCATTCGCTCCTCTTGGAGATACAATCTTTGGTTCACTTGTACCTGCTATCATGGGATCTATCGCAGCAACTATGGCTATCGCTGGCCAACCATGGGGTATCTTCCTTTGGATCGCAGTTGCAGTTGCTTATGACATCTTCCGTTGGAAACAATTGGAATTTGCCTACAAAGAAGGGGTTAACCTTATCAACAACATGCAAAGTACTTTGACAGCTTTGATTGACGCTGCATCTGTACTTGGTGTCTTCATGATGGGTGCTCTTGTAGCAACAATGATCAACTTTGACATTTCTTACAAATTGCCAATCGGTGAAAAGATGATTGACTTCCAAGACATCTTGAACTCAATCTTCCCACGCTTGCTTCCAGCAATCTTTACTGCCTTTATCTTCTGGTTGCTTGGTAAGAAAGGTATGAACTCTACTAAAGCGATCGGTATCATTATCGTTCTTGCAGTAGGTCTCTCTGCTCTGGGTAAATTTGTACTTGGAATGGGCGCATAATTTATGAGTAAATCATTAATTTTGGTGAGTCATGGTCGTTTCTGTGAAGAACTTAAAGGTAGCACAGAAATGATCATGGGTCCACAGGACAACATTCATGCAGTGGCTCTTCTTCCAGAAGATGGTCCAGAAGAATTTACTGCAAAATTTGAAGCTGCTATCGAAGGATTGGATGATTTCCTAGTCTTTGCGGACCTTCTCGGCGGAACACCTTGTAACGTGGTAAGCCGTTTGATTATGGAAGGTCGCGACATTGAACTCTACGCAGGGATGAATCTTCCAATGGTGATTGAATTTATCAATGCAAGCCTTACAGGTGCAGATGCGGATTATAAGAGCCGTGCTGCAGAAAGCATTGTAAAAGTCAACGATTTGTTAGCGGACTTCGATGATGACGAAGATGAATAATACTCTTCGAAAATCTCTTCAAACTACGTCAGCGTCGCCTTGCCGTATATATGTTACTGACTTCGTCAGTATTATCCGGCAACCTCAAAGCAGTGCTTTGAGCAGCCTGCGGCTAGCTTCCTAGTTTGCTCTTTGATTTTCATTGAGTATACGATGTGACAACGTGAAAATCGTTAGAACAGCTTGTATAGAATATACATGGGAATGGGAGTCAATCCCATTCCCATATTTTCAATAGGAATGAAACAATAATAGATTAGAGGAACTCTATGCTAAATTACACAAAAGAAGAATTACTTGAACTGGGTGCAGAAATCACGACTCGTGAAATCTACCAACAGCCTGATGTATGGAAAGAGGCTTTTGAAGCCTATCAAGCAAAACGAGAAGAAATTGCAGCATTCCTACAAGGAATCGCTGATAAGCATGACTATATCAAGGTCATCTTGACGGGTGCTGGTACTTCTGCTTATGTGGGAGATACCTTGGTGCCTTACTTTAAGGAAGTCTATGACGAACGCAAATGGAATTTCAATGCCATTGCGACAACTGATATTGTTGCCAATCCAGAAACTTATTTGAAAAAAGATGTGGCGACTGTCCTTGTTTCCTTTGCTCGTAGTGGGAATTCACCTGAAAGTGTGGCGACGGTTGATTTGGCCAAAGCCTTGGTTGATGACCTCTATCAAGTGACCATTACATGTGCTGCAGAAGGTAAATTGGCTCTTCAAGCTCATGGCGATGAGCGCAATCTCTTACTCTTGCAACCAGCTGCTTCCAATGACGCTGGATTTGCCATGACTTCTAGCTTTACGTCCATGATGCTAACAGCTCTCTTGGTTTTTGATCCTACAGAATTTGCTGTGAAAGCTGAACGTTTTGAAGTTGTGACGAGCCTTGCCCGCAATGTTCTAGAAAATGCAGCAGATGTTAAAGAGCTGGTTGACCTCGACTTTAACCGTGTTATCTACCTAGGCGCTGGTCCTTTCTTTGGACTTGCTCATGAAGCTCAGCTCAAGATTTTGGAATTAACAGCTGGTCAAGTTGCGACCATGTATGAAAGCCCAGTCGGCTTCCGTCACGGTCCAAAATCTCTTATCAATGAAGATACCGTTGTTTTGGTCTTTGGTACAACGACAGACTACACTCGCAAGTACGACTTGGACTTGGTTCGCGAGGTGGCTGGTGATCACATTGCTCGTCGTGTCGTGCTTTTGAGTGATCAAGCCTTTGGTCTTGAAAATGTCAAAGAAGTGGCTCTTGGCTGTGGTGGAGTCTTGAATGATATCTACCGTGTCTTCCCTTACATCGTTTATGCCCAACTCTTTGCCCTTTTGACTTCACTCAAGGTAGAAAATAAACCAGATACACCGTCTCCTACAGGTACAGTAAACCGTGTGGTACAAGGTGTTATCATTCATGACTATCAAAAATAAGGAAGTATCTATGAGTAAATTACAATTAAGTCCTAATAAAGTAGCTTGCTTGCAAAAACTCTCTGACGAGAACGGCATTATCTCAGCTCTTGCTTTTGACCAACGTGGCGCTTTGAAACGCCTCATGGCTCAATACCAAACGGAAGAGCCAACAGTGGCTCAAATGGAAGAACTCAAAGTCTTGGTTGCAGATGAATTGACAAAATACGCATCATCTATGCTCCTTGACCCTGAATATGGTCTTCCAGCTACAAAAGCGCTTGATGCCAATGCTGGTCTTCTCCTTGCTTATGAGAAAACTGGCTACGACACAACTAGCACCAAACGCTTGCCTGACTGCTTGGATGTTTGGTCTGCCAAACGCATCAAGGAACAAGGTGCAGATGCTGTCAAGTTCTTGCTTTACTATGACGTAGATAGCTCTGACGAACTCAACCAACAAAAACAAGCTTACATCGAACGCATCGGTTCTGAGTGTGTGGCAGAAGACATTCCGTTTTTCCTTGAAATCCTCGCTTACGATGAAAAAATCGCTGATGCAGGTTCAGCAGAATACGCAAAAGTGAAGCCACACAAGGTTATCGGTGCTATGAAGGTCTTCTCAGACCCACGCTTTAACATCGATGTCTTGAAAGTAGAAGTTCCAGTCAATGTGAAATATGTTGAAGGATTTGGCGATGGTGAAATCGTGCATACACGCGAAGAAGCAGCAGCCTTCTTCAAAGCACAAGATGAAGCAACTAACTTGCCATATATCTACTTGAGTGCAGGTGTGTCAGCCAAACTCTTCCAAGAAACACTTGTCTTTGCCCACGAATCAGGCGCAAACTTCAACGGTGTTCTTTGCGGACGTGCAACTTGGGCTGGATCAGTTGAAGCTTACATCAAAGACGGTGAGGCAGCAGCTCGTGAATGGTTGCGTACAACTGGATTTGAGAACATTGACGAACTCAACAAGGTTCTTCAAACAACAGCAACTTCATGGAAAGAACGTGTAGAAGCATAAAACAAGAATAGAATAATCCCTTTTTGTTAAGAAGATACTTAAGGTTTTCTGACAAAGGATTCTGAAAATAGGAACTACAACCATAGATGGTGCATACACTCTCTATGGTTTGTTTACTTAAGAGAAATGGATCAAAGGAGAGAAGAATGAAAGCATACACAGAGCGTGTATTTGGAAATCATGAGAGCAAGGATGTCTTGGCCTATCGCTTTGAGACTGATGGTGGTTACCAGCTTGAAGTTATGACTTATGGTGCGACCATTTTGCGCTATGTCACACCTGATAAGGCTGGAAATTTTGCCAATGTGATTTTGAGCTTTGATGATTTTGATAGCTATGTAGGGAATAGTCCCAAGCATGGAGCAAGTATAGGTCCTGTAGCGGGCCGTATTGCAGGTGCGACATTTGAGCTCAATGGCAAGACCTATGACCTTGAAGTCAACAATGCTAGCAACTGTAACCACAGTGGTTCAACAGGTTGGGATTCGAGCTTGTTTGAATTGGTCGAGGTGAGCGACCATGGCTTGACCCTCTACACAGAGCGTACAGACGGGACAGGAGGGTTCCCTGGTAACCTCAAGATCTGGATCAGCTATCACTTGGAAGAAACTGGTGCCTACGAAGTCAGCTATAAGGTGACGACAGATCAGGATACGCTTGTCAATCCAACCAACCACAGCTATTTTAACTTGTCTGGTGATTTCACGCAGACGGTTGACCGTCATGTATTCCAACTAAACACAGAGGGCATTTACCCAATCGCTCCCGACGGTGTCCCAGCTAAGACTCCAGACGCTACTCGTGATGTGGTTAAACATATCTACAATGGTGCTTTGTTGAAGGACATCTTTGCAGAGGAAGATGAGCAAATCCAGTTGGTATCTGGTTTGGATCACCCATTTGCTCTTCCCGCCGGTCATGACAATGCTGGTTTCCTTTATGACCAAAACTCAGGTCGCTTCCTACTTTTCAAGACAGAGGCCCCTTGCTTTGTGGTCTACACAGCAAACTTTGTGGATGAGAGTGTGCTCATCGGAGGCCAACCAATGGTACAGCACAATGGGATTGCCCTTGAAGCGCAAGCTTTACCAGATGCCATTCACAGTGACCTCAAAGACCAGGTCATTCTCAAAGCAGGGGAAACTTTCACTAGCAAAACTCGCTACGAGCTTGTTGTAAAATAAAAAGAAGAGCTGGTTTCCAGCTCTTTTGAGTTGTCTTCGTTGACATTTTATCTCAATAGTGTATAATTGATGTAATTTATAAAGTTACAACAAAAAGGAGACACCCTATGACTTATGCATACCAAAGCCACATTTACCTAGCAGAGGCGGTTTTAAATGTCAAGGATTTGACGAGTCAAACGGCTTTTTATCACCAGATTATTGGCTTGGAGATTTTATCTCAAACAGAGATAGAAGCGATTTTGGGACTTGGTAAAAAAGCCTTGGTCCACTTGATTGCGACAGAAAAAGCTGGGGAAGTAAGGGAGCATTATGGGCTCTACCATCTGGCGATTTTGTTGCCAACACGAAAAGCCTTGGCAGATGTCTTGAAGCACCTAAGTGACTTGCGGATTCCTCTGGTTGGGGGTGCAGATCATGGATACAGCGAGGCTATTTATCTAGAGGATTTGGAAGGAAATGGCATTGAACTTTACCGTGATAAGCCAGTTTCTTCATGGGATATTCGAGAAGATGGTCGTATTATTGGTGTGACCGAGGCTCTTGCGGCACAGGACATCTATGAGTTGGGGGAAAAGGCAGAGCCCTTTTTCCTAGCCGAAGGGACGAGAATGGGACATATCCATCTATCGGTTAAGGATAGCCACGCGGCAAGTCAGTTTTATCAAAAGGTGTTGGGGCTGGAAGATAAATTTAGTATTCCTAGTGCTAGTTGGATAGCGGCAGGTCAGTACCATCACCACCTGGCTGTCAACGAATGGGCTGGAAAAGGTCTGGCTCCGCGTGAGCAAGGCTTGCCAGGCTTGGCCTACTACGCCCTTGAGGTCGAAAGCAAGGAAGAACTCTTGAACATCGTTAAGCAAGCACAAGAGCTAGAAGCTCCGATCAAGTGGTTACATTCGAGTGAAGTGGATCTTGTAGACCCAGACGGGATTGTGACACGCATTCGCTTGGCACGATGAGACGAGGAAAATACGTCATTTATTTTAGAGACATAGAAAAAGGCGGACAAGCTCGTATTCTGTTTTTAGAATAGAGACTTGTTCGCTTTTTATGGAATGATAAAGAGTGAAACCATTATAGCCAAACTGTAAAGGTAATCACCTGTTTTTTGTAGCTGACAAAGATTTTTCCTCTTTGAAGTTTGTAGTAGCTTTTTCTATATCTTGGACAAAGGTCTGCAAGATAGTGGGTAAGTAGGCTTCGCAAGTGCCGTAGATAGAGTTCATAGGTTGGTCCATTCTAAGAATGGCTCGTATTGCTACGAGCATAGATTCTAATAGTATTTGTCATTCTATTATATCATGAAAGCGATAGCAGGGTAAGATTCTATAGATAAAGAGGGAACGAGAACTTTGACAAAGAAGTCCATTAGAGATATAATGAAGAAAAAGTGACCAAGGATAAATCAATGACAAACTCAAAGTATATTACACGGCTTAAACGCTCAGAAGGCCAGTTACGTGGTATCCAAAAAATGATAGAAGAAGAGCGTGATTGTGCAGATATCATTACTCAGTTGACAGCGGTTCGTTCGAGTGTGGAGCGTGTGATTGAGATGATCATTACCGAGAATCTCACAGCCTGCATCAACCAACCCCTAGACGACCCTGAGGCTCAAAAAGAACGCTTAGAAAAGGCTGTTCAGTACCTAATCAAACGAAAATAGTAGTTCTCTATGTGATAGAACAAGATAAGAAAGTAGATCACAGGTGGGAAAGATGACAAAAGAAGAACGAGCAGAAAAATGGTTTCAGAGTGTTCCTGAGGCAGAAGCTATTCCTATACAAACTAAAATGGAGATCTGTAGTCAGGCAGCGAAACGAATGGCACTTATCTGGCTTGGCCTACTTGGTGTGGAATGCTTGTTCCTATTCTGGATTACTGGGGGCGAACTGTTCAATCAAGTAGCGGACTTTCTAAATCAGCTATCAGAAGGGAGTCCCACAAAAAATCGATATAGGGGTCTCGCACTCGTAGGTACTCTTATTTGTCTGCCTGTCTTGATTTTTCCTAGCGTTGTTGCCCATTTCTTTAGACAAATTTGGATTCAAAAAGAGTCTGAAAAGGTAGTCAAAGTGATGGCCTCTGTTACAAGTGATCAGCCTGTTCTAGCAGGAGACGAGAGAGCAGATTTTTCGAGCATTTCAGGAAGAATCTTTGCGGATTGGGTGCTAGATGATGGTGAGAAGGAACAAAATGGCTTTGGATTTGAGGAAGTATGGCAGCAACTGGCAGCCGTCCAAGATGGTGGTAGGGATTTTCTCACTTTAATACCTCAGCAACCAGTTAAACTAAAGGGGAGTCAGCTTGTATTGGATTTTGTACAGGTTTGTCAGGATGAAGATTCGGACGGTTTTCATTTTGAGATCAGTGTTGCCGATGCTGAACGGATCAATGAGAATGTAATCTACGAAAAAAATGGGCTGAGCAAGAAAGAAACTCAAGACATGCTTCGGGCATATTTGGAGAATAGAGTCACATCAGAGCTAGAAGACTGGGAAATTGTACTAGATATGCGGACAGATGAGCAGAAAAATATCGCAATCTATCAGGAAATAACCCAATTGCTAACAGATGATAGTGAGGCACGATCTCGTTTGACCTCCTGTTTTGAATCACCGAAAGCCTATTTCAAGCAGTATGCAGAGAGATATGATGAGCGGGGCATAGGAGAAGAAGTCAATGAAGCTATGATAAAATGGCTTGCTATTGCTGATGAACTACTTGCTGTGGATGCAGTCATTGAGTTAGACTGGAAGACAGATAAGGACGAATTTCTGTACCAATTAACGCCTTTGGCAGCTAAACAAACTCTTGATTTGGAGGAGAATTGGTTCGACGAGGGTGATGACATCCCTACTTGGTGTAAAATTTTGGACGAAAGATGGGCTGGACACGATCTCTGTCTTGCTTGTATGGATATTAATAGTGATAGTTATGTGCTATTTATCTGCAAGAGGGATATTCTGGAAAAATTAGTCACCTTGAGTCACACAATCAATCAGCGTTTTGACTATGCAAAAAATATGTAATTGCTAGAACGTTCACAAGGAGGATGCACGCCTCATTTCCCTAGCTGAAGCATTTAAACTAGACGCATCTATCGGACAAGTCGCGGATATACCTTGTGGCTATGCGGTGGAAAGAAAAGATATGCTTGCTGGCTGGAAATCATGCCCATCCTAACAGTTGGAGTTCCGTCTAAGATAACTTGTATGAAAATGAAAGAAATCTAGAGATGCTTGGATACAAATTGGAAGAAAACCCATTTTTGTGGTATAATTAAAGGTAGCAAGACAAGTTAAAGGAGGCCAGCAAATGGAAGCATACAAAAAAGTAGTAGAAATGCTAAATGGGCTAGATATTCCTTTTGAAATCGTGGAGCACGAGCCAGCCTTGACAACAGAGCAAGCCGACAGTTTTATCGAAGGAATCGAAGGTGTCCGTACCAAGACCATGTTTCTAACCAACAAAAAGAAAACAGCCTATTATCTCGTGATTATGGATGATAAGAAACGTTTGGATATGGACCTCTTGAAAGACTTGGTAGGAGCCAATAGAATCCGTATGGCTTCCTCTGAGAGCTTGTTTGAAAAAATGATGTTACCAGCAGGTGTTGTTTCTCCATTTGGCTTGCTGAACAATACTGACAAGGACATTCAAGTTTATTTCGACAAAGAAATCATGTCGGAAAAACGGATGAGTTTCCACCCCAATACCAACGAGAAAAACCTTTTTTTGGACACGACAGATATACTCAAATTCCTAGAAGCGATTGGTTACGAGTTCCATATCATTGAGTTGTAAAAACGAAAAAACCGATTAAGAAACTTAATCGGTTTTTTGCTTATTCTACTTGACCAGGCCAAGCATTCATACCACCTTCTACATTGGTAACGGTGAGACCTTGGGCGCTGAGGAATTGACAGGCAGAGGCAGAACGCACTCCTCCTTGGCAGATGACATGGTATTCATGGTCGGGTTTGAGTTCTTTGTAGCCTTGCTCTAAGGTACTTAACGGAAGATTTTTGGCACCTGGTGCATGTCCTGCTTGGAATTCATGTACTTCACGTACATCGATAAGATCTAGTTTTTCATTTTGATATTTTTCATAAAAGTCAGCCATGCTGATATTAGTTACCATATTCTACTCCTTCTGGGTTAGCCATTTTGTATAGTGAATAAGCGCCGTCAAGGTTTTGGGCGGTAAATCCTGCTTGTTTGAGGATACGCTCTGCGATATAGCTGCGCAAACCACTGTGGCAGCTAACGATGTAGGCTTGGTTCTTGTCCAGTTCGTCCAAGCGTTCCCGTAGTTCGTTTAGGGGGATGTGGATGGTATCGACTTTGAATCGACCACTCTGGAATTCGCCACTTGTCCGTACATCTAGGAATTTCTTTCCCTTAGCCAGTTCGTCTTCGAGCTGGTACCATTGAATATTGTCGCTGAGACCTTCGATAAGGTTCAAGGCTGCGTAGCCCAGCATATTGACGGGATCCTTGGCAGAGCCAAATGGCGGGGCATAGGTAAACTCTAACTCTGGTAAGTCAAAGACGGTGAGGTTTCCCTTGATGGCTGTTGACAGGATGTCGATGCGCTTGTCAACACCTTTCTTCCCAACTCCTTGGGCACCATAGATTTTTCCAGTGGTTGGGTCAAAGAGGAGCTTCAAGGCCATATCAGTAGCGCCTGGATAATAACCAGCGTGGTCTTTCCCACTGACATGAAGCGCCTTGTAAGGAAATTGATTCATGCGAAGGATACGCTCGCTGAGACCAGTCGAAGCAGCTGTCATATCAAAGGCACGAACGATCGCAGTGCCGATACTGCCCTTGTTAGTACGGCCGAGTCCTGCGATGACGTCCGCCACTTGGCGTCCTTGGCGATTGGCAGGAGAAGCTAGAGAGATGAGGGCGTCTTGGCCAGTAATCTCTTGCTTGACAACGATAGCGTCCCCAACTGCAAAAATATCTTTTTGACTGGTTTCATAATGTTCATCGACCAGAATCCCACCACGAAGTCCCAGTTCAATCCCCGCAGCTTTTGCCAGTCTGTTTTCAGGTTCAACACCGACAGAAAGGATGGTGAGGTCAGAAGAGATCTTTTGACCGTTTTCGAGAACGATGATTTTTCCTTGCTCTTCAAATCGAGTCGCAGACTGAGAAGTGATAACGCGAACGCCGTTTTTGACCAATTCTGCTTGGACAAAGGCTGCCATTTCCTGATCTAATGGTGGCAAGACATGGCGTGCTTTCTCCACGATGGTGACTTGCAATCCACGTTTCGCCAGGTTTTCAGCCATTTCAAGCCCGATAAAGCCTGCACCGATAACGACAGCTTCTTTTGGATGATTGTCCAAGGCTGCCATAATTTCATCGAGGTCAGGAACATTGCGAAGCGTGTAGGCATTCTTAGCTTCTGCCAAGCCTTCAATGGTAGGAACAAATGGTTTAGCTCCTGGAGAGAGGATCAGCTTGTCATAGCTTTCTGTGAATTCCTGTCCATCGTGTCGCACCGTCACAGTGTGCTTTTCTGGGGAAATGCTGATGACCTCGTGAAATGGTCGCACATCGAGATTAAAGCGTGCCTTGAGACTTTCAGGAGTTTGGACTAATAAACTATCACGGTTTGCAATTTCTCCTGAAACATAGTAAGGAAGGCCGCAGTTTGCAAAGGAAACAAAGGGACCTTTCTCAAAAATAGTGATTTCAGCGTCTTCCATGAGACGTCTGAGACGGGTTGCTGCTGACATACCGCCTGCAACTCCTCCGACAATGATAATTTTCATTGACTTTCTCCTTTATGCTTCTAGATGACCTTACCTGTCCAAGCACTCATACCGCCTCGAACATTGATAACATCATAGCCTTTTTTCTTTAGCTTTTTAGCGGCTAGTTTGCTTCGTACACCTGAATGACAAATGACATAAAGTGTTTCTTTTGTTGCAGGTGTATAGGAACCAATTTCAGTTAGAGGGATATTCTTGGCATTTTTGATATGACCTCTACGGAATTCCGTAGGCGTCCGAACATCCAGTAGCTGAATCGGTTCTCTGAGTTTAGCTTCTAACTCGCTGGTGGAAATACTGTCAATTTTTGTAAATAAGTGAAACATAGGCACCTCCAAATATACCCTTATGGGGTATATTAAACCATGAAGTCAAGCTTTTGTCAAGCAAGTTGTTTTGACTTGGGAGAGGGCTTGGTTTTGAGAGTTTAGAAAGCAGGCTATTCTTGACCTTTCAAAGGCTTTTTGATATGATGGGTCCAAAGTAAGTATGAGGTGATAAGATGACCAGTGAATACCAGAAAATGATAGCAGGGGAGCCTTACCGTCCGTCGGATCTTGAATTACGGGCCTTGGCTCAGGCTTCTCGCCAAAAACAGGCTGCCTTTAACCGAGAAGAAGATCCCTTGAAGGGAGCGGATATTATCAAGACTTGGTTTGGCTCAACTGGGCAAAATCTCTATGCCAATCCACGCCTGGTGGTCGATTATGGGGTCAATATCCATCTAGGGGAAAATTTTTATTCTAATTGGAACTTGACCATGCTGGATGTTTGTCCGATTCGCATCGGGAACAACGCCATGATTGGTCCCAACTGTCAGTTTTTAACCCCACTCCATCCACTGGATCCGCATGAACGCAATTCAGGGGTCGAATACGGCAAGCCCATCACCATTGGAGACAATTTCTGGGCTGGAGGTGGCGTTATTGTCCTTCCTGGAGTGACACTAGGAAATAACGTCGTTGCAGGAGCGGGGGCCGTGATCACCAAGTCCTTTGGAGACAATGTTGTCCTAGGTGGGAATCCTGCGCGTGTTATCAAGGAAATCCCAGTAAAAGAAAACTAAAAAGAACAGCTGGTGCTGTTCTTTTTATGAACTTTAGTCTTATAAATTTGTCTTATAAATTTTTCTTCTTTCTAGCTTTCTTGGCCAAGGAGACATCGCACTGGGGGTGTTGGTCTTAAAAACCTATTAAAGGTAGCCTAGCGTTCAAAAATTGTTTTTAGCAGTCCTTTCTAAAAAATTACTAGGCAAAATCTAATCCAAACTAAATTTAAGGAAACTTTCAGAAAATTTTTAGTTTTATTTCAGAAATCTTCTGTAGACTGTCTAGCTATATCATACGAAGGAGAAGAAAAAGGTATGAAATCAAAAAAATGGACCCTACTCGCAACGAGTTTAACGGCAATGGTGCTGATGGCAGCATGTGCCCAGTCAACAACTACATCCAATACCAATGCAACGACAACTTCAACAAAGACAAACCAATCTTCCTATTTTACAGAGAAGGACTATGATACTTCTTATGATGAAAGCACAGCTTCTAAGATTGAGCTATCTGGCTCATCAGCAAACGTCTCTGGAGATGGCATGACAGTCTCTAGCTCAACAGTGACCATCACAAAATCTGGAACCTATGCAATTTCAGGTCAGTCTGACGGAGTGCAGATCAAGATCGAGGCAGATAAATCGGCAGATGTTCATCTAGTCCTAAAAGGTGCGACCATGACCAATACCAATGCAGCGATATCTGCGATATCAGCTGGCCATGTCTACTTAACTCTAGCAGAGGGAACCACCAACAGTCTCTCTGACTCAAGCTCTAACAGCGACGAAAAAGCAGACGCAGCTCTCTTTTCTAAGGTGGATTTGACCATCAACGGGAAAGGAACTCTCAATGTAGATGGCAAGAAAAACAATGGTATCAAGGCCAACGACACCCTCCACATCACGGGTGGAACCTATAACATTACAGCAGTTGGTGATGCCTTTAATGTCAATGATGAACTAAACATCACTGGTACGACCATGACCATCGATGCCAAAGAAGATGGAGTCAAGGTGGATAATGATGAAGATACTTCAGTCGGAACCATGTACCTATTTAACAACAACATCACCGTTACAGCAGGGGATGATGGCATCCACGCTTCTGGAGACCTCGTCATCGATAGTGGGACCTACACCGTCAAGAGTTCGACAGAAGGACTTGAAGGAAAATCCATCACTATCAACGGAGGGGACATTAGCATCTACTCAACAGATGATGGAGTTAATGCAGCTAATAAAAATGCCCAACAGAGTGAAATCTTCTTCACCATGAATGGCGGGAACCTGACAGTAGAAGTTGGTCAAGGGGACACAGACCCAATCGACTCAAATGGAAATATCACTGTCACAGGCGGAACCATTAAAATGATTGGTCAAACAGGTTTTGACTTTGATGGAACAGCGACCTACACAGGTGGTGACATCTATCTCAACGGTGAAAAACAAACGGAAATTGTCAACTCTATGCCTGAAGGCGGTGGACCAAATGGAGGTCCTCAAGGGGGCGGTCCAGCCCCTGGCGGACAAGGATAAGCAAAATTCTCCTTTCTTGAAAGAGAAGGGAGATTTTTGTGTTGTTACTAGAGGAAATGTAAAGCCAACTCCTTGACACTCCGTCAGCTTTTGATACAATAGTACAAAATTAGAGGAGGTGGGCTATGATTCAGAAGCATGCGATTCCCATTTTAGAGTTTGATGACAACCCCCAAGCGGTCCTTATGCCCAATCACGAGGGTTTAGACTTAAAGTTGCCAAAGAAGTGTATCTATGCATTTTTGGAGGAGGAGATTGACCACTATGCTCAAGAAGTAGGGGCGGATTGTGTTGGTGAGTTCGTTTCTGCCACCAAGACTTATCCAGTCTATGTCGTCAACTACAAGGGCGAGGAGATTTGTCTGGCCCAGGCGCCCGTGGGTTCTGCCCCAGCGGCCCAGTTTATGGATTGGTTGATTGGTTATGGTGTGGAGCAAATCATCTCCACTGGAACCTGTGGTGTCCTAGCCGATATAGAGGAAAATGCCTTTCTCGTCCCTGTTCGCGCTTTGCGAGATGAGGGTACCAGCTACCACTATGCAGCGCCTTCTCGTTATATGGAGATGCAGATTGAGGCTGTCTCTGCCATTGAGCAAGTCTTGGAACAAAGAGGTATTCCTTATGAGGAAGTTATGACCTGGACGACAGATGGTTTTTACCGAGAGACGGCTGAAAAGGTTGCCTATCGCAAGGAGGAAGGCTGTGCTGTTGTGGAGATGGAGTGCTCTGCTCTTGCGGCAGTGTCTCAGCTACGTGGGGTTGTCTGGGGAGAGTTGCTCTTTACCGCAGATTCCTTAGCAGATCTAGATAACTACGACAGTCGTGACTGGGGCGCAGAAGCTTTTGATAAGGCACTCGAACTCTGTCTTGCCATTGTGTACCACATGTGAGTGTTCTGACTGTTTTTATGGTAGAATGTAGCTATGTTAATCAAATCTTTTTTGGAAAAAATAAATATGACTCTGGCTCGGTTATCACCAGCCCGTCGCATCTTTTTAAGTTTTGCCCTAGTGATCTTCTTAGGTTCGCTCCTTTTAAGCCTCCCCTTTGTGCAAGCAGGGACGTCACAAGCGACCTACTTTGACCATCTCTTTACGACTGTGTCTATGGTCTGTGTGACAGGGCTCTTTACCCAGCCAGTGGCCTCTACTTACAATATCTGGGGCCAGTTGATTTGCATGCTCTTGATCCAGATCGGTGGATTGGGGCTTATGACCTTTATTGGAATCTTTTATATCCAAGGCAAGCAAAAGCTCAGTCTTCGTGGTCGTGAGACTATTCAAGAAAGTTTCAGTTATGGAGAAACCCAGTCTCTAAAGGACTTCATCCGCTCAATCTTTCTGACGACTTTTCTGGTGGAAGGGCTCGGAGCCTTTCTCTTGAGTTTCCGCTTCATTCCTGAATTTGGCTGGGGGCGAGGGATTCTAACCTCTATCTTTTTGGCTGTTTCAGCTTTCTGTAATGCTGGATTTGATAATTTTGGAAGTACGAGTTTGGTAGCCTTTCAAACGGACCCCTTGATCAATCTAGTGATTGCTGGTTTGATTATCACGGGTGGTCTAGGATTTATGGTCTGGTTTGACCTAGCGACCCAGATTGGGAAAAAGAAAAAACGACGCCTTCGCTTTCATACTAAGTTGGTTCTCCTTCTAACTGCGGGAATTCTGCTCTTTGGAACAGTATCGACTCTCTTAATTGAGTGGAATAATCCTGGGACGATTGGAAATCTTAGTTTCCCAGAAAAACTGCTGGTTAGCTTTTTCCAGACCGTCAGCATGAGAACGGCAGGTTTTGCTTCCATTGACTACACACAGACTCGACCAGTTACCTTACTGATCTACATCTTGCAGATGTTTCTGGGTGGGGCACCTGGAGGGACAGCAGGGGGGCTCAAGATTACGACCTTCTTTGTTTTGTTGGTCTTTGCCCGTAGCGAACTATTGGGCTTGCCTCATGCCAATGTGGCTCGGAGGACTATTGAACCCCGAACCGTGCAAAAGTCTTTCAGTGTCTTTATTATCTTCTTGCTAACATTCTTGCTGGGCTTGATCCTACTAGGGATAACAGCAGAGGGAAATCCGCGTTTTATTTACCTCATGTTTGAGACCATTTCAGCTCTTGCGACAGTTGGGGTGACGGCGAATTTAACACCGGAGCTAGGCAAGATAGCCCTCAGCATCGTTATGTTGTTGATGTTTATCGGCCGTATTGGTCCCTTGACACTACTGGTCAGTGTAGCGGAATACCAGCCAGACAAGAAAGATACGATTCACTATATGAAAGCAGATATCACTATCGGATAAGAAAGGAAGAACGATGTCAGATCGGACAATTGGAATTTTAGGCTTGGGAATTTTTGGGAGCAGTGTTTTGGCTGCCCTAGCCAAGCATGGCATGAATATCATCGCTATTGATGACCACGAGGAACGCATTAATCAATTTGAACCTGTGCTGGCGCGTGGAGTAGTTGGAGATATCACGGATGAAGAACTCCTTCTATCAGCGGGGATTGACACCTGCGATACCGTAGTTGTCGCAACGGGTGAAAATTTGGAGTCCAGTGTTCTAGCGGTTATGCACTGCAAGAGTCTAGGAGTACCGACCGTTATTGCCAAGGTCAAAAGTCATACAGCTAAAAAGGTTCTAGAAAAAATCGGGGCAGACGCAGTCATCTCACCAGAGTTTGAAATGGGGCGCTCATTGGCGCAGACCATCCTCTTTCATAACAGTGTAGACGTCTTTCAGCTGGACAAGAATGTATCGATTGTCGAGATGAAAATCCCCCAATCATGGGTAGGTAAAAGTCTCAGTCAGTTGGATTTGCGTGGGCGATACAACCTCAACGTACTTGGCTTTCGTGCCTACGAAAATGCTCCTCTGGATGTCCAATTCGGACCTAATGACCTCTTGCAGGCAGATACCTATATTATGGCCGTCATTAATAACCAACATTTGGACACCCTAGCTGAACTGAGTGAGTAGGAGAGGAAGGGTACTCTCTTTCCAATAATTAACGAGTCAATATAAGTATTTTATAAGAGGGATTTAAGAAAAATTTTAACTTTTTCTTAATCCTTTTTAATTTTAGGAGATTATACTAGAGTCATCAAAAAAAGAAAACTCTAAGGAGAATCCTATGAAATTCAACCCAAATCAGAGATATACTCGTTGGTCTATTCGCCGTCTCAGTGTCGGTGTTGCTTCAGTTGTTGTGGCTAGTGGCTTCTTTGTCCTAGTAGGGCAACCAAGTTCTGCACGTGCTGATGTCGTCAATCCGACTACTGCCCAAGTCGTGCCAGACGCTGCTTCGGTGAGTGAAAAGAGCGACTTACCAGCAGAGGCTCTCAAAAAAGCAGTCGATGTAGCTCTTCCTTCAGAACAAGCAGACTCAGCACCTAAAGCAAGCTTGGATACTACAAGCTCGTCAGAAAAAGCGGACGCAACTGCTAAAGAGTCGGCAGTAGCACCAAAAGAAGAAGTGCAAGCACAACCTGACTCTAAGAAACAAACAGAAGATGCAGTTAAACCTGTGGAAAGTTCTGCGTCTACAGGTTCTGGGCAAGACCGTGAAGCCAGTGAATCGCAACCAGCGACCACCCCAGCTGAAGTACAAAAAGGTGTGGCTGACAATACCAAAGATACAGTAGATGTCCCAGCCACTTACTTGGACAAGGCTAACTTCCCTGGTCCCTTCACAGCTGGTGTCAATCAAGTCATTCCATACGAATTCTTCGCTGGTGACGGCATGTTGACTCGCCTTATCTTGAAAGCATCTGATAAGGCTCCATGGTCAGACAACGGAACAGCTAAAAATCCTGCTCTATTGCCACTTGAAGGCTTGGCTAAAGGTCAATATTTCTACGAAGTGGATTTGAATGGCAATACGGTTGGCAAAGATGGTCAGGCCTTGCTGGAGCAACTTCGAGCTAACGGAACCCATACGTATCTAGCTACTGTTAAAGTCTATGGCGCTAAAGACGGCAAACCAGATTTGACCAATCTGAATGCTACTCGTCAAGTAACGATTCAGCTTCGTGGAAAAGAAATGGCGACAACACCATCTCAACAAGGTCAGATGAATACGAAGCCTTCTGAAACAGGCTCTACAGGTACGACTGAGGGCATGATGGGTACAAATTACCATATGTCAGATATGAAAGCAGATCAACCAGCTTCTAGCCCAATGGCTAATATGATGAAAAAAGATGATAGAGCGATGCTACCAAATACTGGGGAAGCTAAAACGGCTACAGCTGGCCTTGGTATCTTTGGTCTAGCCTTGGCAGGTCTTGTTGGACTTTTGGGTTTGACAACCAAACGAGAAGATTAAGATTCAAATCACTTAAACATTAGGGAAAATAGTGTTATACTAAAGCAAGTATAACACTGTTTTTATCGAAGGAGTGTCAGATGAAAAAGACAATTTTGCTGGTTGATGATGAGATAGATATTCTAGATATTCAAAACCGCTATCTTTTACAGGCAGGTTACGACGTTTTGGTCGCCCATGATGGTAAGGAGGGATTAGAGCTTTTCAGAAAAAAATCTATCGACCTCATTATCACAGATATCATGATGCCCAATATGGACGGTTATGATTTTATCAGTGAAGTTCAGTACATCGCTCCGGATCAACCCTTCCTCTTTACAACTGCTAAGACAAGCGAACAGGATAAGATTTATGGGTTAAGTTTGGGGGCAGATGATTTTATAGTCAAACCCTTTAGCCCACGCGAATTGGTTTTAAGAGTGAATAATATCTTGCGTCGCCTTAGCCGTGGAGGAGAGACAGAACAGATCGAGTTTGGTGACTTAGTGATCAACCATGTGACTCATGAGGTTCGCATTGGGGAGCAACCTTTGGAATTGACAGTAAAATCCTTTGAACTTCTATGGGTATTAGCCAGCAATCCTGAGAGAGTCTTTTCAAAGACGGAACTTTACGAGAAGATATGGCAAGAGGACTATGTGGATGATACCAATACACTCAATGTTCATATCCATGCTTTGAGGCAAGAGTTGACCAAGTATACAAATTCAAATGCTCCTGCTATCAAAACTGTCTGGGGTTTGGGCTATAAGATGGAAAAACCAAGAGGTAGAAAATGAAATTAAAAAACTATATTTTAGTGGGGTATCTAGTGTCGACTCTACTAACGATTTTGGTCGTTTTCTGGGCAGTCCAACGAATGTTGATTGAGAAAAGTGAAGTTTACTTTCTAGTTGGAATGACCTTGATTGCTAGTTTCATTGGCGCTGCAGTGAGCATCTTTCTTTTGTCGCCTGTGTTCTCTTCTCTGAAACATTTGAAAAAACAAGCTCAGGATATAGCCAGCAAGGATTTCAGCACAGAAATCGAAACCAAAGGACCATTAGAATTTCAAGAGCTGGGACAGGCTTTTAATGACATGTCCCACAATTTGCAAGCTACCTTTCAATCACTTGATGAGAGCGAGCAAGAAAAGAGAATGATGATTGCACAGCTCTCTCACGATATTAAAACTCCCATTACCTCCATTCAGGTTACTGTGGAGGGAATTCTAGATGGGGTGATTAAGGAAGAGGAGCGGCTCCACTACTTAGCCACGATTGGTCGGCAAACTGAGCGTCTAAACAAGCTAGTGGAGGAATTGGATGTTTTGACTCTCAATACACAACCTCAAGATACTGCTGATGAAGAAGTCGAAGAGGTATTTTTAGATCAATTGCTGATTGAGTCAATGAGTGAATTTCAACTCCAGATTGAACAAGAGGAGCGGGATGTTTACATTCAAGTATCACCTGAGTCGGCGAAAATCAAGAGCCATTCTGACAAACTTTCTCGCATTTTGGTCAATTTGTTAAACAATGCCTTTAAATATTCAGAACCAGGAACCAGAATCGAGGTTCTTGCCCAATTAACAGAACAAGAGCTGACAATCAGTGTGAAAGACGAGGGTCAGGGGATCCTTCCTGAGGATTTGGAAAAGATCTTTAAACGACTTTATCGTGTAGAAACTTCGCGCAATATGAAGACAGGTGGACATGGATTAGGACTTGCGATTGCACGAGAACTAGCACATCAGCTTGGTGGCGAAATCACAGCAGAAAGTCAGTATGGTTTAGGAAGCAAGTTTACATTCAGCCTCAAATTGAAATAAAGGCGTAAAATCCCTTTACAAATCTAGTTTTTCATGGTACAATAGCCCTTGTGTGAAATAGCAGCAGGAAAGCATGAAGCTCGTCAACAGGTGTCTTATGACAAGTAACCTTGGCTGTTTAGGCGAAGGGCATCTGCACGAATCAGGGCTTTCTAAGTGACTATTTCCACCGAAATATTATTTATATCAGGAGGACATACATATGTCACGTTATACAGGACCATCTTGGAAACAAGCTCGTCGCCTTGGCCTTTCACTTACAGGTACAGGTAAAGAATTGGCACGTCGTAACTACGTACCAGGACAACACGGACCAAACAACCGTTCTAAATTGTCAGAATACGGTTTGCAATTGGCTGAAAAACAAAAACTTCGTTTCACTTACGGTGTAGGTGAAAAACAATTCCGTAACTTGTTCGTACAAGCTACAAAAATCAAAGGCGGAATCCTAGGTTTCAACTTCATGCTTCTTTTGGAACGTCGTTTGGATAACGTTGTTTACCGTCTTGGTCTTGCAACTACACGTCGCCAAGCACGTCAATTCGTAAACCACGGGCACATCCTTGTTGACGGAAAACGTGTTGATATCCCATCATACCGTGTAACCCCAGGTCAAGTAATCTCAGTTCGCGAAAAATCATTGAAAGTTCCAGCTATCCTTGAAGCAGTAGAAGCAACTCTTGGACGTCCAGCATTCGTATCATTCGACGCTGAAAAATTGGAAGGTTCATTGATTCGTTTGCCAGAACGCGACGAAATCAACCCAGAAATCAACGAAGCACTTGTCGTTGAATTCTACAACAAAATGTTGTAATATTTTATTGAATAAGATAGGCTGTAAAGCCTTGAAACTAAGCACTTTAGGCCTCTATCCTAGAGTGCTTTTTTTGATTTTACTACCCTTTTAGTTACCCATAACTAATTTTAGGTATAGTAATAGGGTAGCCCAAAAATGGGGCACCCTTATTATTTATAAATTGCTGATAGCTGCCTCAAAGATTGAGACGGCTTTTTTAGCTCCCTCTTTGGTAGCATGGACATAAGTATTCAAGGTCATTGAGATATTAGAGTGACCTAGTCTATACTGTAAATCTTTCGCCTCTATGCCAGCGTATAGCATGATTGTAGCGTGAGTATGTCTGAAACCATGGAAACTAATATCAGGAACGCCAGCAGCTTTAAAGTGACTTTGTAGTCTCTTTCTTAGCAAACAAGCGTAGGCGTATTTTGTGGTAAAAGGAGTAAAGACAATCCCCTCAGACCGTCCTAGTTGCCATGACTGGACTTGTTGACGTTTTTTATACTGTTTGAGTAGGGAAACTGTAGCCTTGTCTATGTCAATCTCTCTTAGACCTGCTTTAGATTTAGGCGTATTTGTTTCCTGGTATCTATTTAGAGTCTTAGATATGCTGATAGTACCTTTTTTAAGGTCAATATCAGACCACTCAAGAGCTAAAGCCTCACCGATACGGCAACCACTAGCCAGCAATGTCTTATAAAGCACGTAGTCAAAGAAATTCTCATAACTAGACTGATCCAAATCTTCCAGGTAGTCTAAAAACCGTTTTAGTTCCTGGTTGCTGAAAAATTTGACCTTATGCTCTTTATTTTGTTGTTTACGTGGGATAATGACATCACGCGCAGGGTTATGCTGGATTACTTGCATAGTCACGCCATACTGGAGTATACGGCGGTTTATATTGTTTAGAAAGCTATAGTTTGCGTATGCCCCTTTTTCGCCCTTATTGGCCTTGTCAGCCCACTTATTGACTTGTTGCTGGATAATGGGAGTAGTGAGCTTGTCTAGCTTGTAATCACCGAATACAGGCAAAATATGAAGCCTTACGATCCCCTCCATGGATTGCTGGGAATTTGGCTTGATTGTATTCTTGTAACTCTCCCACCATAAAGCGACCAGCTCCCTATAGGTTGTAATGGTCGGTTTTTCCTTTACACTATATCCATTAGCTGCAAAAGCATTGACAGCCTCCCTAGCTTTAATTTTAACGCCCTTTTTAGTGTTGGCCGTGACTGTTGTCCTAGCCTTTTTCCCTGTAAGTTTATCAACGCCTAAATAAACACTTGCACGGTACACTGTAGCACCGTTTTTCTTTTTGTATTCTGTAATATTCATAGTCATACCTTTCTAACATCAGTAAGCAAGTATGGGATTTAGTCAAGTATTTATGAATATTGTTTTATATAGCGCTGAGAGCTACGAGAATAGCCCTATTTTCGTTTGTTTTAGGTGTTGTTTGCCTTATTGAAATCCTCCAAGGCTTTTAGATCTTTAGCGTAAATCATTAAACGTTCTTTATTATAGTCTGTTAGATTTCTATATATACTAGTTAACTCATTTTCGTTATTTTTATCATCCAATGGGTCAAAATTAGTAACGTGTATACCTAGAACTTCAGATGGTGAAATTTCAAAGAAGTCTCCTAAAATTTGTAACTGCTCTTTGGTGTAACCTCTTTTTTCCGCTTCCCAATCTTTTACGAGTGATAAGGGGAAATTTAACGAAGAAGCTAACTCTTCCTGAGTTATACCTTTAGTCTTCCTTAGTTTTGCTAATTGGTCCTCATAGACTATGTATTCAGCTTTAGGGTCGTCGTAACCTAATAAGTATGAAACAGAGACACCAAAGAAATCTGCTAGTAATTCTGCCTTGTCTTGTTTTATCGAATGCTTATTATTTTCCCAATTTGAAATTGTCATTTTAGAGATAGCCTTTTTGCTATCGCCTAATTTACTATTTAATTCAGCAACCAACTCGTCTTGAGTAAGTCCTTTTTCATTTCTTAAGGCTTTGAGCCTGTTTTTTATTGTACTCATTTAATATTACCTCACTTAGATTATAACGATTTACAAAACTTTTGTAAAGTTTTTTTATATTTTCTCTTGACAAATAAAGACAAACTTTATAAAATGTAATCAAGTAAAGGAAATCTTTACAAACAAAGAAAGGAGAAAAAAGATGGTGACAATAACCATAGCTCAAGCAAGGGCTATCCGAAGAAAGCAGGCTGATAATATGCTCACAAATCAAGCGGCGGCAAAGCAAATAGGGATTAACTCTATCACGTACCGTAAGGTTATTCAAGGCGGAGAAGTCAAGAATAGTATTTACCAGAAAGTCATGGAATGGCTGGCAGAAGATTATTAAAGCAACAAAAAAAGCCTAGACAGTCGGCAAACTAGTAAGGCTTTTCACACAAACAACTAAAACCACAAATAGCAAGTATGGGATTTAGTTAGGTATTTATTAAATTATATCACAAAATAGTGATTTGTGCCCAAACGAGAGAGCGCTAACTCTTTAAACTGGTACTTTCTCACGCTTTCAGATATTGGCGACCGAGAGTGTGAGGCAGTGAGCAATTGCAAGAAAGACATTAAAAAGCTGGTGGAACCTTTCCCAAATTTGGGAGAAAGTCCTGGAGCAACTATAGAAAATAAAATATGATCGAGGAAAAACATGAACACATACTTTGAAGAATTTGAAAAAGGGCTACAACTTGTTGAGGAAAAACTAGATATTCTATCAGAGTGGCATATAGCTAAAAATCATGATGGAGCAGCAGAGATTGCTGAAGATTGCAGGTCAACTATTAGTCAGCTATGGACTCAGTTTTACAAATTATCTGAGGCATATAAAAAGCAAGAGGCAAGTCATGAGGATTTCTTTAATAGGAATGTTGAGAATTTACTTGGAGAATTAAAAAGATATGACGAGGAATGTACAGAAAGACATGGAAAAGCTCCTGACTGGTTGCTATTCAATTTCTTGGATCAAGTAATAAAAGAAAATGATTTAAGTAACGGGATCAATCATGCAACTACGTCAACCTGGATGTACTTACGTAGTTTAGTAGCTGCTGATCTACAAAAAAGGGGGATACTAAAATGAATGAGCTAGATTTAACCAATACACAGGCGCTCATCTTTTCCGTGGTACTGATTGGCTTGCTGCTTTATTTAAACCATCGAGACCGCCAAAAAAGCGCTCAAATGGAGAGAGAAAGCAGACAGGCGATAGAAACACCTAGCGAGGTTTTAAATCCTTGCTACGGGCGTTATATTCAACTAGCAGGCAAGCGGCACAATTAGAAAAGGGGTGTAATATGCAACTATTATCAAGAGAGGCAGAGCTTGAGCTACTGGAGAAAGTGGGAGATCACTTAGAGAAAAGGCTTGAGCTTGAAAAGCAGCATAATGACGGCTGGGACTTAATTGCTAGAGCTGATCTACTAGAAAAGTTAGGGATCAGCGGAACAACGTTGAATAATTGGGAAAAACACGGCTTAAAGCCTTATCAGTCGCCTTTTGAGAACAGTAAGAAGATTTATTACCGCAAGACCGATATATACAATTTTCTTGCAGTAGATTAGGGGGAATAATGACAAAGAAAAAAGAACAATGGACGCCCACCATCACAAATCTACGTAAGGTAATTGTGGACGGTGTGGAGCAATGGGTGAAATTTGAAACAGAGGGCTATGTCATTCCTGCTGGTCACTCTTATTATGACATCATCAGGGGAATTAACAAGGAGGTGCAACGGAAGAAAAATGGGAAATCGTAGAATGATAAGTAAGACAGTAACCCAAACTCAGAGATTTTTGCGGCTACCGTTAGAGGCACAGGCTCTATATTTTCATTTAATTCAAAACTCAGATGATGATGGAGTAGTAGAGGCTTTCCCTGTTGTTAGAATGATAGGGGTTAGTGAGGATAGCCTAGGACTTTTGATAGTCAAGGAATTTATCAGGCCGCTTAATGATGAAATGGTTTATTTTATTGTGGATTTTCATGAGCAGAATACTATCAAGAAAGATAGATATAAAAAAAGTGTCTATCATGAGCTACTAGAAACCCTTAAAAGCCAGGGTTTTTATGAAGTGGAGCCCAATGGGTTCCAAAGTGGAAACCAAACGGAAACCAATGGGTTCCCCAATATAAGTCAATATAAGTCAAGTCAAGATAATCTAAGTCAATATAAGTCAAGTCAAGATAATCTAAGTCAATCTAGGTCAGGTCAGAATGACGAGGACGAGCATGAAAATCCAATCTTTGAAAAATTAAAGTCGGCTTTTGGTCAAATGTCAGTCAATGGGACAATGATGGAAGAAGTGAGAGACTTGTTAGAAATTCATGGCCAAGAGCTAGTTATCTATGCTCTTGAGGCAACTATCCTAAACGCTGGTAAGTCAATTAGATATACCAGGTCAATTCTTTCAAATTGGCAAGGATTAGGACTTAGAACAGTTGAGCAAGTTAAGCAGCATGAGGAGCAAAGGCAAAAGCTGAAACAGTCACCTAAACAAGCTGAGCCTATTAGCCGTGAGGAATGGCTAAAAACACGAACAGAGGAAAACCCATTTTAGGAGGGTGAGCAATGGAAAATAAATTTGAGCAATATAACAACAGAAAAATTAGTGAAAAGGTATGTGAGGTTCATAAGGTCAATTATTGGCAAATATCAACGCCAATAAGAGGCAGTAAGGAACGAAGTATACAAGAGTTTTGCCCTGAATGTTGTCAGGAGCAAATTGATAGGCAAGAGCAAGAGGGAGTTAATAACAGTCTAAACGCTGAGATTTACCTAAAAACCTATAATGTGCTTATGCGAGACAGTACGATCCCTAGGGAGTTAAAAGAGGCTAGCTTTGAGAACTTCATAGCTGAGACAGCCGAGGAAAAGCAACTATTAGCATTTGCTAGGGAGCAGGTAGATAAATACCTGGACGGTATGACAGGGAATACCCTATTTACAGGATCTACAGGCATAGGGAAAAGCCATTTGAGCGTAGCTATTGCTAAAGCTATAAACGAGGGCTACAAGGCCAAAGGAGAGCCTAAAAGCGTGTTGTTTGTCAATCTAACAGAAATCCTTAGGAGAGTTAGAGAGAGCTTTAACTCTCCTACTAGTCTAGAGGGGCACTACTCAAGAATGCTAAAAGAGGTTGATTACCTGGTACTTGATGATTTAGGTATAAAATCGGACAACGCTAGTAATAAAGGTAAATCAGTCTGGGAAGAAGAGTTTATTTTTGATATTCTCAGCAATCGAGATAAAACCATTATTACTACAAATCTAAGCAGCTCAGAGATTGCTAGCTTGTATAGTGAACGAGTGGCCAGCCGTGTCAGAACTGGCTTAGAGGGTAACTTTTTCAAGTCATTTACTATCAAAGATAAGCGATACTCAATCAGTAGCTTAAAGGCTAAGGTCGCTCAAAATTGAGTAGGTTGAAAAAAGTATGCACGGGGTGCACCTGCACCCTAAGCAAGGCTATTACTCAAAAAAGAGTAACAGCTTAAAGATGAGTAAGCGCTGAGCGCAGCGTTTGCTTTTCAAAAGTGGAACTCAAAAAGCTCAAAAATGAGCGAAAGTACATTAAAAAGGGCAGTAAAAAGTATTGAATGGTTTAAAATATCAGTTATTTCAATGATTTATAGTTGATTAGATTACAACATTTACTTATCTTTCAAGCTATTAGTCATTTTTGCTTAACAGATTTGTGACTCAAAAATGAGTAGCAAACAAAACTAATAACGGTTATACAGGAACCGAAGACTTTTCGACATATTTGTCGCTCAAAGATAGCCCTAAAATGGGTCAGCTTACAACTGTACCCGTTTGGACACTTGTTGTAGCCTAGTTATAACTACAGGCCAAACTATTTAATGTTTACAGGCGTACCTGGAGGTACACCCGAGATAGAGGAGGTTTAATATGATACAAAAGACAGAACAGCTTAAAGATTTGCTTGATAGAGGCTTTGTTTTATTCTCAAAAAATGGTATAATTGAGTCAGTCAAGTTACCTGAGTTTGGCAGTCTTACTATTAAAACGCAAAACGGAAAACCAGTTCATCAGGAAATGTTGACTATGACTAAATTTACTGCTGACTAGAAAACTAGAGGCATGATATAAGAGTTTAACTACTCTTTGTCATGTCTCTTTTTGTTTTAGTCATAGAAAGGAGGGACTTTGGGAACAGGAGTAAAAGTAAAGGTAAATCTAAAAGGTATTGAGCGTAAAGTAACACCTATGGGATTAGCGAGAGCTAAAGAGGCAGTCACTAATCAGATGGTTATGGACATGAACCGTTTTATACCTAGGCGATCTGGGGAACTAAGAGGAAACTTGACTAAGGCCAATGGGAGAATAGTTTATAATGCGCCGTATGCAAGAATGCAGTTTTACGGCAAGAAACGAAAAGGGTTCGTTTCAGATAAACAGCGTAAGTTTTTCTTTGCGAATAAAGAGGAACTACTAAAATATAAAAAAGCCCCAGGGACAGGACCGAGATGGGATAAAAAAGCTAGCGCTCTATATTCTAAGGACTGGGAACAAGTAGCTAAAAGAGCGCTAGAATTGAAATAAAGGAGAATTATCATGACACTAGAACAAATAAAGGCGCAAATTTACAACCTAGGCACTTATAAGCAACAAAAGATTGAGGCTTATGGAGCAATGAAAAAAGAACTTTGGGAAAAAGTTCGAAATCAGGTTTTATATCAGTCTGAGGCTGAGCTACGCCTGGAGAATTTTAAGAAAGAGGCCGATCAGTATTCAGATACTGAGTTTGCAAATATTCTAGCTAAGCTAGAGAACTTTGAACAGACAGAACTAGAGAAAATTAAATCAGAGTACGAAACAGTAACGGCTGATAATGTTGCTGAGTTGAACTTACTGAGCACTATGAAAGTATCGGAGCAGGAGCTGCTAAGTTACTTAGAGAAATACAAGCGCAATCCGTTGGCCATTAAGAAATTACATGAAATCGGAGCAGCTAACAACATTGCTTTGCCTAGCTATATCCTGAAAGAGGATAGACTAGCTGAGCTGCTAAATGTATTCAAACGATATGCTAAGAGTTATCATGAAACTCCAATCGTCGATAGTAACGGTTCAGCAAGTGATCTAGCTTTCATGTTAGTTTTAGCTAGTGATGAATTGAATACAGCCTTAGAAACATACTCTAATCATTTTGATACGGCTCTAGGGCTATCTGAGAGCTTGTAAAACTAGTCAAAAGTGTATCAGCGATAAAATACCTGGTACACTTTTTAGAACGGTTTACGGAACGTTTAGAGCGTTCCAATGAAGTATAATTTCCGAAACGAACACGGTGAGAGGGTGCTAAATGGAGAGAGATGTTAGAGGGCGTTTTTTACCAGGTAATCAAGTTGCTAGAGGCAATCGAGGAAATAGGCAACCGAAGTATGGAAACAATAATGCTATGAAACACGGTTTATATAATCGTTATACAGGCCTTTTACCTAGTAGAAATGGTGGCCTTTCAATATATAAAAACGGGCTATATTTAGGCTCCTTACATAAGAAATACTATCACATTGCTGAAAAGGGCGAGATAATGATAGACGTACAAGCGGTACAATGTCTAATAGATGTTTGTGGCTTGCCTGAAAGTCTTTTCGGAGATCCTGAGTACATTGAATACTATGAGTAATGTCCGTTTTCGGACTTAACTAAAACAAAAAAAGCCAAGGCGCTCCGCCTCAGCAATAATTTTCAAACACTATTATTATATCACAAAGGAGGCCAAGGCATGACACCAGAGCAGGTAAAAGAAAAACTAGAGGGCGTTAAGTGGATCAATAAAGAAATAGAGGGCTTATATTTAGAGCTTGGAGCTTTAGAAAGTGGTATCATCAAAAAGCAAGAACTGAGCACTACCAGAGTACAAACAAGCAGGGTAAATACAGCAGAGAATAACCTTATAAGTGTTCTGAAGCTAAAAGAGGACACTTTACAGAGAATTGAGCGACTTACTGAAGAGAGAATGGAAATATCTAGGCTGATCGATAAGCTGGCCAATCCGCTTGAGCGTTCTGTTTTAAGACTTTTTTATTTGAATGATCTTGTAGCTTTGGAAGTTGCTGAGGAAATAGGTGTATCTACAGCCTCGGTATATCGAGTAAGGCAAAAAGCTATAGAACATTTGGCAGGTATTGTAAACGGGGATTGATTTATACTTATGTAAAAAGCCCTAAGATTACCCTAAAGTATTGATATTTTTTAGAATCGTAGAATGTAAAGGTTTTGGCAAGGTAAACTAAGTTTTCCAATGGTGAGGTTTTGGTGAGGTTATGTATTTAAAAATACTAAGGTTCTACTAAGGTACAAGAGTTATGGTAAAATCAAGATAGAACAATGAGTACAAAGTAAAGGAACAGAACAAAGGTATCATTGTTTTAGAAATGAATTTAAGAGAGGAGTAAAGTCTATGAATTTGGAAGAAGCGTTAAAACAAGTAAGCAGCTGGAATCTTAAAAAGCCTGCTCCCTTAATCCCTGCTGAAATGACTGACGAAGAGCTATCACATTTGAGGTTTACCACGTTTTCAAAAGAAGATGAAGAGGCTATCATGGCTGAACTCAAAAAAAGAGGTCTAGTGTTATGAAATACAGTCAACAAGTATTAGACATGCTAGAAAAAGCAGTCAATGGTCAGATTGATAATTTTTGGGATTCTTCCTTTAAGTTTAATTCCCTTTTTGGAGAAGATGAGGATTTTGCTGAGGCTTGGGACAATGAAAACCCTGAAATGTTTGACGCTCTCAATGATTTTGAGCTGATGATATTCTTAGAGGAACATGACCCAAGTGATAAGCAAGGATTTATCAATTTCCTAACACCTTACTACAAAAAAGCAAAACAGTTAGTAAACCATAGCTCTTAGTTTATTCTAGGCGTTTTTACCTGCAAAAAACACTATGGGAAAGGAGACCGTAAATGAGTAAACAACTTTGGAACTACCTACGTTCAAGAGTTCAGGTAGTAACTAGTGACGGTAAAGTCATAAAAGGTTTTGTCATAGATTTTATTGACGAAATGGACAATGATGAGCAAGATGAAATCACTATCCTCATTGACAATCCTAGCCCTGATGAACCAACTGAGATTTCTCTCTTTGAGACTGAAATCAGTACTATTCAAGAGGTAAAATAAAAAGCACCTATGACAGGTGCAATTTACTTGCTTACTGAACTCATCAATTTAAGTCCCCTTTTTGTTACCCTTTATGTTTTCTCAGCTTATTTGAATTTAATAGTTTTTGAGAAAATCAAGTTAGATTTAGAGCAGGCTTAGGCCTGTTTTTCTGTACCTAATCACTGCAAGATAACAAAATGCTTTAATTTTAAGAAATATCTTACAAAAAGCCTACAACAGTGGGCTTTTTGCTTTGTCTTAAAAAGTTGATTTCTGGGTTTGTTCAGTTATTTGTTCAGTTATAAGCTTTTTAGTGCAGTTTCATAGAATGAGACTGCTTTTTTTGCGTTCTCTTTTGAGAGGTGGCTTATGGTCATGGATAAAGTAGAATTGTTTAGATGTTTGGGTACTTATCGCTTTAATAGATAAATAATAAAAATAGAAGTGTCCCACCTCCTACCGCAGAAAGTTCTGTTTCAAGGGGAGATGGAAAACCTCTATTCGTTAATTTAATTATAGCCTAAAAAACTTTTAAATACAAGGATATTGTAAAATCATAGAATGTTAAAAGAAAATAATAGGGAGGTCAAAGATTACCATTTAAAGAATAAAAAAGCTGATATAGAAAACATTGCAAAAGGTATAAGCGATAATGAAAGTTAATTTTTTAATTTCCAAATAATAGCATTAAGTTTTTCGAATAAGTAAGTATATATTTTAATCTTTTTTAGAAAGTTGAATTAAAGTAGTGACAAATTTTTTTAAAAAGTGTATACTTGATATAGTATGGATTGATTTTGATTCGTACAATATTTTTACTAGGAGGCAAATCATGAATAAGAAGACAACTTTTCTAGTGGCTGAAAATGATTTTTTATCAGGAGTATCCAGAGTTCTTGATATTGCATCCACAAGAAACAAGAGAGTTTACAATACATCACACTCTGGTGAAGAAGCTGATAAAAAAGCTATTTTTAATGATTGGTTTATGATTGGTAATGATATCAGGGGGGCTTATGAGCAATTCAAAAAAGAAGTCAAAGCACAAGCCTAGCTCCAACCCTAATTCTAAATCCAACCTTACAACGGCTCATCAAGTTACAGAGTTCATCGAAAAACAACCAACAGATGTTCGAGAAGAAGTTACAGATAAACTGATAGCTCAACGTGTTGAAAGCATGAGTTATTCAGGGCCAATTCCTCCTCCACATCTATTAAAGGAGTTTAATGCTTCAATTCCTAACGGTGCAGATAGAATAATGAAAATGGCGGAACAACAGTCTACACACCGTATGGATTTAGAGAAAAAAGTTGTTACTGCAAATAACAGAGATGCTCTTTTGGGTGTCATTTTTGCCGGAATAATAGGAATAATAATTGTAATAGGTTCGATGTTCCTTATTTATAACAACAAAAATATACAAGGGTTAGGTATCTTATTAGCAAGTGCTGTGGCTTATATTAGTGTATTTAAGAAGAGTAAAGCAAGAGATGATAAAAACCTTGAAGAAAAAGAGTAATAAAAGAAAAAGCACCGTATGGTGCTTTTTGTAATATAATAGTAGCAAAATAAAAAGCACCTATAACAGGTGCAATTTACTTGCTTACTGAACTCATCGATTTAATTCCCCTTTTAGTTACCCTTTGCATTTTCTATACTTATTTATAAGCAATAAACTTTTGTAGAAACAGGGCAAAAAACTGAGCAGGCTTAGTCCTGTTTTTCTGTACCTATTAAGTAGGAAGATAACAAAATGCTTTAATTTTAAGAAATATCTTACAGAAAGCCTACAACAGTGGGCTTTTTGCTTTGTCTTAAAAAACTATAGAACATTTCTTAACTGTGAAGGAGGATAAAAAAATTCCCTGCAAAATGAAATTGCAAGGAACTTTTGTTAATGGTTATGGGCAAGCCAGGTGGAATACTTTTTCCCAAGCCAGAGAGCAAAGAGGAGATTGATGACGACGATGCCTGAACCGACCAGTGAAAATAGGAAAAATTCGCTAGTCGAAACCTGCCACAAATGCACGATGTCTGTAATCAAATAAGCACTGATAGGAAAACAAAGGATAGAAGTGATTAGAGCAGGAATATACTTGCGGAGAAGAATTGATTGTCCAATATGGAGCAAGAGATGAAGCGCGAAGGCCGCAAATCCTCCTAACCAAACCAATTCGAGCGCTCTAGATTGAGTAAAAAACGCTAATAAAGTGATGGTTAAGACAAGGAAAAATTCTTCAAAAACAGCAAGGGCAAATCCCTCTGTTGTAATTCCTTTGTGAATCTTGAGAATAGCTGGAGCCTTTTGGGTCAGTAAGGTTTTGTTGAGACGGATCCAAGGGACAAGACCGATAATTTCTTCCATATCGTGAAAGATAAAAAGTAGAGGAAACATCCAAAGATAAAACGCCATAAATCTCTCCTGAAAAACTATAGATCGCTAACCAATAAAGCAAAAAACGCCCAGTAAGGCGTTTTGAGTTAGGTGTGCTTATTTAACTTCTGTAAACACTACGTGTTTGCGAAGTTTTGGTGAGTATTTCTTCAATTGAAGACGGTCTGGAGTGTTACGTTTGTTTTTAGAAGTAAGGTACAAGCGTTCACCAGATTCTTTGTGTTCAAGTGTAATATTTACGCGCATGGTATCTCCCTTCTATTATTCAGCTGATGCAGCTTTAGCGATTTTACGTCCTTTGTAGTATCCTTTAAGTGATACGCGGTGAGAACGTGAGTAATCTCCAGTAGTTTCGTCAAAGTTTACAGATGGAGCTGTTACTTTGTAGTGTGTACGACGTTTGTTTTTCTTCGCTTTTGAAGTGCGACGTGCAGGTACTGCCATTTTGATTTCTCCTTTAGATATTTAAATTCGATTCAATCTAGTGATTTTCATCAACCATATTAGAATAACACATTTTTTTTGTAAAGTAAAGTTACTTGACAAAAAAAGATGAAAAAATTAGAAGTTGTTAATCGGAATTTTCTGAAAATTCAAGAATTTTATTCTGTTCATTGCTTTTGAAATGTGCTATAATAGTAAAAACTGAAACGGGAGGAATAAGATGACTGAATTAGATAAACGTCACCGCAGTAGCATTTATGACAGTATGGTTAAATCACCAAACCGTGCCATGCTTCGTGCGACTGGTATGACAGATAAGGACTTTGAAACACCGATTGTTGGGGTAATTTCGACTTGGGCAGAAAATACGCCATGTAACATTCACTTGCATGATTTTGGGAAATTGGCCAAAGAGGGTGTCAAATCGGCGGGTGCTTGGCCTGTTCAGTTTGGTACCATTACCGTAGCGGACGGGATTGCCATGGGAACGCCGGGTATGCGTTTCTCTCTAACATCTCGCGATATCATTGCAGACTCAATCGAGGCGGCTATGGGTGGTCACAACGTGGATGCCTTTGTCGCTATCGGTGGCTGTGACAAGAACATGCCTGGTTCTATGATTGCCATTGCCAACATGGACATTCCAGCTATTTTCGCCTATGGTGGAACCATTGCACCCGGAAATCTTGATGGAAAAGACATCGATTTGGTTTCTGTCTTTGAGGGAATCGGAAAATGGAACCACGGTGATATGACAGCTGAGGACGTGAAACGTCTTGAATGTAATGCCTGCCCTGGCCCTGGTGGCTGTGGTGGTATGTATACAGCTAATACCATGGCGACTGCTATCGAAGTTCTCGGTATGAGTTTGCCAGGATCTTCATCTCACCCAGCTGAATCAGCTGACAAGAAAGAAGATATCGAAGCAGCAGGACGTGCTGTTGTTAAGATGCTGGAGCTTGGTCTCAAACCATCAGATATCTTGACTCGTGAAGCCTTTGAAGATGCTATCACAGTAACCATGGCTCTAGGTGGGTCAACCAATGCGACTCTTCACTTGCTTGCCATTGCCCATGCCGCCAATGTTGACTTGTCACTTGAGGACTTCAATACGATCCAAGAGCGTGTGCCTCACTTGGCCGACTTGAAACCTTCTGGTCAGTATGTCTTCCAAGACCTCTACGAAGTCGGTGGGGTTCCAGCGGTCATGAAGTACTTGCTGGCAAATGGTTTCCTTCATGGCGACCGCATCACATGTACTGGTAAGACCGTTGCTGAAAACTTGGCCGATTTTGCAGACCTTACACCAGGTCAAAAAGTTATCATGCCACTGGAAAATCCAAAACGTGCAGACGGACCATTGATTATCTTGAACGGGAACCTTGCCCCTGATGGAGCAGTTGCCAAGGTATCAGGTGTTAAAGTTCGTCGTCACGTTGGACCGGCTAAAGTCTTTGACTCAGAAGAAGATGCTATTCAGGCTGTCTTGACAGACGAAATCGTTGATGGCGATGTTGTCGTTGTGCGTTTCGTTGGACCTAAGGGAGGTCCTGGTATGCCTGAGATGCTGTCACTTTCATCCATGATCGTTGGTAAAGGTCAAGGAGACAAGGTTGCCCTCTTGACAGACGGACGCTTCTCTGGTGGTACTTATGGTCTGGTTGTTGGACATATCGCTCCTGAAGCTCAGGATGGTGGACCAATTGCCTACCTTCGTACAGGTGATATCGTTACGGTTGACCAAGATACCAAAGAAATTTCCATGGCCGTATCCGAAGAAGAACTTGAAAAACGCAAGGCAGAAACAACCTTGCCACCACTATACAGCCGTGGTGTCCTCGGTAAATATGCCCATATCGTATCATCTGCTTCACGCGGAGCTGTGACAGACTTCTGGAATATGGACAAGTCAGGTAAAAAATAAACTCAAAAAGCAAGCCATTTTGGCTTGCTTTTTTTCATCTTCAAAAGTGATTTGCCTGCTTATACTCAATAAAAATCAAAGAGCAAACTAGAAAGCTAGGCGCAGGCAGTACTTGAGTACGACAAGCCGACGCTGACGTGGTTTGAATTTGATTTTTGAAGAGTATTAACGAGGTGGCAGTCCAAGGGCAATACGGCCGTAGCGACTGATTCGTGTGATCTTCCAGGCAGGCGACCAGGTAACTTCAACCTTGACATCTTCGATACCCTCGATTTGTTTCAAACCTGCGACGATTTCGATAGGCAGGCTTTCGGCGCAATCGCAGGCAGTATCAGTGAAAGTCATGACAATCTTGCAGAGACCTGTTTCGTCCAGATTGATTTCATAAATCAAGCCCAGATTGTAAACATCCAATTCCACATCTGTATCAAAAACCTTCTCTAGTTTTTCGATAATTTGGTCTTGCAAGGCCAAAGCGCGGTCATTGATTTTGATATCGTCTCTCATTACAGTCCCTCCACCTGATAAATATCCTCTATTTTCTCATAATTCTGACAATTTAGCAAGTTTTTGATGAATTTTCTGAAAAGACTCTCTTGAGATTTTCTACTCTCACTGTTTTAATCCCTTTATTTATGGTAAAATAAGACTATTAAGTTTAAAGAGGATTCCCTATGAAATTACAAAAACCAAAAGGAACGCAGGATATTTTACCTGCTGAATCTGCCAAGTGGCAGTACGTTGAGGGCTTTGCCCGTGAAATTTTCAAGCGCTATAACTATGCAGAAGTGCGTACGCCTATTTTTGAGCATTACGAGGTCATCAGTCGCTCTGTCGGAGATACGACGGATATCGTAACCAAGGAAATGTACGATTTCTATGACAAGGGTGACCGCCATATCACTCTTCGTCCAGAAGGAACTGCGCCCGTTGTCCGTTCCTATGTGGAAAATAAACTCTTTGCTCCAGAAGTGCAAAAGCCAAGTAAGTTCTATTACATGGGACCTATGTTCCGTTATGAGCGTCCGCAAGCAGGTCGTTTGCGTCAGTTCCACCAGATTGGTGTCGAGTGCTTTGGCTCAAGCAATCCAGCTACCGATGTGGAAACCATCGCTATGGCAGCTCATTTCTTGAAAGAAATCGGCATCCAAGGTGTCAAACTACACCTCAACACTCTTGGAAATCCTGAGAGCCGTGCGGCTTACCGTCAAGCCTTGATTGATTATTTGACACCGCTCAAGGAGACCCTATCTAAGGATAGCCAACGTCGCTTGGAGGAAAATCCTCTCCGTGTCTTGGACTCTAAGGAAAAAGAAGACAAGGTGGCTGTGGAGAATGCGCCGTCTATCTTGGACTTCCTTGATGAAGAAAGTCAAGCTCATTTTGATGCTGTGCGTCAGATGTTGGAAAATCTGGGTGTAGACTATATCATCGATACCAATATGGTTCGTGGTCTGGACTACTACAACCACACGATTTTCGAGTTTATCACTGAAATCGAGGGCAATGAATTGACGGTCTGTGCAGGAGGTCGCTACGATGGCTTGGTTTCCTACTTTGGTGGCCCTGAGACTGCTGGATTTGGTTTTGGACTTGGTGTAGAGCGTCTGCTCCTCATCCTTGAAAAACAAGGTGTGGCCCTTCCTATCGAGAACGCTCTAGATGTCTATATCGCAGTCTTGGGTGAAGACGCAAATGTCAAGGCCTTGGAGTTGGTACAGGCTCTTCGCCAACAAGGATTCAAAGCAGAGCGTGATTACCTCAACCGTAAACTCAAAGCTCAGTTCAAGTCAGCCGATGTTTTTGCTGCTAAGACCCTCATTACTCTCGGAGAGAGCGAAGTCGAAAGCGGACAAGTGACGGTCAAGAACAACCAAACCCGAGAAGAAGTGCAAGTGTCACTTGATGCTATCAATCAAAATTTCTCAGAAACCTTTGAAAAATTAGGCTTTTAATAGTATCTAAAACTGGTCAGGATCATATTCCTGACCGTTTTCTTTTGCAAAATGACAAAAATCTTAAGCTTTTTGACAAATATGATTATCAAAAATAAAAAGATATGTTACAATGAAATCAAGATAAGAACAAAGGAGAAAAAAGACATGCTAAAAAATCGTCTAAAAGAGCTTCGGGCTCGCGATGGCCTGAATCAAACAGAGCTGGCCAAACTAGCTGGCGTGTCCAGGCAAACCATCAGCTTGCTTGAGCGGGATGAGTACACGCCATCCATCGTCATTGCCCTGAAGATTGCTCAGATATTCAATGAGCCAGTCGAGTCAGTCTTTCGCTTAGAGGAGGATGAGTGATGAACAAGTATAAAGTGATTTATTATCTATCTATAGTTGTGTTTATCGTAAATCTTTTGGCTATGATTGGAAGCCTATTTGGTTGGTTTACAATTGTTGAAAGTAAATACCTCTTCTGGATTAACATAGTTTTACTATTAGTCTTTAGATGGGTAGAGAGAAAGATAAAGTTTAAAGAGATTGTAAAAGGAGAAAAGTTATGAAAGAGTTTTCAGCGGGTTTTCAAGTCGATACTGAACACAAAGCACTTGCAGGTGTTTGTGCAGGTTTAGGAAATTATTTTAACATTCAAGCCAATATCGTTCGTTTGGTGACAGTTTTGTTGTTTCTCTCTTCTACAGAGATTGGTATTTTAACAGTTACAGCCTATGCTTATCTAGCAGGTTGGCTTGGCAATGAACCCTTGGGGGATGGAGCAAAAAAAGCTAGAAACCAAGCTATTCTCTTACTTGCTGTTTGTTTGATTTTGGTGTCACTTGGAACAGAAGGCTTGACAGCTATTTTTGAATCAGGTAAAGCCTTTGGTCAATGGTTGTCTGGCTTGTTATAGAAAGAGGCTAAAATATGGATAAGAAACATATCATTTTTGCACTGAAAGTTTTTATTGCCGGAGTTTTATTAGGAATACTTGCCGGAGCTCTTAAAGTTAATCCTTTAAGTATCAATCAAGAGCAAGTAATCTCTGCCTTGTTCTCAATCTTTTTTGGTCTAGGGCTGATTACGGCAACTCTAACCTTTTATTTTATTAGAAAAAGCAATAAGGCCTATCAAAACTATCAAAGAGAAGAAGAGGACGAAGAAAACGAACAAGACTATCTTGCTATGTATCGTTTCTTGGATTATGGTACAGTGGCTTGGAATGTTTCCCAAATTAGTATGCTATTCTGTATGATTTTAGACTTAGGAAGATTCGGCATATCAGCAACATCCTTACTTGTGATAGTTGTAAGTATTTGGTCGGGTGTTTACTGCCTAAAAATCACCAGCAAGATTCGTAACTATAAACTTTCTGTTATGGCGACTCCAAAGGAAGTTTTGGAATACCTCGATACTTATGATGAGGGAGAAAAACAGGCTGAGATGGAAGAAGCTTACTTGATCTTATTCAAGGTCAATCAGCTCATTATACCAGGTATCTATATTGTCTTAGTAGTTCTATCTATGGTATTAGGACAAGTACAGTTGGTTGCTCTGCTCGTGGCAGTTGTCATCCATTTGTATACCAATGTTGCACAATTGCGAAAAACAAAACGTTATTTCAAATAGGAGGCCCATATGAAATTACTTAAAAATCTTGGCTGGTTTCTTCTAGCTGTTCTATCCTTTTTCTTTGGTTATGGTCTGGTTCAGAGTATGGCACTGTCAGCTCTTGGACTAGGGGCTTCAATCTATGGAGTCTTGCCACTTTATATCGCCCTGTCAGGAGCCTATGTTTATGGAGTTTACAAGTGGTATCAGACAGAAAAGGTTAGCATCCAGACGACTGCTTTTAATCGTTATATCTGGTTGCCTACTCTGGTTTTGCTAGTGGCGATTACAGCCCAGTTCTATTTGCCAGATGATCCGTCGGCTAATCAACAGACTGTATCACAATTGACACTAGCTCAGCCTGCATTTGGTTTCTTTATGGTGGTGGTCTTTGCTCCTCTGACGGAAGAACTCATTTTTAGAGGGATGCTGGCGCGCTATCTCTTTCCTATGCAGGACAATAGCAAACAGACAGCTCTGTTTCTTCTTGTATCGAGTGTCCTTTTTGCCTTGATTCATTTTCCAGGGACTTTGCAACAGTTTTTAGTCTATGCTAGTCTGGGATTGAGTTTAGGCCTGGCTTATGTGAGTCGAAAAGGCCTTCTTTACAGCATTTCTTTACATGCTTTGAATAATTTAATCGGCTTTTTGATGATACTCATGCTATAATAGAGTCAGGAGGTCACATGAAACGAGTAATTTTGTTAGCAGTGATACAGGCAGTCGTTCTCTTCTTTATTATCGGGTCACTTGCCTATGCCTTTAAAGGCGATTTCTTTTACAACTATCTAGCAGTGGTTTTTGCGCCTATTGCTGGAATCTTACGTTTTGCTTCGGCTTATGCGACGGAGATTGTCCTACCCAAAAAGGCAGCTGAGATTGCCGAAAAGCGTAAAAAAGGTTAAGAATCATAATCAGGGAATCCGATGACATTTTCATCGGATTTTTTGTCTGTTTGTTTTGATTCCTAAAGTCAATCAAACTTTTCTGCTGATTTTCATGAAGAGCCTGCGCTTTTATGGTAAAATAGTAACAGAATAAAAGAGGAGAGAAACAATGAAACGTAGTATGTATGCTGGTCGTGTTCGTGAGGAACACATCGGACAAGAAATGACCTTGAAAGGATGGGTTGGACGTCGTCGTGACCTTGGTGGTTTGGTTTTTATCGACCTTCGTGACCGTGAAGGGATCATGCAGTTGGTTATCAACCCTGAAAAAGTATCTGCAGAGGTCATGGCAACAGCTGAAAGCCTTCGTAGCGAATTTGTCATCGAGGTGACTGGACAAGTCGTTGCGCGTGAGCAAGCTAATGATAAGTTGCCAACGGGTGCGGTTGAGTTGAATGTGACAGCTCTTATAGTGCTGAATACAGCCAAAACAACACCTTTTGAGATTAAAGATGGGATTGAGGCCAATGACGATACACGTTTGCGTTACCGTTACCTTGACCTTCGTCGTCCAGAAATGTTGGAAAATCTTAAACTTCGTGCCAAGGTGACCCACTCTATCCGCAACTACTTGGACGAGTTGGAGTTTATCGATGTGGAGACGCCATTCCTTTCTAAGTCAACACCAGAAGGGGCGCGTGACTATTTGGTGCCATCTCGTGTCAATAAAGGGCATTTCTACGCTCTTCCTCAAAGTCCACAGATTACCAAGCAGCTCTTGATGAATGCTGGATTTGACCGCTATTACCAAATCGTTAAATGTTTCCGCGATGAAGACTTGCGTGGAGACCGTCAGCCTGAGTTTACCCAGGTCGACTTGGAAACGTCATTCCTTAGTGAGCAAGAAATCCAAGATATTACAGAAGGCTTGATTGCGCACGTGATGAAGGAAACAAAAGGAATTGAAGTAACCCTTCCCTTCCCACGTATGAAGTACGATGAAGCTATGGCCCTTTATGGTTCTGATAAACCAGATACACGTTTTGACATGTTGCTTCAAGACTTAACAGAAGTGGTCAAAGGTGTAGACTTCAAAGTCTTTTCAGAAGCTCCTGCCGTAAAAGCAATTGTAGTCAAAGGGGCTGCGGACAATTATTCACGTAAAGATATCGACAAAATGACAGAAGTAGCCAAGCAGTACGGGGCTAAAGGCCTTGCTTGGGTAAAGGTAGTTGATGGAGAATTAAATGGACCGGTTGCCAAGTTCTTAACTGGTATCCAAGCAGAATTGACAGCAGCACTTGGTCTTGAAGATAAGGATTTGGTTCTCTTTGTGGCGGATACGCTTGAAGTGGCGAATGCAACACTAGGTGCCCTTCGTGGCCGTATTGCCAAAGAGCTTGGCTTGATTGATAGTGACAAATTCAACTTCCTTTGGGTTGTTGACTGGCCAATGTTTGAATGGTCTGAAGAAGAAGGTCGCTACATGAGTGCCCACCATCCATTTACTCTTCCACAGGAAGAAACAGCTCACGAACTAGAGGGTGAATTGGCCAATGTTCGTGCCATTGCTTACGATATCGTTTTGAACGGTTATGAGCTTGGCGGTGGTAGTCTTCGTATCAACCAAAAAGACCTTCAAGAACGCATGTTCAAGGCTCTTGGTTTCTCAGCTGAAGAAGCAAATGACCAGTTTGGTTTCCTTCTGGAAGCCATGGACTATGGATTCCCACCACACGGAGGTTTGGCTATCGGGCTTGACCGCTTTGTCATGCTCTTAGCAGGAGAAGAAAATATCCGTGAAGTCATTGCCTTCCCTAAGAACAACAAGGCGACGGATCCAATGACGCAAGCCCCATCAACAGTCGCTCTCAAACAACTAGAAGAACTCAGTCTACAAGTAGAACAAGATGAAACAAGCGAAACGAACTAAGCGGTGGCGCTATTATCTGCGCCGCTTTGCTTATCAGATAAAAATCTTACGAGTTTTACAAAGTATCTCTCGGGAAAAATATGATGAGAAAGTATCGGCTTCTCTGGTTTATGGCTTTTTGTCAGCAGTAGCGGTCAATTTCTTTTTTCAACCAGGGCACGTTTACTCCAGTGGTGCGACAGGTCTGGCACAGATTGTCTCTGCCTTGAGTCATCACTGGTTTGGGTTTTACATTCCGATATCGCTAACCTTTTATGCTATTAATTTTCCGTTGATGATTTTGGCTTGGTATCAGATTGGGCATAAGTTTACAATCTTTACCTTTATCACAGTATCCATGAGTTCCCTCTTTATCCAGCTTGTGCCAGTTGTGATCTTGACAGAGGATCCCATTATCAATGCCCTTTTTGGGGGTGTTGTCATGGGCTTGGGGATTGGTTTTGCGCTCCGTAACAATATTTCTAGCGGAGGTACAGATATCGTCAGTCTGACCATTCGAAAGAAAACAGGGAGAAATGTTGGTAGTATCTCTTTCTTGGTAAATGGAACTATTATGCTGATAGCAGGTTTGACCTTTGGTTGGAAATACGCCCTCTACTCCATGATTACTATTTTTGTATCCAGTCGTGTGACAGACGCTGTCTTTACCAAGCAAAAACGGATGCAGGCCATGATTGTAACCAATAATCCTGACAAGGTAATCGAAAAAATCCATAAAAAATTGCACCGAGGCGCTACCATGATCCACGATGCAGAAGGAACCTATAATCATGAGAGAAAAGCAGTCTTGATTACGGTTATCACGCGAGCAGAGTTTAATGATTTTAAACACATCATGAAACAAGTTGATCCGACAGCCTTTGTCTCTGTATCCGAAAATGTCCACATCCTAGGACGATTCGTAGAAACGGACAATTAATAATACTCAAAAGACCAGCTCTGGAGCTGGTCTTTATTTTTCGATAATTTTGTGGGCAATCAACTGACGGTAACAAATCTGTTTATTGTTTTTAGCATCGTTGATGATTTGGAGAATGGTTTCAAAGGAAACGCGCCCAAGTTCTAAGCTATTGATATCGACATAAGCTACAAGGTCAAGTCGAGGATTGACAGAGTCAAAACTCAAGACAGGAACATTTAACTGATGCTTACTGATGTAGTCGCAAACCCCTTCAGCTAAAAGGCTGTCGGTTGTGATGATGGCATCAATCTGCGGATCGTGATTGAACAGGAGTTCACTGAACTGATACCCTTTTTCTTCTAGAAATTCGGTCGCAAAGTAGGTTAAGTGGGTATCAATCGGAAGTTGGTGTTGTTTGAGTGCCAATTCGTAACCTCTTAGACGGTCTTGTGTAACGAAAAGTTTCTTGGTTCCTCCGATAAAGGCGATCCGTCTGCATCCTTTTTTGATGAAATACTCAGTTGCATCAAAACCGGCTTGGACATTGTCATTATCAACAAGAGGGATAAAGGGTGAAATGGATTTTCCGAGGATAAGGAAAGGGAACTGTTCCTCCGCTACGAGCTTTACCAGTGGATCTTCTTCTTGAGCGTAGAGGAAGATCAGGCCATCAACACGTTTTCCATAGACCATTTGTGAGATGGCATTGAGACGTTCCTTCTCATCTTTCCCCGTTGCAATCTGAATAGCGTAGTGGTTTTCGGACGCGACTTGGGCGATACCACGAAGGACAGATGGGAAGAAAGGATTTTGGTAAAAGGCATCCGAGTCATCAGGAAGCACCAAACCGATAACTTGAGTATAGCTGCTAACTAGGCTACGAGCATTGAGATTGGGATGGTAGTTGAGTTCCTTCATAGCCTTGCGAACTCGTTTTTTGGTTTCATCACTAATTGTTGATTTGTTTTGAATAACGCGGGTTACGGTTGAAGGTGAGACACCTGCAGCCTTGGCCACATCTTTAATCGTAACGGGCATAAAAATCTCCTATTTATGATAATCTGGATCGCGGTAATGTGTTTTATAAAAGATGGTGACCAGATAAAGAACAAAAAGAATGTTTTGTACAGTGATAAGGGTTGTCATATTTTGGCCAAAAAGTCCCAAAATAAGTGTAATCAAAGTTGGTAATCCTAAACAGTTCAAGATAAAATGGTAGCACTCTTTAAAGCTCCTAAATGAAAAGAGGCGTGATTTTTTGGTGATATAAAGGAGAAGACTAGCTCCAAGAGAGACAATGAAGAAATTCAATCCAAAGAGGAAGCTAGCACCAAGGACGAGAAAGAGACTGATATAGACACGGTTCTGTTGGTACCAGTCTTTAGAAATAGCCTGGGTCAAACTTTCCTTACTCTGGAAACTCTCCGTTTGAATCGCCCGGTAGCGAATACGAGTCAGCTCTTTACTTTCCTTACTGATGATGAGTTCTTCCGTATCAAAATGAAGTTGCAAATCCTTTGGCAATTCTTTGCTTTGGCTTGGACCAATCAAAAGAGAAGGCTGCTGATTCTTAGTGCCTGAGTAGTTCAGCTTTCCATCTACGATTTGTACATTCTCTGACAAGTCCATGATGGCTTCATCTGTCAGTGGAGTGTAGACATTATCGATAAAAGTATCCAGTGGATACGTTTCCTGCGAGCTGTTTTGAATGGCAATCGGAACCATAGACAAGCTGATGAGGAAAATGCTCGTAAAGAGAAGCTGAAACCAGTTGAGGCCGAAACGTTTTGATAGGGGCTTACGAAATCCCCAGATACTAGAGAAATACGAGAATGGATATGGAAGCATAGGCATCTTTCTAAAAGTGTTTTCTATATGAGTATTATTATATAGAGAAATGTGCTTTATTTCAAGTCTAGTAGAGAAATTGCTTTTTGAAAAGCGGATTTTGCTACTATTTGTGGTCTTGTGTCTAATCTTTCAACTTTACAAGTAAGATCCAAAATGAAAAAGGGTGGCGGGGATAAATTATCCCTTGTCGCCACCACTTGTAAGTCCTGAAACAAAGTTCTTTTGTAGGAAGAAGAAGAGAATACAGATTGGAAGGGCGATGAGGATAGCACCTGCTGAGAAGTAGGCGATCTTCATGTTTTTCACATTGCTAACGAAGGTTTGGAGACCAACGGCAACAGTAAAGTATTCTTTCTCACGAAGCAAGAAACTAGAGAGAATGTAGTCTCCGAAAGGTCCCATGAAGGCCCATAGAGCTTGTACAGCCACCATTGGGCGAACGAGTGGGAGAACAATTTGCCAGAAGCGGCGGAAGTGTCCAGCACCATCTAGTTTTGCAGATTCGTCTAGAGACATTGGCACAGTATCGAAGTAGCCTTTCATGAGCCAAGCATTCATCGGAATACCTCCACCAACGTAGAGGAAGATGAGGAACCAGCTATGGTTAAGGGCGTTCAACATAAGAGCCATAACGAAGAAGGCTGTCAAAGCGGCCATAGTTGGCACCATTTGGATAATCAAGAAGAAGACCAAACTTTGCTTACGAGCCAAGAAGTTGTAACGACTGTAGGCGTAACCTGCAAGTACGATGATACTTGTTTGAACAGCCATTGTGATAAAGGCAATAATCAAAGTATTAAAGTACCAAGTGCCATACAAGGTTTCGGTGAAGAGCCCTTTAAAGTTATCAAAATTGAAGTCGATGTTAGTATCTAGTTTAAAGGCTGCGACGTTACCTGCTTTGAAGGCGGACATGATGGTGATCAAAAGTGGGTAGATGATCACGATTGATAGGCCAATCAAGTAGAGGTAAGTGAGGGTTTGAGTCAGTCTACGTTTGAGTTTGATTGAGTTATTCATCTTAGACGTCCTCCATATCAAATGCGTGTAGTTTCTTGAATGCGATCATAGAGATAGAGATGACAATGATTGAGATAATCAAGGTAACAGCTGCCGCCATAGAGTATTGAGGAGATGTACCTGTTGTCAAACGGTAAATCCATGAAATCAAGATATCAGTTGAACCGGCTCCGCCTCCGACAGTACCAGGACCTCCACCATTAAAGAGGTACATGATAGAGAAGTTGTTAAAGTTGAAGGTGTATTGGCTGATCAACGTTGGTGCTGCAACAGCCAAGATCATTGGGAAAGTGATGTTGCGGAATTTTTGCCAAGCATTAGCACCATCGATGTAAGCCGCTTCGTAGAGGTCGTTAGGAATAGACTGCAAGATACCCAAGGTCAAAACGTAGATGTATGGGAATCCTAGCCAACCTTGCATCATAATCAAGGCAACCTTAGTCCAAGTTGGATTTGTTTTCCAAGGAATAAGAGCTCCATCTAGGAAAGGAAGGACCTTAGACAAAAGAGGCAAGACTTGGGTGTTGATGGCACCGACACTATCATTAAACATGTTTGAGAATGTCAAGATAGTGATGAAGGCTGGAACAGCCCAAGGAAGAAGGAAAATAACACCAAAGATACGTTTTCCTTTGATAAATGGTTGATTAGCAATGATAGCGGTGAAGATACCAATCACAATCTGCAAAGTAGAAGCAGACAAAGCCCAGATAATGGTCCAAGAAAGAACGGAACCAAAGGCTGAACGGAAGGTACTTAAGCTCCAGATATTTGTGAAGTTAGTCAAACCAACCCAGTCCAACAATTTGTTTGGTGGCAAGTGTTGGAAGTCATAGTTGGTAAAGGCGATCATCAAGGTTACGATAACTGGGAAGATAATCGCAAATGTCATCGCTACATACGATGGGATAATCAAAAGGTATGGGAATCCATTCTCATAAATACCTTTAATCATATCCTTGAAGGTACGAGCTACAGGAATACCATTATTGATACGTTTAGCAGTCGTATGTGCGTCCTTGATATTAAAGATATAAAAGAGCAGGTAGACGACAACAAAGATAGAGTGGAAGGCACCACGAATCAGCATGAAAAGTGAATTGTCACGACCAGGTTTGTCACCAAGTGTGATCAAATTGCTCAATTCAGGGCTTGCAAGCGTTAGAAAATACAGAACAAATAAAATAGTAACACCAAGGAAAATAAATCCTTTAGCTTTTTGTTTGTTATAGATTTGTCCTAAACCAGGAATGATTGACAGCAAGGCTGCTTTGCGAGGCTGTTGTTTTTCCATGATTACTCCTTTCATAGGATGCGAGATAAAACTCGGGTTCAATCGCAAGATACGCATATTTAATAAGAAACGCATCTATACATTCAAAGGGGGATTTCACTTCCACCCCCCTTGAACAAATCAATTATTCACCAAATTTTTGTTTGATTGTTTCTTTGATCAATGTTACAGCATCGTTAGCAGCTGTTTTCGCATCTTTCTTACCACTTACAGCTTCAAAGAGCATAGTTTTCGCTGGATCCCAAACAGCTGACATTTGTGAGATGTTTGGCATTGGTTGAGCGTTCTTGAACTGTTCAATCACGGCTGTTGTCAACTCATCTTTTTTGCCTTCAGCATAAGTACGAGCTTCAGTATTAGCTGGGATTTCGTTAGTAGTATCGTAGAATGCTTTTTGTTGTTCAGTTGATACAAGGAAGTCTACAAATTTTTGAGCTCCTTCAAGGTTCTTAGTGCTTGCTGGGATAACCCAAGCCTTACCACCACCAAATGTTTCATAGTTTTTACCGTTTGGAAGAGTTGGGATAGTCGTAACACCGTAGTTCACTTTAGCATCTTTGAATGCTTGAGCTTTCCAAGGACCATCGATGATAGCAGCAGTTTTACCTTCTTGGAATTGAGTTTGAATTAAGTTTGGAGCTCCTTCAGTATCTTGCATACCTTTAGGCCATTTATCGTACCAAGTCTTAGCGTAGTTGATACCTGCGATAGCACCATCGTTTGCAAGACCAATATCTTTAGGATCTTTACCGTTTTGTCCGAATACGTAAGCACCGTTACCAGCAAGAAGTCCGTATGCGTAGTAGAAGTTAGTCCAGTCAGCTAGGAAGGCAGTAGTTTTGCCATCTTCACCAGCGAAAGCGTATTTGCTGTCTTTAGCAAGATTTTCTAGGTCACCAAAAGTTTTAGGAGCTTCTTTGAGCAAGTCTTTATTGTAGTACAAAACGAGTGATTCGATAACGGCTGGAGCACCATATACTTTACCACCGACAGTTACAAGTGATTTTGTTTTATCGTCTGTCTTTGCACCGTCGCTAAGAGTAACTTCTGAAAGTTGTCCGTCAGTACCAAGGCTACCTACACGGTCGTATGGAGCCATCATAACGTCAGCAGCTTTACCAGATTGGTTGTCTAGAGAAAGGTTGTCAAGACCACCCATTTGGTCACCTGTCTTGATGGTAACTTTTACGCCAGATTCTTTTTCGTAAGCTTTTGCAGCAGATTCAGCGAAGGCTTTATATTGGTCTTCAACGTAGAAAGTAAGTTCTTTCGCTTCTGAAGAGCTAGTATCAGCAGCTTTGTCAGCAGATTTGCTTCCGCAAGCTACCAAAAGCAAGCTAGCTAGAGTAGCAGTTCCGAGCACAGCAGCGCTCTTCATGAATTTAGATGACATAGTGTATTCCTCCTAAAGAATAACAAATTTTATTTGATAGAAAAACGCAAACGTTTTCCCTTACCAGTCCAGTATAGCACAAATAGAAAACGGTTGCAAGCCTTTTTTGAAAAAATTTTAAAAAAACTTTAAGGTTTGTCAAAAGAAAAATTGCTTTGTAAATAGGAAGAAAAGTGATAAAGGTTCATTTTCTTATAAAATATTAAGATCAGGGAAACGATTGCATTGATTAGGCTGATTTCTTAGCAAAAATGAGGCTGTTTTTTATTTCAACTATCTTAAATTAGAAAAACTTTATAAGAAAAGTGTTCGTTTCATAAAATAACAGTGGAACCAAGATTCATTCGAAGAAAAAGAAATCAAAAAAAGTTTCTAAAACCGCTTGCATTTGTTTTTGAAATGCGTTATACTTAACTTAACGCAAACGTTTGCGCCTTGGTTGCGCAACGTTTTATAACAAACACATGAGGTGCTATTATGAAAAAACGTCAAAGTGGTGTGTTGATGCACATCTCTTCTCTGCCAGGAGCATACGGGATTGGATCATTTGGGCAGACTGCCTATGATTTCGTTGATTTCTTGGTTCGTACGAAACAACGTTACTGGCAAATCCTCCCTCTTGGGACAACAAGCTATGGAGATTCTCCATACCAATCATTCTCAGCCTTTGCTGGAAATACGCATTTTATCGACCTTGATATCTTGGTAGAGCAAGGCTTGCTCGAAGCCAGTGATCTTAAAGGTGTTGACTTTGGTAGCGATACATCTGAAGTTGACTATGCGAAGATTTATTACGCACGTCGTCCACTTTTAGAAAAAGCAGTTAAACGCTTCTTGGAAGTGGGTGATGTCAAAGATTTTGAGAAGTTTGCTCAAGACAACCAATCATGGCTCGAACTCTTCGCAGAATATATGGCTATCAAAGAGCATTTTGACAATCTTGCTTGGACAGAATGGCCAGATGCAGACGCTCGTACCCGTAAAGCTTCAGCACTTGAAAGCTACCGTGAGAAATTGGCAGACAAGTTGATTTACCACCGTGTGACTCAATACTTCTTCTTCCAACAATGGTTGAAATTGAAAGCCTACGCTAACGACAACCACATTGAAATCGTTGGGGACATGCCAATCTATGTAGCGGAAGATTCAAGCGACATGTGGGCAAATCCACATCTCTTCAAGACAGATGCCAATGGTAAAGCAACTTGCATCGCAGGATGCCCACCAGATGAGTTTTCTGCCACTGGTCAGCTTTGGGGGAACCCAATCTATGACTGGGAAGCTATGGACAAAGACGGTTACAAATGGTGGATTGAACGCTTGCGCGAAAGCTTCAAAATCTATGATATCGTTCGCATCGACCACTTCCGTGGTTTTGAATCTTACTGGGAAATTCCTGCTGGTTCCGATACAGCGGCACCTGGTAAATGGGTGAAAGGTCCAGGCTACAAGCTTTTCGCAGCTGTTAAGGAAGAACTTGGTGAGCTAAACATCATCGCAGAAGACCTTGGTTTCATGACAGATGAAGTCATCGAGTTGCGTGAACGTACTGGCTTCCCAGGAATGAAGATTCTTCAATTTGCCTTCAACCCAGAAGACGAAAGTATCGATAGCCCACACTTGGCACCTGCCAACTCTGTTATGTACACAGGAACACACGATAACAATACGGTCCTTGGTTGGTACCGTAATGAGATCGACGATCCAACTCGCGAGTACATGGCTCGTTACACGAACCGTAAAGAGTACGAAACAGTGCCACACGCAATGCTTCGCACAGTATTTTCATCAGTTAGCTTCATGGCTATTGCAACCATGCAAGACTTGCTAGAACTAGATGAGGCAGCTCGCATGAACTACCCATCTACTCTTGGCGGAAACTGGTCATGGCGTATGACAGCAAATCAACTCACACCAGCTGTTGAAGAAACTTTGCTTGACTTGACTACAATTTATCGCCGAATCAATGAAAATTTGGTAGAATTAAAGAAATAAGACAATATCAGGAGACACATAAACATGTTACCATTAAAAGAATTTGTACAAAAGCGTTACAATAAAACTATTGCAGAATGTAGCAATGAAGAGCTTTACCTTGCTCTTCTCAACTACAGCAAGCTTGCTAGCAGTCAAAAACCAGTCAACACTGGTAAGAAAAAAGTTTACTACATCTCAGCTGAGTTCTTGATCGGTAAACTCTTGTCAAACAACTTGATTAACCTCGGCCTTTACGACGATGTCAAAAAAGAACTCGCAGCTGCAGGTAAAGAGTTGATCGAAATCGAAGAAGTAGAATTGGAACCATCACTTGGTAACGGTGGTTTGGGACGTTTGGCAGCCTGCTTTATCGACTCAATCGCTACACTTGGTTTGAATGGTGACGGTGTTGGTTTGAACTACCACTTCGGTCTTTTCCAACAAGTTCTTAAAAACAACCAACAAGAAACGATTCCAAACGCATGGTTGACAGAGCAAAACTGGTTGGTTCGCTCAAGCCGTAGCTACCAAGTGCCATTTGCACACTTCACATTGACATCTACTCTTTACGATATCGATGTACCTGGTTACAAGACAGCTACTAAAAACCGCTTGCGTTTGTTTGACTTGGACTCAGTTGATTCTTCTATCATCGAAGATGGTATCAACTTTGACAAGACAGACATCGCTCGCAACTTGACTCTCTTCCTTTACCCAGACGATAGTGACAAACAAGGTGAATTACTCCGTATCTTCCAACAATACTTCATGGTTTCAAACGGTGCGCAATTGATCATCGACGAAGCAATCGAAAAAGGAAGCAACTTGCATGACCTTGCGGACTACGCAGTTGTACAAATCAACGATACTCACCCATCAATGGTGATCCCTGAATTGATCCGTCTCTTGACTGCGCGTGGTATCGAGCTTGATGAAGCAATCTCAATCGTTCGTAGCATGACTGCCTACACTAACCACACAATCCTTGCTGAAGCCCTTGAAAAATGGCCTCTTGAATTCTTGGAAGAAGTGGTTCCTCACTTGGTACCAATCATCAAAGAATTGGATCGCCGTGTTAAAGCAGAATACAAAGACCCAGCGGTTCAAATCATCGATGAAAACGACCGTGTTCACATGGCTCACATGGATATCCACTACGGATACAGTGTTAACGGGGTAGCAGCGCTCCACACTGAAATCTTGAAGAACTCTGAGTTAAAAGCCTTCTACGACCTTTACCCAGAAAAATTCAACAACAAAACAAACGGTATCACATTCCGTCGTTGGCTCATGCATGCCAACCCAAGACTGTCTCACTACTTGGATGAGATTATTGGACATGGTTGGCACCATGAAGCAGATGAGCTTGAAAAACTCTTGTCGTACGAAGACAAGGCTGCTGTTAAAGAAAAATTGGAAAGCATCAAGGCTCACAACAAACGTAAATTGGCTCGTCACTTGAAAGAACACCAAGGTGTGGAAATCAATACAAACTCTATCTTTGATATCCAGATCAAACGTCTTCACGAGTACAAACGCCAACAAATGAACGCTTTGTATGTCATCCACAAATACCTTGATATCAAGGCTGGTAACATCCCTGCTCGTCCAATCACAGTATTCTTTGGTGGTAAAGCAGCTCCTGCCTACACAATCGCCCAAGACATCATTCACTTGATCCTTTGCTTGTCAGAAGTGATTGCAAACGACCCAGCAGTAGCTCCACACTTGCAAGTCGTAATGGTTGAAAACTACAACGTTACTGCAGCAAGCTTCCTTATCCCAGCATGTGACATCTCAGAACAAATCTCACTTGCTTCTAAAGAAGCTTCAGGTACTGGTAACATGAAATTCATGTTGAACGGAGCTTTGACTCTTGGTACTATGGACGGAGCTAACGTGGAAATCGCTGAATTGGTTGGCGACGAAAACATCTACATCTTCGGTGAAGATTCAGAAACTGTTATTGACCTTTACGCAAAAGCAGCTTACAAATCAAGCGAATTCTATGCTCGTAAAGCCATCAAACCATTGGTTGACTTCATCGTCAGCGACGCTGTTCTTGCAGTAGGTAAGAAAGAACGCTTGGAACGTCTTTACAACGAATTGATCAAAAAAGACTGGTTCATGACTCTCCTTGACTTGGAAGACTACATCAAAGTCAAAGAGCAAATGCTTGCTGACTACGAAGACCGTGACGCATGGTTGGATAAAGTCATCGTTAACATTTCTAAAGCAGGATTCTTCTCATCTGACCGTACAATCGCTCAGTACAACGAAGATATCTGGCACTTGAACTAATAATTACATAATTTAAACCCGTACCTTGAAGGTGCGGGTTTTGTCTTATCTGAAAGTTTTATTTACAGTGCTTTCCCAACTAGAATCTCGGCTTCAATGGTAATCTCAGTCAACCGAGTCCAGTCAATCTTACTTTGGTCAACGTGAAAGAGTAAGGGTGTCATGGCAAGCAGGGCTTGGCGTTGCTCCGCTGTGATAGGTTTTGTTAAGGAAGCAATCTGGCGAGATTGGATACTGAAGTGTTCCTGGAAATGTTCTTTGATATCTTGGTTGGAATAATCCTTCTTTGTCAGCTGGTCCTGCACCATATGACGGATTTCTATGAGGTGATTTTCAGTTGGGATGACCTTGATCAAGATTCCGTCTTTGGATAAAACGCGGCGAAATTCTCCATAGTTGGCAGGTGAAAAGATATCAAGCAGGATATCCATGCTGGCGTCTTTTATAGGAAGACGGGCCAGGTCACCAACAAACCAGTTGACTGCCCAGTTGGGTTCACTCTTAGCAGCGATTTGGACCGAGTCTTTTGAAATATCAAAGGCATAGAAGGTCTTGTCAGGGTGACTTTCTTGGAGTTTACGAGAGTAGAAGCCTTCGCCACAACCGATGTCCAAGACTGTTTGGGTAGTTTTAGAAGTTGTAAGCAGGTCTGAGATGGTTTCTAAAATAGTTTGATAAAAACCAGCTTCTAGGATTTGCTGGCGATTTTGAAAGTTTTCTTTGTCGTAGTTGGCAGATTGTTTGATTTGAGGTGCTAGATTGACATAGCCGAATTTTGCTAAATCGAAAGAGTGGCGGTTGCTACACTTGAGACTGGTTTCTACCAAGGTGAGGTTTTCTTGGCAGATAGGGCAGGCAAAGGCGCTAGCAGAAGTAAAACGCTGGAGTTTGGGTTTGAGGTTTGTATTCATAGTTTAAGTCTAGCAAAAGAGGCAAGCGAAAGCAAGTATAGGAGTATGTAGATATGAGATTCAATAGAAATAAATCCAATTCTTTAATCCATAGAATGGAATTGCTTTTATATCTAAATTGCTATATAATAATGATAAGGAGGAAACGACTATGTTAAAAGAAGTATTAAGCGTCGCAAAAGTTGCGAAAAAATCATCACTCTTTTTGGGTGGTGTCGCATTTGGTACCCTTGGTTTGAAAATTTTGGCAAGTAAGGAAGCTAAAAAAGGTTATTCTAAAGCTTTGGCTAAGGCTTATAAGTTAAAAGACGAGCTAGACGCATCTGTTTCTGTTGTGAAGCAACATGGAGATGATGTCTTGCAAGATGCCAAATATTTGTACGAGCAAGAGAAAAAAGAAGAGCAATTAGATAGCCTTATAGGGGAATAATATGTCTTTTAAAGTGCTACATAGAGGATACCAACATATCCGATTATCATCTTCTTTTTCACTCACCTTGGATATTCAAGACTATCTTCGTTCCTTGGTGAGAGATGAAAAGGGGATTGAGTCTATCCAGTTTTACATGGATCAACAGCACTTTACTCTACGCATAAAAGAAGGCTTTTCTGTATTAGATAATGCAGAAGCCTTTTTAAAAAGAATTGATAAAGGGAAAGTTTCTGAGTTGATGACTCTTCCCATTCGTAGAGAAGAGAGTGCTTATTCTATTGTTTCAGGTGCAGCGATTAAGCGTATACTTTTTCGTAGTTTTGTGCCGTATCCTATTCGCTATATATGGACTTGTTATCAGGCTTTTGGCTATATTAGAGAAGCTTATCAAACACTAGCGCGTAAGGAACTAACGATGGAGGTCCTGGACTGTTCGGCGATTTTATTGTCCTTGTTTATGAACCAATCCAAGACGGCTAGCAATATCATGTTTATGCTTGATTTGGGGAATCATTTAGATCAGTGGTCCTTGAAAAAAACTGCAACAGATTTAGAACAAAGCCTTCTTGCAAAAGAGAGCGATGTATTTCTAGTACAGGGGGATACGGTCGTTAGTATCAAGAGTTCCGATGTTCAAATAGGAGATGTCTTGGTCCTATCTCAAGGAAATGAAATTCTGTTTGATGGACAAGTAGTTTCAGGTTTAGGTATGGTCAACGAAAGTTCCTTGACGGGAGAGAGTTTTCCAGTTGAAAAAAGAGAGTCTGATTTGGTTTGTGCAAATACAGTATTAGAAACTGGAGAGTTGCGCATTCGTGTAAACGACAATCAGATGAACAGCCGGATTTTACAACTGATTGAGTTGATGAAGAAATCTGAAGAAAACAAGAAAACTAAACAACGCTATTTCATCAAGATGGCGGATAAGGTCGTCAAATATAATTTCTTGGGTGCTGGTCTGACTTACCTATTAACAGGTTCTTTTTCTAAGGCTATTTCTTTTCTATTGGTCGATTTCTCCTGTGCTTTGAAAATCTCTACTCCTGTAGCTTATTTAACAGCTATCAAGGAGGGGTTGAATCGTGAAATGGCGATTAAGGATGGGGATGTTCTGGAGAAATATCTGGAAGTCGATACCTTCTTATTTGATAAGACTGGGACAATCACAACTAGCTATCCTATAGTTGAAAAGGTGTTACCTTTTGGAGACTATAGTGAGGAAGAAATCTTAAGAATAAGTGCCTGTCTTGAAGAACACATCTATCATCCTATCGCTAATGCCATTGTCAAGCAAGCTGAGATAGAGGGAATTGAACATGAGGAAATGCATGGGAAACTCCAATATATTGCAAGCAAGGGAATTAAGTCCCATATCGATGGCCAACCAGTTGTTATTGGGAATTATGTCTTGATGCAGGATGAGCAAATTCATATCAGTTCGGAACAAAATGCTTTAATTGAAGAGTATAAGAGCCACTACAATCTCTTATTCTTAGCATATCAGAATGAATTGAGTGGAATGTTCTGCATCCATACTCCTTTGAGAAAAGAAGCAAAAGCAGCCTTGGAGAAACTTAAGGCACAAGGGAAAAAATTGATTCTGGCAACAGGGGATACCCTGGTTAGGACAGAGGAATTAGTAAAAGATTTGCCCTTTGATCAAGTCTATACAGACTTGAAACCTGATGGGAAGTTTGAGTTAGTAGAGAAACTGCAGAGAGCAGGTCACACTATTTTGATGGTTGGGGATGGATTGAATGACTCAGCTGCTCTAACCCTATCAGATATCGGTGTGGTGATGAATGAGAGTGCAGATATTTCTAAGCAAATGAGTGATATCTTATTGTTAGATAATCGCTTGGATTTCTTCCAAGAGTTGGATTTGCTATCATCATCTTTGCAAACACTTATCAAGAAGAATATTCAAGATACCGTTGTCGTAAATAGTAGTTTGATTGGCTTTGGCTTGTTTAATTGGCTCAGTCCTTCAAACCTCTCTATCCTACATAATCTAACAACCTTACGCATAGTCCTGCGTAGCCTGTCTATTAAGGGATAGGTGGGGACTATTCACAGCAAAAAGGAGTTACCTTTCTCGAGGGTAACTCCTTTGTTTATAGGTAAATGTTTAACAATTTAGTAAGTCAATACAAAGTATTTCTTCTTCCCGCGACGGATAACAGTTAGTTCGTTTTCTAACTTATCTGCATCACTCAAGACATAGTCAAGGTCTTGGATGCGGTCGCCGTTGACGTAGATAGCTCCGTTTTGAACATCTTCACGGGCTTGGCGTTTTGAATTGACCACGCCAGAAGATACAAGGAGTTCCACGATATTGTGATTTTCGTCTGCTTGTACTTGGTAGTTTGGTACTCCACGGAGTCCTTGTTTGAGTTCTTTGACAGAAAGGTTTTTGATGTTCCCAGCAAAGAGTTGCTCGGTGATGTTAAGAGCTTCTTTGTAAGCTTCTTCTCCGTGGACAAGAGTCACCACTTCACGAGCGAGGACTTTTTGAGCCAAGCGTTCGTGTGGAGCTGCTTCAAACTGTTTGCGGATGTCTTCAATCTCATCAAGTGACAAAAAAGTAAAGATCTTCAAGAAACGAACAGCGTCGGCATCCATCACGTTCATCCAGAATTGGTACATTTCGTATGGAGAAGTCTTTTCAGGATTGAGCCAGACTGCGTTTCCTTCTGATTTACCAAATTTCTTACCAGTTGCGTCTGTAATGAGGGGAACTGTGATAACGTGACCAGTCTTGTCAGCCTTACGACGAAGCAATTCGGTACCAGCGGTCATATTTCCCCACTGGTCAGAACCACCGATTTGAAGGGTTACGTTGTGGTCTTGGTTAAGGACATAGAAGTCATAACCTTGCATGATTTGGTAGGCAAACTCTGTGTAAGAAATTCCTGTTTCGATCCGTTTTTTTACAGACTCTTTACTCATCATGTAGTTGACAGTGAAGTATTTTCCGACATCACGGAGGAAGTCAATGAAGCTGATGCTGCCAAACCAGTCGTAGTTGTTGACCATGACAGCTTTATTTTCCCCATTTTCAAAGTCAAGAAAACGAGAAAGTTGCCCTTGGATAGACTTGACCCAGCCATCTACTGTGTCTTTTGTTTGGAGACTACGCTCAGCATCTTTGAAGGACGGATCTCCAATGAGACCTGTAGCACCGCCAACGAGCGCATAAGGTTTGTGACCTGCTAATTGCAAACGACGACTTGTCAAGATTGCGACAAGGTGGCCTAGGTGAAGGCTGTCAGCAGTTGGATCGTAGCCAGTATAATAAGAAACTTGACCTTCTTCTAGGGCTTTACGCAAAGCTTCTTCATCAGTCGTTTGAAAAATCAAACCACGCTCTTTTAGCTCATCAAAAATGTGCATATGTCTTTTCTCCTTTATAAAATATTGTTTCTACCTATTGTATCACAAACTTGGGCAATAGCCTAGTGGAATAGGGAAGAAAGTGGCTATTTTATTGAAAGTTTTCCTTTTATGGTATAATAAAGAAAGTGAGGACATTCATGAAAAAAAGAAACAGTGAATTAAAAACAAAGTTGCTGCATTTTTTTCAGCAACTAACTACCAAATGGAAGAAAAAACAAGCAAGTAAAAAGACTGATAAGAAAGTGGCTTCTTCTGACAAAGTCAGAAGGGTTGGGTCTATTTTGGCTAAGATTTTGAGTGCTTTTAAAGTGACCTTCAACACTCTCTTTATCCTAGGCTTTATCGGAAGTCTTCTTGGTGCTGGTGTGACTATGGGTTATGGAGTCGCTCTATTTGACAAGGCTCAGGTTCCTCAAGCAGAGGAGTTAGTTAAACAAGTGAAGGATATTGCCTCCATCTCAGAAATCACTTATTCTGACGGGACTACCATTGCCTCGATCGAGGGTGATTTGTTGCGCACTTCAGTCGCTTCAGATGCTATATCAGATAATCTTAAGAAGGCTATCATTGCGACAGAGGATGAGCATTTCAATGAGCACAAGGGAGTTGTACCTAAGGCCGTTATTCGTGCGACCTTGGGAACCTTTGTCGGTCTAGGGTCGTCCAGTGGTGGTTCGACCTTGACCCAGCAGGTCATCAAGCAACAGGTGGTAGGGGATGCTCCGACCTTGGCTCGTAAGGCGACAGAAATCATAGATGCTCTTGCCTTGGAGCGCGTCATGAGCAAGGACGAAATTCTGACAACCTATCTGAATATTGCTCCTTTCGGTCGCAATCACAAAGGTCAAAATATTGCAGGTGCCCAGCAAGCTGCAGAAGGAATTTTCGGTGTTAATGCTTCAGATTTGACGATACCTCAAGCGGCCTTTATCGCAGGCTTACCACAGAGTCCGATTAGTTATTCCCCTTATGAATCTGATGGCAGTATGAAGAGTGATGAGGATATGGCTTTGGGTATCAAGCGTGCCAAGGATGTCCTCTACAATATGTACCGGACAGGTGCTCTGAGCCAGGAAGATTACGACAAGTGCAAGGATTATGACTTTAAGCAAGACTTCCTACCATCAGGTAGTGTCAACGGAAGCTCACGCGACTATCTTTACTTTGCAACCTTGGCAGAAGCTACCGATCGGATGTATGATTATCTAGTTGAGAGAGACCACGTCTCTGCTCAAGAGTTAAAGAATGAGTCCATCCAGAAAGCTTATCATGACTTAGCAACCAAGGAAATTGAAAATGGTGGATATAAGATTACGACAACTATTAATAAAAATGTTCATGCTGCGATGCAAAATGCGGTTGCGACCTACGGATATCTGCTAGATGATTCGACAGGCCAGCCCGAAGTAGGAAATGTCCTCATGGACAACCAAACAGGAGCCATTCTTGGATTTGTTGGTGGTCGTAATTATCAAGAAAATCAGAACAATCATGCCATTGACACCAAACGTTCTCCAGCTTCAACCACTAAGCCTATACTGGCCTATGGTATCGCGATTGACCAAGGTTTGATGGGAAGCGCAAGTATCTTATCAAACTATCCGACAAACTTTTCAAACGGCAATCCTATCATGTATGTCAATAGTCCTGGTACAGGGATGATGACCTTGGGAGAAGCCCTCAACTATTCATGGAACATCCCAGCCTACTGGACGTATCGTACGCTTCGAGAGAAGGGTGTCGATGTCAAGGGTTATATGGAAAAAATGGGTTATGAAATCCCAGAATATGGGATTGAAAGTTTACCGATGGGTGGGGGGATTGATGTTACAGTTGCCCAGCATACCAACGGTTATCAGACCTTGGCTAATAATGGGGTCTACCACAAGAAACATATGATTTCCAAGATTGAATCGACGACTGGGCAAGTGATTTATGAGCATAAAAGTCAACCTGTCCAAGTCTATTCGAAAGCGACAGCGACCATCATGCAGAGTCTGCTTCGCGAGGTGATCTCATCTCGAGTTACATCAAGCTTTCAGACTGATTTGGCCTCTATCAATCCAAGTCTAGCTCGCGCCGACTGGATCGGAAAAACTGGTACGACCAATGAAGATGAAAATATGTGGCTCATGCTTTCTACGCCACGCTTGACTCTAGGGGGCTGGTTAGGTCACGATGACAACCGACCGCTAGCCAAAGGAGCAGGCCACTACCGCAATGCCAACTATATGGCCCGCTTGGTCAATGCTATCCAGCAAGCCGAACCTGGCATATGGGGGAATGAGCGCTTTAGTCTAGACCCAAGTGTGACCAAGTCTCAAGTCCTCAAATCGACAGGAGAGAAACCTGGCAAGGTCACAATCAATGGCAAAGAAGTCACCGTTTCAGGTTCTACTGTAACGAGTTATTGGGCTACTAAAGAAGGGGCTCCAGCAACTACTTACCGCTTTGCCATCGGAGGGAGCGATGCAGATTATCAAAATGCTTGGAAGAGCATTTTAGGAAGTTTACCGAGTCTCCCGACCCCAACTCTTCCAAGTTCTAGTGGAAGTTCAGGAACAAGCTCATCAACTCGCTCAAATCAATCAAATCGATAGAATAAAAAAGTAGCAAGTTTCATTTAATATTATGTTTCGTGCTACTTTTTTCTTTTTTCATTTCGTGTTACAATAGGAGAATGAATAAGTATCAAAAGAAGATTTTTAAGGGAACTTTATATTCACTGTTGTCAGGTCTAATCTGGGGGATTTGTGGTATTTTAGGAGAATATTTTTTCGCCCATTATCAGGTGTCGTCTGGCTGGATCACTTCCATGCGCTTGCTTTTGGCGGGTAGCTTGGTCTTGTTTTTATCTGCCTTTCAGTTGCGCTTTCAACTGTTGGACATTTGGCGAAATAAGAAAAACTATCTGCCTTTTTTAGCCTACGCTATTCTGGGGATTTTTTCTGTGCAGTTTTTCTTTTATCTCTGTGTTGAGTATTCCAATGCGACGACAGCAACGATTTTGCAATTTATCAGTCCAGTTTTTATCTTGTTTTATAATCGTATCGTCTATCAAAAGAAGGCTTCCGTCACAGCCATTCTCTATGTTTTGATTGCCATGCTAGGTGTTTTTTTGATGGCTACAAAAGGGGATTTATCCCAGTTGTCCATGACTCCCTTAGCTTTGGTCACTGGACTCCTCAGTGCTGTAGGGGTTATGTTCAACGTTATCTTGCCTCAGCGTTTTGCACGTGACTATGGTTTTGTGCCAACCGTTGGTTGGGGAATGTTGCTAGCAGGTGTTTTTAGCAATTTTCTTTATCCTGTTCATCAGATTACCTTTCAACTTGATGTAACGAGCCTTTTGATTTGTTTTACTATTGCTGTGTTTGGAACGGCTTTTGCCTTCTTTCTATCTATGAAGGCCGTGTCACTCGTTTCTCCGCTGGTTGTATCGGTGGTGAGTGCTAGCGAACCGCTCTCTTCAGCTTTATTAAGTGTTCTTTTTTTGGGATTGGTCATGGATGGTTTTTTGGCCTTAGCTATGGTGTTGATTATCGTTCCAATGGTTTTCTTATCAATTGAGGAAACGAAGGAAAGGTAAAATGTTCTGTTCGAGTGCTTAAGGCTTCAAATTTGAAGCCTTTTTTGGTAGAATAGGTATCATTATAATGAATCAGGAGGCGCCTATGACTGCCACAAAAATGAATGCCCAAGAAATCATTCAATTTATCGCCAATGCGGAAAAGAAAACCAGTGTTAAAGTAACCTTTGAGGGAGAACTCGCATCTGCTCTACCTAGCTCTGTTGTCAAACTAGGGAATGTTCTATTTGGAGACTGGAAGGACGTCGCTCCGCTTCTCGAAGGTTTGGTAGAAAATCAAGACTATGTTGTCGAACAAGATGCTCGTAATTCGGCAGTTCCCTTGCTAGACAAACGTGCTGTCAACGCTCGTATCGAGCCAGGTGCTATTATCCGTGACCAGGTGGAAATTGGTGACAATGCTGTTATCATGATGGGAGCTGTTATCAATATCGGTGCGGAAATCGGTGCAGGAACCATGATTGATATGGGTGCTATCCTTGGTGGTCGTGCCATCGTTGGGAAGAACAGCCACGTTGGTGCAGGTGCAGTTTTGGCAGGTGTGATTGAACCAGCTAGTGCCGATCCAGTCCGTGTCGGGGACAATGTTCTTATCGGAGCTAATGCAGTGGTCATCGAAGGTGTCCAAATCGGTAGTGGTTCAGTTGTCGCTGCAGGAGCTATCGTTACCCAAGATGTTCCAGAAAACGTTGTAGTAGCAGGTGTTCCAGCTCGTATCATCAAAGAAATTGATGCCCAAACCCAACAAAAAACAGCGCTAGAGGATGCGCTTCGTACCTTGTAATTGTTAAAAGTAAAAAAGAGGCGGAACCCTTTTTCCAGCCTCTTTCTGCTATATCGGAGGACAGATAGATGTTAGATTTGATTCAGACTAGACGAGATTTACACCAGATTCCAGAGATTGGCTTGGAGGAGTTCAAGACTCAGGCTTATTTGCTGGATGTGATTGAGAAATTGACTACGGGTAAGGATTTTGTTCAAGTTCGTACTTGGCGGACAGGGATTTTGGTCTACCTGCAGGGAAGTCAGCCGGAGCGGACCATTGGTTGGCGAACAGATATTGATGGCCTGCCTATCGTCGAACAAACAGGTCTGCCTTTTGCTTCTCAGCACCAAGGTCGCATGCATGCCTGTGGCCATGATTTTCATATGACCATTGCCTTGGGCTGTCTCGAGCGTGCTCTTGAGGAGCAACCCAAGAATAATCTGCTTTTTCTGTTTCAACCTGCTGAAGAAAATGAAGCTGGTGGCATGCTCATGTATGAGGACGGCGCTTTTGGGGACTGGCTACCAGACCAGTTTTATGGTCTCCATGTTCGTCCGGATCTAAAGGTTGGACAGATTGCGACCAATACACACACTCTCTTTGCAGGGACCTGTGAGGTGAAGATTCGTTTCAAAGGAAAAGGAGGACACGCAGCCTTTCCGCATGAAGCCAATGACGCCTTGGTGGCTGCTAGTTACTTTGTGACCCAGGTGCAGTCAGTTGTCAGCCGCAATGTTAATCCAATCGAAGGAGCAGTGGTGACCTTTGGCCTTTTCCAAGCTGGAACAACCAACAATGTCATTACAGACACAGCATTTTTACACGGAACCATTCGCGCCTTGACTCAGGACATGAGCCTCTTGGTACAAAAGAGAGTCAAGACAGTCGCAGAAGGAGTTGCAGCAGCCTTTGATATGGAAGTCGAAGTAGAACTCAAGCAAGGAGGCTACCTACCTGTTGAGAATAATCCAGCCTTGGCGCGTGAACTGATGGACTTTTTTGAAGAGAAAGAGGGAATTGAGTTGATTGATATCGAGCCTGCTATGACTGGTGAGGACTTTGGCTATCTCCTTTCGAAGGTAGATGGCGTTATGTTCTGGTTGGGTATCAACAGTCCCTACGCTCTTCACCATCCACAGATGAGTCCCAAGGAAGAAGCCTTAGCCGTTGGGGTGGAAGCGGTCTCTAGCTTTCTTCAAAAGAAGGCGGCGGAGTAGAGGTGTTGTCTATGAAAGCAGAACTACGCAAGCAAGTCTTGCACGAAATGAAGGCTTTATCTCAGAAGCAAAAACAGGCTATGGATCGAGTTTTAACAGAACGATTTTTGAATCATCCTTTTTACCAAGATGCCAAAGCCATCGCAACCTATCTCTCCTTCCCTCATGAATTTCAAACGCAGGGACTGATTGACCAGGCGCTGAAGGACGGCAAAAAGGTTTTGATACCCAAAACCTATCCAAAGGGGCGCATGGAGTTTGTGGTCTATGATCCGCAGCAGTTGAAAAAAACTTCCTTTGGTTTACTGGAGCCCCAAGGGGACTTGGAAGTGGTGGATGCCTCTCAGATTGATTTGATTCATGTTCCAGGCTTGGCTTTTACAAGAGAGGGGTATCGGATTGGATATGGCGGAGGCTATTACGACCGCTATCTGGAGAATTTTGCTGGTCAGACCATGAGTACAATCTATCCTTGTCAAATCCAGAATTTCAACTCTGAAGACCATGATATTCCCGTTCAGGAGGTACTAATCTATGAAGAAAATCTTTGATAAACGCTACTCTGTGACTAGTTTTTTTCTCCTAGTGACTGGCTTTGTATTTCTACTGATGCTGATTACTACGGGTATCAACTTTGATCAAGTCAAAACTCTGTTTCAGTTTGGAGCTATGTATGGACCGATCATTCGCCTGTTCCCAGAGCAGTTCTGGCGCCTTTTTTCGGCTATATTTGTGCATATCGGTTGGGAACATTTCATTGTCAATATGATTTCACTCTACTTTCTTGGACAACAGGTGGAGGAGATTTTCGGCTCTAAGCAATTTTTCCTTCTTTATCTCTTATCAGGAATGATGGGCAATCTCTTTGTTTTTGCTTTCACACCGAAAGTCCTAGCAGCAGGTGCCTCCACTTCTCTCTATGGATTATTTGCTGCGATTATCGTTTTGCGCTATGCGACTCACAGCCCCTATATCCAGCAGTTAGGGCAATCCTACCTGACGCTTTTCGTGATAAATATCATTGGAAGTATTCTGATTCCAGGAATCAGCCTATCAGGGCATATTGGTGGTGCAGTAGGCGGTGCCTTTCTAGCAGTCATCTTTCCAGTCAAATGGGAAAAAAGGATGTTTAGTACCTGCCAGCGACTCGGAGCAACCGTACTTTTTATCGCACTAGCCGTTTTCCTTTTCTATAAGGGAATGAGCTATGTGTAAGTTTGGAATACATAAAAAGCTACTCAAAAAACGAGTAGCTTTTTATGTGAATTTGAACCATTCGAAACAACACAGCTCTAAAACCCCTTGGTTGGTTATCTGGTAATTATTCAGGTTTTGGAACCATTCGAAACAACACAGCTCTAAAACAAAATAAAAGCTGGCACTCCCAAAAGCCCAGTTTTGGAACCATTCGAAACAACACAGCTCTAAAACCCCTTGGTTGGTTATCTGGTAATTATTCAGGTTTTGGAACCATTCGAAACAACACAGCTCTAAAACA
>NZ_JABAEX010000008.1 GCF_012843315.1 Streptococcus sp. WB01_FAA12
CCGAACACAGCAGTTAAGCCCTAGAACGCCGGAAGTAGTTGGGGGTTGCCCCCTGTGAGATATGGAAGTCGCTTAGCAGAATAGGAAGTTTAGAGACTTCCTTTTTGGGAGTTTAGCTCAGCTGGGAGAGCATCTGCCTTACAAGCAGAGGGTCAGCGGTTCGATCCCGTTAACTCCCATAGGTCCCGTAGTGTAGCGGTTATCACGTCGCCCTGTCACGGCGAAGATCGCGGGTTCGATTCCCGTCGGGACCGTAAGATAACGGAAGTTATTTTAGACTCGTTAGCTCAGTTGGTAGAGCAATTGACTTTTAATCAATGGGTCACTGGTTCGAGCCCAGTACGGGTCATATTTGCGGGTTTGGCGGAATTGGCAGACGCACCAGATTTAGGATCTGGCGCTTAACGGCGTGGGGGTTCAAGTCCCTTAACCCGCATAGTAGAAATTAGCCGGCTTAGCTCAGTTGGTAGAGCATCTGATTTGTAATCAGAGGGTCGCGTGTTCAAGTCATGTAGCCGGCATTAAAACTAGAAGAGATCGATGCGAACGTAGTTCAGTGGTAGAACACCACCTTGCCAAGGTGGGGGTCGCGGGTTCGAATCCCGTCGTTCGCTTAGAGAGGCCGGGGTGGCGGAACTGGCAGACGCACAGGACTTAAAATCCTGCGATTGGAAACGATCGTACCGGTTCGATCCCGGTCCTCGGCATATAATAATGAGCACCCTTAGCTCAACTGGATAGAGTACCTGACTACGAATCAGGCGGTTAGAGGTTCGAATCCTCTAGGGTGCATTTTTTCTATTTAACTCGGGAAGTAGCTCAGCTTGGTAGAGTACTTGGTTTGGGACCAAGGTGTCGCAGGTTCGAATCCTGTCTTCCCGATTGATTTATTGACCAAGATACTTAAGTGAGTATCTTTTTTTGGCTATTTGTCAACTGTAGTGGATTACCAAAAAGTCATACTCTGGAGAGGACTAAATCAGTCCTCTCCTTTTTGATATTCAAAGCGACGAGAATTCTAGTTTTAAAATTGTCAAAGTTCCGAAAGTCAAAGATATTGCGTTTGATGAGTTTAATGAGATGATTGCTTGCTTCTAGTTTGGCTTTGGAATAGAGTGATTCAAGGGCATTAATGATTTTCTCTTTGTCCTTGAGAAAGGTTTGAAAGACAGCCTGAAAGCGATTTCGAATAATCGCTTGTGTTCTGCATTCAAGGACAGTGATGATATTGAGATTCTTAAAGCCTTGTACGGATAAAGCTCATTTTAAAGGCGTACTCGTCTCAGGACATAGTCTTATGAAGTCGACTAAAGTCATTGAGTTTCCGAATGACGGTTGAAGTTGAAATGGAAAGCTGGTGAGCGATATCGGTCATAGAAGTTTTTTCAACTAATTTTTGAGTAATGATAGCACTTTAAACGGCGTTTTTAGGAGAATTCTAGTAGGCATGTCAGTCGTTTCAGGGGAAGGAATCTTAGACGGTTTTTGAAAATCATATTTCTTCAGTGATTTCCTTGTGGGGGATCCATATTGATAATATCTACACTCTTGATATTAGGGTCTTTGATATCAAGTAGTTTTGTGATAAAATGTAATTGTTCCATATGATTCTTTCTAATGATGGTTTAGTCGCTTTTTATTATAGATCTTATGGGACTTTTTTTCTACAACAAAATAGGCTCCATAATATCTATAGGGGATTTACCCACTACAAATATTATAGAGTCTGCAAACAACACCCCATGACTAGAAGATTCTTCTAATCATGGGGTGTTTTCTCTATAGGAGGGCTAGGTTATACTTTTCGAAAATCTCTTTAAACCAGGTCAGCTTCGCCTTATCTACAACCTTAAAGCTGTGCTTTGAGCAGCCTACGGCTAGCTTCCTAGTTTACTCTTTGATTTTCATTGAGTATTAGTTCTTTTTCTTGTTTTTCATCAACCATCCAAGTCCGAGAAGGGCAAGGATGCTGAATCCAACAAGGGCAAGGAGGGATTTGCTCTCAGTTCCTGTGTTTGGAAGGAGGTTCTGAGAGTGAGCCTCTGCAGCAGTTTCTTGAGAGTTAGGATTTGCTGCTAGGTTTTGGACTTGGCCTTGTTCTGGTTCAACTTCCAAGCTAGAAAGATCAAATTCTGGTTTTTCTTCCACAGCTGGGGCGACAATGGCACCGCCTTGAGATAAGCGGAGAACAACGGCAGTGAGAGCGTTCAATTTCAAGCCTTTTTCAGTCCATTCAAGACCTTGAGGTTTAGCGATTCCTACTGGTCCTGCTTGGTTTTCATCTGCGAGGACTTCAGCCTTTCTCAAGTGAGCAAATGCAGTCCCTAGAGTAAATTCGCGGGTCTTATCATCTGCATTGACAAAGACAGCGTAGACATCACCGTTTGGAGCAGTAATTTGGTAGCCGATGATCACATCTTCTTTTTTAACGCCATTTTGTCCTGGGACAGTAATGAGGTGGACGCGCTCCTTGATATCTTGCAGACTCTTGAGTCGGAAGGCATCTGTAGATTGACGAAGAGCAATCAGACCTTTCATGTAGTCACGACTCTTGACATTTTCAGGATATGCTTTGCCATCTGTTGCTTTGGCCCAATCAAACTTGTTGACAGTATCACTAGAGTCGTAAGAGTCATGGATAAAGTAAGGATAGACAAATGGCTTGCCGTCTTTGTCACGCAACAAGTGAGACTTGTTTGGAACCTTATCCTCTGAGACAGGAGTCTTATAGGCTGGATCAAGGAATTGTTTGGTACGTCCGTATTCCTGACCAGAGTGGATAAACGGTGTTCCTTGAGCAGTCAAGACCATGAGGTTTCCAAGTCGCAAACGGCGATGGATCTCAGCGTAGTTTTCAGCCTTGCTTGGGTCTTTTTTAATAGACTGGGCAATGATGTCAAAGAGGGTCAAGTTATCATGGGCTGCGATATACTGGATAACGTCTCCGGGACTGTCTGCTTCAAAGTTAGTTGGTTGGGCAATCAGATTTTTAAAGATAGTATTGATATCGCGTTTTCCACCTGTGATAAAGGCAGGTTGGCCTTCGTTTGGATAACCAGACTTGAGGTTGTTACGGATGTCGTCTGAAAAGACTGCGACAGTATCGGTATGTTTCATCCAATCTTGGTCAGCAGGTTGTACAGGCGTATTTTCATCACCAGTATAGGTTCTCCAGCCTTCACCTAGCATGATAAGGTTTGGATTGAGGGCGCGTGCAGCCTTGTATGCTTCTTCGATTGAAGCCGCATCGTGGTCACCCATCATATCGAAACGGAAACCATCTACTTTGTAGGTTTCAACCAGATACTTGATAGAGTCTACCAAGACGCGCTTAGACATGTAGTGGGTTGTTCCCAAACGGCCGCCTCCAAAGCTAGTACGAGGAGTTCCGTCTGCGTCCATAAAGTGGTAGTAGTTTGGCTCTAAGTCTTCAAAGATGTCGAGATTGGCAGTATGGTTGTAGACCACATCCAAGATAGCCCCCATGCCACGTTTATGGATCTCGTTGATGAGGTTTTTGAATTCGGCAATACGTTTTTCTGGATCCTTAGGATCGCTTGAGTACATACCAGTCAAGGAGAAGTAGTTTTGAGGGTCATATCCCCAGTTGTAGTTGCTGTTGCTTGAAGCATAGGCAGACAAACGTTCATGGTTCTTCAATTCGTTGACAAAGTAGTAGGACAAGACTGGAAGGAGTTGGATATGAGTCACACCCAAGTCTTTGAGATAGTCTAGTTTTTCGATAAAGGCTTCAAAGGTACCAAATGGCTTGGTCAAGTCTTTTGCGATGGCAGGATCCGAAGTGAAGTCACGAACATGAGCTTCGTAGATAACGGCATCTTCACGCGATTTGAAGTTGCGAATCTTCCCATAGGTCAAATCTTGCGGACCTAACTTCGCTGGATCGACAAAGGCAGCTTTAGCGACCTTATGAGCGGCATCTGTTTTTGCTAGGTCACTGTTCCAAGCTGCTAGTGACTTGGCATAAGGGTCAAGAACGAGAACGGTTTTACCTTGGCGCTCGATCTGGTAGTGATAGTAGTAGCCAGTGTAGTTGCTGATACCGAGACCAGAGTTTGCATCCAGAGTTTGTTTCCAGGTTCCTTTTTCTCCTTTTTCAAGGGCGACAGTTCCGACCACTTTTTCAGGGTCTTTCTTGTCATATACGACAACGGAAACCTTATCAGCACTTGGAGACCAGAGGATGAGTTCAACACGCTTGCCATCTTCTTTTAGAGTTGCGCCGAGTGGACCATCGTAACTGTAGGACTCATCCTTGAGGCGCCAGCTTGAACGTGTGGTAAATCGGTCTGAATTGTAGCTGACAGTGTAAGGGTGTTGTGTGTCAGAGAAGTCGCCGATATAGGTCACTTTCTTACTAGCTTCATCCACTTCCACGTCTGTGATAGCTACTTTATTCCCTTGGTAATCAGTGATGCTGGAGTGTTTGAGGATATCGTCTTTCTTAGCTCCAACTAGGGTAGAAAAACTGCTTTCGATTCGAGATTTAGCCACATGCTGGGCACCAGTCATGCGGATGTCGTGCACATAGTAGGGGTTAGTGTAGATGGTTTCGTCATCATCCTTGAGGAAGATTTGACTGTGATTTTTTAGATCAGTGAATTTATAATCTTCTTTTCTGATTTTCACATCATCGCCTTTCTTACTTTCGTCTAGTAATAAAAATCCAAGTTCTCTTGCAGCTTCATTGAGTGGGATATCAATGTAACGGCCGTATTTTCCAGTTGCCGTAAAGTCAGTACCGTCAGGCCATTCTCCACTGCTTGGGTTTTTGACATCGCCCCAATACCAGAGAGATTTTTTGTCATAGTTCCCGTCGGTGCGGTAGTAGTTGACACGAATAGTTCCTGCTGGTTGAGGACGGTAGTTGTATACCTTGTAGTTTTCATCTAGCCAAGCCTCGTTCATTTTGGGAGAGAGGCGCTCTACCGAACGGTCCCCAGTCAAGTTATCCCCTTTGGTATTGTTGATGAGGAAGCTGACTTTCTTGGCTTGATCATTTTTGAGTTTGACATCTAGGTAATAGCCATAGTCATCTTTCTTGGCATCCTTGAAGGACTTGGCTCCATTGGGCCAGTTTTCAGAAGGTTTTTCAACATCGTCCCAAGTCCAAAGACCTTGGGAATCCTTGTTTTCCTCAGGGAGTTTTTTTACGTGGATGCGGAAGTGGTTGTCTGCGATGGGTTCTTCAGAGAATGTGTCAGCTTGTGGTTTTTGATCTGAACTTGGCGTCGAAGTGCTAGTATCTACTTTCTCTTCCTTGCTGTTAGGCTGGCTTGTGGTAGCTTCTTCTTTTTTAGGTGTTTCAGCTGCTAAAGCAGTTTCAGTTGCTGGGGCTTCATTTTTAGCGTCAAGGGAAGCGTTTGCATTATTTTGCTCAGAACTAGGCGTCTGTTTTTGAATTTGACTAGTTTCAGTCTCAGTAGGAGCCTTAGCCACAGCGCTAGTATTTTCCTGAGTTTGAGGCAGGTTTTCGTTAGCCGAAATAGTTGGCATTGTAGCAGAAAGCAAGACAATGCTGGCACCAATAAGGACAGAGCCAGTTCCGTTCTTCAAGGAACGTATACCATAAATCATTTTTTTCTCAGTTTGAGATGGGTTCTTTTTCATTACAATTCTCCTTGTGTAGTTGTTCCCTATCAGTATAGCACGAGGTAAACATTAGTGCAAGCGTTTTCCTGTTTTTTGAGAGAAAATATGAGACCGATTTTCTTGAAATTTTGAAATAATATATAGGAAAAGATTGTTTAAAAAATAGTAAAAAAAACTTGAAAAATCTGGCTAAATAAGGTATAATATGAATAATCATTTGTCGTAGGTTTTGTCTGAAATATTGTCCAGACAGGACTCACAGCAGTTAAATCTCCTGAAAAAGTCGGATTTAGCTGCTCTTTTTGTGCTTTTTTTCAGGTTTTCGAGTCGTTGTAACAAAGATTTAAAGATTCTGAAAATTCATCAAAGGGACACGGTGATAGGGTTTTACAACCATATGACGAATATAAAAGCCTGATTGACAAGGCTTGGAATTTATTTACAAAGGAGAATCATCTTGGCAGGACATGACGTTCAATACGGGAAACATCGTACCCGTCGTAGTTTTTCAAGAATCAAAGAAGTTCTTGACTTACCAAATTTGATTGAAATTCAAACGGATTCATTCAAAGATTTCCTAGACCACGGACTTAAGGAAGTATTTGAAGATGTATTGCCAATTTCAAACTTCACAGACACTATGGAGTTGGAATTTGTTGGCTATGAAATCAAGGAACCAAAATACACACTTGAAGAAGCTCGTATCCACGATGCTAGCTACTCAGCACCAATTTTTGTAACCTTCCGCTTGATCAACAAGGAAACTGGCGAAATCAAGACCCAAGAAGTCTTCTTTGGTGATTTCCCAATCATGACCGAAATGGGTACTTTCATCATCAACGGTGGTGAACGTATTATCGTATCTCAGTTGGTTCGCTCGCCAGGTGTTTACTTTAACGATAAAGTTGATAAAAACGGTAAAGTGGGTTACGGTTCAACTGTTATCCCTAACCGTGGAGCTTGGTTGGAACTTGAAAGCGATTCAAAAGACATCGCCTATACTCGTATTGACCGTACTCGTAAGATTCCATTTACGACCTTGGTTCGTGCGCTTGGTTTCTCAGGTGATGATGAAATCTTTGATATCTTTGGTGATAGTGAGTTGGTTCGCAATACTGTTGAAAAAGATATCCACAAGAATCCAATGGACTCTCGTACAGACGAAGCCTTGAAAGAAATTTATGAACGCCTTCGTCCAGGTGAGCCTAAGACTGCTGAAAGCTCACGTAGCTTACTTGTGGCACGTTTCTTCGACCCACGTCGCTACGATTTGGCAGCTGTTGGTCGTTACAAGATCAATAAAAAATTGAACATCAAGACACGCTTGCTCAACCAAACCATCGCTGAACCATTGGTAGATCCTGAAACTGGTGAAATCTTGGTAGAAAAAGGAACTGTCTTGACTCGTAGCGTGATTGAAAGTATCGAGCACCACTTGGATGGCGACTTGAACAAGATCGTTTATATTCCAAACGATGCAGCTGTTCTGACAGAACCAGTTGTCCTTCAAAAGTTCAAGGTTGTTGCGCCAACAGATCCAGATCGTGTCGTAACCATCATTGGGAATGCCAATCCAGATGACAAGGTTCGTGTTGTAACTCCTGCGGATATCCTTGCTGAGATGAGCTACTTCCTCAACTTGGCAGAAGGTATCGGACGTGTGGATGATATCGACCACCTTGGAAATCGTCGTATCCGTGCAGTTGGTGAATTGCTTGCAAACCAAGTACGTCTTGGACTTTCTCGTATGGAACGTAATGTCCGTGAACGTATGTCTGTTCAGGATAATGAAGTTTTGACACCGCAACAAATCATTAACATCCGTCCTGTAACAGCTGCGGTTAAAGAATTCTTTGGTTCATCACAGTTGTCACAGTTCATGGACCAACACAATCCACTTTCTGAGTTGTCTCACAAACGCCGTTTGTCAGCCTTGGGACCTGGTGGTTTGACACGTGACCGTGCTGGATATGAAGTACGTGACGTGCATTACACTCACTATGGTCGTATGTGTCCAATCGAGACACCTGAAGGACCTAACATCGGTTTGATCAATAACTTGTCATCTTACGGACACTTGAACAAGTATGGATTTGTTCAAACACCATACCGTAAGGTTGACCGTGAAACAGGTGTTGTGACCAACGAAATCGTTTGGTTGACAGCCGATGAAGAAGATGAATATACTGTAGCGCAGGCTAACTCTCGCCTCAACGAAGATGGGACTTTTGCTGAGAAAGTTGTCATGGGACGTCACCAAGGGGTCAACCAAGAGTATCCAGCTAATGTTGTTGACTACATGGACGTATCACCAAAACAGGTAGTTGCCGTTGCGACAGCATGTATTCCTTTCTTGGAAAACGATGACTCCAACCGTGCCCTCATGGGTGCCAACATGCAACGTCAGGCAGTGCCTTTGATTGATCCAAAAGCACCTTACGTTGGTACTGGTATGGAATACCAAGCAGCCCACGATTCAGGAGCTGCTGTGATTGCTCAGTATGACGGTAAAGTTACTTACGCAGATGCTGACAAGGTAGAAGTTCGTCGTGAAGACGGTTCGCTAGATGTTTACCACATCCAAAAATTCCGTCGTTCAAACTCAGGTACTGCCTACAACCAACGCACTCTCGTAAAAGTTGGTGATGTCGTTGAAAAAGGTGACTTTATCGCTGATGGGCCTTCTATGGAAAAAGGGGAAATGGCGCTTGGACAAAACCCAATCGTTGCCTACATGACTTGGGAAGGTTACAACTTCGAGGATGCCGTTATCATGAGCGAACGCTTGGTCAAAGACGATGTCTACACATCTGTTCACCTCGAAGAATATGAATCAGAAACGCGCGATACAAAGCTTGGGCCTGAAGAAATTACTCGTGAAATTCCAAACGTTGGTGAAGATGCCCTTAAAGACCTTGACGAGATGGGAATTATCCGTATCGGTGCTGAGGTTAAAGAAGGCGATATTCTTGTAGGTAAAGTCACACCTAAGGGTGAGAAAGACCTTTCAGCTGAAGAACGTCTTTTGCACGCTATCTTCGGAGACAAGTCTCGTGAAGTTCGTGATACTTCTCTTCGTGTACCTCACGGTGCCGATGGTGTCGTTCGTGATGTCAAGATCTTTACCCGTGCAAATGGTGATGAGTTGCAATCTGGTGTGAATATGCTGGTTCGTGTCTACATCGCTCAAAAACGTAAGATCAAGGTCGGAGACAAGATGGCCGGACGTCACGGAAACAAAGGGGTTGTATCCCGTATCGTTCCTGTAGAAGACATGCCTTACCTTCCAGACGGAACTCCAGTCGACATCATGTTGAACCCACTTGGGGTGCCATCACGTATGAATATCGGTCAGGTTATGGAGCTTCACCTTGGTATGGCAGCTCGTACTCTTGGTATCCACATCGCGACACCGGTCTTTGACGGAGCAAGTTCTGAAGACCTTTGGTCAACCGTTAAAGAAGCAGGGATGGACAGTGATGCCAAGACAATCCTTTACGATGGACGTACAGGTGAGCCATTTGACAACCGTGTATCAGTTGGTGTCATGTACATGATCAAACTCCACCACATGGTTGATGATAAATTGCACGCTCGTTCAGTCGGACCATACTCAACCGTTACCCAACAGCCACTTGGAGGTAAAGCTCAGTTTGGTGGACAACGTTTCGGTGAGATGGAGGTTTGGGCTCTTGAAGCCTATGGTGCGTCAAATGTCCTTCAAGAAATCTTGACTTACAAGTCTGACGATATCAACGGACGTTTGAAAGCTTATGAAGCTATTACAAAAGGAAAACCAATTCCAAAACCAGGTGTTCCAGAATCCTTCCGAGTTCTTGTCAAAGAATTGCAATCTCTTGGTCTTGACATGCGTGTCCTTGACGAAGATGATCAAGAAGTGGAACTTCGTGACTTGGATGAAGGAATGGACGAAGATGTCATCCACGTAGATGACCTTGAAAAAGCCCGCGAAAAAGCAGCCCAAGATGCAAAAGCAGCATTTGAAGCTGAAGAAACTGCAAAAGCGGAAGCAACAGAAGAAGCTGCTGACCAAGAATAAGCAGTTCACTTAGAATAGAAAGGGAAGAAATAGTGGTTGATGTAAATCGTTTTAAAAGTATGCAAATCACCCTAGCTTCTCCAAGCAAAGTCCGTTCATGGTCTTATGGAGAAGTCAAAAAACCTGAAACAATCAATTACCGTACGTTGAAACCAGAACGTGAAGGACTCTTTGACGAAGTCATCTTTGGCCCTACAAAAGACTGGGAATGTGCTTGTGGGAAGTACAAACGCATTCGTTACAGAGGGATTGTTTGTGACCGCTGTGGGGTTGAAGTAACGCGTACAAAAGTTCGTCGTGAGCGTATGGGGCACATTGAGTTGAAAGCTCCTGTATCTCACATCTGGTATTTCAAGGGGATTCCAAGCCGTATGGGCTTGACCCTTGATATGAGCCCTCGTGCCCTCGAGGAAGTTATCTACTTTGCGGCTTATGTGGTAATTGATCCGAAGGATACTCCACTTGAGCACAAGTCAATCATGACAGAGCGTGAATACCGTGAGCGCCTGCGTGAGTACGGTTATGGATCATTCGTTGCCAAGATGGGTGCCGAAGCCATCCAAGACCTCTTGAAACAAGTAGATCTTGAAAAAGAAATTGCGGAACTCAAAGAAGAGTTGAAAACAGCTACTGGACAAAAACGTGTCAAAGCCATCCGTCGTTTGGATGTTTTGGATGCCTTTTACAAGTCTGGAAACAAACCTGAATGGATGATTCTCAACATCCTTCCGGTTATTCCACCAGATCTTCGTCCAATGTTGCAGTTGGATGGTGGCCGCTTTGCCTCATCTGACTTGAACGACCTCTACCGCCGTGTTATCAACCGGAACAACCGTTTGGCTCGTTTGCTTGAGTTGAATGCACCTGGTATCATCGTTCAAAATGAGAAGCGTATGCTTCAAGAAGCGGTTGACGCTTTGATTGACAATGGTCGTCGTGGTCGTCCGATTACAGGACCAGGTAGCCGTCCGCTCAAATCATTAAGCCACATGCTCAAAGGTAAACAAGGACGCTTCCGTCAAAACTTGCTCGGTAAACGTGTTGACTTTTCAGGACGTTCTGTTATCGCCGTTGGTCCAACTCTTAAGATGTACCAATGTGGTGTGCCACGTGAAATGGCGATTGAGCTCTTTAAACCATTCGTTATGCGTGAAATCGTTGCGCGTGATATCGTGCAAAACGTGAAAGCAGCTAAACGCTTGGTAGAACGTGGAGATGAACGTATCTGGGATATTCTTGAAGAAGTAATCAAAGAACACCCAGTGCTTTTGAACCGCGCACCTACCCTTCACCGTTTGGGTATCCAAGCTTTCGAACCAGTCTTGATTGACGGTAAGGCCCTTCGCTTGCACCCGCTTGTCTGTGAAGCCTACAATGCCGACTTTGATGGTGACCAAATGGCCATCCACGTACCGCTTTCAGAAGAAGCCCAAGCAGAAGCTCGTATCTTGATGTTGGCTGCTGAGCATATCTTGAACCCGAAAGATGGTAAACCAGTTGTTACTCCGTCTCAGGACATGGTTTTGGGTAACTACTACTTGACCATGGAAGAAGCTGGTCGTGAAGGTGAAGGAATGGTCTTCAAAGATCGTGACGAAGCTGTTATGGCTTACCGTAATGGCTATGTTCACCTCCACTCACGTGTAGGTATCGCGACAGATAGCCTCAACAAACCATGGACAGAAGAGCAAAAACACAAGGTCTTGCTGACAACGGTTGGTAAAATCCTCTTCAACGACATCATGCCAGAGGGTCTGCCTTACTTGCAAGAACCAACAAATGCCAATTTAACAGAAGGTGTTCCAGCTAAATACTTCTTGCCACTAGGTGGAGATATCAAGGAAGCCATTCGCAACCTTGAACTCAACCCTCCATTCAAGAAGAAAAATCTTGGAAATATCATCGCTGAAATCTTCAAACGTTTCCGTACGACAGAAACTTCTGCCCTACTTGACCGCATGAAGAACCTCGGATACCACCACTCAACTCTTGCAGGTTTGACAGTAGGTATTGCCGATATCCCAGTCGTTGAAGACAAGGCTGAAATTATCGAAGAATCACACAAACGTGTGGAACAAATCACCAAACAATTCCGTCGTGGTATGATTACTGACGATGAGCGCTACAATGCTGTTACAGCTGAATGGCGTGCAGCCCGTGAAAAATTGGAGAAACGTTTGGTTGCCAACCAAGATCCTAAGAACCCAATCGTTATGATGATGGACTCTGGAGCCCGTGGTAACATCTCAAACTTCTCACAGCTTGCCGGTATGCGTGGTCTGATGGCCGCTCCGAACGGACGTATCATGGAATTGCCGATCCTTTCAAACTTCCGTGAAGGTCTGTCAGTACTCGAAATGTTCTTCTCAACTCACGGAGCCCGTAAGGGTATGACCGATACGGCCCTTAAGACAGCCGACTCAGGTTACTTGACTCGTCGTTTGGTTGACGTGGCCCAAGACGTTATCATCCGTGAGGACGACTGTGGAACAGACCGTGGTCTCTTGATCCGCTCTATCGCAGAAGGAAAAGAGATGATCGAGTCTCTCGAAGAGCGTCTCAATGGTCGTTACACTAAGAAAACTGTTAAACATCCAGAAACTGGTGCGGTTATCATCGGTCCAAATGAGTTGATTACAGAAGACAAGGCGCGTGAAATTGTCAATGCTGGTGTGGAAGAAGTCACTATCCGTTCTGTATTTACATGTAACACTCGTCACGGTGTCTGCCGTCACTGTTACGGTATCAACTTGGCGACTGGTGATGCGGTTGAAGTTGGTGAAGCAGTTGGTACAATCGCTGCCCAATCTATCGGGGAACCTGGTACACAGCTTACAATGCGTACCTTCCACACGGGTGGGGTTGCCTCAAATACCGATATCACTCAGGGTCTTCCTCGTGTCCAAGAAATCTTTGAAGCTCGCAATCCGAAAGGGGAAGCGGTTATCACTGAAGTCAAGGGTGAGGTTACAGCCATCGAAGAAGATGCTTCAACTCGTACCAAGAAAGTCTTTGTTAAGGGTGAAACTGGCGAAGGCGAATACGTGGTACCATTTACAGCACGTATGCGTGTCGAAGTTGGAGATCAAGTCTCTCGCGGTGCAGCCTTGACAGAAGGTTCTATCCAACCCAAACGTCTCCTTGCTGTTCGTGATGTCTTGTCAGTTGAAACCTACCTTCTCGGTGAAGTACAAAAAGTTTACCGTAGCCAAGGGGTAGAAATCGGTGACAAACACATCGAGGTAATGGTTCGTCAAATGATCCGTAAAGTTCGTGTCATGGATCCAGGTGACACAGATCTTCTCATGGGTACCCTCATGGATATCAACGACTTTACAGATGCTAACAAAGACGTCCTTATCGCAGGTGGAGTTCCAGCGACAGGTCGCCCAGTCCTTATGGGTATCACTAAAGCATCACTTGAAACCAATAGTTTCTTGTCAGCGGCTTCCTTCCAGGAAACAACTCGTGTCCTTACAGATGCGGCTATCCGTGGTAAGAAAGATCATCTCCTTGGACTCAAGGAAAATGTTATCATCGGTAAGATCATCCCAGCTGGTACTGGTATGGCTCGTTACCGTAACCTTGAACCACAAGCTATCAATGAAGCAGCATATCTGGCTCCAGAACAAGAAGAGACTGATCTTGCTCCAGTAGAGGAAGCTGTTGAAATCCAAGTTGAAGAAACAGTGGAATAAAAGCAAACAAGAGAACCCAAAGGTTCTCTTTTGTTTTACTCTTCTACCTATTGGGGTTAGGTGAGCACGACGCAATATCTCTCAAATCGCTTCAACAATTTTTATAGTTCATTTTCAAAAAGTAAAAAAATATCGGATAGGGGTCTGTCAGAACTTAAAAATAATCCTCACCAATAATTTTCCATTTTTGTCAGTTGAGCGCTAAAACAAGACACTTGAGAAGAGGGGAGGGATTTTATCTTTCACGTAGAGTATAATCATGTATACGAAGGGGGGACTGAAAATGATAAAATCAATTCGCATCTTATTGTTACTGGCTTTGATCCAGATTAGTCTGAGTAGCTGTTTATTGTGGAAGGGAACCATCGTAACCTTAAAGCAATCAAGCGCCTATTTTCTAGTGTTTATCGTATTGGCATCAGGTCTGTGCGCGGGGATGAATTTCTTTTATACCCAAAATCAGGATGTTCATAGCATTATAAACAGTCAGAAAAAAGTGAAACTATTTTATAGTACCTTGTTGGTCTTAAACCTAGTAGGTGTCTGTCTGGTGTTATCGGAGACTATCTTAACACAGACAGCTTTTCAGCAAGAGTTGGTAGACCTTTTCTTGCCCTCCTTCTTTTTCTTGTTTGGCATTGATTTACTTGTCTTTTTACCGTTTGAAAAATACAGCCGAGATTTGGGAGCAACTCTCAATAAGAAAAAAACAGTTATCCTGACAGTTATCGCAACCTTGCTGTTCTTGAGAAATCCAATGACAGTTTTATCCATTGTTTTTTATGTTGGTTTAGGCTTCATTTTTGCTCGGTTTTTATTTCCGAAATCCATGAGAAGAGAATTTTCCTTTTACGGCCACGTAATCCGAGATATTTTACTTGTTAGCGCTATGTGTATATTTTTTTAAAAACACTTGTCTATCAATAAAAATCCCTTATTTTAGCAAAGTTGTTATAGTAAGTTTGTAAAGAAAATTCACACAAAAGAAAACTTTTTGGTATAATAGTAACATGTACACAAAAAATGAAGAAGAGCTGATCAATCTGGGAGAACGCCTAGGAACCTTGCTCCAAAAAAATGATGTTTTGATCTTGTCTGGGGAATTGGGTGCTGGTAAAACAACCTTTACCAAGGGTCTTGCCAAGGGCTTGGGTATTCGTCAGATGATCAAAAGTCCAACTTACACCATCGTGAGAGAGTATGAGGGCCGCCTTCCGCTCTACCACTTGGATGTCTATCGGATTGAGGGGGATGCTGATTCGATTGACTTGGATGAGTTTCTCTTTGGTGGTGGTGTGACCGTTATCGAGTGGGGACATCTTTTGGGTGAGGATTTGCCAGATTCCTACTTGGAGTTGGAACTCTTGAAAGAGGCTGAGGGTCGTCGCCTCTATTTTACCGCTCAGGGTTCTCGTGCTGAGGAATTGATTAAGGAGCTTCAAGATGGAGTATGAACTTTGTATTCGTGAGGCTGAAGCTCAGGATGCCGCTGCTTTGGTTGCATTCTTGGATTTAGTTGGACAGGAGACAGATTTCACCAGTCTGGATGAAAATGGTATCCTGATGACAGAATCTGAAATGGCGCTTTTTATTGAAAAGCAAGCGACTTCAGATAACCAAATCACTCTCCTAGCCCTCCTGAATGATGAAATTGCAGGTATTTTGAACATCACGGCAGAGCAACGTATACGGGTTCGTCATATTGGGGATATCTTTCTGGTCATCCAAAGGAAGTTTTGGAATCATGGCTTAGGAAGCATACTCCTTGAAGAGGGAATTGAGTGGGCTAAAACCAGTGGAGTTCTGCGTCGTTTGCAGCTCAGTGTACAAAAGCGCAACGAGGCAGCTATCCACCTCTATTCAAAATTTGGATTTGTTACAGAAGGCTTACAAGAAAGAGGAGCCTATTTAGAAGAAGGGATATTTTTAGACGTTTACCTGATGGGTAGACTGATAGATAAATGATAAGATGGTAAAAAAAATAATCGGAATGCTATTAGCTTTTCTAGCAGTAACAGTTTTAGGTGTGGGTGCTTATGCCTATACTATTTATTATCAAGGAACTGAAACCTTAAGTAAAAAAACTTATAAGAAAATTGGTGAAGAAACCAATGTTATTGAGGCGACAGAGCCTTTGACCATTCTTTTAATGGGGGTAGATACGGGAAATGTAGAACGTACAGACCCTTGGGCGGGGAATAGTGACTCCATGATTCTTCTGACAGTCAATCCGAAAACCAAGAAAACTACTATGATGAGTTTGGAACGGGATATTTTGACCAAGATTGAAACTGGAAATGGCCAAGTTCAGGAAGCAAAACTCAATGCTGCCTATGCCAATGGTGGTGCAGAGTTGGCTATTTCAACCATTCAAAAAATGATGAACATCCATATTGATCGCTATGTGATGGTCAACATGCAAGGACTCCAACAGCTAGTTGATGCAGTTGGGGGCATCACAGTAAATAACACACTCGGTTTCCCGATTTCGATTGCTGACCAGGAAGAATTTAATAAAATCTCGATTGGAGTCGGTGAGCAAACTTTGAATGGTGAGGAAGCCCTGGTCTATTCACGGATGCGTTATCAGGATCCTGAGGGAGACTATGGTCGCCAAAAACGTCAACGTGAAGTCATTCAAAAGATTATGGAAAAGGTCTTGAGCCTCAATAGTATCAGTCATTATCAAGCTATCTTAAAAGCGCTTAGTGATAATATGCAGACAAATGTTGATTTGTCTGCATCCAGTATTCCACAACTACTTGGTTACCAAGATTCCTTTAAAAACATCGAAACTCATCAACTTCGTGGTGAAGATGCTGAGTTGCAAGGTATCTCTTATCAAATCGTAACGATGGAGCATATGCTGGAAATGCAAAATCTTTTGCGTCGTTCCCTAGGGAGAGAGGACGTAGCAGAGTTGGAGACCAACGCTGTTCTGTACGAGCATCTTTATGGTCGAACAGTGCCTTCAACAAATACTTTAGGCGAAGAATCCGAATAAAATGAAAAATCAAATCGTGGGACTTTCCTGCGATTTTTTCAAAAAGAATCCGAATAGATAGGTAGGAGGAAAGATGAAAGCAGAAATTATTGCTGTAGGAACAGAAATTTTGACAGGGCAGATCGTCAATACCAACGCCCAGTTTTTGTCAGAAAAGCTAGCAGAAATCGGAGTAGATGTCTACTTCCAAACAGCTGTCGGAGATAATGAAGCGCGCCTTATATCCTTGCTAGAAATTGCGAGTTTACGTAGCAGTTTAGTCATTTTGACAGGAGGCTTGGGACCAACTGAAGATGATTTAACCAAACAAACGTTGGCAAAATTTTTGGGAAAAGCTTTGGTGTTTGATGCTCAAGCCCAGGAAAAACTCGACCACTTTTTTGCTCAAAGGCCAGACTATGCTCGGACACCCAATAACGAGAGGCAAGCTCAAATTGTAGAAGGGGCAACCCCACTGCCAAATGAGACAGGCTTAGCGGTAGGAGGAGTATCGGAAGTTGAAGGTGTGACTTACGTAGTTCTTCCAGGACCTCCTAGTGAGTTGAAACCCATGGTCTTAAATCAGCTCTTACCTAAGTTAATGACTGGTGCTAAGTTGTACTCACGAGTGCTCCGTTTCTTTGGGATTGGTGAAAGTCAGTTGGTGACCATTTTGGCGGATTTGATTGACCATCAAACCGATCCAACCTTGGCACCTTATGCCAAAACGGGAGAAGTGACCTTGCGCTTGTCCACAAAAGCAGTCAGTCAAGAAAAGGCTGATAAAGTATTGGACATCTTGGAAAATCAAATCTTAGATCGCCAGACTTTCGAGGGACTCTCTTTAAGGGATATCTGTTATGGATATGGGGAAGAAACCAGTCTAGCAAGTGTCGTTGTAGAAGAGCTAAAGAAGAGACAGAAAAGCATTACTGCAGCAGAAAGCTTAACTGCAGGTCTCTTTCAGGCTACTTTAGCAGACTTTTCAGGCGTTTCTGCCATCTTTAATGGAGGGTTTGTCACTTACAGTTTAGAAGAAAAGTCTAAGATGCTGGATATTTCCGAGCAAGAGCTAAAGAGACATGGTGTCGTTTCAGAGTTTACGGCTAAAAAGATGGCAGAGCAGGCACGACTCAAGACTCAGTCTGACTACGGAGTCAGTTTGACGGGTGTGGCAGGACCAGATAGCCTAGAGGGGCATCCAGCTGGAACGGTCTTTATCGGATTGGCACATGCAAAAGGGACAGAGGTTATCAAAGCCAATATCGCAGGGCGGAGCCGAGCAGATGTTCGTCAGATTGCGGTTATGCATGCCTTTAACCTAGTTCGCAAGGCTTTATTAAGTGACTAACTTTTGATATAATAGTAGATAGGTCTTAGGACTATTAGAATACAGGAGAATAGAATGGCGAAAAAACCAAAAAAATTAGATGAAATTTCAAAAAAATTTGGAGCAGATCGTGAAAAGGCTTTGAACGATGCCCTTAAATTGATTGAGAAAGACTTTGGTAAGGGTTCAATCATGCGCTTGGGTGAGCGTGCGGAGCAAAAAGTGCAAGTGATGAGCTCAGGCTCATTGGCGCTTGATATTGCACTTGGATCAGGTGGTTATCCTAAGGGACGTATCATCGAAATCTATGGACCAGAATCATCTGGTAAGACAACGGTTGCCCTTCACGCAGTAGCGCAAGCACAGAAAGAAGGTGGCATTGCGGCCTTTATCGATGCGGAGCATGCCCTTGATCCAGCTTATGCAGCAGCCCTTGGTGTAAATATTGATGAATTGCTCTTGTCACAACCAGACTCAGGTGAGCAAGGCCTTGAAATTGCAGGAAAATTGATTGACTCAGGTGCAGTTGACCTTGTTGTTATTGACTCAGTTGCGGCCCTTGTACCTCGTGCAGAAATTGATGGGGACATTGGAGACAGCCACGTTGGTTTGCAGGCTCGTATGATGAGTCAGGCCATGCGTAAACTTGGAGCTTCTATCAATAAGACAAAAACAATTGCTATCTTTATCAACCAATTACGTGAAAAAGTTGGGGTCATGTTTGGAAATCCAGAAACAACTCCCGGTGGACGTGCTTTGAAATTCTACGCTTCAGTCCGTTTGGATGTTCGTGGAAGCACACAAATCAAGGGAACTGGTGACCAAAAAGATACCAATGTCGGTAAGGAAACCAAGATCAAGGTCGTGAAAAACAAGGTGGCTCCACCATTTAAGGAAGCTTTTGTTGAAATCATGTATGGAGAAGGAATTTCTAAGACTGGTGAGCTCTTGAAGATTGCAAGTGATCTCGATATCATCCAAAAAGCGGGAGCATGGTACTCTTACAAGGGTGAAAAAATCGGGCAAGGATCTGAAAATGCTAAGAAATACTTGGCAGATCACCCAGAGATCTTTGATGCCATCGACCATCAAGTTCGTGTTCAATATGGCTTGATTGAAGATGAAGAAGGGACAACTCCTACTTCTGGCGTTGAGGATCTAGCACCTAACCAAGAAGTAACACTTGACCTAGGCGATGGACTTGAAATCGAAATCGAAGAATAACATAAAAAGTAGCAGATAGGAACTGCTACTTTTTATGTTTGTTTCAGATGAAAGAACTAATGGTCACTAAAACGACGATACTCGATATGAAAGTCAAAGTAATGTTCATCTTGCAATTTCTGGAAGATGTCGCGATAGGCTTCCTCGTCGAAATGGTCACCGCGGTAGAGAATTTCAAAACTCAAATCATCGTACTCTAGAAAAGCGTTGGCTGTTTTGAAACCATTTTGGCGATAGAAATCCATGCGGGCCTTTCTCTGCTCCAAGTTATCGCATTCTTCATCCAATCGCTCGACTTCAAGCAACATGGTTCGCTGGTAAAAATCAGTCAGCTTTTCGATAATTTCCTTTCCGTACCCGTGGCTTCTCAGGTGGGGCATGATGGCAAAAAAGCTGATATAGAAAGCTTTGGGGTTGGAAATAGAGAAAGCAAAGCCGACAAACTCTTCCTGGTTATAAAAGGCAAAGAAGTGGGCGTCATCTCGGTCTTGATAGCGTAAAAACTCTGACAGAGGGACTCGTTCTTCCTCAGGGAAAGCTTCCTTGTTTAGCTTTTCAACCTTATCAAGATCCGGAAATGCATCGGTTATTAATTGACTGGTCAAACTCATAAATGACCTCCTTTTCTTGATTATAGCAAATTGTCCCTCTGTAAGCAATTGATTTTAAGAAATCCAAGCAATTCTTGTCGCTCCTTTAGAAAGCTGATATAATAGCTTTATGAATAAGAAAAGAAAAGTGGATTTGGTCAATGGTCCAATCCTTCCTTCGCTTTTAAGCTTTGCCTTTCCAATCTTACTGTCTAATATCTTTCAACAGCTTTATAATACGGCTGACGTCTTGATTGTTGGGCGTTTTCTTGGCCAAGAATCCTTGGCAGCAGTAGGAGCAACAACGGCCATTTTTGACTTGATTATAGGCTTTACGCTTGGTGTGGGAAATGGCATGGGGATTGTCATTGCTCGCTATTATGGGGCTCGTAATTTCACTAAAATTAAAGAAGCGGTTGCTGCAACTTGGATATTAGGAGGGCTTCTAAGTATTTTAGTTATGCTGATGGGATTTGTCGGCCTCTATCCACTCTTGCAATACTTAGATACTCCGGCGGAAATCCTTCCCCAGTCCTATCAATATATTTCTATGATTGTGACCTGTGTAGGCGTTAGCTTTGCTTATAATCTCTTTGCAGGCTTGTTGCGGTCCATTGGTGACAGTCTGGCTGCGCTTGGTTTTCTGATTTTCTCTGCTCTGGTCAATGTGGTTTTAGATCTCTATTTTATCACGCAACTGCAACTGGGAGTTCAATCTGCGGGACTTGCTACCATCATTTCGCAAGGTTTGTCAGCGGTTCTTTGCTTTTATTATATCCGCAAGAGCGTTCCAGAACTCTTACCACAGTTTAAACATTTCAAATGGGACAAGGCCTTGTACGCGGATCTTTTGGAGCAAGGTTTGGCTATGGGATTGATGAGTTCGATTGTGTCTATCGGTAGTGTGATTTTACAGTCTTCTGTCAATACCTTTGGAGCTGTGATTATAAGTGCGCAAACAGCGGCTCGACGCATTATGGCCTTTGCTCTGCTTCCTATGACGGCTATTTCTTCTGCCATGACGACCTTTGCTTCTCAGAATCTTGGGGCTCAGCGACCAGACCGCATTGTTCAAGGTCTTGGTATTGGGAGTCGTTTGAGCATGTTCTGGGCAGGTTTTGTTTGTATTTTCCTCTTTTTTGCCAGTCCAGCCTTGGTTTCCTTCTTGGCCAGTTCAACGGATAATTACTTGGTAGAAAATGGTAGTCTCTACTTGCAAATCAGTTCAGTCTTTTATCCGATTTTGAGCCTTTTACTGATTTATCGCAATTGCTTGCAGGGATTGGGTCAGAAAGTCCTCCCTCTAGTTTCTAGCTTTATTGAACTAATCGGCAAAATCGTTTTTGTGGTCTTGATTATCCCTTGGGCAGGGTATAGGGGAGTTATCCTCTGTGAACCCCTTATCTGGGTTGCCATGACTATCCAACTTTACTTCTCGCTTTTTCGTCACCCCTTGATAAAAGAGGGCAAGGCAATCTTGGCAACTAAAGGATAATCCTAGCTGGATTTGCTGAATAAAATCCATTTCCTCTAGTGAAAATCGAAAAAACTTGTGTTATAATAAGAAAGATTAAAATGTGAAAAAAGGAGATTCCTAATGGGACGTAAATGGGCCAATATCGTAGCCAAGAAAACGGCTAAAGATGGAGCTAACTCTAAAGTATATGCAAAATTTGGTGTAGAAATCTATGTAGCAGCTAAAAAAGGTGATCCAGACCCAGAATCAAATACTGTTTTGAAATTCGTTATCGACCGTGCTAAACAAGCCCAAGTGCCAAAGCACGTTATCGATAAAGCGATTGATAAAGCAAAAGGAAACACAGACGAAACCTTTACAGAAGGACGTTACGAAGGATTTGGACCAAATGGTTCTATGCTGATTGTTGATACCTTGACTTCAAACGTCAACCGTACCGCAGCTAATGTTCGTGCAGCTTTTGGTAAAAACGGCGGAAACATGGGTGCTTCAGGTTCGGTTTCATACCTTTTTGACAATAAGGGTGTTATCGTATTTGCAGGTGAAGATGCAGATGCAGTCTTTGAGCAATTGCTAGAAGCAGATGTGGACGTGGACGATGTCGAAGCAGAAGAAGGAACAATCACTGTTTACACAGCTCCAACAGACCTTCACAAGGCTATCGTTGCTCTTCGTGAGTCAGGTGTCGAAGAATTCCAAGTGACAGAATTGGAAATGATTCCTCAGTCAGAAGTGGAATTGTCAGGGGATGACCTTGAAACCTTTGAAAAACTTTACAGCGTTCTTGAGGACGACGAAGACGTACAAAAGATCTACACAAACGTAGATGGATTCTAATAGAAAAACGAACAGTTTTACTAGCTGTTCGTTTTTTTTATATTTGAAATTAGACTCTGGTTTCAGAATCTCTCTGCTGCTGGCTTTCTCCTAGACCTACAGCTATTTTATGAACTAGTAAGAGTTGACCATTATCCTGTTTTACAAAGGTTAGAGTAACGGTCTTGATTCTATCATTAATGCCAATATAGGTAATTTTCTTTGTGTCGTAGCCCTCAATGATTGAATCAAATTCGGAATCTGGTAGTCCATGCTTTTTGATAATATCCTTGTAGTTGGTACCACCTTTTCCTTTGTTGTCAAGGTCACCTTCGATTAAAGCGTCGAACTGTTCTTGGGTCCAAGTGAAGGTATCGGCTTCTTCCTCCTCAGGGATGGAATAGGCACTATCATCTGTCAAGTCGCTTTCTTCTTCGCGTTCCATTGAGGAACTTGCCTCTCTATAGGAACGGTTAAACTCTCTGATAAACTCTTTGTAGACATTAGCGTACAGTATCTGGGTCGTAAAGAAAAGTACAACAGAAGCAACTGCGAGGGATGTTCCGATAATGGCCATTGCTTTCCGTTTTTTAAGGTTGACGATAAGGCCGATAATGCCCAAGATAAATGCGACAATGGCGATGAAAAACGATAGATAGTTAATAAATGGAATCCAGGACCCTAAAAGTGCGATGGCTCCAAAAATGGTTGCTAAAATCCCTAAAACTTTTTGTTCTTCTGGTTTCATTTGAACGTTTTCTCCCTTCATCGAGTGAATGGATTTCTATCCATGGTAGCTAGTGCTTATTATAGAGAAAATATTCTCCAATGTCAATTCAGACTAGAATAGTTCTCTAGGAAACTTTTTTCTTGACATATTTTGTGCAAGTGGTAAAATAGTTCTCATGGGAACTGGATAGTTCTCCAGAGAACTATATAAAATCGTGAGAAGGGAGCAATCATGGACAAACCGATGTTGATTTTTAAACGTTTTGGGCACCAGGTTCACCTGATGGTGCAGAAAGAAGCCAAACGTTGCGGTATTGAATTTATGGGTGGACCGCAAGGGCAGGTTCTGAGATTTTTAGATCATTGTGAACAAAAAGAGGAACTGGTCTTGATTAAGGATATCGAGCAAGAACTCAATGTCACCAAGTCCGTTGCTAGTAATTTAGTCAAGCGTATGGTGCAAAATGGTTTGGTAGAGTTAGAGGTCAGTTCAAGTGATAAACGAGCAAAATTTGTTCGTTTGACCGACAAATCACGATCTCAGATGAAGCAAGTCAAGTCTTTCTTTGATAGGATTGACAGGAGTCTACTGGAAGGAATTTCAAAGGAAAAGCTAGCCATTTTTGAAGAAGTCCTCGGACAACTACAGGCTAATGTAGAAAAAATAGGAGGAGAGAATGAAGAAACTCGCTAAACGTATTACAGGAAAAGAGTGGGGGATGATCCTACTCACCGTGCTTTTCACTTGTTTCTCGGTCTATCTCGAGTTAGAAGTGCCGACCTATATTTCAGAAATAACAGAATTGATTGGAACACCGGGTACGGAGTTAGGACAACTATGGTCTCCTGCTGCGAAGATGATGGGCTTATCTCTTCTAGCTTTTATGTCATCTGTAACAGTTGGATTTTTTGCTTCTCGTGTTGCGGCGTCCTATACGGCTCATCTACGTAGTGATATTTTTAATCGTGTATTAGATTATTCTCAGACAGAAATTAAACGTTTCTCTATTCCTAGTCTCTTGACTCGGACAACTAATGATATCACTCAGATTCAGATGCTCTTTACCATGGGACTCCAGGTAGTCACTCGTGGGCCTATCATGGCCATCTGGGCCATTGGAAAAATCCTTGGGAAATCGGAATACTGGCTCTGGGCAGTGGTTGTGGCCGTTATTGTGAATGTCTTGATGACCACCGTTCTCATGACCCTGGCCTTTCCAAAACAATCTGTCATCCAAAAATTGACAGATAAACTCAATAGCATCACCCGTGAAAGTCTGACTGGGATTCGAGTAGTCCGTGCCTATAATGCTGAGGATTATCAAGATCAGAAATTTGAAGAAGCTAATGATGAGGTGACACGACTTAATCTCTTTGTCAACCGTTTGATGGCGATTATGAACCCTATTATGATGGCGATTTCCAGCGGTTTGACCTTGGCTATTTATTGGATTGGTGCCTATCTTATCAACGATGCTAGTTTAACAAATCGTCTGCCGCTCTTTAGTGATATGGTGGTCTTCATGTCCTATGCTATGCAGGTCGTGATGGGCTTCCTTCTCATGGGAGCACTCTTTATCGTTCTTCCTCGTACCTTGGTTTCGGCAGGACGTATCAATCAAGTATTGGATCTGCATTCTTCTATTGAAAATCCTAGTCATGCACAGACAGCGGATCCTTCAGTTCAGGGACAAGTGGAATTCCGTGATGTGACTTTCCGCTACTCTAAAAACTCTGAAGCAGTCGTGGAACATGTCACTTTCAAAGCAGAAGCAGGTCAAACAGTTGCCTTTATCGGATCAACTGGATCTGGTAAATCTACCTTGGTCAATCTGATTCCTCGTTTTTACGATGTATCAGCTGGTCAAATCCTAGTCGACGGTGTCAATGTGCAAGATTACGACTTGGAAGATTTGCGCAATAAGGTTGGTTATATTCCTCAAAAAGCTGTACTCTTTTCTGGAGATGTCAAGGGCAATCTCGACTTTGGTAAGAGTCAAGAAAGTCCTCTAAGCGAAGCTGCTATGTGGCAAGCCCTGGAATTGGCCCAGTCTAAAAGCTTCATAGAGGATAAGGAAGCAAGTCTTGCATCAGAAGTGGCCCAAGGTGGAACTAACTTCTCAGGAGGTCAAAGACAGCGTTTGGCCATTGCGCGTGCCTTGTCTCGTAAACCAGAGATTCTCATCTTCGATGACTCTTTCTCAGCTTTGGACTACAAGACAGATCGTGTTCTACGCCAAGAACTAGCAGAGAAAACAAAATCCATGACCAAGCTCATCGTAGCGCAGCGAATTTCTACCATTATGGATGCAGACTTGATCTTAGTATTGGATCAAGGAAAAGTCGTGGGACAAGGCACCCACAAGGAACTTCTAGCTACCAATGAAGTTTACCAAGAAATTGCCTATTCACAACTATCGAAGGAGGAATTGGAACATGGAAAATAAAAAAGTGTCGGTCTGGAAACAGTGCAAACCTTATATGGCAGGCCTCCAACTCCCTCTTCTAATAGCAGTTGTGGCTGCAGTCATTTCAAGCATCATTACCGTTTATGGTCCAACTAAGATTAAAGAAATTACTAACTTGATTTCAGATGGTTTGACTACAGAAATCGACTTGGTAGCTGTGTCAAACATTGCTGGATTTTTGGTTGTCCTATATGTGTTTGGAGCTATCCTTAATTATACGCAGGCCTATATCTTTTCAACAAGTATCCAACATTTTTCAAAACGCTTGCGGACAGCAATCGCTGAAAAAATCAATCGTTTGCCCCTTGGCTATTTTGATCGTCATTCACAAGGGGACACTCTATCTCGTGTGACCAATGATGTGGATACGGCAGCGCAATCTCTCAACCAAAGTCTAGGGACAGTTATCTCAGCTAGTTTCTTGCTAATTGCTGTTTTGATTACCATGTTTGGTATGAACTGGATTTTAGCCTTGGTTACGGTTGTTTCAACTCTTATCGGTTTCGTTTTCGTGTCCATCTTTATGGGCAAGTCACAGGGCTTTTTTAAGAATCAGCAACAGGATTTGGCAGCTGTAAATGGTTATGTGGAGGAAATGTACTCTGGCCATAATGTGGTGACCAGTTACAATGCTATCGAGAGCACTAAAGAAGAATTTGCGAAATTAAATCATCGTCTATATGACAGTATCTGGAAATCTCAGTTTATTTCAGGGATTATGATGCCAATCATGATATTCATTGGAAACTTTAGCTACGTCTTGGTGATTATCGTTGGTGCAGCCTTGGCATTGAATGGGCACATCAGTATCGGAATTATCGTTGCCTTTATGGCTTACGTGCGTATCTTTTCTCAGCCCCTTTCTCAAATCGCTCAAGGGATTACCAGTCTTCAGCAGGCTAGTGCAGCCATGACTCGTGTATTAGAATTTTTAGCTGAAGCAGAGATGCAGGATGAATCCCATAAGGAAAGACAATTGACTGGCATGAGAGGAGAAGTGGTCTTTGATCGCGTATCCTTTGGTTATACACCAGAACGCACCATCATCCATGATTTTTCTGCGACAGCTCATGCAGGCCAGAAGGTCGCTATCGTTGGGCCTACTGGAGCTGGTAAGACAACCATTGTCAATCTTTTGATGAAGTTCTATGAGATTGGTAAGGGAAGTATCCGTATCGATGGTGTCGATACCAAGAATATGAAGCGCTCAGAAGTACACGATGCCTTTTCAATGGTCTTGCAGGACACTTGGCTCTTTGAAGGAACCATTCGAGAAAATCTCATCTACAATCAAACGGGCATCAGCGATGAACGAATGATGGAAGCCAGCAAGGCTGTAGGAATCCACCACTTTATCATGACCTTGCCAGATGGTTACGATACTATTTTGGATGATACAGTGACCTTGTCTGTTGGACAAAAACAACTCTTGACCATCGCTCGTGCGCTTCTCAAGGATGCGCCGCTCTTGATTTTGGATGAGGCGACTTCTTCTGTTGACACACGGACAGAGGAATTGATCCAAAAAGCCATGGACCGTTTGATGGAAGGACGCACATCCTTTGTCATTGCCCACCGCTTGTCTACTATCCGAAATGCTGATTTGATTCTTGTCATGAAAGAAGGCAATATCATCGAGCAAGGCAATCACGAGGAGCTGATGGCACAAGGTGGCTTCTACGCTGACTTGTACAATAGCCAGTTTACAGAAGACGAAGCAGAAGAATAAATCAAAAGAAGGCTTGACGGCCTTCTTTTTCTGCACTATACTAGAAGACAAGCGCCTTACCTAGGGGCAAAAAAGTAATGAATGAGAAGTATAAATGAAAAATTATCAAGAATGGTATCGAAATATCAGCTCCAGACTAACTAGTCATCCAATTCTTTTATTCCTATTACGCAGTTTCAATCGTTTGATGACAGTCGCCATGCCTCTGGTCTATCTGACCTTGCTAGTCACTACTTATCTGCAGTTAGGGCTTGGGAAGCAAGTTGTGGTCTATTTGCTTGTCCCCGCTACAGGTTTTGTGATCTTGTCCCTTTTTCGTAAGAAAATCAATCACCCGCGACCTTATGAAACTTGGGATATCTGTCCCCTTCTTGATAAGGATAGTTCGGGACGGTCGATGCCCAGTCGACATGTCTTTTCTGCAACCATCATCTCCATGGCCTGTCTGCATGCTAGTCTACCTGTTGGATTGATATGCTTGCTCTTTTCAGCTTTGTTGGGGTTGGTGAGGGTTTTAGGGGGTGTTCATTATCCCAAGGATGTGTTTGTTGGTTATGCTTGTGGTCTCATGTGGGGATTCCTTTTCTTCCTATTCTGACATGTAAGTCAAGCTAGTCTTACAACCACTTACTGCTTCAAATTGACCACTTGCTTTTTTGCCCTTGTATTCCTAACTTAGCTTTGATATAGTAGAGTCAGAAAGGAGATGTGATGAAGTTACGAATTGAGATTGACGGCAATTTAGAGGAGACTGAAATTGTCATCAAGACACCCACTTTGACAGATGAAATTGCAGATTTGCAACGACTTTTGCAAGAGTCAAAGGCTCCGAGGTTGACTTTTTACAAGGGGACAGGTGAATATTATCTAGACCTGTCAGAAATTCTCTTCTTTGAAACAGAAGGGAGCAAGATTTACGCTCATAACCAGAAGGAAGCCTATGAAGTTCGTCTCAAACTTTATGAGTTGGAGTCCATCTTGCCTCGTTATTTTAGTCGAGTGTCCAAGTCAACTATCGCAAACATCCGTCAGATTTACTCAGTGGACAAGTCCTTTTCAGGAACGGGCACCATTTCCTTTTATCAGACGCACAAGGAGGTCCATGTCTCACGACATTACCAATCCCTCCTAAAAGAAAATCTAAGAAACATGAGGTAAAAAACATGAAAAAGAAAGCATTTGGTATTGTTTTATTGGTTTTAGCAGCTTGGATCTTGCTGCAAGGGAATTTTGGAATTCCTTCTTTGGATGGCAAGATATGGCCTTTACTAGGTATCGCCTTTTTTGCTTACCAATCAGTTGAAGCTTTACTTCGTCGTCACCTGACATCGGCAGTTTTTACCGCTCTAGTAGCCTTAATGATTGCGAATCATTTTTATAACATTTTGCCAATCCCAAACCAGTCTTTGTTTTGGGCTAGTATTCTAGCAGTGCTAGGAGTCGGCTATCTCACTCACTCAAGTAAGTTTTGGTATGGTAAAAAATGGTGGTACAACGGTGAGCGAACAGTCATCACGGATAAGGAAGTCACTTTTGGTAGTGGAACCTTCTATAAACAAGATCAAGATCTTGTAGATGACCAAGTGGAAGTCGCTTTTGGAGACGCAAAAATTTACTATGACAACGCAGAGATGTTAGGTGATTTTGCCACTCTGAATATTGAAGTGGCTTTTGGTAATGCAACTGTCTATGTTCCACAACACTGGCGTGTAGACTTGAAAGTAGAAACATCCTTTGGTGCAGCCAAGGCAGACGCTCCTGTAGCCCCAACCAGCAAAACCTTGATTATTCGCGGGGAAGTTGCTTTTGGTAAACTTGGTGTTGTTTACGTCAAATAAAAAAATATTTTAATTCTCTTGATAAATTCAAGAAAGTGTGATAACATAGTACGGTATGTGGTGCTAGCACATCCGCTATATTAGATCTAATAGGAGGAAAACACAATGGCTAAAGTATGTTACTTTACAGGTCGTAAGACTGTATCAGGAAACAACCGTTCACACGCGATGAACCAAACAAAACGTGCCGTAAAACCAAACCTTCAAAAAGTTACTGTTCTTATCGATGGTAAACCTAAAAAAGTTTGGGCTTCAGCTCGTGCTTTGAAATCAGGTAAAGTTGAACGCGTTTAATAAAAATGAAAAGACCTAACTGGTCTTTTTCTTTTGCTCTAGAGATAAAACCATTTGAAAAATAGAGTAAATATCTACCAATACAGCATTCTGCTTTTACACTTGGGATGAAATATGATAAAATAAAGTATCAACTAGTTGAGGTAAAAAAAATGACTGTAAAAATTAATACAAAAGATGGTCAAATCGAACTAACAGATGAAGTGATTGCAACCGTTGTAGGTGGTGCAGCAACTGAGATTTTTGGTGTGGTCGGTATGGCTAGCAAAAATACCCTCAAAGATAATTTCCAAGCCCTCCTTGGTAAGGAAAATTATGCAAAAGGTGTTGTCGTAAAAGCAGCCGAAGATGGCAGTATTGCAGTTGATGTTTATACCGTCTTGAGCTACGGAACAAAGATTAGTGAAGTCTCAAAAAACATCCAAGAGCGTGTTCGTTTTAGTTTGGAAAACCAACTAGGAATCACTGCTCAGACTGTGAATGTCTACATTCAAAATATCAAAGTTGTAGGAGAATAATCGTGTCAAAAATTACTACCAGCTTATTTCAAGAAATGGTGCAGGCTGCATCAACTCGTTTGAATAAGCAAGCTGAATATGTCAATTCATTAAACGTCTTTCCAGTTCCAGATGGAGATACTGGGACAAACATGGGGATGACCATCGAGAATGGTGCCAAAGAAGTAGCAGACAAGCCAGCTTCTACAGTCGGAGAAGTGGCGAGCATTCTTGCTAAAGGGCTCTTGATGGGTGCGCGTGGAAACTCAGGAGTTATCACGTCTCAACTTTTCCGTGGCTTTTCTCAAGCTATCAAAGATAAAGACGAGTTAACAGGTCAAGACTTGGCCCTTGCTTTCCAATCTGGTGTCGAAGTAGCTTACAAGGCAGTTATGAAACCAGTCGAAGGAACTATTTTGACAGTTTCTCGTGGAGCGGCTATCGGTGCCAAGAAAAAAGCTGAGCAAACAGATGATGCCGTTGAAGTCATGCGTGCGGCCTTAGAAGGTGCTAAGAGAGCTCTGGCTAAGACTCCTGATATGCTCCCGGTCTTGAAAGAGGTTGGTGTCGTGGACTCTGGTGGTCAAGGTTTGGTCTTCATCTATGAAGGTTTCCTTTCAGCACTCACTGGTGAATACAGCGCTTCTGAGGACTTTGTGGCAACACCTGCCAACATGGGTGAAATGATCAATGCTGAACACCACAAGTCAGTAGCTGGACATGTTGCAACAGAGGATATCACTTTTGGTTACTGTACTGAGATCATGGTTGCTCTCAAACAAGGCCCAACTTATTCTAAGGACTTTGACTATGATGAATTCCGTAACTACTTGAATGAACTTGGGGACTCGCTCCTTGTTGTCAACGATGATGAGATTGTCAAAGTTCACGTCCATACCGAAGATCCAGGTCTTGTTATGCAAGAGGGACTTAAATATGGTAGCTTGGTCAAGGTTAAAGTGGACAACATGCGCAACCAACACGAAGCACAAGTAGAAAAAGAAGCTCAAGTCAGCAAGCCAGCTGAAGAAAAGGAATATGCTCTTATCGCAGTCGTAGCAGGTCAAGGATTGGCAGATATCTTCCGTGCCCAAGGTGTGGATTATGTCATTGAAGGTGGTCAAACGATGAACCCTTCGACAGAAGACTTTATCAAGGCTGTTGAGCAAGTCAATGCTCGCAACATCATCTTCTTGCCAAACAACAAAAATATCTTCATGGCAGCTCAATCTGCCGCAGAGGTGTTAGATCAACCAGCTGTTGTGGTAGAAGCTCGTACTCTTCCTCAAGGATTGACGAGTCTGCTTGCCTTTGACCCAAGCAAGTCTATCGAAGAAAACAAAGAACGTATGACTGCAGCCCTCGGTGATGTTATCAGCGGTAGTGTAACTACGGCCGTTCGTGACACAACTATCGATGGCTTGGAAATTCATGAAAATGACAATCTTGGTATGGTAGATGGCAAAATCCTTGTGTCAAACCCTGACATGCACCAAACCTTGACTGAAACTTTGAAGCACATGCTAGACGAAGACAGTGAAATCGTAACCTTCTATGTCGGTGAAGATGGAAGTGAAGAACTTGCCAATGAAATTGCTCAAGAAATCGCAGAAGAATTTGAAGATGTTGAAGTAGAGATTCACCAAGGTCAACAACCTGTATATCCATATCTTTTTAGTGTGGAGTAGGAGATTTATGAAGAAAGTTTTAGGGTTGATTTTTGCAGCGTTACTTGCTCTTGCTGGCTGTGGTCAAACCAACACCGCAACAACAGAGTCAAGTAGTACAGCAAGTTCAGTTGATTCATCTAGTCAGTCCAGTCAGGTAAAAGAAGAAATCAAGGAAACAACCAAAGTCTTTGTAGGAAAAGTCGCAGATACCGACGCTCGTATAACGGTTGTTTACACAGATGTTGTCAAACAATTTACGATGGAACTGATGGGTGATTTTGGAAATGAAATCCCTGCCGAAGTGAGTGTAGAGGAATTGCAAGCTCTTCTGCGTGGGGAAATGGTTACTAGTCCAGAATATTTAGAAATTAAAGATGAGCCAGGGGTTTCTATGGACTATTTTGTCACAGAAGACAAAAACTGGAAAGCGATACTTAGTCTTGATTTTGAAAAGGCAAATGTAGATAAGATTAAAAATACTTATTATTTTAAGGATCTTCTGGAGGATGTAGAAGATATTAAAAAACCTAATATTTTCATCGCTGGATTAAAAGTTGAAGGTTTCAAAGAAGAGAGTACAACCTCTGCTGTATAAAAATATCGTTGAATAAGAAAGTTGATTTTTCAACTTTCTTTTTTTATGACATTTGTCATATTTCCTAGTGACAGAAGCATCTAGCTCCGCTAACTTCAAAAGACTATAATTGAAGTAGAAACTGGAGGAAGAAGAAATGAAAAATAAAATGATTGTCGCAGTGAGTTTGGTAGCAGCAGGAGTTATGACCTATCTCATGTTTTCAGGATTGGACGAGGGCTTCTATCATTTTCCTTGGGAGCTATTTGCTTGCTTTGGAATGCTGTCTTGGCTCGTCAGAGAAGGTTTGAAATTAGTCAGAGATGTGAAAAAGGAGTTTAAGGAATGAAAAAGGCAATCATCTATTTCTTTATCGGCCTGTCACTCTTGGTATGGTTAGTGGAAATGTTTACTGGTTGGTTTGACCAAACCTTGCTTCGCCAATTTATTCGTGGTGCTTGGGGGGTTGGATTTATGATTTTCATTGTTTTCCCTATGGGAATGAAGTGGTTGAAAGGAGAATCTCATGACTGTGATTAAAGTTGAGAAATTGAGTAAGAAAATAAAAGACAAGGAGATCTTGCGAAACATCTCTTTTGAAATCAACGATGGTGAATGTGTCGCCTTGATCGGACCTAACGGAGCAGGGAAGACAACCTTGATTGATTGCCTCTTGGGCGACAAGTTCATGAGCTCAGGTCAGATAGGCATTCAAGGCTTTGCGCCAACAGATCCTCGATTAAAGAAGCTTGTTTCTGTCTTGCCTCAAGAAAATGCAGTTGTTCAAAGCTTGAAGGTGAAAGAACTTCTATCATTTTTCAAGTCACTTTATCCCGACAGCCTTTCAGACAAAGAAATTGATGATCTGTTAAGATTTTCGGACAAGCAAAAAAATCAGCTAGCGGGCAAGTTATCTGGTGGGCAAAAACGTTTGTTCTCTTTCGTGTTGACTTTAATAGGTCGTCCGAAAATTCTATTTTTAGATGAGCCGACTGCTGCCATGGATACCTCGACACGTCAGCATTTTTGGGAGATTGTCGATCGGTTGAAGAAAAATGGTGTCACCATTGTCTATTCTTCTCACTATATCGAAGAGGTAGAACATACGGCTGACCGCATTTTGGTGCTCCATAAGGGAGAATTGATTCGCGATACGACGCCTTATGCTATGCGTGGTGAAGAACAAGAAAAACACTTTACCGTGCCTCTAACCTATCAGGATTTTGTCAATACCCTGACTATAGTTCAAGAGCTTGAAATCAAGCAAAATGCTCTTTCCTTCACCACCAAAGAAGCCAGCCAAGTATGGAAAGCCTTGCAAGAACAGGGCTGCACGATCGAAGAAATTGAAGTTCGTAATCGAACTCTCTTAGACAGTATCTTCGAAACGACTCAAGACTAAAGGAGATTGACGATGAAAAATATGACAAGTCTCATGAAAGTGGAACTCATTTTGATGAAACGGCAAGCCGTCTACTACTTGCTTTCCATCGGACTTCCAAGTATGTTTTACCTTATATTCTCTGGTATGATGTCAGGGTCAGATATTCCAGAAATCGTTCTTCAAGCCTATCTTTTTGCCATGACTCTCTTTAGTATCATGTCAAGCGCCTTTTTCAGTATCCCTAGCACACTCGAATCCGACAAGACAAACAACTGGCAAAAATTGATCCAACATTCTCCTGTATCTATGGTAGAATATTATGTATCAAAACTGTTCAGTACTCTGCTAACTTTCTTGTTATCAATTATAGTTGTCTTTTCGGTTGGTCATTTTGTCCGTGGAGTTACGCTACCTTGGCTTGACTGGTTGGTAATAGGTGCTATTTTGCTGGTCGGAAGCGTGGTCTTTATCAGCATGGGTGTCTTGGTGAGCTTGCTTCCCAGTGCTCAACTGATGACGGTTATTGGAAATATTGCCTATATTGCTTTGGCTGTTCTAGGCGGACTATGGTTCCCTTTGAGTTCCTTCCCAGAATGGCTCCAATCCATTGGAAAACTGACTCCAACCTATCAACTGATGCAGGTCGTCTCTACTTATATGGAGCACCACGAGTTTAACGTTCTTGCTTCCTTGGTTGTACTAGGCTATACGGTTTTCTTTGGTGTCTTGGTAATCCAACTGAAAAAACGGATCGAGGTAAAATAAATCTATGTTGGAAAAATTAAAAAACACTCATTATATGTTTCATATTTCAACAGTGTTTATCATCTTTCCTATAGCGGGTGTCATCAGTGGAGAATACCCGCCTTTGACCTTGTTCTGGACATTATTATTTGTCCTAGCCTTTTATTCGATTTTATTAAGTCAAAACCGTACTGTGCAGTGGCTGGCTTGGTGGGTCATGATTGCCTACATTTTTTATACATCGGTTTGGCTGAATTCGGGTTTCACATGGTTTATCTTTTATTTATCCAATCTCCTTATTTATGAGCTGGATGAGATTTCTTTTCACTCTTGGCGCTTTGTCAGTTTTGCTGTCCTCCAACCATTGATTCTGACCGGAATCTATATGGTCAATCATGTTAGTCCTTGGCAACTCCTCTTTTTCTTGTTGACCTTTGTCTTTTCTGATGCCTTTACCTTTGGTCTCTATCGAATTCGAGTGTCAGAGGAAATAAAAGAAGAAAAGAGAAAGCAAAATGCTAAGCTCAATCTTTTCTTGGCTGAAAATGAACGCAGTCGTATCGGGCAGGATCTCCATGACAGCCTAGGTCATACCTTTGCTATGCTGAGTGTGAAGACGGACCTTGCCCTCCAGCTACTTCAAATGCAAGCCTATCCTCAAGTGGAAAAAGAATTAAAAGAAATTCATCAGATCAGTAAAGAATCCATGAATGAAGTTCGTACAATTATCGAAAATCTTAAATCCAGAACCCTTGTTTCTGAATTTACGACTGTTAAAAAAATGCTGGAAATTGCAGGAATTGAAACAGAAATCAATCACCAACTAGATACAGCTAGCCTAACTCAGGAATTAGAATCAACGGCCTCCATGATTTTACTTGAATTAGTGACCAACATCATCAAACATGCCAAAGCGTCGAAAGCCTACTTAAAATTAGAACGAACTGAGAAGGAACTCATTCTAACAGTGAGAGATGATGGCTGTGGCTTTGCTTCTCTAAAAGGGGATGAACTTCATACAGTCCGCGATCGTGTCCTTCCATTTTCAGGAGAAGTAAAGGTAATCAGTCAGAAACATCCGACGGAAGTGCAGGTTCGGCTACCTTATAAGGAGAGAAACTAAGATGAAACTACTTGTTGCAGAAGATCAAAGTATGTTGCGAGATGCTATGTGCCAGTTGCTTACCTTTCAACCAGATGTAGATTCTGTCCTACAAGCCAAGGATGGCCAAGAAGCAATCCAACTTTTAGAAAAAGAGTCTGTCGATATCGCCATTCTTGACGTAGAAATGCCTGTTAAGACAGGCCTCGAAGTCTTGGAGTGGATACGAGCAGAAAAGCCAGAAACAAAGGTGGTTGTGGTGACGACCTTCAAACGCCCTGGCTATTTTGAACGTGCGGTCAAGGCTGGAGTGAATGCTTATGTCTTAAAAGAAAGAAGCATTGCAGACCTCATGCAGACCTTGCACACTGTTCTCGAAGGACGCAAGGAGTATTCACCTGAATTGATGGAAGTGGTGATGACGCATCCCAACCCCTTAACAGAACAAGAAATCGCCGTTTTAAAGGGAATCGCTCAGGGGTTGTCTAATCAAGAAATCGCAGATCAACTCTATCTATCAAATGGAACCGTCCGAAACTATGTTACCAATATTCTTTCCAAGCTAGATGCTGGTAATCGAACAGAGGCAGCCAACATTGCAAAAGAATCTGGTTGGCTTTGATAAGTAAAGATAAAAATATCCCAAACGAATGCTTAATTGAATGAAATCCATACCAGAAAGCAGGAGGCAATTTTGCCTCCTGCTTTCTGGTTTAGAAAAGCGGTAAGAGCTAGTTTCGAAGACTTAAAAGATCAGAATAAAAACGAAAAAAATATTGACAAGGAAAGAAAAAATGTGTTACAATAATAGACGGTACTTTTTACTTTTGGTCTCTCAAAAGTGTACAGGGACGTGCTGACAAATGTTGCAAAAGTACACACAGATGGTAGCTGTCACCAAGTGTATCATCACCAAAAATAAAAAAACACAGGAGAATGTAGATGCCTACAATTAACCAATTGGTTCGCAAACCGCGTAAATCAAAAGTAGAAAAATCTAAATCACCAGCTTTGAACGTTGGTTACAACAGTCATAAAAAAGTTCAAACAAACGTTTCTTCACCACAAAAACGTGGTGTTGCAACTCGTGTTGGAACAATGACACCTAAAAAACCTAACTCTGCCCTTCGTAAATTCGCTCGTGTACGTTTGAGCAACCTTATCGAAGTTACTGCCTACATCCCAGGTATCGGACACAACTTGCAAGAGCACAGCGTGGTGCTTCTTCGTGGTGGACGTGTAAAAGACCTTCCAGGGGTACGTTACCATATCGTCCGTGGTGCACTTGATACTGCAGGTGTTAACGATCGTAAACAAGGCCGTTCTAAATACGGTACTAAACGTCCAAAAGCATAAGGAAAGGGGATAAAGAGAAATGAGTCGTAAAAATAGAGCTCCAAAACGTGACGTATTGCCAGATCCGCTTTACAATTCACAACTAGTTACTCGTCTTATCAACCGCGTTATGCTTGATGGTAAACGTGGTACAGCTGCTTCAATCGTTTACGGTGCTTTTGAGCAAATCAAAGAAGTTACTGGCAACGATGCACTTGAAGTATTTGAAACAGCTATGGAAAACATCATGCCTGTACTTGAAGTACGTGCACGTCGTGTTGGTGGATCTAACTACCAAGTCCCAGTTGAAGTTCGTCCAGAACGTCGTACAACACTTGGACTTCGTTGGTTGGTAACAATCGCTCGACTTCGTGGTGAACACACAATGCAAGACCGTCTTGCAAAAGAAATCTTGGATGCTGCGAACAACACTGGTGCAGCTGTTAAGAAACGTGAAGACACTCACCGTATGGCTGAAGCTAACCGTGCCTTCGCACACTTCCGTTGGTAAGATTAAGATACTAAGGGCGTTAAAAAAGCGACTGAAAATTAGGAAGCTTGACGAAGAATCGAAGATTCTAGGAGAGCTTATCTATTTTCCGAGCTTTTAGCCCGAGTTCAATTCAACTTACCAGTTCGTAAGTTGAAACCAACAAAAACAAGATAAACATTGAGAACGGGTAGGTCCTGCCTATCCGTTTTTTCTAAATAATGTTATAATAGATTGTAAAATAAAAAATAGGAGAAACTAACCTCATGGCACGCGAATTTTCACTTGAAAAAACTCGTAATATCGGTATCATGGCTCACGTCGATGCTGGTAAAACAACAACTACTGAGCGTATTCTTTACTACACTGGTAAAATCCACAAAATCGGTGAAACTCACGAAGGTGCGTCACAAATGGACTGGATGGAGCAAGAGCAAGAACGTGGTATCACTATCACATCTGCTGCGACAACAGCTCAATGGAACAACCACCGCGTAAACATCATCGACACACCAGGACACGTGGACTTCACAATTGAAGTACAACGTTCTCTTCGTGTATTGGACGGTGCGGTTACCGTTCTTGACTCACAATCAGGTGTTGAGCCTCAAACTGAAACAGTTTGGCGTCAAGCAACTGAGTACGGAGTTCCACGTATCGTATTTGCCAACAAAATGGACAAAATCGGTGCTGACTTCCTTTACTCAGTAAGCACACTTCACGACCGTCTTCAAGCAAACGCACACCCAATCCAATTGCCAATCGGTGCTGAAGATGACTTCCGTGGTATCATCGACTTGATCAAGATGAAAGCTGAAATCTATACTAACGACCTTGGTACAGATATCCTTGAAGAAGATATTCCAGCTGAATACCTTGACCAAGCTCAAGAATACCGTGAAAAATTGATCGAAGCAGTTGCCGAGACTGACGAAGAATTGATGATGAAATACCTCGAAGGTGAAGAAATCACTAACGAAGAATTGAAAGCTGGTATCCGTAAAGCGACTATCAACGTTGAATTCTTCCCAGTATTGTGTGGTTCTGCCTTCAAGAACAAGGGTGTTCAATTGATGCTTGATGCGGTTATCGACTACCTTCCAAGCCCACTTGACATCCCAGCAATCAAAGGTATCAACCCAGATACAGACGAAGAAGAAACTCGTCCAGCATCTGATGAAGAGCCATTCGCAGCTCTTGCCTTCAAGATCATGACGGACCCATTCGTAGGTCGTTTGACATTCTTCCGTGTTTACTCAGGTGTTCTTCAATCAGGTTCATACGTATTGAACACTTCTAAAGGTAAACGTGAACGTATCGGACGTATCCTTCAAATGCACGCTAACAGCCGTCAAGAAATTGACACTGTTTACTCAGGTGATATCGCTGCTGCCGTTGGTTTGAAAGATACTACAACTGGTGACTCATTGACAGATGAAAAAGCTAAAATCATCCTTGAGTCAATCAACGTTCCAGAACCAGTTATCCAATTGATGGTTGAGCCAAAATCTAAAGCTGACCAAGACAAGATGGGTATTGCCCTTCAAAAATTGGCTGAAGAAGATCCAACATTCCGCGTTGAAACAAACGTTGAAACTGGTGAAACAGTTATCTCTGGTATGGGTGAACTTCACCTTGACGTCCTTGTTGACCGTATGCGTCGTGAATTCAAAGTTGAAGCGAACGTAGGTGCTCCTCAAGTATCTTACCGTGAAACATTCCGCGCTTCTACACAAGCACGTGGATTCTTCAAACGTCAGTCTGGTGGTAAAGGTCAATTCGGTGATGTTTGGATTGAATTTACTCCAAACGAAGAAGGAAAAGGATTCGAATTCGAAAACGCAATCGTCGGTGGTGTGGTTCCTCGTGAATTTATCCCAGCGGTTGAAAAAGGTTTGGTAGAATCTATGGCTAACGGTGTTCTTGCAGGTTACCCAATGGTTGACGTTAAAGCTAAGCTTTACGATGGTTCATACCACGATGTCGACTCATCTGAAACTGCCTTCAAGATCGCGGCTTCACTTGCCCTTAAAGAAGCTGCTAAGTCAGCACAACCAGCTATCCTTGAGCCAATGATGCTTGTAACCATCACTGTTCCTGAAGAAAACCTTGGTGATGTTATGGGTCACGTAACTGCTCGTCGTGGACGTGTAGATGGTATGGAAGCTCACGGTAACAGCCAAATCGTTCGTGCTTACGTTCCGCTTGCTGAAATGTTTGGTTACGCAACTGTTCTTCGTTCGGCATCTCAAGGACGTGGTACTTTCATGATGGTATTCGACCACTATGAAGATGTACCTAAGTCAGTACAAGAAGAAATCATTAAGAAAAACAAAGGTGAAGAATAATCCATCTTCGCTATAGAAAGAAGTCACTATGGTGGCTTCTTTTTTATGTTCTATATCAAAGAAGATTAGAAAAATATACTCTAAATTAAATTTGGAAGTAATAAGATCGTTCAATTCCCTATTCATATTTATAAAAATAGGAAAAACATTCATAAAAACACGTTTAGATAGAAAATTCAGAAAATTGCTTCTTTTGTCTTGAAAATTTTTGAAAAAATGGTATGATAGTAACAAGCTATTTTTAAAAGAAGAGAAAGGGGAACAATGGAGAAAATCAGTTTAGACTCTCCTAAGACGGGGTCGGACCTAGTTTTGGAAACACTCCGTGATTTAGGAATTGATACCATATTTGGTTATCCTGGTGGGGCTGTCTTGCCTTTATATGATGCGATTTATAATTTCAAAGGTATTCGTCACATTTTAGGCCGTCATGAGCAAGGCTGTTTGCACGAAGCTGAAGGTTATGCCAAATCAACTGGAAAGTTGGGTGTCGCCGTCGTCACAAGTGGACCAGGAGCAACAAATGCCATTACAGGGATCGCGGATGCCATGAGTGATAGTGTTCCTCTTTTGGTCTTTACGGGACAAGTCGCTCGAGCAGGAATTGGGAAGGATGCCTTTCAGGAGGCGGATATTGTCGGTATTACCATGCCTATTACCAAGTACAATTATCAAGTCCGTGAGACAGCTGATATTCCTCGTATCATTACGGAAGCTGTCCATATCGCGACCACAGGTCGTCCGGGCCCAGTCGTGATTGACTTGCCTAAGGATGTATCTGCCTTAGAGACAGACTTCATCTATTCACCAGAAGTCCATTTACCGAGTTATCAACCGACGATAGAACCAAATGACATGCAAATCAAGAAAATCTTGAAACAATTGTCTAAGGCTAAGAAACCTGTTTTGTTGGCAGGTGGTGGTATCAGCTATGCAGAAGCTTCTAATGAACTTAATGAATTTGCTGAACGTTACCAAATTCCAGTTGTGACCAGTCTTTTGGGGCAAGGAACGATTGCGACAAGTCATCCACTCTTCCTTGGTATGGGAGGCATGCACGGTTCTTTCGCAGCCAACATTGCCATGACCGAAGCGGACTTTATGATTAGTATTGGTTGCCGTTTCGATGACCGCCTGACTGGTAATCCTAAGACCTTTGCTAAGAATGCCAAGGTTGCTCATATCGACATTGACCCAGCAGAGATTGGCAAGATTATTAATGCAGATATTCCAGTGGTTGGGGATGCTAAGAAAGCCTTGCAGATGCTACTGGCAGAACCAACTGTTCATAATAATACTGAAAAGTGGATTGACAAAGTCACTAAGGACAAGAACCGCGTTCGTTCTTATGATAAGAAGGAACGTGTGGTTCAACCGCAGGCAGTCATTGAACGCATCGGCGAGTTGACGAATGGAGATGCCATTGTTGTCACAGACGTTGGCCAACACCAAATGTGGACAGCCCAGTATTATCCATATCAGAATGAACGTCAATTGGTCACTTCAGGTGGCTTGGGTACCATGGGATTTGGAGTTCCTGCAGCTATTGGAGCTAAGATTGCCAATCCAGAAAAAGAAGTAGTTCTGTTTGTCGGTGACGGTGGTTTCCAAATGACCAACCAAGAACTAGCCATCCTAAACATCTACAAGGTACCCATTAAGGTCGTGATGCTGAATAACCACTCCCTAGGAATGGTTCGTCAGTGGCAGGAATCTTTCTATGAAGGTAGAACGTCAGAGTCAGTGTTTGATACTCTTCCTGACTTCCAGCTGATGGCACAGGCTTACGGAATCAAAAACTACAAGTTTGATAATCCAGAGACGATAGAGAAGGATCTAGAATCCATTCTGGAGGATGTGCCCATGTTTATCGAGGTGGACATTTCTCGTAAGGAACAGGTCTTACCAATGGTACCAGCCGGTAAGAGCAATCATGAGATGTTGGGGGTGAAGTTCCATGCGTAGAATGTTAACGGCAAAACTACAAAATCGTTCAGGAGTCCTCAATCGTTTTACAGGTGTCCTTTCTCGTCGTCAAGTCAACATTGAGAGTATCTCAGTTGGTGCGACAGAGAATCCTGATGTATCAAGGATTACCATCATTATTGATGTGGCTTCACATGATGAGGTCGAGCAAATCATCAAGCAACTCAACCGTCAGATCGATGTGATTCGCATTCGGGATATTACAGATAAACCACACTTGGAAAGAGAAGTTATCTTGGTAAAGGTATCTGCTCCTGCTGAGAAGCGTGCAGAAATCTTGGCTATTATTCAACCTTTCCGTGCAACGGTGGTGGATGTGGCTCCAAGTTCGATTACGATCCAGATGACTGGAAATGCTGAAAAGAGTGAAGCTTTATTGCGAGTGATTCGACCATACGGTATTAAAAATATCGCTCGTACGGGTGCAACTGGATTTACCCGCGACTAAAAATCTAACTTAAATTTGTTAAACCAGCCTATGAGGCAATAAAAATAGAAAAGAGAGAAAAACTATGGCAGTTCAAATGGAATACGAAAAAGATGTTAAAGTAGCAGCGCTTGATGGTAAAAAAATCGCCGTAATCGGTTATGGTTCACAAGGACATGCGCATGCGCAAAACTTGCGTGACTCAGGTCGTGATGTCATCATCGGTGTACGTCCTGGTAAATCTTTTGACAAAGCAAAAGAAGATGGATTTGACACTTATACAGTAGCAGAAGCGACTAAATTGGCTGATGTCATCATGATTTTGGCACCAGACGAAATCCAACAAGAATTGTACGAAGCAGAAATCGCTCCAAACTTGGAAGCTGGAAATGCAGTTGGATTTGCCCATGGTTTCAACATCCACTTTGAATTTATCAAAGTTCCTGCAGATGTAGATGTCTTCATGTGTGCTCCTAAAGGACCAGGTCACTTGGTACGTCGTACTTACGAAGAAGGTTTTGGTGTTCCAGCTCTTTATGCAGTTTACCAAGACGCTACAGGGAATGCGAAAAATATTGCCATGGACTGGTGTAAAGGGGTTGGAGCAGCTCGTGTAGGTTTGCTTGAAACAACTTACAAAGAAGAAACAGAAGAAGATTTGTTTGGTGAACAAGCTGTACTTTGTGGTGGTTTGACTGCCCTTATCGAAGCAGGTTTTGAAGTCTTGACAGAAGCAGGCTATGCCCCAGAATTGGCTTACTTTGAAGTTCTTCATGAAATGAAATTGATCGTTGACTTGATTTATGAAGGTGGATTCAAGAAAATGCGTCAATCTATTTCAAATACTGCTGAGTACGGTGACTATGTATCAGGCCCACGTGTGATTACTGAGCAAGTTAAAGAAAACATGAAAGCAGTTCTTGCAGACATCCAAAATGGTACATTTGCAAATGACTTTGTAAATGACTACAAGTCTGGCCGTCCAAAACTCACTGCTTACCGTGAACAAGCAGCTAACCTTGAAATTGAAAAAGTTGGTGCAGAACTACGTAAAGCAATGCCATTCGTTGGTAAAAACGACGATGATGCTTTCAAAATCTATAACTAATTCTTAGAATAAAAACAGAAGGCGAGTTGGGGGGGACCTAACTCGCTTTTTACCTTGTAAAGTATTTGAGGAGGAGACATGCTAAGTGCAAAAGATGTGGTGAAAGCCCACAAAGTTTTAAGTGGTGTAGTAGTGAATACACCACTGGAATATGATCATTACTTATCAGAAAAGTATGGAGCTAAGATCTATCTGAAAAAGGAGAATGCGCAAAGAGTTCGCTCTTTTAAAATTCGCGGAGCCTATTATGCCATTTCTCAACTATCAAAAGAAGAACGTGAGCGTGGTGTAGTCTGTGCCTCTGCGGGAAATCATGCCCAAGGTGTCGCCTATACTTGTAAGGAGATGAAGATTCCTGCAACAATTTTTATGCCCATCACAACACCGCAACAAAAGATTGGGCAGGTTCGCTTTTTCGGTGGAGAGTTTGTGACAATCAAGTTGGTTGGGGATACATTTGATGCTTCTGCTAAGGCAGCGCAAGAGTTTACGTTGTCAGAAAACCGTACCTTCATTGATCCTTTTGATGATATCCATGTTCAAGCTGGTCAAGGGACTGTAGCCTATGAAATTCTTGAAGAAGCCCGTAAAGAGTCTATTGATTTTGATACAGTACTAGTTCCGGTAGGTGGTGGCGGACTGATTGCAGGGGTTTCGACCTATATCAAAGAAACCAATCCCGCTATCGAGGTGATTGGTGTAGAAGCCAATGGTGCCCGTTCGATGAAGGCAGCCTTTGAGGCTGGAGGACCAGTTAAACTCAAAGAAATTGACAAATTTGCTGATGGAATAGCTGTGCAGAAAGTTGGGCAGTTGACTTATGAAGCAACTCGTCAGAATGTTGAAACTCTTATTGGAGTAGATGAGGGTTTGATTTCGGAGACCTTGATTGATCTTTATTCTAAGCAAGGGATTGTCGCCGAACCTGCTGGAGCGGCCAGCATTGCAGCCTTGGAAGTTCTATCAGACTATATCAAAGGTAAGACGATTTGCTGTATCATTTCTGGGGGAAATAACGATATCAACCGTATGCCAGAGATGGAAGAACGTGCCTTGATTTACGATGGCATCAAGCATTACTTTGTAGTCAATTTCCCACAACGTCCAGGAGCTCTACGAGAGTTTGTAAATGACATTTTGGGGCCAAATGATGACATCACTCGTTTTGAATATATCAAACGAGCAAGCAAGGGGACAGGGCCAGTCTTGATTGGGATTGCTCTTGCTGATAAGCATGATTATGCTGGCTTGATTCATCGGATGGAAAAGTTTGACCCATCTTATATCAATCTGAACGGAAATGAGACTTTGTATAATATGCTAGTCTAAAATAAATTTGCTATCATATTATTTGCCAATTTCCTATAATGATGCTATAATGATGGTGACGAAAGGGGGAGATTCCCATGGTTTTACATGTTTTACTTGTTCTCTTTATTCTAGTGCTGATTGCATCAGCGATTATTGTCAGCTCTGTGTATGTGGTACGACAACAGTCTGTCGCTATTATCGAGCGTTTTGGTAAATACCAAAAGTTGAGTAATAGTGGTATTCATGTACGAGCACCTTTTGGAATTGATAGAATTGCGGCCAGGGTGCAGTTGCGTCTATTGCAAAGTGAGATCGTCGTGGAAACAAAAACACAAGATAATGTATTTGTGACCATGAATGTGGCGACTCAGTATCGTGTGAATGAGAACAATGTCACAGATGCTTACTATAAACTAATGAGACCAGAAGCTCAAATCAAATCCTATATTGAGGATGCCTTGCGTTCGTCTGTACCTAAATTGACCTTGGATGAATTATTTGAGAAAAAAGATGAAATCGCATTAGAAGTTCAAAAGCAAGTAGCAGAAGAAATGTCTACATATGGTTACATCATTGTAAAAACATTGATTACGAAGGTTGAGCCTGACGCTGAAGTTAAACAATCAATGAATGAAATCAATGCTGCCCAACGTAAGAGAGTCGCTGCGCAAGAACTTGCAGAAGCAGATAAGATTAAGATTGTGACAGCGGCGGAAGCAGAGGCAGAAAAAGATCGCCTACACGGGGTAGGGATTGCAGAACAGCGTAAGGCTATTGTTGACGGACTTGCTGATTCTATTCAAGAATTAAAAGGAGCCAATGTTGAACTCACGGAAGCCCAGATTATGTCCATTCTATTAACAAATCAGTATTTGGATACTTTGAATAATTTCGCAGACAATAAGGGCAATAATACCATCTTCCTACCAGCAAATCCTGATGGAGTTGAAGATATACGAACAAGCATATTATCAGCTTTAAAAGCTAAGTAATAACAATTCATTATTTGTTTTCAATAAGTAGATGTTTTTTGTAGATAATCCTAAAAGAATGGATATATTTCAGTATCGTAAAGAACAAAATAGGAGAAGAACATGGCTAAATCAAACTTTGAAAAAGTAGAATCAGTTGTTGGCTGGGTTCGTGATAAGAAAATCACAGGTTACCGTATCTCTAAGGAAACAAATGCGCGTGAAATGTCAATCATCGCTCTAGCGCAAGGTCGTGCAAAGGTAAAAAATATTTCATTTGAAACAGCTCTAGGCTTGATTGATTTTTATGATAAGAATCATGAAAAATTTGAAGATTAAACTAGGCTTACAGGCAGATTCTTAAAATGGGTCTGCCTTTTGTTTTGCAAACAGTTAGCAAAAAGACTGCATAAAATATGCAGCCTTTGTTTGTTAGTTGAGATAGCGTTGAAGAAATTCTCGTGTTCGTTCCTCTTTAGGGTTCGTGAAGAGGTCTTCTGGTTTGCCTTCTTCTGCAATGACGCCTTTGTCCATGAAGATGACACGGTGAGAGACATCGCGGGCGAATTCCATCTCGTGGGTTACGACGATCATGGTCAAGCCTTCTTGAGCCAAATCCTGCATAATTTTGAGGACTTCTCCGACCATTTCCGGGTCAAGAGCAGATGTTGGTTCGTCGAAGAGAATGGCATCAGGATTCATGGAGAGAGCGCGAGCGATGGCTACACGCTGCTTTTGTCCACCAGAGAGTTGTTTAGGCTTGGCTTGCCAATAACGTTCTCCCATACCAACTTTTTCGAGATTTTCTTTTGCAATTCTTTCAGCTTCAGAGTGGTCGCGTTTGAGTACAGTCGTTTGGGCAACGATAGTATTTTCAAGGACATTCAGGTTTTCAAATAGATTAAAGGATTGGAAAACCATACCGAGTTTTTCACGATAATGGGTGAGGTTATAGCCTTTTTCTAAGACGTTTTCTCCTCGATAGAGAATTTCTCCCTCTGTAGGTGTTTCTAGTAAATTGATCGAACGAAGGAAGGTTGATTTTCCGCTTCCTGAGCTTCCGATGATGGAAATAACCTCTCCTTTATGGACGGTGAGAGAAATGTCTTTTAGCACTTCGTTTTGCCCATAGGATTTTTTGAGGTGTTTGATTTCAAGGATTGGTTGTGTCATTTTTTCAAATCCTCCGTTTGCATTTGGTTAGCACCTGTAGTATAGGTATCCATGTCCATACGGCGTTCGATGAAGCGTAGGATACGCGTTACGGTGAAGGTGAGGACAAAGTAAATCACGGCAATGATTGTAAAGGTCTGGAAGTATTGGTAGGTTTGAGTTGCGACAGTATTTCCTGAGAAATAAAGCTCAACAACTGAAATAACGTTCAATACAGAGGTATCTTTGATATTGATAACAAACTCATTACCAGTAGCAGGTAAGATATTGCGAACGACCTGAGGGAGGACAACCTTGCGCATGGTCTGATTATGGGTCATACCAAGAGCAGTTGCGGCTTCAAATTGTCCCTTGTCGACTGCTAGGATACCTCCACGGACGATTTCTGTCATATAGGCACCCGTGTTGATTGAAACGATGAAGATGGCAGCCAGTGTACGATCGAGATTGATTCCGAAGGCTTGTGCTGTACCGTAGTAGATAACCATCGATTGAACAATCATTGGCGTACCACGGAAGATCTCAATATAGACATTGAGAATCCAGCCAAGTAGTTTTTGCAAGCCATAGATGGCCTTGTTTTCAGATAGAGGGGCCGTACGGAAGACCCCGATTGCAAGTCCGATAATGAGACCTGTGATGGTTCCGATAATGGAGATTAAGAGTGTGATACCAGCACCACGCAAGAGTTGTTGCCAGTTTTCAGAAAGGATCTTAGCGACTTGGCTAAAGAAACTACTTTCTTCCTCCGTTGTTGTCGCCTCAACTGGTTGCTCTTTGATCATACGATCCATGAGGGCTACTTGCTCATCCTTAGAGATGGTTTCGATACTCGCATTGATTTGGCTGATACGGCTGTCATCTTTACGAAGACCAATGGCAATAGCGGTGTCTTCTTCGCCAGTTTTGAAACCTGGTTGGGGTTGAATCATTTTGAACTTAGCGTTGGCAGATTCAGCGGTCAGGGCTTCAGGTCGTTCAGAAACATAGGCATCGATAACACCAGCCTCTAGAGCTTGACGCATTTGGGCAAAGTCTCCCATAGCTGTTTCTTTTTTGGCACCTGGAATTTGAGAAATCAAGTCATAAAGGTAAACGCCTTGTTGAGATGTGATTTTTGCTCCGCTAAAGTCGTTTAAAGATTTGGCGTTGGCATAGGCGGAGTCCTTTTTGACCAATAGAACAGGTTCACTAGTATAGTAACTGCTTGAAAAGGCAATTTCTTGTTTACGTTCAGCCGTTGGGCTCATACCTGCAATGATCATATCGATTTTGCCAGAAGTAAGGGCTGGAACAAGCCCTTCCCATTTGGTTTTCACGACCAAAGGTTCCTTGCCTAAGTCTTTGGCAATCTTTTTAGCAATTTGAACATCGTAGCCGTTGGCATATTGGTTGGTACCGTCGATTTTGACGGCGCCGTTACTATCATCGTCTTGGGTCCAGTTGAAGGGGGCGTAAGCAGCCTCCATCCCGATGCGTAAATATTCGTCGGCTTGGACTTGGCTAACTAGTCCTAAGGTAAGGGCTAGGCTAGCAAGGATAGATAAGCATAATTTTTTCATGTTTTCTCCTATTTCTAGTCTAAAAATGACTCTCTCTATTGTATCTAAAAATAGTGAGATTTTCAATACAAGTAAGCCTTTACTTATAAAAAATGATATAATGATAGCAAAGATAAAAAGGGGGATTGTGTTGTGAAAAAGACTTTTTTCTTGCTTTTATTTAGCTTGTTTTGTATTTTACCACTCTCTGTTTTTGCGGTTGATTTCAAGATTCGCTCTTATCAAGGTGATTTGTATATTCATGCAGATAATACAGCAGAATTTAGGGAGAAAGTAGTCTATTATTTTGATGAAGACTTTAATGGACAACTAGTAGGACTTGGCCATGCGGGTAAGATGCCAAAGGGCTTTGAAATAGATTCCAGTCCGAAGATTCAGGTATGGAAGAATGCTGCTACCATTGAAAATGTCAATAGTGAAGTGATAGAAGAATCGGAAGGCTATACTGTAAAAGTGTATAATCCAGGCCAAGGGGGGGATACCGTTGAAGTGGTAATCACATGGCAACTAAAAAATCTCTTATTTCTATATGATGATATCGCGGAACTTAATTGGCAGCCCCTGACGGATAGTTCAGAACCTATCGAAAAATTTGAGTTTCGAGTAACGGGCTTTAATGGAGCAGAAAAATTATTCTTTCATACAGGGAAACTCTTTACAGAGGGCAAGGTAGAAAAGATAGATGGTGATTATCGTGTTCATTTACAGAACCTACCTCGTCAGCGTGGGGTTGAATTGCATGCATATTGGCCTAGAAAAGATTTTGGAACAGCTTTGGATCAGGGATTGAAGGGCAATCGTTTAGCAGAATTTGAACAAATAGAGGAATCCATTACTGCTGAAAAAGCTCAAAGCAAAGCTCTGGTTACGTGGATCATCCCTTTGCTACTCTCGCTTTCTTTAGTCTTTAGTGTTATTTTATACTGCATTTACAGAAGAAAAACCTCCCCATCGAAGAAATATGCTAAAAATCACCGTCTCTATGAACCGCCAATGGACTTAGAACCGATGGTTTTATCGGAAACTGTTTACTCTACTTCTTTAGAGGAAGTCAGCCCCTTGACCAAGGGAGGAGGGAAGTTCACCTTTGACCAACTCGTTCAGGCCACTTTATTGGATGTGATTGACCGTGGAAATGTTTCAATCATCTCAAATGGAGATGAGGTCCGTCTAAAAGTCGTAAAAGAAAAAGGATTGGCAAGTTTTGAAAAAGATTGCCTTAATTTGGCCTTTTCAGGAAGAGAAGAAGTGCTTGTTTCAGATTTGTTTGCAGATTACCAAGTGTCAACTAGTCTTTACCAAGGTGCCAAAGCAGCTGATGAAAAAAGGATTCAGAAAACAGGACGTAAGCTTAAGTCTTCTTTCGAGCAAGCTCTGAAGCAGATGCAGGATGGGGTGAGAAAGCGGGTTTCCTCTTTGCAACTTCCAGATTATTATCGTCCACTGAGTAATGGGGAAAAAATCCTGCGATTGACGATAGGTGTCTCTACGCTTCTACCTGCTTTCGTTGGTTTTGGCTGGTTCTTGTATAGTTTGGATGCTCACGGGTACCTTTCTCTGCCACTTCCTATCCTTGGGTTTGTGAGCTTGATGTTAGCTGCCGTCTATTATTGGACGACCCGATTTGATACTCGTGATGGTGTTTTAAACGAAGAAGGACTAGAAGCATACTATCTCTGGACTAGTTTTGAAAACATGCTTCGCGATATCGCTCACCTAGACAAGGCAGAATTAGAGAGTATTGTTCTTTGGAATCGCCTCCTTGTCTATGCTACTTTATTTGGTTATGCGGACAAGGTGAGTCATTTGATGAAATCTTATCAGATTCAAGTTGAGAATCCAGATATCAATCTTTACGTAGCTTATGGCTGGCACAGTATGTTTTATCATTCAACTGCTCAAATGAGCCACTATGCTAGTATTGCAAATACAGCTAGTAACTACTCTGTATCTTCTGGAAGTGGTTCGTCAGGTGGCGGATTCTCAGGAGGCGGAGGCGGTGGTAGCATCGGCGCCTTCTAGAAAAAATCTATCGCAACATCCGAAATTATGCTATAATAGAGGACAGAAAAAGGAGTAATGTATGTATTTTATTGAAATTTTGAAGTCAATCTTTTTTGGGATTGTTGAAGGAATTACAGAATGGTTGCCCATTTCAAGTACAGGTCACTTGATTTTGGTTGAAGAATTTGTCCAATACAAGGACCAAAATGAAGCCTTCATGTCCATGTTTAATGTTGTCATTCAGCTCGGTGCCATTTTAGCAGTTATGGTAATTTACTTTAACAAGCTCAATCCCTTCAAACCTGGTAAAAACAAGGTCGAAGTTCGTCGAACTTGGCAGTTGTGGTCAAAAGTCTTCGTTGCAACCTTGCCTTTGCTATTGGTCTTTAAACTAGATGATTGGTTTGATGCCAACTTCCACAACATGGTTTCAGTTGCCATTATGTTGATTATCTATGGTGTTGCCTTTATCTATCTTGAAAAAAGAAATAAGGCCCAAGCTATTGAACCAACAGTAACAGAGCTAGACAAGTTGCCTTATAAAACAGCCCTTTACATTGGGCTCTTCCAAGTCCTCGCCCTTTTACCAGGAACAAGTCGTTCAGGTGCTACTATCGTCGGTGGTTTGTTGAATGGGACAAGCCGCTCTGTTGTAACGGAGTTTACCTTTTACCTTGGGATTCCTGTTATGTTCGGAGCTAGTGCTTTAAAGATTTTCAAATTTGTTAAAGCAGGTCAACTCTTGAGTTTTGGCCAACTGTTCTTGCTCTTGGTCGCTATGGGAGTTGCCTTTGCAGTCAGCATGGTTGCCATTCGTTTCTTGACCAGCTATGTGAAGAAACACGACTTTACACTCTTTGGTAAATACCGTATCGTACTCGGTAGTGTCTTGTTGCTCTATAGTTTTGTGCGTTTGTTTGTATAAGAAAAAGCTTGAGGGAATTTTCCTTCAAGCTTTTTAAAATCCTGTCACTGTAATTCCTAGTAAACGAACGCCTTTCTCTTTTTCAGCTAGTTCTTCGTAAAGTTGAAGGGCAGTTTGAGAAATCTGGCTAGCATCCTGTGTTGCTTGTGGGAGGCTTTTTCGTCTAGTCAGAGTGGAGAAGTCAGTATAACGAATTTTAAGGATAATGATTTTTCCAGCTTTGTCCTGCTTGCTGAGATTGTGAGCTACCTTTTCGGAGAGAAGAGTCAGCTCTTTTTTGATGTCTTCTTCTGCCTGAAGAATCTTACCATAGGTTTTCTCCTTGCCGATGGACTTACGAATGCGATTGGACTTGACTGGTGAGTTATGAATGCCTCTAGCTTTCCGATAAAGGTCAAAACCGAGTCTGCCAAACCGATCGATTAAAGTGACTTCAGAAACGTCTAATAAGTCTGCACCAGTATAAATGCCCATTTCATGAAGGCGTTCAACTGTTTTTTTGCCCACGCCATGGAATTTAGCAATGTCCATTTGTTTGAGAAAATCTTGAGCTTGTTCTGGGAGGATAACTGTCAAACCATGTGGCTTTTGATAATCGCTGGCCATTTTAGCTAGAAATTTGTTATAAGAAACACCTGCAGAAGCAGTCAGGTGTAGTTCCTGCCAGATATCTTGTTGGATGAGACGAGCTATTTTGACTGCCGACTTGATACCAAGTTTATTTTCCGTCACATCCAAGTAAGCCTCGTCAATACTCATAGGTTCAATCAGATCGGTATAGCGCTTAAAAATAGCTCGAATTTCAAGCCCCACAGTCTTGTATTTTTCATAATTCCCTGAGATAAAGACGGCTTGAGGACAACGCTCATAAGCTTCTTTAGAACTCATGGCAGAGTGAATGCCAAAGGCTCGTGCCTCGTAGCTACAAGTAGACACAACTCCCCGTCCGCCTGTTTGTCTGGGATCACTCCCAATGATAACAGGCTTGCCCTTTAACTTAGGATTATCTCTTATTTCCACCGCAGCAAAAAAGGCATCCATGTCGATATGGATGATTTTTCTGGACAAATCATTAATCAATGGAAATATGAGCATTTTGCTTCCTTTCTAATGTCATTTTTTATTCATTATACCTTTTTTTCTGAAAAAATGGAAAAGAGTACTCATTCTTTCAAATATATAATACAGATTGTGCCGATAAACAGACTGTATTAGAAAAGAAAGTGATAAAAAAGCCTTTTTTCGCTTGTTGAAATCGGTTACTGTATGGTATACTGGTCTCATGAATGTAACAGATGACTGTTACTAGAAAGAAAAATGAGGACATTAACATGGTTGTTAAGACAGTTGTTGAAGCACAAGATATTTTTGATAAAGCTTGGGAAGGCTTCAAAGGCGTAGATTGGAAAGAAAAAGCAAGCGTTTCTCGCTTCGTTCAAGCTAACTACACACCTTACGATGGAGATGAAAGCTTCCTTGCTGGACCAACAGAACGTTCACTTCACATTAAAAAGATTGTAGAAGAAACAAAAGCTCACTACGAAGAAACTCGTTTCCCAATGGACACTCGTCCAACATCTATTGCTGATATCCCTGCAGGATTTATCGACAAAGAAAACGAAGTTATCTTCGGTATCCAAAACGATGAACTCTTCAAATTGAACTTCATGCCAAAAGGTGGTATCCGTATGGCTGAAACTACTTTGAAAGAAAATGGATACGAACCAGACCCAGCTGTTCACGAAATCTTTACTAAATACGTAACAACAGTTAACGACGGTATCTTCCGTGCCTACACTTCAAACATTCGTCGTGCTCGTCACGCTCACACTGTAACTGGTCTTCCAGATGCATACTCACGTGGACGTATCATCGGTGTTTACGCACGTCTTGCTCTTTACGGTGCAGACTACTTGATGCAAGAAAAAGTAAACGACTGGAATGCAATCAAAGAAATTGATGAAGAAACAATCCGTCTTCGTGAAGAAGTGAATCTTCAATACCAAGCATTGCAACAAGTTGTTCGCTTGGGTGACCTTTACGGAGTTGATGTTCGCAAACCAGCGATGAACGTTAAAGAAGCTATCCAATGGGTTAATATCGCCTTCATGGCTGTCTGCCGTGTTATTAACGGTGCTGCAACATCTCTAGGACGTGTGCCAATCGTACTTGATATCTTTGCAGAACGTGACCTTGCTCGTGGTACATTTACTGAATCAGAAATCCAAGAATTCGTTGATGATTTCGTTATGAAACTTCGTACAGTTAAATTTGCTCGTACAAAAGCTTATGACCAATTGTACTCAGGTGACCCAACCTTCATCACAACTTCTATGGCTGGTATGGGTAACGACGGTCGTCACCGTGTTACTAAGATGGACTACCGTTTCTTGAACACTCTTGACAATATCGGTAACTCTCCAGAGCCAAACTTGACAGTTCTTTGGACTGACAAATTGCCTTACAACTTCCGTCGCTACTGTATGCACATGAGCCACAAACACTCTTCTATTCAATACGAAGGTGTAACAACAATGGCTAAAGACGGATACGGGGAAATGAGCTGTATCTCATGCTGTGTGTCACCACTTGACCCAGAAAACGAAGATCAACGCCACAACATCCAGTACTTCGGTGCTCGTGTAAACGTTTTGAAAGCCCTTCTTACTGGTTTGAATGGTGGTTATGACGATGTTCACAAAGACTACAAAGTATTTGACATCGACCCTATTCGTGACGAAGTTCTTGAATTCGAATCAGTTAAAGCGAACTTTGAAAAATCTCTTGACTGGTTGACAGACACTTACGTAGATGCTTTGAACATCATTCACTACATGACTGATAAGTACAACTACGAAGCTGTTCAAATGGCCTTCTTGCCAACTAAACAACGTGCCAACATGGGATTCGGTATCTGTGGATTTGCTAACACTGTTGATACATTGTCAGCGATTAAATACGCTACCGTTAAACCAATCCGTGATGAAGATGGTTACATCTACGATTACGAAACAATCGGTGAATACCCACGTTGGGGTGAAGATGACCCACGTTCAAACGAATTGGCAGAATGGTTGATCGAAGCTTACACAACTCGTCTACGTAGCCACAAACTTTACAAAGACGCAGAAGCTACAGTATCACTTTTGACAATCACATCTAACGTTGCTTACTCTAAACAAACTGGTAACTCACCAGTCCACAAAGGTGTATACCTCAACGAAGATGGTTCTGTGAACTTGTCTAAACTTGAATTCTTCTCACCAGGTGCGAACCCTTCTAACAAAGCTAAAGGTGGATGGTTGCAAAACTTGAACTCACTTGCTAGCCTTGACTTTGGTTACGCAGCTGACGGTATCTCATTGACAACTCAAGTTTCTCCACGTGCTCTTGGTAAGACTCGTGACGAACAAGTTGATAACTTGGTAACAATCCTTGATGGTTACTTCGAAAACGGTGGACAACACGTTAACTTGAACGTTATGGACTTGAACGATGTTTACGAAAAGATCATGTCAGGTGAAGACGTTATCGTACGTATCTCTGGATACTGTGTAAACACTAAATACCTCACTCCAGAACAAAAAACTGAATTGACACAACGTGTCTTCCACGAAGTTCTTTCAATGGATGACGCATTGAGCTAAGATTCAATTGTAATAGAGAAAAGCCAGTCGATATGACTGGCTTTTTGTGTGCTTAAAAATTTTTTAAAAAATAGTCAAATTTGGTCAAAAAATTATTGACTTTTACTGACCAAAGTGATATAGTAGAAACATAAGGAAAATGAATTCCTTAAAAAGCTCATTTTCAACGATTCTATTTCTTGAAAATGTACGACAGATACCCTAGAAAGGGGTGAGGCCTATGTTAAATCTAACAGACTTTGAAAAGAAGATGATAGAAGGCTTATTTAAGAAAGAAAAACCAGAAATTATACGTAGGGTAGCTAGTTAGCTAGTCTAAAATTTTTAAAACAAAGGTCAAAGATAGTCAATATCAGAGATCGCAAATAATTAACAATAAACGAGGTAAAGAATATGAATAACAACTTTAATAACTTTAACAACATGGATGATTTATTTAACCAATTGATGAGTGGTATGCGAGGATACAGTTCTGAAAACCGTCGCTACTTGATTAATGGACGTGAAGTGACACCTGAGGAATTTGCTCACTATCGTGCAACTGGTCAATTGCCAGGAAATGCAGAAGTTGATGGACAAATGCAACAACACGCTTCAGGTATGAAACAAGACGGTGTCCTTGCTAAACTAGGTCGTAACTTGACAGCGGAAGCTCGTGAGGGCAAGTTGGATCCTGTTATCGGACGAAACAAGGAAATTCAAGAAACATCTGAAATCCTCTCACGTCGTACCAAGAACAATCCTGTTCTGGTCGGAGATGCAGGTGTTGGTAAGACAGCCGTTGTCGAAGGTCTAGCACAAGCGATTGTGAACGGAGATGTTCCGGCTGCCATCAAGAACAAGGAAATTATTTCTATTGATATCTCAGGTCTTGAGGCTGGTACTCAATACCGTGGTAGCTTTGAAGAAAACGTTCAAAACCTAGTCAACGAAGTGAAAGAAGCAGGAAATATCATCCTCTTCTTTGATGAAATTCACCAAATCCTTGGTGCTGGTTCAATCGGAGGCGATAGTGGTTCTAAAGGTCTTGCAGATATTCTCAAACCAGCTCTCTCTCGAGGTGAGTTGACAGTTATTGGGGCAACGACTCAAGACGAATATCGTAACACTATCTTGAAAAATGCAGCTCTTGCTCGTCGTTTCAACGAAGTCAAGGTCAATGCTCCTTCAGCAGAGGATACCTTTAAAATCCTTCAAGGGATTCGTGACCTCTATCAACAACATCACAATGTTATCTTGCCAGACGAAGTCTTAAAAGCAGCAGTGGATTATTCTATCCAATACATTCCACAACGCAGCTTGCCAGATAAGGCTATCGACCTTGTCGATGTAACGGCAGCTCACTTGGCAGCTCAACATCCTGTAACAGATGTGCATGCTGTTGAACGGGAAATTGAAGCAGAAAAAGACAAGCAAGAAAAAGCAGTTGAGGCAGAAGACTTTGAAGCAGCTCTCAATGCTAAAACACGTATTGCAGAATTAGAGAAAAAAGTCGAAAACCACACAGAAGACATGAAAGTGACTGCAAGCATCAACGATGTGGCTGAGTCTGTAGAGCGAATGACAGGTATTCCAGTGTCACAAATGGGAGCGTCAGACATCGAACGTTTGAAAGATATGGCTCATCGCTTGGAACACAAGGTAATCGGCCAAGATAAGGCGGTTGAAGCAGTAGCTCGTGCTATTCGTCGTAACCGTGCAGGATTTGATGAAGGCAATCGCCCAATCGGTAGCTTTCTCTTTGTAGGGCCTACTGGGGTTGGTAAGACGGAGCTTGCTAAGCAATTGGCGCTCGATATGTTTGGAACCAAGGACGCAATTATCCGCTTGGATATGTCCGAATATAGTGACCGCACAGCTGTTTCTAAGCTGATCGGTACAACAGCCGGTTATGTAGGGTATGATGACAATAGCAATACCTTGACAGAACGTGTTCGTCGCAATCCATACTCTATCATTCTCTTGGACGAAATTGAAAAGGCTGATCCTCAAGTAATCACCCTTCTCCTCCAAGTCTTGGATGACGGTCGTTTGACAGATGGTCAAGGAAATACCGTGAACTTTAAAAACACTGTCATTATCGCAACATCAAACGCTGGATTTGGCTATGAAGCTAACTTGACGGAAGATGCAGATAAACCAGAATTGATGGAGCGTTTGAAACCATACTTCCGTCCAGAGTTCCTTAACCGCTTTAATGCAGTTATCGAGTTTTCACACTTGAATAAGGAAGACCTTTCTAAGATTGTGGACTTGATGTTGGCTGAAGTCAACCAAACCTTGGCTAAGAAAGACATTGATTTGGAAGTTAGTCAAGCAGCTAAGGACTTTATCACAGAAGAAGGCTATGATGAAGTCATGGGTGTTCGTCCTCTCCGTCGTGTGGTTGAACAACAAATTCGTGATAAGGTGACAGACTTCCACTTGGATAACCTTGATGCTAAACATCTGGAAGCAGATATGGAAGATGGCGTTTTGGTCATTCGTGAAAAAGCCTAACTCAAGATTTTGAGAATAAAAAAAGAAGGAACTAGCTAAAAGCTGGTTCCTTTTGTGTTTAGATGACATGACGCTCAAAGGCATCATCTGAGATTCCTTGTTCTAGGATGAGTTTCGCCCATTCTTTAGCTGAAAAGAGGCTGTGGTCCTTGTAGTTTCCGCAAGATTCAATGGTTGTTCCAGGGACATCTTCCCAAGTAGTAGTCTCAGCGATTTCCTTGAGCGAATCCTTGATAACAGCTGCAATCTCAGCACTGGTGTGACGTCCCCACATAATCATGTGGAAGCCTGTACGGCAACCAAATGGCGAACAGTCAATCATGCCGTCAATGCGGGTACGGATGAGTTTTGCTAAGAGGTGTTCAATAGTGTGAAGCCCAGCAGTAGGGATAGAGTCCTCATTTGGCTGCACCAAGCGAATATCAAAGTTGGAGATGATGTCTCCCTTTGGCCCTGTTTCTTCTCCAATCAAGCGGACATAGGGTGCTTTAACAATGGTGTGGTCAAGTTCAAAACTTTCAACAATAACTTCTTTTGACATGGTCGTTCCTTTCAGTTTTCTTCTTTCATTATATCATAAAGGGTGCTCTTGATGGAGTTTGATAAATGACTTTTTGAGACTAGCATTATAACAAAGTCTCCATACAAAATCCGCAGAATTATAAAGAAAGAATGAAGTAAAGGAAAAGAAAAACTGAGTTCTTTCTAATGAAGCTAGAGCGAGTTTTGAAAGGTGGGATTAACTTTTAGAATTTTTGCTCGATCTCTGAACTAATTCTGAACTAGATTGGATATACTGGAGAAAATAAAGATAAAGGAGTTCAGTATGGAACATATGGTGAAAATAGAAGGAGTCTGCAAGAAGCATGGCAGCAAGCAGATTTTGGAAGATATTTCTTTTACAGCTAGAAGCGGGCGGATTACAGCTTTTCTGGGCCCGAATGGTGCTGGTAAAAGCTCGACCTTGAGGATTCTCTTGGGGTTAGATCGGGCGACAGCAGGAACTGCGACTTTTGATGGACAAACCTATCAGTCAATGACTTATCCACTCAGAACGGTAGGTGCAGCCTTTGACGGCATTGGCGGTTTGCCAAATCGAAAGGTCTATGACCACTTGAGAATTATTGCGGCGAGTAATGCTATTCCCAAGTCTCGGATCGATGAGGTTTTGGAGATGACAGGAATTGCTCATAAGAGGAAGGCTCTCCTGTCAAGCCTGTCTCTGGGGGAAGGTCAGCGGTTGGGTTTGGCAGCGGCTTTGCTGGGTGATCCTCAGTTTCTTATATTAGATGAGCCGACCAATGGACTGGATCCAAGTGGGATTAAGTGGTTTAGAAAGTTCATTCGTCAGCAGGCTGATTTAGGGAAAACGGTACTTCTATCCTCCCACATCCTGTCAGAGGTACAAATGGTGACAGATGACGTAGTCTTGATTCATCATGGGCGCATTATTGAGCAGGGACGATTGGAAGAGGTGCTGCAAGATTCAGACAGTCTAGAAGACCTCTTCTTTGACTTGACAGAGGAGGCTTAAGATGAAAGAAACGATACCCTTATTGCATTCAGAATGGTTGAAAATTTGCTCAACTAAGGCTTTCAGAGTGAGTATGGCCTTCATGCTGCTATTGGTGCCTGCCGTATCCTGGTTGGAGGGCCGACAGTATTTGTCTATTGGCTTGGATGCTACACCTGAGACGGTTCCCGGCCTGGCAGAAGCCATTGACCCGTTGGAATATCTGGGTCTCAACGGGGCCTTTATGGCGGGCATGGTTTTGGTCATTTTAGCTGGAATTTTGGGAGCAATGGAATTTCAGTCTCATAGCTTGAGAACCAGTCTTTTGACCTGTAATAACCGCCTGAAGCTGCTTGTGGGGAAACTTATGACCTTTGCTTGCTTTTCTCTTGCCAGTAGCTTTTTATCAATTTACTTTAGTTATATGGTCATGCATCTGGCTTTAGGAAAGGAAGGGCTTGATCCGATTCTGCTCAATCATGCAGCTTGGAGTCTGATTTTGTGGAAAACCTTATCTCTAACCTTATTGGGAATCCTTTCATTTTTGTTAGGTTTATTGGCTCGGACCATGCTAGTTCCTCTGCTTTTTCTCGTACCCCAAATCTATAATCTGGGAAACTACCTGGCAGCTCACACGAGTTGGGGAGCTTATCTGCCACAGCCGGCTGGAGAGTTGTTTACTGCAACGCCAACTTCCCAATATGTCAACAATCCCTTGCAAGGGCTGTTGATACTTGGCGCATGGATACTAATCATCGGCGGCATGACCTCTCTGCACTTTTTGAAGACGGATTTAGGAGGACGCTACTGATGATAATAGCTCTGCTTAAAAGTGAATGGATTAAGTTCCGTTCTTACTATCTCGCTCTTGGTGCAGCCTTGGTGGCTCTGGTAGCTGTTCCATTTTTTCTAATGAATCTTGACTACAGTCAGACAGCAGTTGGCCAGACGAAGGCTCTGAGCGAGGCTTTGCATGCCCTCTATCTGGCGCAGCCTGTCATCGTCATCTTTACTTCGCTCTATTTTGCTCAGGAGTTTGTCAAGTCTGGGATGCGAACGAATTTTTTAACCGTATCAAATAGAAAGGCTTGGTTGGCTGGGAAATTCCTTTTTCTGGTCTTGCTGCTCTTAGTTCTCTATAGTGTTATGGTAGGTAGCTGTTTCCTTGTGATGCTGGCTCGTTTTGATCTAAACTTTAGCTGGTTCTTATTGGGGAAATTCCTTTATTACAGCTCTTTTGGTCTTCTCAGCAATCTTTTTCTGGCTTTTTTAGCTGCCGGCCTCGCTTTGCTATTTCAATCTTGGATTGTGCCGGTGTCGGTGCTCTTTCCTCTCTTGATTGGTCTCAGCCGTTTATTGGCAACTTTTATCAAGGAAGCAAAATACCTGCCTGATCTGGCTACGCTAAATCTTTTTGAGTATGAAGGGCTTCAGCAGTCAATAGATCTATCAGGGCTGGGAATACAGCTTTTCTGGTTAGCTTTAGTTTGGAGCTCTGCTATATTCTTAACCTTGAAACGAGATGTTCGCTAGAGGTATGCTATAATGGAAATTATGAGACAGTATCGTATTTTGGTGGTTGATGACGACCGGAGCATTTTGAAGCTGGTGAAAAACGTCCTAGAGCTCGATGCTTATGATGTGACGACGCTTGATCGGATAGAAGAGCTAGAGCTGACGTATTTTGTCGGATATGACTTGATTCTGTTGGATGTGATGATGGAGCCTGTTAATGGTTTTGAGCTGTGTTCCTACATTCGTCCTCATCTTTCGTGTCCGATCATCTTTCTGACGGCTAAGGAATTGGAGGCGGACAAAGTAGAAGGGCTCTTTCGCGGAGCAGATGACTATGTTGTCAAGCCTTTTGGAACCAAAGAATTGCTGGCGCGTGTCAGAGCTCATCTTCGGCGGGAGGAAAGACGTGAGGAGCGCTATTCTGAAATTGCTTCTTGTCAATTTTATCCGGATCGCTATGAAGTTACCTGTTTTGGTAAAGTCTTGAAATTTTCAGAGCGAGAGTTTAAATTGCTGCATTTACTAGCTAGCAATCCCAAGCAGACCTTTTCAGCTGAACGCCTGCATACCTTGCTTTACCCAGAAAGCTCAGAAACACAGCTTCGCTCCATCTCAGAATACGTATATCAGATTCGTCAAAAATGCAAACAAGAAGGGCTGCAAGCAATCGCAACAGTGAGAGGAGTAGGCTATAGATGGCAATTAGAACCCGAAATTTCAAAAGCCTAGTCTGGACAACCAGTTTAAAAATCGTCTTTTTTCATGTTTTGATTTTTGTGCTTATAGGCTATGAATTTACGCAAGGAAGTAATTACGTTCTTTTCACCTTGTTCTTCTGGGCAGGGAGCTTGCTGCTGATTACTTTTTATCATATTTTGAAATTGCTCCGAAAAATCGACAGGGAAATAAAAATGCTAAAGAGCGAGAAGTTTTTAGAAGAAAATCAAAGCCAGCTTTTTCGAATTGAGGAAATGCTAGAAGTTTATAGTGATTTACGGAGCAGCCACCAAGAAAATGCTCGTCTTCTAGAAAGAGAGCAGCAGCATAATCAGGAGTTGATTTTACAGTTATCAGCGACATCGCACGATTTGAAAACGCCCTTAACTGTGATTAAGGGGAATGCTGAGCTCTTGGAATTGGCGCAGTTGAGCCAGCCGCAGGCAGACTATGCTGCTGAGATTTTGCAGGCCAGTCACAAGATGGAAGAGTATTGTGGCTCTTTGATTGATTACGCTAAGACTTTTCAGATTGATGCTAATCAGTTCAGTCAGCTTTCATTGGAGGACTTTTTGGCTGATCTCCAGGACGACTGGGCACTGTTCAGCAAACAGGAAAGCTATCATTTTTATCTCAAAGAAGATTGTGATCTTAGTCTGATTTTGTCAATTCATTTGGATTATCTCAAGCGAGCTCTGCTCAATATTTTACTGAATGCGCTTGAATATGCTGACCAGAATCAAAAGGAAGTGAAGCTGACGGTATCAGTGCAGCAGGACCAGTTGATTTTTGCTATCTGGAACAATGGCCCTGCATTTTCAGAGGAGATGCTGCTGGGAGCAGACCAACTCTTTTACCAGAGTGACCAAAGCCGCAATTCAGCTAATCCCCATCATGGTATCGGCTTAGCCTTTTCTAAGCAGGTCGCTCTCTTGCACGGTGGTCGTCTGACCCTGCTCAATCCAGACCAAGGAGGAGCCTGTGTCGAGTTGACAATTTTATTAAAATAAATGAGGCTGGAAGATCATAAAAACGCATAATACCAAGTGTTCAAAAAACTTGATATTATGCGTTTTATCTTTTATCGTGTAAAGATTTACTGGATTTTTCTTCAAATTGAGTTTTATCCAGCCTCGTTTAATTACTTCCGATACAAGCGATCATATTGGTAGAATGGGTCAAAGGTAACGTTGATACCCAATTTGCGTAGGACATTCTTGTCTTCGTCAGTCAAGATGATGGTTGAGTGGGCTTCGCTTCCTTTGAGGTTACCAAGTTCCTTCATGGCACGAGCAGCATCAGGGTTTTCCATGGCTGTAATGGCAAGGGCAATCAGGATTTCATTTGAGTGCAGGCGCGGATTGCGACTGCCTAGATGATTGATTTTAAGACCTTGGATTGGTTTGACAACTTCAGGCTCGATTAGTTTTACTTCTTTAGCGATGTTAGCGGATTTCTTGATGGCATTGATCAAGGCAGCGGCTGTTGGGCCAAAGAGTTCTGAGTTTTTACCAGTGACAATGTCACCAGATGGCAATTCGAGAGCTAGGGCAGGTCCGCCAGTTTCATCAGCCTTTTGACGTGCTGCGACAGCAACTTTACGGTCTGCAGGTGTGATACCGAGGTCGTTCATGAGAAGTTCAATCTTCTTGACAGCAGTTTCTCCGACTTTTTCAGCTTTGAAATCAAGAACGGTTTGATAGTAGCGACGGATGATTTCTTGTTTAGAAGCTTCGATAGCGGCTTCATTATCTGTAATAGCAAAACCAACCATGTTGACACCCATGTCTGTCGGTGAAGCGTATGGAGATTCTCCTAGGATACGTTCTAGCATGCGCTTGAGCACTGGGAAAATTTCGATATCACGGTTGTAGTTGACCGTTGTTTCTCCGTAGGTTTGGAGATGGAAGGGGTCAATCATGTTGACATCGTCAAGGTCTGCGGTTGCAGCCTCGTAGGCCAAGTTGACTGGATGATGAAGGGGCAGGTTCCAGACTGGGAAGGTTTCAAATTTAGCGTAACCAGACTTGATACCGTTGATTTGGTCGTGGTACATATTGGACACACAGGTTGCCAATTTTCCAGAACCAGGTCCAGGAGCCGTTACGACGATTAACTTGCGACTGGTTTTGATGTAGTCGTTTTTCCCCATGCCTTCTGGAGAAATGATGTGATCCATATCCGTTGGGTATCCTTTGATTGGATAATGAAGATAAGAATCAATTCCGTTTTTCTCGAGTTGGTTGCGGAAGGCATCTGCAGCGGGTTGGCCAGCGTATTGTGTGATGACAACAGATCCGACAAAAATCCCCAATTCATTGAATTTGTCAATCAAACGAAGGACTTCTTGGTCATAAGAAATACCCAAGTCGCCACGTGCTTTGGAATGCTCGATATTGCTAGCATTAATGGCGATAACAACCTCAACCTGCTCTTTCAATTCTTGCAAGAGCTTGATTTTGTTATCAGGCTCATAACCAGGAAGTACACGAGCAGCGTGGAAATCTTCTAACATTTTGCCACCAAACTCTAGGTAGAGCTTGCCGTCAAATTGGTTAATACGCTCCAAAATGTGGTCGCGCTGTAGATTCAAATATTGTTCAGAACTAAAAGCTTGTTTTTTCATTTTTTTACCTCTGATCTCCATTATAATAAAAAATTGGAAGTTAGGAAACTATAAAGGTAAAAAAGAAATCAAAAAGATTAGGCAAACGCTTGCATAAAATTTTGAAAAGCGCTATCATAGACTATGGAATATCAAAATAATGAGGTAAAAAGATGCAAGAAAAATGGTGGCATAATGCCGTAGTCTATCAAGTCTATCCAAAGAGTTTTATGGACAGCAATGGAGATGGAATTGGCGATTTGCCAGGAATTACAAGTAAGTTGGACTATCTAGCCAAGTTAGGGATTACAGCGATTTGGCTTTCTCCCGTTTATGACAGTCCTATGGATGATAATGGTTATGACATTGCTGATTATCAAGCAATTGCAGCTATTTTCGGGACCATGGAGGATATGGATGAACTGATCGCGGAAGCTAAGAAGCGTGATATCCGAATTATCATGGACTTAGTAGTCAATCATACCTCGGATGAACATGCTTGGTTTGTAGAGGCCTGTGAAAATCCTGGTAGTCCTGAGCGGGACTACTATATCTGGCGCGATGAGCCCAATGATTTGGATTCTATCTTTAGTGGGTCTGCTTGGGAATACGATGAGAAGTCGGGTCAATACTATCTCCACTTTTTCAGTAAGAAACAGCCCGACCTCAACTGGGAGAATGAAAAACTTCGCCAGAAAATTTACGAGATGATGAACTTCTGGATTGATAAAGGTATTGGTGGTTTCCGTATGGATGTCATTGATATGATTGGCAAGATTCCTGATGAGAAGGTAGTTAATAATGGTCCCATGCTTCATCCCTATCTCAAGGAGATGAACCAAGCCACCTTTGGCGACAAAGATCTCTTGACAGTGGGAGAGACTTGGGGTGCGACGCCAGAAATTGCCAAGCTTTACTCTGATCCAAAGGGCCAAGAATTGTCGATGGTCTTCCAGTTTGAGCACATCTGTCTTCAGTATCAGGAAGGGCAACCTAAGTGGCACTACCAAAAAGAATTGAATATCAGTAAGTTGAAAGAAATTTTCAACAAATGGCAGACAGAATTAGGAGTTGAAGACGGTTGGAATTCCCTCTTCTGGAACAACCATGATCTCCCTCGTATCGTCTCTATCTGGGGAAATGACCAAGAATACCGTGAGAAATCTGCCAAAGCCTTTGCAATCCTACTTCATCTTATGAGAGGGACTCCCTATATCTACCAAGGTGAGGAGATTGGGATGACCAACTATCCATTTGAAACACTGGATCAAGTAGAAGATATTGAATCCCTCAACTATGCGCGTGAGGCTCTTGAAAAAGGCGTTCCGATTGAAGAAATCATGGACAGCATCCGTGTCATCGGTCGTGATAATGCCCGTACTCCGATGCAATGGGATGAGAGTAAAAATGCTGGCTTCTCAATAGGTCAACCTTGGTTGGCAGTTAATCCAAACTATCAAGCAATCAATGTTCAAGAAGCACTGGCAAATCCAGATTCTATTTTCTATACTTATCAAAAACTCGTTCAAATCCGTAAGGAGAATAGCTGGCTGATTCGAGCTGACTTTGAATTGCTTGATACAGCTGACAAGGTATTTGCTTATATCCGTAAGGACGGAGACCGTCGCTTCCTAGTCGTGGCTAATTTGTCCAATGAAAGACAAAACTTTTCAGTAGAAGGAAAAGTGAAATCTGTCTTGATTGAAAATACTACTGCTAAAGAAGCAGTTGAGAAACAGACCTTGGCTCCATGGGATGCCTTCTGTGTGGAAATGACTGACTAAAATGAGAGAACCTCAAGCTTTTGAAGCTTGAGGTTTTTTACTAAAAATTGTATAGAAAAATCTTTAAAAAATATTTGTTAGAATTTTCTAAAAAATCATGCGAAAGCCCTTGCTTTTATGAAAAAATAGGGTATAATGGTGAAAACACTATCTTTAAGGAGATTACTTATGAGATCGAAAAAGTGGCTCTTAGGAGCAGGTGCTGTCTTGAGTGCAGCACTTCTGTTAACCGCTTGTGGGCAAAGCGAAAAGAAGGCTGATGCTCCCAAGACATTTTCTTATGTCTATGCAATAGATCCATCATCTTTGGACTACAGCGTGACGAGCAAGAGCTCAACTTCTGACGTTATAGCCAATGTTGTCGATGGCCTCTTGGAAAACGATAAATACGGGAACTTGATTCCTTCGCTTGCAGAAGACTGGTCCGTTTCTAAAGATGGCTTGACCTATACCTACAAACTTCGTAAGGGTGTAAAATGGTATACTTCTGAAGGAGAAGAGTATGCTGAAGTCAAGGCTCAGGACTTTGTTACGGGTCTGAAACACGCAGCTGATGGTAAATCAGACGGCTTATCCCTCCTTCAAGACTCTATCAAAGGTTTGGCTGCCTACATCAGTGGAGAAAGCAATGACTTTTCTACTGTAGGAGTGAAAGCTGTTGACGATTACACGGTTGAATATACGCTCAACAAACCAGAAAGTTTCTGGAACTCTAAAGTTACAACTGCTACCATGCTTCCAGTTAACGAAGAATTTTTGAATTCTAAAGGGAGCGACTACGGTGCACCAACACCATCAAGTATTCTTTATAACGGTCCTTATTTCTTGAAATCATTGACTTCAAAATCAGTCATTGAATATGAAAAGAATCCGAACTACTGGGATAAGGACAATGTTAAGATTGACAACATTAAACTAACTTTCTATGATGGTTCCGACCAAGAATCCTTGATTCGAAGCTTTACACAAGGTGCTTATACAACAGCCCGTCTCTTCCCAACAAGCTCAAACTTTGAGTCAACTAAGAAAGAGTACGGAGATAAGATTGTCTACAGTCCACAAGAAGCGACAAGCTACTACCTCACTGTTAACGTAAACCGCCAGTCTTACAATAAAACAGCTAAAACAGACGAAGCTCAAAAAACATCAACAAAAGAAGCTCTTCTTAATAAGAACTTCCGTCAGGCGCTGAACTTTGCCCTTGACCGTCATTCTTACACTGCTCAGTTGAATGGTGAAGAAGGTGCGGACAAAATTATCCGTAATAGCCTAGTGCCTCATGACTACGTTCAAGTAGGTGAAAAGACCTTTGGAGAGTTGGCTCAGGCAGAGCTGGTTTCTTACGGGGACCAATGGAAAGATGTAGCCCTTACTGATGGTAAGGATACGCTTTACAGTCCTGAAAAAGCCAAGGCAGCCTTTGTAAAGGCTAAAGCAGAATTGCAGGCTAAGGGTGTGACCTTCCCAATCCGTTTGGATGTTCCAGTTGAACAGACCGATGTTATCGCTGTTCAACAGACTAACTCACTCAAGCAGTCTATCGAGTCAACACTTGGTACAGAGAATGTCATTGTTGATGTCCTTCAAATGACCGATAATGAGAAAATGAGCATTACTTCTCAAGCTAAGGTTCCAGCACAAAAAGATTATGACTTGAACGGAACTGGTTGGGGACCAGACTATCAAGACCCAGCTACCTACCTAAACATTCTTGATGCTAAGAAAGGTTCTGCTCTTAAACACTTGGGTATCACTCGTGGAAAAGATCCAGAAGTGATGGCTCAAGTTGGTCTAGACGAATACAAGAAACTCTTGGATGATGCCGCAGCTGAAACAAGCGACCTCAATAAGCGTTACGAAAAATACGCTAAAGCTCAAGCCTGGGTGTCTGATAGCTCGCTCTTGATCCCAGTTGCTTCTTCAGGTGGTTCTCCAACTGTTAGTCGTACTGTACCATTCACAAAAGCATACTCTCAAGTCGGAATCAAGGGAGACCCATTTGTGTTCAAAGGTTTGGAATTGCAAAATGATGTTGTGACTACAAAAGAATACGAAGAAGCTCTCAAGAAATGGCAGAAAGAAAAAATTGAAACAAATGCCAAATACCAAAAAGAGCTAGAAAAACACGTCAAATAGTCTATAAAAGAAAAGGAAGTTGCAGAAAATCTGTACTTCCTTTTTCTGATTTAGAGACATTAGTCGTCGTAAAACTAGGAACTTTACAATTTAGGATAAATTTGATAAAATATAGTTATGTTATAAAAAGTGACATAAAGGAGTGAATGATGATCAAAATGAAAAAAAGACTGATCGGGACAGGTCTTGTCTTAGCTACAGGGATTTTACTTTCAGCTTGTGGACAGTCCAATACAGATACAAGCACCTTCTCATCAACATTTGGTGCAAATCCGACGACATTTAACTATCTTTTAGACTATTATGCAGATAATACTGCCGTTATTACCAATCTTGTAGATGGTTTGCTAGAAAATGACAGCTATGGGAACCTCGTGCCAGCTCTAGCTGAAGACTGGTCTGTTTCATCAGATGGTTTGACCTATACCTATAAACTTAGAAAAGATGCCAAGTGGTACACGGCTGATGGAGAAGAGTACGCTCCAGTCAAAGCCCAAGACTTTGTCACTGGGATTAAGTATGCTGTGGACAACAAGGGTCAAGCCATGGATCTCATCCAAAACTCTATCAAGGGATTGAATGACTATGTGACAGGTGTGACCAATGACTTCACAACGGTTGGTGTGAAAGCCTTGGATGACTATACGGTTGAGTACACTTTGACTCGACCAGAGCCATACTGGAACTCAAAGACAACCAACAGTATCCTTTTCCCAGTTAACGAAGAGTTTTTAAAATCCAAGGATAAAGAATTTGGAACCTTGACGCCAAACAGCATCCTTTACAATGGCCCTTACTTGTTAAAAGATTTCACATCAAAATCTTCAATCGAGTATGTGAAGAACCCACACTACTATGATCATGATAAAGTGACCATTGAGAAAGTTAAACTGGCCTACTTTGATGGCTCTGATCAGGAGATGACCATTCGAAACTTTGAAAGTGGTGCCTATACGCTTGCGGGAGTCTATCCAAATAGCTCCAACTATGCCAAGACAAAAGAAAAATACCAAGACAATATCGTTTATAGCTTGCAAGATAAGACTTCTTGGTACTTCAACTTTAATGTTAACCGTAAAGCCTATAACCATACTGCTAAAACAACGGATGAACAAAAGAAATCTACTCAAACAGCTATCTTAAATAAAAACTTCCGTCAGGCTATCAACTTTGGTATTGATCGAACAGCCTACTCTGCTCAATCTAACGGACAAGAAGCAGCAAGTAAGACCCTTCGTAATACTCTAGTTCCCCCAACTTTTGTTCAGGTAGGCGACAAGAGCTTTGGAGAAGTAGTTTCTTCTAAACTTATTCACTATGGAACAGAATGGTCAGGAATTAACCTGGCGGATGCCCAAGACGGTTACTTCAACAAGGAAAAGGCCCAAGCAAAATTTGTGGAAGCTAAAAAGGAATTGGAAGCCCAAGGCGTGGCTTTCCCAATCCATTTGGATGTCCCTGTTGATCAGACGAATAAAAATGCGGTTTCTGGTATGAACTCGGTTAAACAAACCCTTGAAACAGTACTAGGTTCTGACAATATCGTCATTGATGTTCAACAGCTTTCTACAGATGACTTTGGAAATGTTGCTTTCTTAGCACCAAATCCAGCAGCTCGTGACTACGACCTAAACTTTGATGGTTGGGTTGGTGATTACCAAGACCCATCAACTTATCTAGACCCATTCAACGCTGAAACTGGCTTCTATCTCAAGATTTTTGGTCTTGATGCTAAAGAAGACCGAGGGCTTATCAAGAGTTTGGGACTCGATACCTATACACAACTCCTGAAAGAAGCAGATGCTGAGAACAAAGATGTCGCTAAGCGTTATGAAAAATACGCTGAAGCTCAAGCTTGGATGATCGACAATTCTCTAGTCATGTCTGCTATGTCAAATGGTGGTACAGCCTCTGTAACCAAAGTAACTCCGTTTACACGTGCCTACTCTCTAGTGGGAATCAAGGGTGACGGAAATAACTATAAGTACATGAGATTGCAAAAAGACCCTGTTACCAAGAAACAATTTGGCGAAGCCAAGGCTAAGTGGGAAGAAGAAAGTAAAAAGTCTATCGAAAAGAGCCAAAAAGAATTTGAAAATCATATCAAATAAAAAGTTGAAATAAGGTCTCTTGCAAGAGATCTTGTTTTTGTTTGCTCAAGGTCCTAAATAATGAAAGCGGTCACTTCAAAATATAGCTAAGAAAAAAGGAATGAAAACGCTGAGAATTGTGGGAATGAATGGAATTTGTCCTACTTTTGTGATATAATTACTTTAATTATTATAGTATAGGGGAGTGTCATGACGAAACGTTCAAAGAGATCTCGCTCGGGAAAAGTAAAGCGAAGCCTTAACATAGCCTTGTTAGCTATTTATCTATTGTTGGCTGGCTTTTTACTGTTTTTGATTTTTAAATACCATATGCTTGCTTTTAGATATCTTAATCTAGTGGCAACTGCGTTAGTTCTACTAGTTGCCTTAGTAGGGCTGCTCTTGATTATCTATAAAAAGGCTGAAAAATTTACTATTTTTCTGTTGGTGCTCTCTATCCTTGCCAGCTCAGTGTCGCTCTTTGCAGTACAGCAGTTTGTTGGACTGACCAATCGTTTAAATGCGACTTCTAATTACTCAGAATATTCTATCAGTGTTGCTGTTTTAGCAGATAGTGAGATTGGCAATGTTACGCAACTGACGAGTGTAACAGCACCGACTGGGACTGATAATGAAAACATTCAAAAACTACTAGCTGATATCAAGTCAAGTCAGAATACCGATTTGACGGTCAACCAGAGTTCGTCTTACTTGGCAGCTTACAAGAGTTTGATTGCAGGTGATACCAAGGCTATTGTCTTAAATAGTGTCTTTGAAAATATCATCGAGTCAGAGTATCCAGATTACGCATCGAAGATAAAAAAGATTTATACTAAGGGATTCACCAAAAAAGTAGAAGCTCCTAAAACTTCAAAGAGTCAGTCCTTCAATATATATGTGAGTGGAATTGACACCTATGGCCCGATTAGTTCAGTGTCGCGTTCAGACGTCAATATCCTGATGACTGTCAATCGAGATACCAAGAAAATCCTCTTGACCACAACGCCACGTGATGCTTATGTACCAATCGCAGATGGTGGAAATAATCAAAAAGATAAATTAACCCATGCGGGCATTTATGGAGTTGATTCATCCATCCACACCTTAGAAAATCTCTATGGAGTAGATATCAATTACTATGTGCGATTGAACTTCACTTCTTTCTTGAAATTGATTGATTTGTTGGGTGGGGTAGATGTTTATAATGATCAGGAATTCACAGCTCTACACGGGAAGTTTCAGTTCCCTGCAGGCAATGTTCATCTTGATTCAGAACAGGCTCTCGGTTTTGTTCGCGAGCGCTACTCCCTAGCAGATGGCGATCGTGACCGCGGGCGCAATCAACAAAAGGTGATTGTGGCTATCCTTCAAAAATTAACGTCGACCGAAGCACTGAAAAATTATAGTACGATTATTGATAGTTTGCAAGATTCTATCCAAACAAACATGCCGCTTGAGACCATGATGAACTTGGTCAATGCTCAGTTGGAAAGTGGTGGAACTTACAAAGTGAATTCGCAAGACTTGAAAGGTACAGGACGGATGGATCTCCCTTCCTATGCGATGCCAGATAGTAACCTCTATATGATGGAAATTGACGACAGTAGCCTTGCATCTGTCAAAACTGCTATTCAAGACGTGTTGGAGGGCAGATGAAATGATTGATATTCATTCGCACATTGTCTTTGATGTAGATGATGGCCCCAAGTCAAGAGAGGAAAGCAAGGCCCTCTTGACAGAAGCCTACAGGCAGGGGGTGCGAACCATTGTCTCTACCTCTCATCGTCGCAAGGGCATGTTTGAAACTCCAGAAGAGAAGATAGCAGAAAATTTTCTTCAGGTTCGGGAAATAGCTAAGGAAGTTGCGAGTGACTTGGTCATTGCTTATGGGGCGGAAATTTACTACACACCAGATGTTTTGGATAAACTGGAAAAAAAGCGGATTCCGACCATCAATGATAGTCGTTATGCCTTGATAGAGTTTAGTATGAACACCCCTTATCGCGATATTCATAGCGCCTTGAGCAAGATCTTGATGTTGGGAATTACTCCAGTCATTGCCCACATCGAGCGCTATGATGCTCTTGAAAATAATGAAAAACGCGTTCGAGAACTGATCGATATGGGCTGTTACACGCAAGTAAATAGTTCACACATCCTCAAACCAAAACTTTTTGGAGAACGTTATAAATTTATGAAAAAAAGAGCTCAGTATTTTTTAGAGCAGGATTTGGTTCATGTCATTGCAAGTGATATGCACAATCTAGACGGTAGACCTCCTCATATGGCAGAAGCATATGACCTTGTTACCCAAAAATACGGAGAAGCGAAGGCTCAAGAACTCTTTATAGACAATCCTCGAAAAATTGTAATGGATCAACTAATTTAGGAGAAATGATGAAAGAACAAAATACGATAGAAATCGATGTATTTCAATTATTTAAAACCTTATGGAAACGCAAGCTAATTATTTTATTAGTGGCACTTGTGACAGGGGCGGGAGCTTTTGCATATAGCACTTTTATTGTTAAGCCAGAATATACGAGTACCACGCGTATTTACGTAGTGAATCGCAATCAAGGAGATAAGCCGGGACTGACAAATCAGGACTTGCAGGCAGGATCTTATCTGGTAAAAGACTACCGTGAGATTATCCTTTCGCAGGATGTATTGGAAAAGGTAGCGACAAATTTGAAATTGGATATGCCAGCAAAAACGTTAGCTAGTAAAGTTCAAGTGACTGTACCAGCTGACACTCGTATCGTCTCAATCTCTGTCAAGGATAAACAACCAGAGGAAGCCAGTCGCATTGCTAATTCTCTACGAGAAGCTGCTGCAGAAAAGATCATCGCTGTAACGCGAGTATCTGATGTAACGACACTTGAAGAAGCGCGACCAGCTACGACTCCCTCTTCTCCAAATGTTCGACGCAACACCTTGTTTGGTTTTCTTGGAGGAGCGGTCGTAACAGTAATTACTGTTCTTTTGATTGAGTTACTCGATACCCGTGTGAAACGTCCTGAAGATGTCGAAGATGTACTGCAAATTCCACTTCTAGGGGTCGTTCCAGATTTGGATAAAATGAAATAGGAGGAAGTTATGCCAACGTTAGAAATTTCACAGGCAAAATTGGATCTTGTAAAAAAGGTAGAGGAATATTATAACGCTTTGTGCACGAACCTACAGTTAAGTGGAGATGATTTGAAAGTATTTTCTATCACTTCTGTGAAACCAGGAGAAGGAAAATCAACGACTTCCACTAGTATAGCTTGGGCTTTTGCGCGTGCAGGTTACAAAACGCTGTTGATTGATGGAGATATCCGCAATTCTGTTATGTCAGGTGTCTTTAAAGCAAGGGATAAAATTACAGGTCTGACGGAATTTCTATCAGGAACTACAGACCTGTCACAAGGGCTTTGTGATACCAATATCGAAAATCTCTTTGTGATTCAGGCTGGTACTGTGTCACCGAATCCGACGGCCCTTCTTCAAAGTAAGAATTTCAGTACAATGCTTGAAACCTTGCGTAAATATTTTGACTACATCATCGTAGACACTGCTCCTGTCGGTGTCGTGATTGATGCAGCTATCATTACGCGAAAATGTGATGCTTCTATTTTAGTGACAGCAGCAGGTGAAACAAATCGACGAGAGATTCAAAAAGCGAAAGAACAGTTGGAACAAACTGGGAAGCCGTTTTTAGGAGTTGTGTTGAACAAATTCGATACTTCAGTATACAAACACAGTCCTTATGGAAATTATGGAGATTACGGGAAAAAATAAAAAATAGGTTGGGGGATAGAGATGAATGGAAAAGTAGTAAAGCCTTCATTGGCCATAATCCAGAGTTTTCTTGTTATTTTATTGACTTATCTGCTTAGCGCTGTGAGAGAAACGGAGATTGTTTCAACAACAGCTGTTGCACTTTATATCCTCCATTATTTTGTCTTTTATATTAGTGATTATGGACAGGATTTCTTTAAAAGGGGATATTTGCTTGAACTTGTCCAGACATTGAAATATATCCTATTCTTTGCGCTAGCGATTAGTATTTCTAATTTTTTCTTAGAGGATCGATTTAGTATTTCCAGACGAGGCATGATTTACTTCCTTACATTACATGCTCTCTTAGTCTATGTGCTAAACCTATTTATCAAGTGGTATTGGAAACGAGCTTATCCCAATTTTAAAGGAAGTAAGAAGATCCTCTTGCTTACAGCAACTTCTCGTGTCGAAAAGGTACTGGATAGATTAATAGAATCAAATGAGGTTGTTGGGGAGTTGGTAGCTGTCAGTGTTTTAGACAAACCAGATTTTCAGCATAATTCTTTAAAGGTAGTAGCAGAGGAAGATATAGTAGAATTTGCGACTCATGAGGTGGTCGATGAAGTCTTTATCAATCTTCCAAGTGAAAAATACAATATTGGAGAGCTTATCTCTCAGTTTGAAACGATGGGAATTGATGTAACAGTCAATCTAAATGCTTTTGATCGTAGTTTGGCACGTAACAAGCAAATTCGTGAGATGGCAGGATTAAACGTTGTGACTTTTTCTACAACATTTTATAAGACTAGCCACGTGATTGCTAAGCGGATTATTGATATTATCGGTTCTCTAGTAGGGCTGATACTATGTGGTCTAGTCAGTGTTGTACTGGTCCCTTTGATTCGAAAGGATGGGGGCTCTGCTATTTTTGCTCAGACGCGTATTGGAAAAAATGGTCGTCACTTCACTTTTTACAAGTTCCGCTCTATGTGTGTGGATGCTGAGGATAAAAAAAGAGAACTCATGGAACAAAATACCATGCAGGGTGGAATGTTTAAGGTGGATGATGACCCACGTATCACGAAAATTGGTCGTTTTATAAGGAAGACTAGCTTGGACGAGCTGCCACAGTTTTATAATGTTCTAAAGGGAGATATGAGTTTGGTTGGCACACGGCCACCAACAGTGGACGAGTATGAGCGCTATACCCCAGAACAAAAACGTCGTCTAAGTTTTAAACCTGGCATAACAGGTTTATGGCAGGTCAGCGGACGAAGTGAAATCAAAAATTTTGATGAAGTTGTCAAATTAGATGTGGCCTATATAGATGATTGGACAATTTGGAAAGATATTGAAATTTTATTGAAGACAGTTAAAGTAGTATTTATGAGAGATGGAGCGAAGTGATTTTTGCCCCTCAGTCTTGTTGGGAGAGAGATGAAACAGTCAGTTTATATCATTGGTTCAAAGGGGATTCCTGCCAAGTATGGAGGATTTGAAACCTTTGTTGAAAAATTAACCGAATATCAAAAAGATGGGAACATCCAATACTATGTTGCCTGCATGCGCGAAAATTCTGCAAAGTCAGGATTTACAGCAGATACATTTGAGTACAACGGTGCTATTTGTTACAACATTGATGTGCCTAATATTGGTCCTGCTAGAGCCATTGCTTACGATATTGCAGCGGTCAATAAGGCTATTGAATTGGCTAAGGGAAACAAGGACGAGGCTCCCATTTTTTACATTCTAGCTTGTCGTATCGGACCTTTTATTTCTGGACTTAAGAAAAAAATTCGTTCGATCGGAGGCCGTTTACTGGTAAATCCAGATGGTCATGAGTGGCTTCGGGCTAAATGGAGCCTGCCAGTTCGGAAGTATTGGAAATTTTCGGAACAGTTGATGGTCAAACATGCAGATTTATTAGTCTGTGATAGCAAAAATATCGAAAAATATATCCGAGAGGACTATAAACAGTATCAGCCCAAGACGACCTATATCGCTTATGGTACAGATACTACCCCTTCAAGTCTGAAATCAGAAGATGCCAAAGTTCGAAACTGGTATCGTGAAAAGGGAGTAAGCGAAAATGGCTATTATCTAGTGGTGGGACGATTCGTTCCCGAAAATAACTATGAATCAATGATTCGTGAATTTATCAAGTCTAAGTCCAATAAGGACTTTGTCCTTATTACAAATGTGGAGCAAAATAAATTTTACAATCAGTTGTTACAGGATACTGGTTTTGACAAAGATCCTAGGGTCAAATTTGTCGGTACTGTCTATGACCAAGAATTACTCAAGTATATTCGCGAGAATGCTTTTGCTTATTTCCATGGACATGAAGTTGGTGGGACAAACCCATCGCTTTTAGAAGCTCTTGCATCAACAAAACTAAATTTGTTACTAGATGTTGGTTTTAATCGTGAAGTTGGTGAAGATGGGGCTATTTACTGGAAAAAAGATGAGTTGGCGCGTGTGATTGAAGAGGTAGAACGATTTGATGAAGGTGCAATTTCGGAATTGGACGAAAAATCTAGCCAACGAATTGCGTATGCATTTACGTGGGAAAAGATTGTGTTGGATTATGAGGAATGTTTAAGGAGTAGTATTAATGGTAGCGAAATTAAAATATGATAAATCAGATATTATACGCTTAGACGATAAAGGATTGAAAAAATATCAATCTGAATTGCTCAAAATGATTTCTGATGTGTTTAATTTTTTTGAAGAGAATGAAATCCAGTATTCTTTGAGTGGTGGTAGCATTTTAGGGGCTATCCGTCATAAAGGTTTCATACCATGGGACGATGATGTTGATATCAACATTCCTCGAGAAAGTTATAATAAGCTTTTTTCATTATTTGAAACAGATAACAGCTTAAGTAGAAAATACTATCTTCAATCTCCAAAAAGTCATCCAGAACTGGGTCTACATGTCTCTCAAATTAGAAAAAAGGGAACAGTCGCTCGTAGAAAATACGATTATGCTGCTGAAGAATGCGGTATCTCTGTAGATTTATATATTGTAGAAAATGTTTTTGATAATCCAGTTAAACAATTCTTTCAATGTTATATAAGCATGTTTTTAACTTTTGTTTTGGCTTCTGTGCGTGAAACTAAGAACCATACATTGATGAAAGAAATGTACTGTCTTGAAGGAAGGAAATTAAATTATTCTATGGGCAAATTAATGGTGGGATGGTTTTTTGGAATCGTTCCTATTAAAAATTGGTTAGACTGGTTAGATAAATGTAACGCAAGTTGTAAGGATTCACATACTAAATATGTATCCATACCAACAGGGCGAAAACATTTTAGACGTGAAACTTACTTGAGAGAGAATATGAATGTTTATAAGAAGGTGCCTTTTGAAACTTTGATGGTGAATGTTCCAGTTCAATCAGAAGAGTATTTAAAAATGTTCTATGGAGATGATTACATGGTCCTACCTCCAGTAGATAAGCGAGAACAACATTTATTTTTAGAACTAAGTTATGGGGAAGAATAAATGTCCAATTTGTAAAAATAAGCTGGATAGAAAATACATCCATATTATCCTCAAAAAATAGTATTTATTTGAAATAAATTAACATAAATGACCTATCTTTATTTTACCGCAAATGAACTTGTAAGGAATAGTATTCATGAGCAAGATGATAGCAAAGTTTCAGCTATTATGTCTCTCTGAGGATCTCCAAACTGATTAGATATAAAGTTATCAACTTTTTCAAAGAAGAGTATTGTGCTTTGACTTGCTACGAGGGCTTGAATGGTCTAAACTAAATTAGACGGCTGAGCTTATTTAATAGATTATCTTTCTTCGCAAGACTAGAAAAAATGTAGTGAGATTATTAAACGTCTATGAAAATGGAAATGGTAGCTTAAATCAATACACTAGATGATTTTTATACAGAAAATATTTTCCTTTCATGTTATTATATCGCTTGTATTTTGGGTGCAGGTACTGAAGTAGCAGAGGATAAAAAGTCTATAAATGCCGCTATAATTATTCTCTTGATAGATGGATGCCTAGTAGTGGTATTTTGAGGAAGTATGTTTTCTTCGTACTCTTTTCAAGAACTTTAAAGTTTTTCTGCTACAAAGATTCAATTGTTAGAAAGCATCATAGAGACGATTATTCTTTGTATATAGTGGATGGAGTTCCCGTTGAGAAAATAACAAAGCCTTATCAATAAAAGCGAAAGATTAATAGATTACTTTGATGGCAAAAAGCTGAGGAGCAAAATTCATTGAAAATAATCTGTAAGAGTATAAGGCGAGAGAGATTGTTCCAACTGAATTCTATGGAAGTGGGAAGATGTATCAATCTTTGTAGAATAGACTTGCTAATGAGCATATAGTGTACATACTATGGTAATTATATGAGGGATTCATCAGAGATTATACAGAAGACATATTTTAAAATTCTGAAGATTCATGAAATGAGTATTAAAAATTGAATTTGAAAAAGTAACAAAGTGATGGAGATTTAATGAACAGACGACTTGTAATTAAAAAGAAAAATATAAGTTTTCTCTTGCTTATGTTATGTATTACAGCAGTTTATGGAACAAATTATTGGTTTATAAAGCTCTATACATATGATTTTATGCTTTTAGCATCATTGATATTATCAATTATAATATTTATATTTAATGGTATTAAAATTGAGAAAACTAAGTATAAAACTACCATTATATTAGCTGTTCTAATGTGGATTTCGGGTATTATAGTTGCGCAAGGATATGGACTTCCTATTACTGTGATATTAAAGGAGAGTTTGTATACCATTACTCCATTTATATTATATTTAGCTTTTCGACCTATGATTAAATCAATGAAAGATGTCTCATTATTTCTCCGTATCGTTTCTATAACTGGGATTATCTGTAATTTGTTTTCTTTTGTTGAAATGTTTTTGGCGTTAAAAGGATTTGATTTTCTACATATAGGTGTGTTTGAAAAACTTCGAAACGGTACTCCTCGATTTGCAATTGGAGAAACTATTATTGTCCTTAGTTTCCTTATATCATGTAGTATTGTTACTAATAAGGAAGAGACTAGAAGTAGACGACTTTGTCATATGTTTAACATATTTATTACAATGATTAATCTAGTCTGGATTATTAAGACAAGAACACTAAGTCTATATCTTTTAGCGACAATTTTGATGATACCTATTCTAAAAAAGGATATAAAGAAGTACATAAAGTTGCCGATTACATTGCTAGTAATTATCGTAGTTGTTTTGATTTCATTACAATATTTTATTCCATTGCTCAATAATTTAATTGAGAATGATTATGGAATTCAAATTAGATTCTCTACAATTGAATATTATTTAGATTATTTTAAACAACATTGGTTGTTTGGAGCAGGATACATTTCTTCTAACCCATACTATTCAACTTATTCAATCATCGTTGGTCCATTTGGGCGCTACTATCCAAGTGATGTGGGTGTAATAGGACTCATGTTTAGAAGTGGGATAATTGGCTTGATATGGTTAATCAGTTGGTTTTACTCAAGCCTGAGAATAATTAGAGATAACACAAATAAAATTCCGGCTTACTATGATTTATTGATGAAGTTATTTGTCGTGTTCTTGCTGTTTTCTTGTATTAATTTGATATTAACGGATGCACCGAGATTTCCATACATTACGTTAGGGATGTTGATTTGTGAATCCAGTTGTTTTTTGAAAAATATAGATAATCTTAATGGCGATATGTTATAAAATGATTATATAAGGGGTATGAATGATGGTTAAGAGATTAGCAGTGCTCATGGCTACATACAATGGTGAAAAATATATTAAAGAGCAAATTGAAAGTATTCTAAAACAAGATATAAATCTTGATTTTACCCTAATCATTAGAGATGATGGGTCAACAGACAATACTCGAAATATAATTCGTGAATACGCTGATACTGGTAAACTTGTTTTTATTGAAGGTGAAAATAAGGGAGCTGCACAATGTTTTATCTCATTGCTACGTGATAATCCAGAATATGATTATTATGCTTTTTCAGATCAAGATGATATTTGGAACGAGGACAAATTACAACGAGGTATTAGAGCCATTTCTGAAATTAATGGCCCTGCTCTTTATTGTACTAACTGTGAGTTAGTGAACTCTAACCTTAATGATATTGGACGGAATACTCATAGGAAGAAACCGCACTATACACTTGAATCAGTTCTCTGTCTTGCAAGTTGTGCACAAGGTTGTACTTCTGTATTTAATAAGGAGCTAGCCTCAATTATACAGGATAATGATATTCCAGATGTTTTTATTATGCATGATTCGTTACTTACCTGCCTATGTGCATTGATAGGTGGTAAAATCATTTATGATGATATTCCATCAATGAAGTATAGAATGCATGACAATAATGTATTTGGTATGGTATCAGCTAAGCAAAATAAATTTAATGTTATTAGAAATCGTCTAAATGAGATAACAAAAAAGCGTAAGATCAGTATGTGTGATCAAGCAGCAAGTTTGTTGAAAGTTTATCGAAAGTATATAAGTTTAAAAAATCAAGATATTTGTAGGATGGTTATTGATTCTAAAACATCAATCAAAGCTAGAATTAAACTTGTCTTCAATAAAAATTTGCAACATGACACATTTAATAAAACAGTAACAAAAAAATTAGAGATATTATTTGGTAATGGCTAATAGAGGAGTTAAAACATGACATATCAACTTATTGTATCTACAATGAATCAACATGATGATAGTCTTATAGAGAAGATGAATATTAAATCTAATGCTATCATCATCAATCAATCTAACTCATTTTCTTATCATGAGACTATATTGGGAAATTCCACTATAAAATGGTATGAGTTCAATGAACGGGGTATTGGTTTAAGTCGAAATACAGGTTTAATGAGATCAGATGCTGATATCATTCAATTTGCTGATGATGATATGGTTTTCACAGATACTTATTATAAAGATGTTTTGTTGGAGTATCAGAAACACCCAGAGGCCGATGTTATTCTATTTTCGAATAAGTGTCTTAATGAAGATCGTATGCCTTATCAAGTTGATAACTTTGGACGTATAAATAGGCTTGAAGGTGTTAAATTTGGTGGAGCTAGGATTACAGCGAGGAGAGAAAAATTACTATACAATAACATAACATTCTCATTATTGTTTGGAGGAGGAGCAAGGTATGGAGCCGGGGAGGACGTAACGTTTATTCAAGACTGTCTAAAAGCAGGTTTACGAGTATATAAATCTCCCATTATTGTTTCTACTATGAAACAAGATTCATCTACATGGTTTAAAGGATACGATAGAAAATATTATAAAGATAAGGGTGCGTTACTGGCCGCTAATTTTCCTTTTATCAGCACAGCAGGAAGCTATATCCAAGCTTTCAAGAATAAGGGAGCAGAACATACATTTTTGGAGTTGCTGGGTTACTACAAGGAAGGGATTGATGAATTCAAAGGAAGTAAATAAATCAAATAGATTAGATATTTGTGATAAAGGAGTCATTGACTATGCCAATAGATATAATTTACAATACTGGAGAGACTGAGCTAGAGTTAAAAAATAGATACAACTATGACGGAAGTGAGCTAAGGAAAGCACAACTCCGTATGATTGAGATGCTTTCATTTTTGAATGATATCTGTAAGAAAAATAATATTACTTATTTTGTTGCTTTTGGAACCCTACTTGGTGCTGTAAGGCATGGAGGCTTTATTCCTTGGGATGATGATCTTGATATTTACATAAATGATAACGATTTAAAAAAACTTAGAAAAATTATTAATAACGGAAGTTATCCTTATGTTATTCAAGATTATTCTAGTGACAAAGGATTTGTGAGGTATTATAATGTACTTAGAGATTTAAAATCGGAGTATATAAAAGAAGAGTATCAACATAATCAACGAGAATATAGAGGAATACAAATTGATTTGTTTCCCTATGATTATGGTGTAATGGAATGGGGAGTACGTCTTGTTGGAAAGACATATGGTCTTAATGAAAAGCTTTTTTTGGGGAAAAATAGAGTATTAACATTCTTGATTTTTCATTTTACTAGAGGGATAATAATACCTTTCCTTAAAGTAGTTAGTAAATTTAAGGGAAGAAAAATAGTAGGACTTGGATATGAGACTGGGGATTCTGGATACTGCTATTATGTTAATGATGTGTTTCCTCTAAAAACAATAAATTTTGAGGGTTTAGTTGTTCCTTGTCCGAATCATCCTGAGGAAGTTTTAAAAATTGATTATGGATGCAATTATATGGAATTACCACCTAAAAATCAAAGAAATCATCACAAGGTGCTCAATATACACTTTTATGATTAGATATTTTTATTATAGAGGAGCTCTTTGAGTAAGAGATTGCCGGAGATGTTATGAAAAAGAATAAGATAGAGAAAAAAAGATCAGTGAAAAAAAATGCAATCTTGAGTGTAATAAAACAGTTGTTTTCGATTATTTTTCCAATGATTACATTTCCATATGCAACTAGAATTCTTGGAGTTGAGAATTATGGGAAATATACATTTAGTGTATCTATCGTAAACTACATCTCGTATATTGCAGCGGCAGGTATTTTACGATATGCTGTGCGCGAATGTGCAAGAGTAAGAGATGATAAAAAAAAATTGCATAGATTAGTCAACGAAATATATACAATAAATATATCGACTACTATAGTTGCCTACCTCATTCTATTTGCATTGCTGGCATTTGTTCCAATGTTAAGAGAATACGTTCTTTGGATAATGTTAATAAGTCTATCTGTCTTGTTTACAACAATAGGTACGGATTGGATTAATAGTGCTTTTGAAGATTATTTTTTTATAACGATAAGATATATTCTAAGTCAAATGGTTGCTCTTTCTCTTTTGTTTCTGTTGGTTAGAAATCAAGATGATATTACTCAATACGTCATTGTAAGTATTTTTGGAGGAATTTTGGCAAATATTTTAAATGTTTTGCATATTAGAAGAACTTTAAAAATAGTACCTCGCTTGATATATTCAAAGCAATTACTTAATCATATTAAACCAATTTTATATCTATTTGGATCTACGATTGCCACTGTTATTTATATAAACTCGGATGTAACACTTTTACGTATTTATGCAGATGATGCTTCTGTAGGCTACTATGGCGTGTCAACTCAATTTTATCAATTGGTTAAACAATTGATAAATGCTGCTTTTATTGTTATTATACCAAGAATTTCAAATGAGCTGGCTAAGGATAAATCCTTAGCTTATAGTCGATATAATAAAATTCTCACGGTTACTATATTAGTAATGATTCCATGTGCCACAGGCCTATTTATGATAAGAAATAATTTGATACTGCTATTCTCAGGTGAGGAGTATCTAAAAGCTACCTCTTCTTTAGCAATTTTAGCAGTTTCATTAATTCCAGCAATGACAGCAAATTTTTTTATTAATATAGTTATGATTCCATTGGGAATGGAAAAGAAAGTTATGATTGCTACTATTACTAGCGGCATAGTAAATATTGGGTTGAATTTTGTTTTAATTCCCATCTTCGCTGAAAATGCTGCTGCTTTTACAACATTGATTGCAGAAATTTCTATGATATTAATTGCTATGTTTTATTGTCGTAGTATGAAATTTCGTAGTGTTATTAAGGCGATTGTTACGGGAATAGTGGGAGCTGGAACTATTGTTTTAGTATGTTTTTTATTAAATAGTATTATAAGTAATTATTTTGCTAACATTGTGCTATGTATCACCATAAGTAGTATGTTCTATGGTGTAGTAATTTTAATTTTTTATCGTGAAAAAGTCATGAGTATCATAAGAGATATGTTAATAAGTAGATGACTAAATAAAACAGACTATCAAAATCATGACTATGTTAGAAAAATTGAAGAAAAACTGTTAAAAAGATTGTGATTAATACAGACCGGAGCAGATATATGCAACAGAGTTCATTCGTCAATGAACATTGAACTTTTTAATATTTTGAAGATATAGATAATTGTCTTTAGATAGTAATTTTGAAAGACATTTTTTCAAAAATTTTACAAATAGTAGTTTTCACTTTACCATTAATTAATATCACTAATACTTACCAATGTATTGTTCGTAAATGCCAAGTAAAAGATGTGTGTCATGGTGGCAGTGATTTTTATAGAATTAGTAAGTCACGGTATAGAATTGACAATGAGTGGAATGAGATTATATTGAAAGTAATTACTTATGGTACAGTGTTTTGCTTTATTATGATCAATCAGCTTGCTTAAACGAGCTTGAAGACTATTTGGTGTTTTTTTCTAAAGACGAGTCTAATTTGAACTAAAAAATAAGATAAGTTACTTTAACTATGAGCATAGAAAAAGTTTTGCAGAGGCTATTCGATATGTTATTCTTGCTATTCCAGAAACAAGCTGGAGACAAAAAAGAGGTGATGTTAAGGAACATGATATTGACATCTTTGTTATTTGAGATGATTGGGAGGGTAAATTGTTCATCTTAGAGAAGAAGATTTAGAAGTAGTCTATTTGTCACGAACAAAAAAAACTCAACGACGAAAATAAAACGAAATTTAATTTATCAGAGTAAAATTTGGTAAAAAGTAACTTTTATTTTCGCAACAAAGCTTTATAACTGATGTTAGAGGCTAGCTAAAAATTGTCCAAATGCTTAGATTATAAGCTATAAAAACACAACAAATCAAAACGTTATGATAAAGAAAGGTTATTCCATTATGAAAGGTATTATTCTTGCGGGTGGTTCAGGTACCCGATTGTACCCACTTACTCGAGCTGCGTCAAAACAGCTGATGCCAGTTTATGATAAACCCATGATTTACTATCCTTTGTCAACCTTGATGTTGGCTGGAATTAAGGACATTTTGATTATTTCAACGCCCCAGGATTTGCCCCGTTTTAAGGACTTGCTCTTGGATGGTTCCGAATTTGGAATCAAGCTTTCCTATGCGGAACAGCCTAGTCCTGATGGACTTGCTCAAGCCTTTATCATTGGGGATGATTTTATTGGAGATGACAATGTAGCGCTGATTCTTGGGGATAATATTTACCATGGACCAGGTCTGAGTAAAATACTCCAAAATGCTGCTGCTAAGGAAAAAGGTGCGACTGTCTTTGGCTACCATGTCAAGGATCCAGAACGCTTTGGTGTTGTAGAATTTGATGAAAATATGAATGCTATCTCCATCGAAGAAAAACCAGAACAGCCGCGCTCTAACTATGCAGTGACAGGACTGTATTTCTATGATAACGATGTTGTCGAAATTGCCAAGAGTATCAAACCAAGTCCTCGAGGAGAATTAGAAATCACAGATGTCAACAAGGCTTACTTGGATCGTGGTGATTTGTCTGTTGAGCTTATGGGACGTGGTTTTGCTTGGTTGGATACAGGAACTCACGAAAGTCTCTTAGAAGCAGCTCAATATATCGAAACGGTTCAACGTATGCAGAACGTGCAAGTGGCAAATCTGGAAGAAATTGCTTATCGTATGGGCTATATCAGTAAAGAGCAAGTGCATGAATTGGCGCAGCCGTTGAAGAAGAATGAATACGGACAATACTTGCTCCGTTTGATTGGAGAAATTTAGATGACAGATAATTTTTTTGGAAAAACACTTGCAGTGCGTAAGATTGATGCAATTCCAGGTTTGTTAGAGTTTGACATTCCAGTTCATGGAGACAATCGTGGCTGGTTTAAGGAAAATTTCCAGAAGGAAAAGATGGTTCCACTTGGCTTTCCTGAAAGCTTCTTTGCTGAAGGGAAACTGCAAAATAACGTCAGCTTTTCTCGCAAAAATGTTCTTCGAGGCCTCCATGCTGAGCCTTGGGACAAGTACATCTCTGTTGCAGATAATGGGAAGGTTCTAGGATCATGGGTTGATTTGCGTGAGGGTGAAACTTTTGGGAATGTTTACCAGACAGAGATTGACGCTAGTAAGGGAATCTTTGTCCCTCGTGGCGTAGCCAATGGATTTCAAGTCCTATCTGATACAGTTTCTTATAGCTATCTGGTTAATGACTATTGGGCGCTTGAACTCAAACCGAAGTATGCCTTTGTTAACTACTCTGACCCAGAATTAGGAATTGAGTGGGAAAATCTGGAAGAAGCAGAGGTATCTGAAGCGGACAAACATCATCCCCTACTTAAGGACGTGAAGCCTTTGAAAAAAGAAGATTTGGAATAAGGAAATAATATGACTAAATATAAAAACATCATCGTGACAGGTGGGGCTGGTTTTATTGGCTCTAACTTTGTCCACTATGTTTACAATAACTTTCCAGATGTGCATGTGACAGTGCTGGACAAGCTGACTTATGCAGGTAATCGTGCCAATATTGAAGAAATTTTAGGCGACCGTGTTAAGTTAGTCGTTGGAGATATTGCTGATGCAGCCTTGGTAGATAAGCTAGCAGCTGAAGCGGATGCCATTGTACACTATGCGGCAGAAAGCCACAATGACAACTCGCTCAATGATCCGAGTCCCTTTATCCATACCAACTTCATCGGAACTTATACACTTTTGGAAGCAGCTCGTAAATACGATCTTCGTTTCCACCATGTGTCGACTGACGAAGTCTATGGGGATCTGCCGCTGCGTGAAGATTTACCAGGTCATGGGGAAGGACCAGGTGAGAAATTTACGGCTGAAACCAAGTACAATCCAAGCTCGCCTTACTCATCGACTAAGGCGGCCTCAGATTTGATTGTCAAAGCTTGGGTGCGCTCATTTGGCGTCAAAGCTACTATTTCCAACTGTTCCAACAACTATGGTCCTTACCAGCATATTGAGAAGTTCATTCCACGACAAATCACCAATATCTTGAGCGGTATCAAGCCAAAACTTTATGGTGAAGGTAAGAATGTTCGTGACTGGATTCACACCAATGACCATTCATCAGGTGTTTGGACGATTCTGACCAAAGGCCAAATCGGTGAAACCTACTTGATTGGTGCGGATGGTGAGAAGAACAATAAAGAAGTGCTGGAACTCATTCTCAAGGAAATGGGACAGCCAGCTGACGCTTATGATCATGTGACCGACCGTGCTGGCCACGACTTGCGTTATGCTATTGATGCCAGCAAACTTCGTGATGAGCTAGGATGGAAGCCAGAGTTCACCAACTTTGAAGCAGGTCTCAAAGAGACTATCAAGTGGTACACGGATAACCAAGACTGGTGGAGATCAGAAAAAGAAGCAGTAGAGGCTAACTATGCTAAAACGCAACAAGTGATTAAATAATTAGATACTAAAAAGCAAGAGAATTCAAGGTCTCTTGCTTTTTATGTGTGTCGTAATCTTTTATTTTCTTACTTCTTGTTTATAAAACTCTTTAAGGGCATCTTGCCAGGTTGGAATCACGAATCCTGTCGCCTTTGCTTTTGCCAAGCTCATGGTTGAGTTGAGTGGACGTTTGGCCTTGGCAGGAAACTTGCTAGAGTCTACTGGCACTACCTCAACATCACTGCCTTTAAGAATTTCAACAGCAAAGTTATACCAAGTGGTATCTTCAGTGGAGTCATTTGATAAGTGGTAGTAGCCAAATTCTTTTTGATTTTCAGTCAAGTAAGTCATGAATTCGGCCAAGGTACGTGTCCAAGTTGGGCGACCGTGTTGGTCGTCGACAACAGTGAGAGTTTTATGGGTTTTAGCAAGATTTTGCATGGTAAAGACAAAGTTTTTGCCATAATTTCCAAAGACCCAAGCAGTGCGGATAATGTAATGCTGTGACGTAAGGCTTTCAACAAGCTCTTCACCCATTCGCTTGGTACGTCCGTACTCTGTCTGCGGATCAGGTAGGTCATCAACTTCCCATTCTTGTCCGACGGGTTTCTTTCCATCAAAGACATAGTCTGTCGAGATATAGACGAGAGTAGCTCCGTATCTCTCAGAGGCCTTGGCTACATTTTCAGTTCCAGTTACGTTTATGGCAAAATCCAGTTCTTTCCCCTCGTCTTCAGCTGCATCAACAGCAGTATAGGCTGCGCAATGATAGACTAAAGTTGGCTTAACCTCAGCAAATACTTTTTCAACCATTTCAGAATTAGTGATATCCATTTCGGCCACATCCACCGCAACATAGTCCACATTTCTTTCATCTAGCAGATAACGTAGTTCTGTACCGAGTTGACCATTTGCACCTGTAATTAAGATCATATCTTTCTCCTTGATTGTTCTTATACTTAATTATAGCAAAAATATAGAAAAATTGGTTTTTAGTGAAACTTTTTTCGGTATAAACTTTGTTAGTAAAGCCCAAGAGAAACGAATAATTATTACTTTAGAATATCCTTGAAACTATTTTTCAGAATATACCAAACTAACACAAAAATTCTGAAAATTCTGTTGACATCTTTCTGAAAAGGTTCTATAATAGATAGAAAGTTTTAAAGGAGAAAATGATGAAAAGTTCAAAACTATTTGCTCTTGCGGGTGTAACCTTATTGGCGGCTACTACTTTAGCTGCATGCTCTGGATCAGGTTCGAGCGCTAAAGGAGAGAAGACATTCTCATATATCTATGAAACAGACCCAGATAATCTCAACTACTTAACAACTGGTAAGGCTGCAACTGCTGACATTACTAGTAATGTGATTGATGGATTGCTTGAAAATGACCGCTATGGTAACTTTGTGCCATCTATGGCTGAGGATTGGTCTGTATCCAAGGATGGATTGACTTACACTTATACTATCCGTAAGGATGCAAAATGGTATACTTCTGAAGGTGAAGAATACGCGGCAGTCAAAGCTCAAGACTTTGTAACAGGACTTAAATATGCTGCTGATAAAAAATCTGATGGTCTTTATTTAGTTCAAGAATCGATCAAAGGATTGGACGCCTATGTAAAAGGGGAAATCAAAGATTTCTCACAAGTAGGAATTAAGGCTCTGGATGATCAGACAGTTCAGTACACTTTGAACAAACCAGAAAGCTTCTGGAATTCTAAGACAACGATGGGTGTAATGGCACCAGTTAATGAAGAGTTCTTAAACTCTAAAGGGGATGATTTCGCTAAAGGAACAGATCCAAGTAGCATCCTATACAATGGACCATTCTTGCTCAAATCTATCGTAGCTAAATCTTCTGTTGAGTTTGAAAAAAATCCAAGCTACTGGGATAAGGACAATGTTCATCTTGATAAGGTTAAATTATCATTCTGGGATGGTCAAGATACCAACAAACCGACTGAAGCTTTCAAAGATGGCAGCTTTACAATGGCCCGTCTCTTCCCAACAAGCGCTAGCTACCCAGAGACTGAAAAAGCATTTAAAGATAATATTGTTTACACACAACAAGATTCTACTACTTATTTAGTAGGTACTAATATTGATCGCCAGTCTTATAAGTATACTTCTAAGACAACGGATGAAGAAAAAACATCAACCAAGAAAGCTCTTCTAAACAAAGATTTCCGTCAAGCTCTTGCCTTTGGTTTTGATAGAACCGCCTATGCCTCTCAAGTAAACGGTGCAAGTGGTGCGACTAAACTGCTTCGTAACTTGTTTGTCCCACCTACATTTGTTCAAGCAGATGGCAAAAACTTTGGTGAGTTGGTCAAAGAAAAATTGGTGACTTATGGAGACGAGTGGAAGGATGTAAATTTAGCTGATGCCCAAGATGGACTCTATAACGCAGATAAGGCCAAAGCAGAATTTGCCAAAGCTAAGACAGCTCTTCAAGCAGAAGGTGTGAAATTCCCAATCCACTTGGATATGCCAGTAGACCAAACAAACACGACGAAAGTCCAACGTGTTCAATCCTTCAAACAATCGCTTGAAGCTACTCTAGGGTCAGAGAACGTCGTTGTCGATATCCAACAACTTCAAAAAGATGATGTCTTGAATATCACTTACTTTGCTGAAACTGCAGCTGGAGAAGACTGGGATATCTCAGATAACGTGGGATGGTCTCCAGACTTTGCAGACCCATCTACTTACCTTGATATCATCAAGCCATCTGTCGGAGAAAATACAAAGACTTACCTAGGATTTGACTCTGGAACAAACAACGCTGCGGCTAAGCAGGTTGGTTTGGAAGATTATGAAAAGATGGTTGTGGAAGCTGGGGAAGAAACTACTGACGTTTCAAAACGTTATGAGAAATATGCTGCTGCCCAAGCTTGGTTGACAGATAGTGCCTTGATCATCCCAACAACTTCTAAAACTGGTCGTCCAATGTTGTCTAAGATGGTACCATTTACGCTTCCGTTTGCATACTCTGGTAACAAGGGTACGAGCGAAGCCCTCTTGTATAAATACCTTGATGTACAAGATAAACCAGTGACAGCAGAAGAATATCAAAAAGCCCAAGAAAAATGGATGAAAGAAAAAGAAGAGTCAAATAAAAAGGCTCAAGAAGATCTTGTAAAACATGTGAAATAACTGTTGTAAAATATAAGAAAGGATTTAGTATTTCTCTTGAATGCTGAATCCTTTTTTACATTTGTAAAGAAAGATTCTAAATTTGGAGCCTATTTTCTCAGAATAGAGAAAATTTTCGTTAATTTTACTTGTTTCCTATTGCTTTCTCAGCCATTATTTGTTATATTAAAAGCGTAATTATTTTTATTTATCAGGGTTAAGCATTGCACTTTCAGAGGAAGGAGTATTTTTTAAAAAAAGAATGTAAACGCTTACTCAAAAATGAAAGGATTTAGGAGTTCATGGATAAACGATTTTTTGAAAAACGCTGTAAATTTAGTATTCGGAAATTTTCATTAGGTGTTGCTTCTGTTATGATTGGGGCTGCATTCTTTGGGACAAGTACAGTTCTTGCAGATAGCGTGCAGTCTGGCTCCACAGCGAATTTACCAGCGGATCTAGCTGCTGCTCTTGCAACAGCAAAAGAGAATGATGGGCGTGATTTTGAAGCGCCAAAGGCGGGAGAAGACCAAGGGTCTCCAGAAGTTACGGATGGACCTAAGACAGAAGAAGAACTATTAGCACTTGAAAAAGAAAAACCAGCTAGTTCAGATAAGTTACCAGAAGGCTTAGAGGGCAAATTAGATAAGGCTGAAGATAAAGGGAAAGAAGTTGACAAGGATCAATTAGCTAAAGATACTGAGAATCTCGTTCCAGAAGATGTAGCTAAAACCAAGAATGGTGAATTAAACTACGGAGCAACTGTCAAAATCAAGACACCATCAGGTGAAGGTAGTGGGATTGTCATTGGCGAAAATCTTGTTTTAACTGTTTCACATAACTTTATAAAAGACGTTCCAGATGGCAATAATCGCAAGGTAGTTGACAATGATAATGGTGATGGAGATATCTATAGCATTTCCTATCCAGGACTACCAGATGTTAAATTTAGTAAAAAAGACATTATTCATTGGGATCGTGAAGGTTTCCTAAAAGGCTACAAGAATGATTTGGCTCTTGTTCGCTTGCGAACTGTTCTGGAAAATACGCCTGTTGAAGTAACCAAAAAGCCAGTAGTTAAGAAAATCGGAGATAAGCTCCATGTCTTTGGTTATCCAGAAGGGAAATTGAATCCGATTGTCAATACTACAGTTGATTTTGCAGAACCATATGGAGAAGGTGTCCAAGGAATCGGTTATCAAGGAGGGAAACCGGGTGCTAGTGGCGGTGGTATCTTTGATACAGAAGGCAAACTAGTCGGTGTTCATCAAAATGGAGTTGTTGGCCAACGGAGTGGTGGTATTCTCTTCTCACCTGCTCAATTGAAATGGATCCAAGATCACATGAAGGGAATTTCAAGTGTCAAACCTGCAGACTTGGAAGAGAAAGAAAAACCAGCCGAAGACAAACCAAAAGAGGACAAACCTGCAGCTGCTAAACCTGAAACACCTGAAAAAGTAACAGCTGAATGGCAAACAGTAGCGAAAAAAGAACAACAGGGAACAGTTACGGTTCGTGAAGAAAAAGGTGTCCGCTACAATCAATTGTCTTCAACTGCACAGAACGACAATGGCGATAAACCAGCCTTGTTTGAAAAACAAGGATTGACAGTTGATGCTAATGGAAATGCGACGGTTGATTTAACCTTCAAAGATGATTCTGAAAAGGGCAAATCACGCTTTGGTGTCTTCTTGAAATTTAAAGATACCAAGAACAATGTTTTTGTTGGTTATGACAAAGATGGCTGGTTCTGGGAGTATAAATCTCCAACCGATAGCACCTGGTATAGAGGTAGTCGTGTCGCTGCACCTGAAACAGGATCAACCAACCGTCTATCAATTAGCCTTAAGTCAGATGGGCAACTCAATGCAACGAATAATGATGTGAAGCTCTTTGATACAGTAACTCTACCAGCTGCGGTCAATGACCATCTTAAAAATGAGAAGAAGATTCTTCTCAAGGCAGGCTCCTATGGCGATGAGCGAACAGTTGTTAGCGTTAAAACGGATAACCAAGAGGGGGTAAAAACAGAGGATACTCCTGCTGAAAAAGAAACAGGTCCTGAAGTTGATGATAGCAAGGTGACTTATGACACGATCCAGTCTAAGGTCCTCAAAGCAGTGATTGACCAAGCCTTCCCACGTATTAAAGAATACAGCTTGAACGGGCATACCTTACCAGGACAAGTTCAACAATTCAATAAAGTATTTATCAACAAGCACGAAGTCACCCCTGAAGTTACTTACAAAAAAATCAATGAGACAACTGCAGAATACTTGATGAAGCTTCGCGATGATGCTAACCTTATCAATGCGGAAATGACAGTTCGTCTGCAAGTTGTGGATAATCAATTGCACTTTGATGTGACCAAGATTGTCAACCATAATCAAGTTACCCCAGGTCAAAAGATTGATGATGAAAGAAAACTGCTTTCTTCCATTAGTTTCCTTGGCAATGCTTTAGTCTCTGTTTCTAGTGATCAAGCTGGTGCTAAGTTTGATGGGGCAACCATGTCAAATAATACCCATGTCAGCGGAGATGATCATATTGATGTAACCAATCCAATGAAAGACCTAGCCAAGGGTTACATGTATGGATTTGTTTCTACAGATAAGCTTGCTGCAGGTGTTTGGAGTAACTCTCAAAACAGCTACGGTGGAGGTTCTTATGACTGGACCCGCTTGACAGCCTACAAAGAAACAGTCGGAAATGCCAACTATGTCGGAATTCATAGTTCTGAATGGCAATGGGAAAAAGCTTATAAGGGCATTGTCTTCCCAGAGTATACCAAGGAACTTCCAAGTGCCAAGGTTGTTATCACTGAAGATGCTAATGCAGACAATAAAGTGGATTGGCAAGATGGAGCTATTGCTTATCGTAGCATCATGAACAACCCTCAAGGTTGGGAAAAAGTCAAGGATATCACAGCTTATCGTATCGCGATGAACTTTGGTTCTCAAGCACAGAACCCATTCCTCATGACTTTGGATGGTATCAAGAAAATCAATCTTCACACAGATGGTCTAGGACAAGGTGTTCTCCTTAAAGGTTATGGTAGTGAAGGTCATGACTCTGGTCACTTGAACTATGCTGATATTGGTAAACGTATTGGTGGTGTTGAAGACTTCAAGACCTTGATTGCGAAAGCGAAGAAATATGGAGCTCATCTAGGTATCCACGTTAACGCTTCTGAAACCTATCCAGAGTCTAAATACTTCAATGAAAAAATCCTTCGTAAGAATCCAGATGGTAGCTACAGCTACGGTTGGAACTGGCTAGATCAAGGTATCAACATTGATGCTGCTTATGACTTGGCGCATGGACGCTTGGCTCGCTGGGAAGATTTGAAGAAAAAACTTGGTGACGGTCTCGACTTTATCTATGTGGACGTTTGGGGCAATGGTCAATCAGGTGATAACGGTGCCTGGGCTACCCACGTTCTTGCAAAAGAAATCAACAAGCAAGGTTGGCGCTTTGCAATCGAGTGGGGCCATGGTGGTGAGTACGACTCTACCTTCCATCACTGGGCTGCTGACTTGACCTACGGTGGTTACACCAATAAAGGTATCAACAGTGCCATCACCCGCTTTATCCGTAACCACCAAAAAGATGCTTGGGTAGGAGACTACAGAAGTTACGGTGGTGCAGCCGACTATCCACTTCTAGGTGGCTACAGCATGAAAGACTTTGAAGGCTGGCAAGGACGAAGTGATTACAATGGCTATGTAACCAACTTGTTTGCCCATGACTTGATGACCAAGTATTTCCAACACTTCACTGTAAGCAAATGGGAAAATGGTACACCAGTTACCATGACCGATAATGGTAGCACCTATAAATGGACTCCAGAAATGAGAGTGGAATTGGTAGATGCTGACAACAATAAAGTGGTTGTGACTCGTAAGTCAAATGATGTCAATAGCCCACAATATCGCGAACGTACAGTAACTCTCAACGGACGTGTGATCCAAGATGGTTCAGCTTACTTGACTCCTTGGAACTGGGATGCAAATGGTAAGAAACTTCCTGCTGATAAGGAAAAGATGTACTACTTCAATACGCAAGCTGGCGCAACAACTTGGACACTTCCGAGTGATTGGGCAAATAGCAAGGTTTACCTTTACAAGCTAACTGACCAAGGTAAGACAGAAGAGCAAGAACTAACTGTAAAAGATGGCAAGATTACCCTAGACCTTCTAGCAAATCAACCATACGTTCTCTACCGTTCAAAACAAACCAATCCTGAAATGTCATGGAGCGAAGGCATGCACATCTATGACCAAGGATTTAACAGTGGAACCTTGAAACATTGGACCATTTCAGGCGATGCTTCTAAGGCGGAAATTGTCAAATCACAAGGCGCAAATGAAATGCTTCGTATTCAAGGAAACAAAGAAAAAGTTAGTCTCACTCAGAAATTAACTGGCTTGAAACCAAATACCAAGTATGCCGTTTATGTCGGTGTCGATAACCGTAGTAATGCCAAGGCAAGCATCACTGTGAATACTGGTGAAAAAGAAGTGACTACCTATACCAATAAGTCTCTCGCGCTCAACTATGTTAAGGCCTACGCCCATAATACACGTCGTGACAATGCTACAGTTGACAATACAAGTTACTTCCAAAACATGTATGCCTTCTTTACAACTGGATCAGACGTCTCAAATGTTACTCTTACTTTGAGTCGCGAAGCTGGTGATGAAGCAACTTACTTTGATGAAATTCGTACCTTTGAAAACAATTCAAGCATGTACGGAGAAAACCATGATACAGGTAAAGGCACCTTCAAACAAGACTTTGAAAATGTTGCTCAGGGTATCTTCCCATTCGTAGTGGGCGGTGTCGAAGGTGTTGAAGACAACCGCACTCACTTGTCTGAAAAGCATGATCCATATACACAACGTGGTTGGAACGGTAAGAAAGTTGATGATGTTATCGATGGAAATTGGTCACTCAAGACCAATGGACTGGTTAGCCGTCGTAACTTGGTTTACCAAACTATCCCACAAAACTTCCGCTTTGAAGCTGGTAAGACCTACCGTGTAACCTTTGAATACGAAGCAGGTTCTGACAATACCTACGCCTTTGTAGTTGGTAAGGGAGAATTCCAATCTGGCAGCCGTAGTACGAAAGCAAGCAACATGGAAATGCATGAATTGCCAAATACCTGGACAGATTCTAAGAAAGCCAAGAAGGCAACCTTCCTCGTGACTGGTGCAGAAACAGGCGATACTTGGGTAGGTATCTACTCAACTGGAAATGCAAGCAATACTCGTGGTGATTCTGGTGGAAATGCCAACTTCCGTGGTTATAATGACTTCATGATGGATAATCTTCAAATCGAAGAAATTACCCTAACAGGTAAGATGTTAACAGAAAATGCTCTGAAGAACTACTTGCCAACGGTTGCCATGACCAACTACACGAAAGAGTCTATGGATGCTCTGAAAGAGGCGGTCTTTAACCTCAGTCAGGCAGATGATGATATCAGTGTCGAAGAAGCGCGTGCAGAGATTGCCAAGATTGAGGCTTTGAAGAATGCTTTGGTTCAGAAGAAGACCGCCTTGGTAGCAGAAGACTTTGAAAGTTTGGATGCGCCTGCTCAAGCTGGTGAAGGCTTGGGAAATGCCTTTGATGGTAATGCATCTAGCCTATGGCATACATCTTGGGATGGAGGAGATGTAGGCAAGCCTGCAACTATGGTCTTGAAAGAGCCTACTGAAATTACAGGACTTCGTTATGTACCACGTGGTTCAGGTTCAAACGGTAACTTGAGAGATGTGAAACTCGTCGTAACAGATGAGTCTGGCAAGGAGCACACTTTCACTGCGATGGACTGGCCTGATAACAATAAGCCAAAAGACATTAACTTTGGTAAGACAATCAAGGCTAAGAAAATCGTCCTTACGGGAACAAAGACTTACGGAGACGGTGGAGATAAATACCAATCTGCAGCGGAACTCATCTTTACCCGTCCACAGGTAGCAGAAACACCGCTTGACTTGTCAGGATATGAAGCAGCTTTAGCTAAGGCTCAAAAATTGACAGACAAAGAAAATCAAGAGGAAGTGGCTGGAGTTCAGGCGAGCATGAAATATGCGACGGATAACCATCTCTTGACGGAAAGAATGGTCGAGTTCTTCGCAGATTATCTCAATCAATTAAAAGATTCTGCTACGAAACCAGACGCTCCTACAAGTAGCAAGGGTGAAGAGCAACCTCCAGTTCTTGAAGTCCCTGAATTCAAAGGCGGCGTCAATGCAGCAGAAGCAGCTGTTCATGAAGTCCCTGAGTTCAAGGGCGGCGTTAATGCGGTTGAAGCAGCTGTACATGAAGTCCCTGAGTTCAAGGGTGGCGTTAATGCGGTTGAAGCAGCTGTACATGAAGTCCCTGAGTTCAAGGGCGGCGTTAATGCGGTTGAAGCAGCTGTTCATGACCTACCTGAGTTCATGGGAGGAGTCAATGCAGTTGAAGCCTTGGTACACGAATTGCCAGAATACAAAGGTGGAGCCAATGGAGTTGAGGCAGCCGTACATGAAAAACCAGAGTACACAGGCCCACTAGGTACAGCAGGTGATGAACCAGCACCAACTGTTGAGAAACCAGAGTATAAGTTGACACCAGCTCCACTAGTTGATACAAAGACATCAGAAATCAAAGATACTCTGAAAAATGAAGAAAGCAAAAGGACACTCCCAGAAACAGGAGAAGACCAGTCTGATACAGCCCTCTTCCTAGCAGGAATCAGCCTAGCATTGTCAGCCGCCCTCTTTGCTATTAACAGTAAAAAAGAATAGATATTTATTTATTCCACAACTATATTGTTTGGATAAGTGACTTGGACTTCTATGGGAGTCAGAGTCGGAAAATGAATCAAACACCTGGAGAGGACCTCTTGGTTCTCTCCTTTTTAAAAGGAGAAATGATAACGCTTACTAGCGTAAGCGGATGAAAGGAAATAGGAGAAATATGGACAAACACTTTTTTGAGAAACGCTGTCATTATAGTATCCGCAAATTTGCAATTGGTGCAGCCTCAGTTATGATTGGTGCTAGTATCTTTGGAGCCAATATGGTTCAGGCAGCAGAAACAGCAGCACCTTCAGAGACAGAGGGAAGTATCACTCATGTTCAAGCTCTGGATAAGTTACCAGATGATTTAGCCGCTGCGCTTGAAAAGGCGGATGCAGAAGCTGCAACAGAAGGAAATCAAGAGGGTAGCCAGGCAACCGAAGAAGGAACAAAACCTAAAGAGACAGGAAAAACAACATCAACAACGACTCCTTCAGTTCCAAAAACATCTGAAATTCCTAAAGAAGAAGTGCAACCAGCAGAAACAAATACTCCTGCTACTAAACCAACTAATCAAGAAGTAGAAGAACGTCCAGATCTCAATCACTTAGAGGGAACTACTGCTTCAGCAAACAACCATGAGACTGGTACCAACTTTACTGCAGATAAGGCTATTGATGGAGATGAAAATACTCGTTGGGCAACGGACAGAGATGTACCAAAACCAACCTTCGAATTAACTCTTCCAAAAACTACCCTCATCAAGCATGTGGAAATTGACTGGGATCGTCGTCTTCGCAATGGGCAAAATGACCCAAATATCAAATCTTGGAGTCTCTACTACGCAGGTCAAGAAGACGTGGGCGCTAATGGAGAAAAACAATGGAAACTCGCTCATACCAAGACTGGAGATCCTGTTTTAGATGAGAAAGTAGACCTAGCTGAAAGTATCAAAGCGAAGTACCTCAAATTGGAGGTCAATGATTACCAAGCTGGTACAATGGGCTGGAGAAACGTTGGAATCCAAGAAATTCGAGCTTATTCAAATATTCCAGACCATAGTAAAGTAACGGATATCCGCCAAGTTGATCAGTTGGATGTGGCTGAAGATGGCAAGTCTCTTGTCCTACCAAGTTTGCCGGGTCAGGTTAGTCTGATTGGCAGTAACAAGCAGGGTGTGATTGACCTTCAAAATCGCATCTACCAACCTCTGACAGATCAACGTGTCAAGGTTACGGTCCAACAAATCAAAGACAGTCATACCTTTATCAAAGAGTTTGAAGTAGTCATCAAGGGGCTACATCAGGACGAAGGTGTGGGTGTGAAACCAAAAGTAGCACCAGCTGTTCAACAATGGTATGGGAAAGAAGGCCAATCTTCTATCACTTCAGATACAGTTCTTGCGACAGGTGATTCAGGTTTTGATCAGGCTGCAACCTTCTACCAGTCAGACCTTGCAAGCCGTGGATTGGAACTTGCGACAGGTGACAAGCAAGCACAAAAACGAATTGAATTTAAAAAGGTTGAAAACAAAGGTTATGGCAAGGAAGGCTACGGCATCACTATCCAAGATGATGTGATTACCATCGAAGCTGCAACAAACACAGGTGCCTTCTACGCCACTCGTACGCTCCTTCAGATGGGAGAAAAGGATCTGCAAAACGGTGAAATTCGAGACTTCCCAAGTTTCAGTCATCGTGGCTTTATGCTGGATACAGGTCGTAAATTTATCCCTTATGACACCCTTGTAGATATCATGCTCAACATGGCTTACTACAAGATGAACGACTTGCAGTTGCACTTGAATGATAACTATATCTTCCTTAAGGAACACTTGGCAGGTAAGAATTTAACCCCAGAAGAACAACTCAAGTATGTACTTGAACATGCCAAGACTGGTTTCCGTGTGGAGACAGATATTGTCGGTAAGAATGGTCAAAAATTGACATCAGATGAGCATTATACTAAGGAAGAAATGCAAAATCTGATTAAATTGGCCAAGGCTCTTCATATCAACCTAGTACCAGAAATTGATACACCAGGACACGCACTTTCATTTGTCAAGGTTCGTCCAGACCTCATGTATCAAGGAAGTCTTAGTGATTATGCAGGCAAGCATAATGTCGAACGAGTTGCCATGCTAGACTTGGATAACAAGTACGATGAAACGCTGGCTTTTGTCAAATCCGTCTATGACAAACTCCTCGATGGTCCAGATGCACCACTTCATGGGGTATCCACTGTTCATATCGGAACGGATGAATACTACGGAAGTCGAGAAAGCTATCGTCGTTATGTCAATGATTTGATTCAATATATAAAATCTAAGGGCTATACACCACGTATCTGGGGCTCGCTCAGTGCGAAACGTGGAAACACTCCTGTTGATTGGAACGGAGTAGAAGTTGATATTTGGAGTATTCACTGGCAACGTCCTAATGAAGCCATTGCTCAAGGAGCTAAGATTATCAATATCACGGATGTGCCGACATATAGTGTCCCAAGTGGAAGTAATAGTCAAGCAGCCTACGGGGATTATGCTAACTATGAGCGCCAATACAATAGCTGGACACCAAACGACTTCCGAACAGGTGGAGGTCCGCTTCTTGAATCGTCTCATCCAAGTATTATCGGAGGAGGTCATGCGGTTTGGAATGACAATATCGACCTTCATGAGACAGGCTTGACCTCTTATGATATCTTTAAACGCTTCTTCAAGAGCATGCAAACCACTGCGGAGCGCACTTGGGGATCTGACCGTGCGGCTACGACCTTTGCAGAACGTACCCTACCAACTAGTCCTTATGCGCCACAGTCTAACCCTGAAAAAGCAATTGCTTCAGAGGAACTATTCAACATCACTCCAGATAAGGTGAAAGAATATGCAACGAAGAAAGTAACTGCAACAGAAAATGGATTGGCTTTTGAGAAAGACAGCAGCATCGAAGGCTTAGCAGGTGATGTTGGTCCAAGTCATGTCTTGAAGTTTGATGTAACTATCACTGGAGACGGTGAACAAACCTTCTCAACAAGTGGGGACAACCGTATCTATCTAGCTGATAAAGATGGCTACCTCGCTTATCAATTTGAACAGTTCCATATCCAATTCAAGAAAAAACTTGAAAAGAACAAACGCTATCAAATCTCTATCGTGACTAAGCCACAATCAACAGAAGTCTATGTGGATGGTGAAAAAATTGAGCGTATCGCGGATCCTGCGCATCCACGTTTGGCTCATACAAGCTTGGTATTGCCACTTGAAAGTATCGGTGGCTTCAAGGGAATCTTGCACAGCGCTGAGTTGACTGATAAGCCTTTTGTAAATCCTCGTTTGATTGCAAATGACAAATTCACTGCTACTGCAAGTAGCCAAGAATTGCCAGGAACAGCGACTGAAGGAGCTGTTGAGAAAGCCTTTGACAATGATCCAAATACCTTCTGGCATACTAAGTGGACTGGTGACACTGCGCCATACACCCTTACTATGACCTTGAAAGAAGCAGAAAAAGTCAATGGCTTGACTTATCTCCCACGTCCAGGTGGTGGAAATGGTGTCGTTACTCGCTACGAAATCTACGCACAAAAAGATGGCCAAATGGTCAAGGTTTCAGAAGGAAACTGGGACAACAATGCCCAAGAAAAAACAGTCAACTTTGCGGCGGTACATACCAACAAGATTGAGTTGAAAATCTTGGAAGGCGTTGGTGGTTTTGCAAGTGCGGCGGAAGTTCATCTATTGAAACCTGCCAAAGAAGGACAAGAAACACCTGAACCAAGCCAGCCTCAACCACCAATTACTCCTGAAAAACCAAAAGTAGACCAAACCGGTGATGGAACAGTTGAATTGGCGGATCAATTCACTGCAAGTAAACCAGCTAGCGAAGACAGCATTGCAGCTGCTAGCAAGAGCGCAGACTATCTCAAGAAAGAGTACAAGGTCTTCCCAACGCCACAAAAAGTAACCTATGGCGAAGGTGTTACAGCCCTTCGTAAGCAAGTCAATCTGGTCATGGGCGATCAACTCGACATCTATACTCGCAATCGCTTGAAGAGTGTCTTGCAGGATAATCAAGTATCTTATACAACTGGTAAATCTGCAGTTGCTGGTGCAACCAATATCTATCTTGGAGTACATGGACAAGGTTCACAAGCAGAACAAAACTTGTCCAAGGTTTCAGCCGGTCTCTTTGACAAGATTGATGCCTATGTTTTGAGCATCAAGGATAACTCGATTTCCATCGTCGGAAAAGACACAGATGCGGTCTTCTATGGTTTGACAACCTTGAAACACATGCTCAAGGAAAGCCAAGTACCAGTCCTTCGTAATGTGACAGTAGAAGATTACGCAGAGCTCAAGAATCGTGGTTTCATCGAAGGTTACTATGGAAATCCATGGTCGAATGCCGATCGTGCAGAGCTCATGCGTTATGGTGGCGATTTGAAATTGAACCAATACTTCTTTGCACCAAAAGATGATCCATACCATAACAAGAAATGGCGTGAACTCTATCCAGAAGAAAAACTAGCTGAAATCCGTGAACTTGCTCGTGTCGGAAATCAAAGTAAAACCCGCTATGTCTGGACTATCCATCCATTCATGAACAACCGCATCCGCTTTGGCAATGAAGCGCATTACCAAGAAGATTTGGCAACCATCAAGGCTAAATTTACCCAGTTGATGAAAGTGGGTGTCCGTGAATTTGGTATCCTAGCAGATGATGCACCAAGTCCAGTCGGAGGTTACAATAGCTACAATCGCTTGATGCAAGATATGACCAAGTGGTTGACTGAAATGCAGGGAACTTACAGCGGTCTTCGTAAAGAAATGATCTTTGTTCCTGGCCAGTATTGGGGTAATGGACGTGAGGATGAGTTGAAATCCCTCAATGAAAATCTCCCAAGTTCAACATCCATGACCTTGACGGGTGGTAAGATTTGGGGTGAAGTCTCTGAAAGCTTCCTTTCAACTCTTAAAAATAATCTATCCGCAGGTGGCAAGACCTATCGCCCCGTTTCACTTTGGATTAACTGGCCAGTAACAGATAACTCTAAACAACACTTGATTCTAGGTGGTGGTGAGAAATTCCTTCATCCAAATGTGGATCCAAGCTTGCTGTCTGGTATCATGTTGAATCCAATGCAACAGTCTGAACCATCTAAGATTGCCCTTTTTGCAGGAGCTCAATACTCATGGAAACAGTGGAAATCAGAAGAAGAAGCTAAGAAAATCAATGATATTGCCTTCAACTTTGTAGAAAATGGTCATTTTGAAGATAGCAAGGTATCAGCAGCCTTCCGCGAACTTGGTAAGCACATGATCAACCAAAACATGGATAATCGTGTCGTCAAACTAGAAGAATCTGTAGACTTGGCTCCAAAATTAACAGACTTCATGACCAAACTCAAAGCAGGTCAGGATGTGACTGCTGAACGTGCAGCCTTGCGTGCAGAATTTACCAAGATTAAAGAAGCAGCTGAGCTCTATAAAGCATCAGGCGATAAAAAGATGGTTGCCCAAATCCACTATTGGTTGGATAATGCAATCGATCAAATGAATGCTCTCGATGCCTTCCTTACAGGAACTGAAGCCATGGCTACAAACGATGCAGCCAAACTTTGGGATAGCTACTATAAAGGTTTGAAGTTCTACGAACAGTCTCAAACTCACACCTTCCATTATGTAGACCATATGGAAAAGGCTGAATTGGGTGTTCAACATATTCGTCCATTTATCCTATCCTTGAAGGAAGTTCTAGCGTCTGAAGTTCAAAAAGTCTTGCATCCAGATCAAATCATCAGTACCTTTATCACCAATCGAACAGATGTAGAGGGTGGCTTGGCAGAAGTAACGGACGGCGATTTGGCAACTCATGCGATTATTAAATCACCAAATAGCATCAAGACAGGTGATTATATTGGTATGAAGTTCAACAAGCCGGTAGCGATTCAAACTTTGACTTTTGCTATGGGAACGCAGGCAAATCCACGTGATACCTTTAGTAAGGCAGAAGTACAGTATCAAGATGAAAATGACAACTGGGTAACCTTGAAAGAGCCAAGCTATGTCGGAAATGAATCCCTTCTTAAGTTTGAAAATCTCAATATCAAGGCCAAGGCAGTTCGCATGATTGCGACAGCAGACCGTGAAAATACTTGGTTTGCAGTTCAGGAAATTGCAGTCAACCGGCCAGTTGAAAAAGCTCGTAGCCAACAAGCAACGACAGTTAGTCTTAGCCCAAACTTAGTTTACAAACTAAATACCTCAGCTCGTCAAATCACTGATGGCAAGGACAATACAGAAGTCATGATGGCAAATGCTGACGGTAGCAATACAACTCCAGTAGATGCCTGGGCACAGCTTGACCTCGGTGAAGTCAAGTCAGTCACTAAAGTTCGTCTTCGCCAAGGAACGGGTGATAAACTTGCAGCAGGTGTACTTGAGTACTCTACAGATGGAATTGCATGGCAAGAGTTGGATCGCCTATCAGGAGAACAAACCAAGGAAGTGACCAGAGCTATCAATGCTCGTTACATCCGAGTACGCAATACCAAGGCCCTCGACCTCTGGTGGCGTATCCAAGACTTCTCTGTTGAGACACGCTCTGGAAGCAGTGAGTTAACGGACACCAACGTCGATGCCTTGAAGGAAACGCCAGTAGTGGATAGCTTGGGACGTTATGAACTTCAAATTCCAGCTGGAACCAAACTTCCTGCAAATAGCTATCTAGGTATGAAGCTTGACCGTATCCATCAGGTCAAGAGCATCCAGTTCCAAGGTCAGGCCAACCCTGCTCTTAGCCTAGAGTATTCTGCAAATGCGCAAGAATGGACGCCAGCTAGCCAGTTGAAAGACAGATCTGTGGCAACCCACTTAGTACGTTATGTGCGTCTGGTCAACAAAACAGATCAGGAACAAGCTGTGACAGCCACTTCTCTTCTTGTGACGACCAAAGAAGTGCAACCAACAAAATTGGAATCAACTTCAATGGGAATTCACCCAGCATACGGCAGCAATGATGTTCGTAAACTGAACAACCTAGATCAATTGTTTGACGGTGTTTACAACAACTTCGTTGAGTTTTCAGACTATGCCCATAAAGATGGCCACGTGACCTTGAAACTTGGTAGCGAACGCACTATCAAGAAGATTAGAGCCTACATCCAAGACGGAACTCAAAACTACCTTCGTGATGGTAAGATCCAAGTCAGCCAAGACGGTAAAACTTGGACAGATGTTGTGACAGTAGGAGATGGTGTGGCCAATAGCCAACACGATGATTCATTGACAGATGGTTGGACACATGATTCTAAGATGCCAGGAAATCGTTACATCGAAGGTGAATTGACGACACCAGTCAAAGCTAACTATCTCCGTGTTCTCTATACTGCAGACTATGATGCTCGTTTTGTAGGCTTTACAGAATTGGTTATCAACGATGGTGAATTTGTCAAACCAATCAATGATCCAACAGTAGAAGGAAACGGTGGAGAAAGCCAAGGCAACCTCTACAACAATCTTGTAGACGGCAAAGTCTTGACCAGCTATAAGTCTGAAAAAGACAAGGGAGAATTGGTGTATCACTTGTCTGAGCCAACTAATGCCAACCATCTTCGTCTTGTCTCTAGTCTTCCTGAAGGAGCGAAAGCACGCATTCTTGCTAGAACACTCAAGGATGGTCAAGACAGCTGGGCAGACCTCGGTGCCATTACATCTAGTCTCCAAACCTTCGCTATCCGAAATGGTGGCTCTCTTCTAGACGTCAAATTAGTCTGGGAAGGTGGCAAGGCTGAGTTTTATGAATTGGCAAGCTTCCATCAAGAATTAACAGAAGAATCGGTTCAATCAAGTAAGGGTGAAGAACAACCACCAGTTCTGGAGGTTCCTGAATTCACAGGTGGTGTCAATGCGGTTGAAGCGGCAGTGCATGAGGTACCAGAATACACAGGCCCACTTGGAACAGCCGGAGACCAAGCGGCACCGACAGTTGAGAAACCAGAGTTTACAGGTGGTGTGAACGCGGTAGAAGCAGCAGTAGATGAAGTACCAGAGTACACAGGTCCGCTTGGAACAGTAGGAGATCAGCCAGCACCGACAGTTGAGAAACCAGAGTTTACAGGTGGTGTGAACGCGGTAGAAGCAGCAGTACATGAAGTACCAGAGTACACAGGTTCACTTAGTACAGTAGGAGATCAGCCAGCACCGATAGTTGAGAAACCAGAGTTTACAGGTGGTGTGAACGCGGTAGAAGCAGCAGTAGATGAAGTACCAGAGTACACAGGTTCACTTAGTACAGTAGGAGATCAGCCAGCACCGATAGTTGAGAAACCAGAGTTTACAGGTGGTGTGAACGCGGTAGAAGCAGCAGTA
>NZ_JABAEX010000009.1 GCF_012843315.1 Streptococcus sp. WB01_FAA12
TTAGATGCTGATGCTGATGCACTTTGGCTTGCGCTTACTGATGCGCTAGCTGATTGACTTGCACTTACAGAAGCTGAAGCACTTTGGCTAGCTGATACAGATGCTGATTGTCTAGCTGATACAGACGCTGATGCGCTTTGACTTGCACTTACAGAAGCTGAAGCACTTTGGCTAGCTGATACAGATGCTGATTGGCTAGCTGATACAGATGCTGATTGGCTAGCTGATACAGACGCTGATGCGCTTTGGCTCGCACTAATTGACGCAGACTGGCTCGCGCTTGCTGAGATAGAAGCTGAGTTCTGGTTGTTAGATGCTGATGCTGAAGCACTTTGGCTTGCGCTTACTGATGCGCTAGTTGATTGACTTGCACTTACAGAAGCTGAAGCACTTTGGCTAGCGGATACAGATGCTGATTGGCTAGCTGATACAGACGCTGATGCGCTTTGGCTTGCACTAATTGACGCAGATTGGCTCGCTGATACAGACGACGCTGAAGCGCTTTGGCTAGCATTTGCTGAGCTTGATGCTGATTGGCTGGCACTTGCTGATGCACTTTGGCTAGCTGATACAGACGCTGATTGGCTCGCACTTGCTGATGCACTTTGGCTAGCATTTGCTGAGCTTGATGCTGATTGGCTCGCACTGATGCTTGCACTTTGGCTAGCTGATACAGACGCTGAAGCACTTTGGCTTGCAGATACTGATGCACTAGTTGATTGGCTAGCTGATGCTGATGCTGAAGCGGATTGACTTGCAGATACTGATGCGCTAGTTGATTGACTTGCACTTACAGAAGCTGATGCACTTTGGCTAGCTGATACAGACGCTGAAGCGGATTGACTTGAGCTTACTGATTGGCTTGCTGATACAGACGCTGAAGCGCTTTGGCTAGCATTTGCTGAGTTTGATGCTGATTGGCTGGCACTTGCTGATGCACTTTGGCTAGCTGATACAGACGCTGATGCACTTTGGCTTGCAGATACTGATGCACTAGTTGATGCTGATGCTGATGCTGATGCTGATTGGCTTGAGCTTACTGAAGCACTTGCTGAACGGCTTGAGCTTACGCTTGCTGAGGCCGAGCGACTTGCACTAAGTGATGCACTCGCTGAACGGCTTGAACTTACGCTAGCTGAGGCCGAGCGACTTGCGCTAAGCGATGCACTCGCTGAGGCGCTTGCTGAACGGCTTGAGCTTACGCTTGCTGAGGCTGAGCGACTTGAGCTGAGTGATGCACTCGCTGAGGCACTTGCCGAACGGCTTGAGCTTACGCTCGCTGAGGCTGAGCGACTTGCGCTAAGCGATGCACTCGCTGAACGGCTTGAGCTTACGCTTGCTGAAGCTGAGCGACTTGCACTAAGCGATGCACTCGCTGAACGGCTTGAGCTTACGCTCGCTGATGTTGAGCGACTTGAGCTGAGTGATGCACTTGCTGAACGGCTTGAGCTTACGCTTGCTGAGGCTGAACGACTTGCGCTGAGTGATGCACTCGCACTTTGGCTTCCTGATACAGAAGCTGATACGCTACGGCTCACGCTCGCGCTTGCTGATGCACTTTGGCTCGCACTGGCTGACGTTGATGCACTAATACTTGCTGAGATAGATGCTGACGCACTTTGACTAGCACTAATTGACGCAGAGTGACTCGCGCTCAAACTCATTGATTCTGAAGCTGACTGTGTACTTGTTGATGCTGACGTTGATTGACTTGCAGATGTAGATTCACTCTCATATCGAGGGTTACGAGTAACATTGAAGCTTATTGTAGCTTGATTAACCACTCCTTGACCACCTGCGCCACTAACTCGTACATTGAACAATACCAAGTTCCCTTTGACAGGCGTTGGATAACCCCACATAGTCAAACGTGGTAAATATCCAATCTGACCTTGTTGACTCCGTACTTGCACAACATCCAATCGATAGTTAAGACCAAGTTGTTTCAAACGATTAGTGTCTGTCTCAGAAATATAGAGGGCATCTCTAGCAATATGCTCCTGCTTCCAAGTACCATTAAAGTGCTTGTTTTGTCCATTATGGAAATAAACATGTGTCTCAGGCATTGGTTTATAAGCTGTTTGATCAGGAATTGGATATCTCTTGGCATATTGACCATTTGGTGTATCGGTAAGAAATACACCAGCTTCAGAGTCAATAATACCTGGAATACCTTGGCGGAAACCAGAGTAACCCTTTTTCGGTGCAGTTGTTACTTGCTTATCTGCCGCTTGGTCTTTCTCAGCTTGCTTGGTTGTATCCTTACCTTGGGCTTGGTTCTTGTCTGCTACAACACCAGCTGCGATGTTGTTGCTAGTCGTTGCTGCTTGGCTTGTGCTAAGAGCTGCGCTTGCCAAACTTTGGTTAGCACTACCTGATACAAGACTTGCCGCAGGGTTGACCTTAAGGTTGAGCGATGCTGAAGCTGAGGTAGACACAGAAGTCTGAGCTGATGGTTCGCTAACAACTGATGTACTCTCAACTACAGAGGCAGGTGCTGGAGCGCTTGCTGACGCTGATGGTGTAGAGCTTACTGATGCAGATGCTTTTGCACTTGCTGAAGCTGATACAGGAGCTGATGTTGATTGACTCGCTGACTCAGATGCTGGAGCAGTTGACTGACTTGCTGATGTTGAAGCACTTGCAGATGCTGACTGACTCGCTGATGTTGAAGCACTTACAGATGCTGACTGACTCGCACTCGCTTGAGCCTCAACAGATTGACTGACTGATACAGAAGCTGAGGCAGATGCTTGTTCCGCTTGAGCTTTCTTTACTTCTGCTTGCGCTTGAGCAATGATTGAGTTAGTACTTGTTTCAGTTGTTTCAGCTGCTTTTGGTTCAGCAGCGATGACTGTTTTATCCTTTTCTGCATACTCAGATGTTTCATCCGCATAAACAGTTTGCTCTTGAGTCATCACAAATCCTGCAGCTCCCGCGGCCAGGATTCCCCCTATACCCGCTAGCGTGTTAAAACTAAGGTGTGCGTGATCAAGTTCTTCAGTGTCTGACAGGGTACTAGAGACAACTTCGCCCATCCCACCAATACGGAAGAGATCCAATTGAGAGTTCGAGGCTTTTACCCAGTTTTTACCCGACTTGTAAAGCTTATAACGCTTTTTCTCATCTACGATCTCGAAATCTTTGTTAAATTTTTTACTTCGAAACATTCTATTCCTTTCTTTTATCCAATTGCGACCCTTTGTTAACCTCATGACCATTAACAAAGCGTAGTTGCGCTGCCTCTCAAAACCAAAGATAATAAAACCGCAGTCAGTTTCAGTTTTTATCCCGTTGACTCAAAAAGCAGATTCCATCTGGGATATACCAGTTACTTTTATCTAGTATATACCATTTATCATTTTACCAAAACGGCTCCTCCTTTTCAAGCATTTATACTCGAAATGACCAATGAAAACGCCTAATTTTTATCTAAAATTCGCTTTTAAGATTCAAATTATTGAAGGCGTTTTATTATCTTTCGAAATTCCTAGACCCACCTTTCACACTAGTTCAATTAGATAGAGACAAAAAACCTTGACGAGCAAATCGTCAAGGTTCATCTGTTCTAGAGACCTCCTCCATCCAGAAAAAATCCTAGAAAAAGCGTCCCAACTGCATGAGTAGCGTGACCAAAAGGGTGACGAGAAAGAGAACTCCGCCCAACACAGCAATCATGCTAAAATCTTGCTTCTCCCTTTTTAGGGGTTTCTTTCGATTATCTAGCTGTTCTCGTATATGTTCTTGTAAAATTCCATTGTCCTTGTTAGACATGTGCTCCTCCTTTTCTGTTGATAGAAAGGAACTTGCTTTCATCGAAAGCAAGCCCTTGTCTTATTAGCTTATAAAATTGCCTTGTAGGCTTCCAGATCAGCCTGATTCGCCGCCTGTTTTTGCTTAGCAAGAGCAGCCTCCATCTCAGACGGAAGAGAGAGGACTCCCTGAATCTTGCCTACCATGGCTGATACATTTTCCACCGGATAAATGTGGCTTTCTGCAACGAAACGACGATTGTGACAAGTCGTCTCAAAACTGAGAATCAGCATATTGTTCTCAAAAGCTGTTCGACTACCATTGAGAATTTCATCACTGATATTGATATCCAGATACAAGTCACAGCGAGCAAAAAGTTCATTCACCTTAGCTGGACGAATATTAGGGTAGAGGGAAATATTCGGATAACGATTTAATTCCATCAAATGACTTGACATCTCAGTAATCGCTCCAATATGGAAATGAACATTTGGTAATTGAGTCAAAAGTGACTCAATTTGCTCGATTTGGTCACTATTCGTCAGGATCAAGGCTTCTGGATTCATATTATTGAGGCGATGGTATTGATAGAGATAACCGACATTGCGGAAGTAAGTTTTCTCTTTTGGTGTCGCAAGCTTGAGTATTTTATCATAAACTTGCTTATCCTGTACTGCAATACGGATGTTGCGATGAGGCAGCTGCATCGCTGCTTTCATGTTACCCGGCAACTCCTCTCCAATCGGCTCCTGCCAGAAAAGAATATCCTCTGCTCGTCCTTCTTTTGGAGTCAGACCAACGGCTACTAAAAATGGTGTTGCTAGAGAATTGTAGATAATGCGATCTGTATCATATCCACGATATCGCAAGTAAAAGATTACAAATTCTTGCTTAGAATTGAAAATATGGCGTTTTCCATCAAGAGTTAAGACAATATCCTCTGTTAGATGATTTTCCATAATCACCGTTACGTTATCTTGATTAAAGTAGCGTGTATGAGTTGGACGTTGAGCATCATCATAGGTAATCTGTGCAAAGAGACGTCCCTTGCGATTGTAAATGTCCGCAGCACGTACACGGCCTTGATCATCCAACCACTCGACTGCACGCACACGACGTTCGTGTGTTGGTTGACGGTAAAAGATATTGGCACGTTTCTTACCCATATCTAAGATTTCACCATTAACATTACTCGAGCGGATTTCCCACAAATGAGGCCTTGGAACAAGGTTAAAATAAAGAGGTAGATCGTCCTCTGAAGCCACATCTCCAGTAAAGTAACTGTAAGGCGACTCAACATCAGGTGCGAGGTAGCCATCGTCTCGGATCACGACAACAGGGCAGTCTAGCCCAGCTGCCTTAAGTGAACGTAACAAATCAAAACTCGCTTGATCATAGCGTTCAAATAAACAAATCATAGTGTTTATGCCTTTCTTTTCGAATCTCTACTGATGCTGTGCAGATTGAACAAGATCATACCAACGCTGGGCGATATGTTCATCAAGATATGGTTCTGCCACCTCGTAGGATACACGGGATAAATCTTCTTGGGAATGTTGAGTAAATAGCTGGACAATCTTTTCTGCATATTCCGTTGTCATTGCATCCAGATCATCTGGACGCGCCTCAGGAATCAAGTAGCCATTTTCCCCATCACGGATAAAGGTTGGATTTCCATAACGTACATCAAAACCAATAATTGGCAGACCAGAGCCAACCGCTTCTAACAAGGTCAAACCAAATCCTTCACTTGTAGAGGCAGACAGGTAAGCAGAGTAATTTCGGTAAACATCTGCCATGTGGTGATGCCCCATCAGGCGGATATACTCTTCTGCGTTTAACTCATGAATCAACTGCTCCAACATAGCTCTTTCACCACCCGTACCATAGATATCAAAAGTAATTTCAGGTAATTGCTCATGTGCCTTCACTACAGAGTGAATCAACCAATCAATATGCTTTTCACTTGCCAAGCGCGAAGCTGTAATCAATCCAAACGGCTTGCGCTCCCCTTCTGGATGACGCAATTGATCCAAACTTCCCACTGGAATAGTCAAGATTTCCTTTGGTTTGATGTTTGTATATTGAGCGAATTGTTCTTTGAGTAGGTTCGTTTGCGCATCGGTCGAGTTAATGATATAGTCCACCTCGTCAGCATATTCGAACTGATACTCATAATAGTTATTCCATAAAATATAGTCTTTCTCAGCAGGATTTTCACTAAAGTGGTCTGCATGAACGATGACGACTAGCTTTGCAGCGCCCTTATTAGCAAAGATAGCTTGACCAATATCTGTCTCTCGGTCTAAGATCAACAAATCTTTGTCCGTTAGAGACAAACTTCTTATAAAATGCGCGACAAACTCTTGCTTAGAATAGAAAACATGATTTGGGAAACGGTAGACTTGCGTCTCCTGCCTACCATCGACTTCATTGATGATTTCCTCATAAGCCACACTGCCATCTTCATCGAGCCAGGTACGTTGATATAATTGCGCATGACCATTCATCGGACTAAAATACTCGATAAAATTCTTCGTATAAGTATAGTACTCTTTTTGAATCAAACAACCACGCGAAACAATTTCAGCGCGCTCAATCAATTCTTTGTCCATGTCACAGGCATAACAAGTCACAAAATCACCATCACCAAATACAAGTCGAATCGTCTTCATATCGGTGTCCCGAATAATTTCGAGGGGCTCTTTATCGAAACTCGCCAAGACCTGTGCTAGCGTATAGGTCGTCGGTGCAATTTTAACATCTGTAAAATACTGATAAAGCCAGATAACCTCAGAATCTTCAAAGCCAATATTCTTTGTCAGATGTTCAATGTTATCAGCAGATATAAAATCCATAAAGATGAACTTCGCATCTAAGCCAACACTACGAAGCAATTTTGCACGGTAGATCTGTGCATATTCTACACCGCTACTCGCCCAGCCAATCCCCAAATTGATGTTATAAATTGTCATATTTGATTATCCTCTTACAAAAAGTTATCTCGTTTAATTCTCGAAAGACGTTTGATTCTCTTGCCCTTATCATCGTCGAACTTATCTTCGTCTTTCTTTTTGGGTTTTGCGCGACGTGAAGTGATGTGGCTGACAGAGATGGCACTATCTGTTCCTGTTTTTGCAAGGGGTTGTTCGAGATGGATTTTCTCACTCTCAGGCACCACCTCTTCTTTCTCCTTAGCAACTTCCTCTGGTCTATCAAGTTCTTTACGTAATTCTTGAATTTTTTTGATATCTTTTGGTTTACCATCGATATCGTCCAGTTCTAGAAAATCATCAATTCGACTAATAATATTTTTAATTTTTTCTTTTTGTAAATTATACAATCTCTCGACCTCTGCCCGTTTTTTGGTCAGAGTATCGATTTCTTCGAGAATAGATTCTCTCGTATCTAAGTAGTCTTTTTGTGCCTTTTCTAAAACTTCTTTAGCTTCTTTTTCGGCCCTATCATGAGCTTCAATGACAAGAGATTTGGCATAAATGACTGCTTCACCGATCTCTTTTTCTTGATTCTTCATAGAGTCGATTTTTTTACGTAGGGATTCAATCTTTTCATTCTTCTTTTGAATTTCACGATCGAACCCTTCCTCTAATGCTTCGATACAATCTTCGACTTCCTTAGCACGGTAGTTACCGAACAATGTTTTCTTCAGTCTCATTTTGCTCCCTCTATTCCTTACTTATTCTAATTTACACTACTACTCCTCATTGTAGCATAAAATAGCGTAAATTGCTATTCTTTTCTAAGCTCCAAATAAGGAAAATATCCTGAAGCGCTATCAAGCAAAATCCGAACTTAGTTTAAAGCTCATCCATTTCTAAAAAAATGTCTGATTGATAGGTCAGACATTTTTAAAAGTAAAAACATGAACGCTACTTCTTAGACCAGAAAGAATTCGAGTTATTACTTCCTATTTTAAAATTTTAGTTCCGTCCAAGTAAGCGGTGTATAGCCAAGCAATTCCACACCATCATACTCGACTGTTTTCACGATCTCCTGGATGTTTGTTTTCAACTCTTCAGTTGCTACGCTATTTGAATCATCCAAGACCACATCATCTTCCACGACGAAGAGTGGTTTTTGGTAACGATCATAAAGATTGTTCATCACGAGACGAAGTCCAACAGAATCAATGCGATTTTGATTTTGGCCATTACTTGCATATTTGTTGATAAAAACTTCTTGGGAATTGCTTGATGCATAATAACTGAAGCTGACAAAGTCAATTTTCCCATCTCTTAGGACAAAGAGGTCATCATTTTCAATATCCAAGGCGATTTGATCACGTTCCAAACGACGTAAAAAGTGATTTGGGTAGTATCCACGAACTTGCACGTCTGTAAACAAATAATTTTCCCTATCTTTGACTTCTGCTTCCATTACATCAATAGCATTTTCAGTTTGCTGACTGTAATTTTTACTAACAACCATCATCCCACCAAACTGAAACTCTGGATTGATTGCTTTTCCGAGCTTGATTGCACGTGCAGAAGCAACCAATTGATAATGAGCTGCTTGCCAAATCATCTGTTCTTGATTGTCATCTGCTCCAAAAGACAATCCCCCACCAAGAAACGGCAAATGGTGCAAAACGTTGAATTCATTGAAGGTAATCCAATACTTCACTTTGTCCTTAAAGTACTGAAAGACAGCTTCTGCATAACGCTCAAAGAGTTCGATCATCTTGCGGCTTTTCCAAGCTCCATATTTTTCATATAGATTCAGCGGAAGGTCAAAGTGACTCAAGGTCACAATCGGTTCGATATCTTTTTCTAATACGTCATCGATGATTGCTTCATAATATTTCAACCCCTCTTCACTCGGCTGCAACTCTTCACCACTTGGAAAGATGCGTGCCCAAGAGATCGAGATTCTGTAGGCATTAAAACCCATTGATTGAATCAAATTCAGTTCTTCCGTATAATCTCTCTGACCTGCTGAAGCAAATCTCCCTAGGATATCATAAGATCCTAAAGGTACATTTTTGTAGTCAACTGTTCCATTCAAAACTTCTATCCGAGATTGGTCAACTGGTAGTACATCTGTAGTACCCAAACCTTTGTTACTATTTGACATCATATTTCTAATCATAGCGACTCCTTTTGATTTTTATTATTTCTAGTTAATGATTGCAAGTTCTTTTTAGAAGGATTTCTCATCTTCCCTTTTTTGAGTAATAGCAGCCAAACCAGACAATTCACTTGCAACATTTCTTAAGTCACGTGCTAGAGGCTGCGAACCTGGTTTGAGTAGGTGGTAGAGTTGGCGTTCTGTCATCCTTAAATTTGTACCATTTGATTCTGAATAGTGAGACAGATGTTTCAGAGAGTCTTGCAAATCTACATTCTTTATTGATTCCTCTCTATTTTCAAGTTCCTGTTGCTCCTCAGCAATATGTGTTTGAGACAATCCTTCTTCAGAAATTTCAGGTGTCATCACTTCTTGCACTTTTTGCTGGTGAGTTAGAGGGCTCATATCCAGTTCAGAGAGGCTCTTATACAGACGTTCCGAAGCATGCAAGTCATGCGCGAATACCTCTGTCTCCGCCACACTCTGTCTATAGGAACCAAATTCTGATTCTAACATACTATAGGATTGAGATAGGGATGCTTTCCTGAAACTCACCGAATCAGCTACACTCTGACTTTGACTTAAAGATTCAGATATTTGTTGACTTTGACTTAAGGATTCGGACTCACTGAGATAGAGGATTTCGCTCAAACTTAACGACTCGGACTCAGAAAGTAGATGAGAAATCATCTCACTCAAGGAATGAGATTCGGAAATCGATTCCCATTCGCTCTGGCTCAGGCTATAGAACTCGGACTCGGAAACACTCTGACTCGCTTGTTCTGATTCGGAAAAACTCCACCACTCTGATTCTGAAATGCTTTGGGATTCGGATATGGATTCCCATTCACTCTGGCTTAGGCTATAGAACTCGGACTCGGAAACACTCTGACTCGCTTGTTCTGATTCGGAATAGCTCCACCACTCTGATTTTGAGTAGCTTTGGGATTCTGATTCCCACTCACTCTGGCTCAGGCTATAGAACTCGGACTCGGAGACACTCTGACTCGCTTGTTCTGATTCGGAATAACTCCACCACTCTGATTCTGAAATGCTTTGGGATTCTGAAATCGATTCCCACTCACTCTGGCTCAGGCTATAGAACTCGGACTCGGAAACACTCTGACTCGCTTGTTCTGATTCGGAATAACTCCACCACTCTGTTTCTGAAATGCTTTGGGATTCTGAAATCGATTCCCACTCACTCTGGCTCAGGCTATAGAACTCAGACTCGGAGACACTCTGGCTTGCTTGTTCTGATTCGGAATAATTCCACCACTCTGATTTTGAGTAGCTTTGGGATTCTGATTCCCACTCACTCTGACTCAGGCTATAGAACTCAGACTCGGAGACACTCTGACTCACTTGTTCTGATTCGGAATAACTCCACCACTCTGTTTCTGAAATGCTTTGGGATTCTGAAATCGATTCCCACTCACTCTGGCTCAGGCTATAGAACTCAGACTCGGAGACACTCTGGCTTGCTTGTTCTGATTCGGAATAATTCCACCACTCTGATTTTGAGTAGCTTTGGGATTCTGATTCCCACTCACTCTGACTCAGGCTATAGAACTCAGACTCGGAGACACTCTGACTCGCTTGTTCTGATTCAGAATAACTCCACCACTCTGCTTCTGAAATGCTTTGGGATTCTGAAACGGATTCCCACTCACTTTGGCTTAGGCTATAGAACTCAGACTCGGAAACACTCTGACTCGCTTGCTCTGATTCATTCAAAGAAAGAGGCTCTGAGTATGCAATACTTTCACTCAAAGAGAATGCGTCCGTATCCTGACAAAGGGACTCCTCTGTCAAATGCTCAGAAATAGAGAGACTATCAACCAAGGAAAGAGACCCAAATTCAGATTCTGAAGAAGAGACCGCTAATGAGTAGTTCTCAGACATGGACTCTCGAAGCGAGAGTCCTTTTGCTGATATACTCTGGCTAAACGACTCACTGTACGAATCTGCGACAGAAAGGCTGAGGGAAGCTAAAGCGCTAGTTGACAAACTCTGACTAACATTCCTTATCAAGTCAGCTACTCCCAAACTGTTCCTTTCCTGAAAGTCTTCTAAGGCTTCCATGACAGAAACTGACTCTGTTGGTAACTCGAGATCTTCACTAGCACTCAGAATAATTTCCTTTTGCTCTTTGAGTTTTCGACTAACGGGCTTTGATTTAGTTGCATCTAGGCTACGGTAATCACTATCTTCCCTACCCGTTTGCTTAAACTTTGATATCAAACGTTTAAATCCCTTTAGCTCTTTGTTATTATTTTTACTCATAATATGATTTTCTCCAAAAATACAGTTATATCATCATTATAAAGTCTACAACAGAATCTGTCAAAGTATTAGCCAAAGAAAACTTCTAACTTCCCAGAAGGCTTAATATTAATGTAACTCAATGCCATATTTTTTATAATGTTTAGATTTATATCTGCATTCATTCTTTTGTATGATTTAAAAGCTTCTTTATGAAACTCAAAGACAGGATTTTTTTGGGCATACCCTTGACTAGACACCAAACCTTGAAATTGCTGTAAATAGTCAACCTGCTCAACCCAACAGTCATCTATCGCTCTCAAAACAACAGTTCGTTGAAATTGATTGAACAACTCTGAATCCTTGATTTTATCTTTTTTCTGCTGGTATTCTGAAACAAGGAGGTCAGATAAAAACTTTTTAACTTGCCGTAAATCCGTAACATCTAGATCATCTGGAATATCCTCGCAGTAATAACTAATGTTATCCAAAACAAAGCGAAACAAATCCGCCCGCTCTTTAAACGGTGTTTTACTTGTATAAATGTCCACTGCATCCGATAGGGTAGACAAGAAATAGGTCAAATCAAAGTCTGGATGGGAGATGAGCTTATTACGCTTATTGTAGATAATCTGTCGCTGAATACGGATACTTTCATCATATCGTTCCGTTGAACGTCTGGAAGCCGCTGACGCGTTATCACTATTCTTCTGAGCTTCTTCAACCGCATATCTAATACGACGAGAGGTCAAATGAATCTTTTGTTTTTCCTCTGGTTTTGCAATTTCTTTGTGATAGTACTCACTAATCCATTTGCTACCAGACTTGGAAATAAGATCATCCTCAAGAGAAATAAAGAATTTGCTCAATCCTGGAGCGCCTTGTCGTCCGGCACGACCGCGAAGCTGCAAATCGACTCGCTCACTGGACATTCTCTCTGTTCCAACAACAGCAAGTCCACCCAACTCAGCAACCCCTTCTTCCAAGATAATATCTGTTCCACGACCTGCCATTGATGTTGCTACCGTCACTGCAGAACGTCTACCCGCCAGTGCGATCATCTCAGCCTCTTTCGCTGCATTATGGGCGTTCAACACATTATGGGCGATTCCCTCTTGGAGTAAGAGCATAGAATAAATCTCAGACATTCCAACTGATCCTGTCGCAATTAAAACTGGCTGACCTTTTTTATGTAATTTTTTGATATACTCCAATGAAGCATATAATTTTTGAGGAATCGTGAGATAGATTTCATCTGGATAATCAATTCGTAAATTGGGTTTTCGTGTAGGAACAACTACGACTCCTAAGTCGTAAACGTCTCTGAACTCCTCCTCACAAACTTTACCAGTACCCGTCATTCCTGCTAATTTTGGAAACATTCTAAATAAATTTTGATAGGTAATAGAGGCCATCGAACGCGTTTCCAATGTGATTTTCACACGTTCTCTGGCTTCTAGCGCTTGGTGCAATCCTGATTGGAGTTTATTCCCTTCCAAGAGACGCCCTGTCGCCTCATCCATCAGTTTAACTTCACCATTATCCACCGTGTACTGACGATCTTTTTCAAATAAGTGGTTGGCTCTCAAAGCTAGGTTAATTTGGCGAATGAGCTGGTAATTATCTGGATCATAGGCATTCTGAACGCGGAAATAAACCTCTGCTTCCTTTACTCCTTTTCTCGTCAACCATACCGATGTCCGAGTGGAGTCTAAATTAAAATCTTCCCCTTCTTTTAGAGTTTTTACAAACTCATCACACGAGAGAAAGAGGTTGGATTGCACCCGAGGAGAACCTGAAATGATTAGAGGCATCTGCGCACTATCTAGCAAGGCTGCATCTACTTCATCGACCAAACAAAAATAAAATTTTGGCAAAAACTTCTTTGATTGAGATGTCGCCAAGTTTTCTTCTAGGTAATCAAACCCTAACGCACTATGTGTTGTATAGACAATATCATTCTTATAGATTTGTTGTTTTTGAGGAATTTTAAGTTTTTTTGTCGGATCGTCCGAGACACCAACCCCAACTGTCATTCCTAAAAATCGAAAAACGGGTGCCATTTGTTTAGCATCACGCGCTGCCAAATATTCATTGGCCGTGACTAGGATTGTACTTTTTTCCGTCAAAGCATTTAGGTATAAAGGAAGGATAGCTGTCAAGGTTTTTCCTTCCCCTGTTCTCATTTCTGCAATCTGATTGTCTTGCATAACCAAGGCCCCTAAAACCTGAACATTATAAGGATATAATCCTAATACACGCTTGGCTGCCTCACGAATGGTTGCATACGCTTCTGGCAAAATGGACTGCAAACTTTCTCCTCCAGAAAGGCGTTCTTTAAACCATTTTGTCTGAGCTTGCAGTTTCTCATTTGACATAGCTGCATAACTATCAGATAGTTTATTAACCTTCTCCAAAATCTTTTTGTAACGCATTAGTTTATAGGAGTTGGTCAAATTGAATCGTTTAGTTTTCATTCTCTCTCATCCACTCTTCAATCTTTTCCAAGTCAATCGCTTGAAGTAAAAATGACTTATCTAATAAATATTCAATGTTTGCTAGTTCACGTGGTCTAGTCTTCAAGTCCGCATATTCCTTAACTTTTGTCGGATTAAATTGCTGTAGCAATAATTCTTTAAAAATAGGCGGATTTACTCGATTACGGTAACGTTCCAGCAAGCGTTGATAGTCTAGTTCGCTTAAAAACTCATCCGTCACAAGAGCGTATGAATTTCCAAATTGTTTGGAGTAATGCAAGGCCGCAATATTAGAAATCGCTCCATAACCAACAAAAGCCACTTTTTCAAAAAGATGCTCTTGCGCTAATTCTTCAATCGTTTCAAGCAAGGTTTCGTAAAAACGTTCCTCCATGTATAGGAGCGCTTCTCTATAAGACGAATTAACAATCAATACATTTGAGAAATGTTCACGAACACGTTCTGGAATAAAACCTGTTCGATTGAGTTCAGGTTCAGTAAAGCAAACATACATCGTTTCTTTCTCGGAATCCTGATGAAGCAAATCAGAAATCCAGTAGCGATCCACTGTATAATCCGCCAACTGCTCCTCAGCAACATAAATCCCTTCAAAAAGGAAGCGATGACAACCCGAGCTGACTAACTGCACCTTATAATATTGTGTATTATCTGGAACGCATACGCTGACTCTCTCTCCCTGTTTAATGATCTGATTCGAAATTTCTTCGTCTCGAGCATCCATAAATTCAACTTTTAAGTATGTTGAATTTTCTGGGATGGTTTCTATATGACTGCCAAAAATATAGTTTTGCCCACGTTTCAATTCAGGAAGCTGACTCGTATTGCGTAAGGCCTGATAGTTTGCCCGTGAATGCCATTCATGAATAACTGTCCCCGAAGGCATGAACTGGTTTTCATACAAAACATGACCACCATCTAACAGTTTGACAGATGAACCGTATAGATACTGAGATACGCTTTGGATATCCCAATAAGCAAAATAGACTTCTTCCTTGTATCTCACGATTTAAACTCCCTTTCAAAACTATTCATTAATAGCGTTTTATATTGATTAAAGAACCATTCGACAATACCTTGTGTATCGTCGTTGTGTCGTCCAGTCAATCCCTTACTGATAACGCTGACGCGGTAATCTCGCTGTCCTAACTCATCCAGCATATCAGGATAGGCCGACATATCATAGTCATCTTGATACATAAAGGAGATAATGAATTTTGTTCTTGAGAAATCAGCTGACTCAAAAGCCGTCCAGAAACGTTCGTTAAGCTGAGCTGTAGCTCCACTTGATAACTCCCCTATTGTGCGGTACACCAAATCCAGTGACGTTGGAAATCCTCCCGGACGAATAGTTGACTCATTTTCTGCCATATCTCCTAAGTTGACAAGAGGTTTTCCGACAATGACGGCATGAGGTTCCAACTTAGAACTATAGTAAAGGGCGCCAAAAGTACCCATTGATAAACCTGACAAGGTCAGTTGTTCCTTCGTAAAACCGAGTTCATCTAAGCAGTTATGAACCACTTGGAGAAGTTTTTGTTCCAGCTCCTCCGATCCAAGATAGAATGCGCCCCCTTCTGAACGCGGATCCCCTACTAGTAAGAATGGCGATCCCAAATTATTCATCATCCAGTATCCCTCGAATCCCTCTGCAGGACGGTACCCTGAAAAATAGATGTTCAACGGTGGTTTCAAATCTCCTGGATGGAAGAAATAAATCAGTTCTTCTCTATTTTTATCGCTAATTCGTTTTCCTCCGACTAACAAGTCTCCATAGCCTAGATGGGAGTCTCGATAGTGGCAGGGACCAAGTTTTACAATTCCTTGTCCTTTTGCTTGAATACTGATACTCAAATAATACGAATCATTTACATCTAACGTCAGAGGCCGATCAAAGCTCGTTTCATCATAAATCCATTCTTGCATGGGAGAATTTCCAGCTGGAAAACCTTTGACAACGTAGCGGATTGAACAACCTTCTGAAACCCTGAACTCAGGCCACAGATCTAAGGGCATCTCCCCACTCAGAAAAACATTATGTTGATAGGTCGCAATAGTCTGATAATCCTCGCCGTATCGGCCACACAAACGAAGGTAATTTGTCCCTTCATAACTGACTTGCCCCTCAAAAGATGGTGCAGCGACTAGATGATTAACACTTAGTTTCGTTCCATTTTGCTTAGAGAAAAAACCACGTGAAAATATATGTAGCATCTGCTCTGGATTTTCAAAATTTGTTTTCACAGCTTTTTTGCGCAAAAGAAATCGTTCCAGCGTTTTTGTAGTGATTTGACAACGCTCATGATAGAACAGACGGTAAACCTGAATTTTCTGATCCAAGATAGTGACATACTCTAAATATTCAGCAGTATCTACTAACACGACATCAAACGGTTTGTCTACTTTTTTCTTCTTTTTTTTCCCGTTTTCCGCCTCAACTTCTCTATTTAAGATCCCGATATCTTCTGGCAATAAAGAGACGATGTCTTCTGGTTTGACAAATGTCCATTTTATATTACTAGGAATTTCATATTGCTCCTGCCAATTTTCATCAGCAATTTGCAAAACACTAATTTTTTTCATTTCCTTTTAATTCCTTTATGGTATTTTTCCACATATCGACAATCTCACCCCTTGTATACTGTTCAATCTTCTTGACTGAGTGAACTAGAGATTGATTCCAATGTTCTAAGTTTGTGAGGTAGTATAAGAGTGCCTCTTCGAAATCTGAAATATCATCTAGAATCCAACCATTTTCTCCATGCTTCACATAAGAAGAACTATACAAGTTAACCTGAGGGATCCCTCCACTAATGCCAGCGATTTGAGTCAACACATCAGCTGGAGTTCCCAAATCTAGTATAATACGAACGTACTTCAGAACTTTAATCAAATCGCTGTCGCTATGAATGGTCTCAATATCAATCCGTTCGCGAACAATCTCCTCTTCATCATCAAGAACTCGGTTTTCACCTCTCGCTCTCTTCTCTTTATCAACAAAAATCAATTCTTGTTCATATTCTGGCTTAAGAGATCGATAGCTTTCTAGTACCTGTTTTATATAGGCCTCTCGACCAAAATCCTGACTTTGTGTTCCAACCAGCAAGTCAATCCATTCATTTTTCAACATCATTTCAAACAAAGTCGTAAACACATATTGAATTTGATCTGCTGGTAGATTGTCGTAATTGACGTAAACAATCAACTCTTTTTTTCTTTGACTATGCCCTAGGTTTAGATGAGTATCATAAGGCGGAATCTCATAAAATCCCGGCAACTGTTCTAGATCAACATTAGCGGCTATCGTTTCAATTTTATTTAAACTATCGACAACGAAGAACGGCGTGTCTGTCAAATCCGTTAGCAGCTGCTCCTGATTTGTAATTGGATAGCGATCTCCAAAAAAAGACAAGATAACATGATGGTTTTCCTTAATCTTTTGGAAAAAGTGATTGTGCTGTACATCTGACGAAATCACAATCGTATCATCCTTGGTTAGCGAAGAAGTTAGATACTGATCTAGTTTTTCATTGATCAATTCTTCGATATCTCGGTAAACTTCTTTTGTAAATGTAGCCTGTGCCTCAGGGTTGATAAGTACTTGATGATTTTCTGTGCTCAAAAATTCCCTAAACTGCCATGTACCTTGTAAATTTAAATAATCTTGGTAGTAAGGCTGATCATTTTCAAAATAGATGATACTTGAAACAAATCCACGATCATCAAAAATTAGCTGATGATTTGTCTGCCCACCCTCAAAATAAGTAATATCAAAGAAATTACCTGTTTGTGAAAAGTTAATTTTAGCATAGTGTTCTTGATTTAAATATACCTCAATCATAAAAGGAGTATAGAAGAATTCTACTCCTTGAGGCCATTTAATATCTTCCAGACGAATTTTACGTACAGATACATCCGTCAGACCTTGTATGGTATCAAATAGATTCCATACAGTTTCTGGCAATATTCTTTGCTGATAAAGAAAGGTTCGAATATGTGTTGAATAGTTCAAAATCAGAGTGGTATTTGCCTCTCCTGATTGCTGAAACATTCGCAGCAAATTCACCGCATCATCAAACATCATATTTTTAGACACGTAATAGAAAGGCAGGGTGGTAGAATACCATTTCCGATCTTGTCTATACCAAGATGGTACAAAGTAAAACATATCCCTCTATTCTCCTTTAAATTCTAATTCTTTGTGGTAGTAAGTCCCAATTCTCAAGATACGTATTTCTTCATGCAAAGGCAAGAGCATACTGACTAAAATGATCAATGTACTTGGTATAGTCAAAAGCAAATTTGGAAGAGGTAGGAAGAAATTAATGAAATAGGGTAAACCAATAAAAACGATCAGGTAGAGTGCTCCTACGTTAGATTGTAAGGAAATGTAATGTTTCAAAACTTTTAAAGTTGCTTTCCCCGGCTGGATATAATCTAGGTATTCTCCTTGACGTTGTAAACGTTTCGCTGTTTCTTCTGGTTCTAAGTTGATATAGGCAAATAAAATTGCAAGAAGATAGATAGCAAGCAGGTAAAAGGCTAAACTTAGGGGTTTTGTAAAGTCAAATAAACTACCAAAATTTTTTGTAAAACCATGTCCAAACCAGTCTAATACCAACTGAAGCAACATAATAACACTCGAGGCATACATAATAGGCATTCCCCCAGAGGGAAGAAATTTGATAGGGAGGTAAGATTTGCCATAGTAACGACTACTTAGCATGACTCGATTTAGAGGCAAACGAATTTCAGCTCTCTCGCAGACCACAGCGATATAGCCCAAGAGCAAAAATGAGATCGTCGCACCTACTAGAAAGGCTAATCCTTCTTTAGAAAAAACAGATTGTCCTATCAATACTACTAATTGGTTAGCAAATTGTAGCAGAATTCCTGAAATAATAATAATTGTCTGCCCGCCTACTCCCTTGCTAACATTCAAACTAGCCAACCAGATAATAACAAAGCTTCCTGCTACAACAGTTGCTAGTACAGCCATATTATAAATCCAATCATCTACAAGAAGCAAAAAGCGTCCATTTTCCGAACGAGCTGTGTACATAACAGCTATCCCCTGTAACACGGAAAAAATCAAAGTGAGAATCTTTTGCACAAAATCCGCTTTTTTCAATGACCAGGACTGGATATTCCAACTTTTATTCAAGTTGATGACCTGCCAGACAATCATCGTCGTAATCCATGGACCTAATCCCAGAGAAAACATGGAAATCTGAGAGACATCTACTCCTGCCAAGGAATACAAATAGGCCAAGGGATTTTGCTCAGTTATTTGCGAAAAACCTGTATTGCCATTGTATCCTGGAAGTAAAATATGGCGACCAAGTAAATAGATCGCAATGATCAAAATTGTAAAAATTGCTCTTCGGAAAAAAATACTTGTTCGTTTCTGTTTCTTAAGACCGAAATGTTTCATCTGTCATCCTTTATTCTTTATATTTAGCAAGTCTTGCGATCATTTTCTAGCAATGTTCATGCACCATCATAACAGCAAGACAACTCAAGAAAACAGGCTCATCCCACTGATAATCAAGATAGGATTAACTGGCTTACCATGATATTTCACCTACGAAATACAGGAGCACCTCATGAGTGTAAATCTACTTGGAGCTTCTCTTCTATCCTTGAATATTTTCATGTGAGAACACCTGTTCTTCCATTTTTTCTATTTGAACATTATCAAATGCATAAACGGATTTACTTAATCCTTAAAATTTTTATAAGTATATCAACTCTGTCACCATGATTGACATCTAAAAAACCATTCCCATACCAAATCTCTGAAGGGTAAGGAATTTTACGCTTTCTCATCTGATCATGATTCTTCGAAAGTTGAATGGATTTTTTCCGATTTTTCTCATTAAAAAATCATTTATAAAAATTACCAGTGCCTACTATTGTAGCATATTTATCAATTATTTTCAAACACGACCTCTCTTTTTATAAGTGTGAAGAGCACTTTATGAATTTTGAACAAAATCCATTTGGAATAGGATTGACTATTCTAAACATTTATTTACTATTACAACTCAGACGAAAAAGACCAGAGCGTCACTCTGGCCTTTTCCTGTTCAGTTTAGCTTGTAACTAAACTTAATCTTCTTTTTTGCGAGTAGTAGCTGCAAGGCCTGCACCTAAGCCCAAGATAGCCAATCCTGCTGCTAAAGCTGACACCTGAGACTCACTTCCTGTATTTGGAAGGTGACCTTTTTCAGTTTGTGTCACTTTTTCTTCTTGAGATTGTGCTCCTATTTGAGCCAGTTGGTGCGCATCTGGATTGACAGGAACTTGTGGGTTTAGTTCTTCTTGTGCTACAGCAGTTCCCACTTCCACGATACGATCTTGTGCTGCTAGCTTATCAAAGGTTTCTTTCGATGTACGCTTACCGTTTTCGACTTCTACTAGGTGGACACGAACACCTTTTCGGCCTTCTTGGATCACACGAGTTTGCCCTACTGGAAGTTTATCGTTCTTACGTTCTTGAACTTGGAAATCAACTTCCTCTTCTTCCACTAGGAGCTCTGGCTTGTGATGAACCAAATCTTTGACACCATCAAGCGGTTGAGCCGTACCACGTTTAGTTCCTACTTCCACGATACGATCTTGCGCAACTATCTTATCAAAGGTTTCTTTCGATGTACGCTTACCGTTTTCGACTTCTACTAGGTGGACACGAACACCTTTTTGGCCTTCTTGAAGAACACGACTTTCACCCACATAAAGTTTGTCAGTCTTACGTTCTTGAACTTTGAAATCAATTGCCTCTTCTTCAACCAGAAGTTCTGGTTTTTCATGAACCAAATCTTTGACACCATCAAGCGGTTGAGCCGTACCACGTTTAGTTCCAACGAGAAGAACCCGGTTAACAGGAGCCTGAAGCACTTCACGGAGTTTCTCTTCACGAGTTCCGTCTGGACTAACAGATGTAAGAATGCGTTCCTTACCAACTTGTCCTTCTTGTTCTACACGACTTTCACCTACATATAGACTTGGATCTTCTTTTTCAACAGTTTGGAAGGCAAGTTCCTTTTCGACAACCTCAAGACTTGGATTCTCTTCTTGAATAGCAGGGGCTGTTTTCTCAGAAACCGGTTTTTCCTTGGTCAACTGGATACGGTATTCCTTGACTTGTTTTCCACTTTCTGAAACGAGACGAACAAGTACTGGAAGGCTATCATCGCCACTATCTACAACTGTTGAAGCTACTTGATTGCTTTCTTGAACGGTCACTTTTGGACGTTGACCTTTATAGGTAATTTGATAGTCTTGACGGTTCTCAGCGAAATCAGGAAGTTCTTTTCCATCTACAAGAATCTTCGATTGAGTGCTTTCTTGAGGGAATTCGCTTGGTGCAAGGAAGGTCATCTCAATCATCGCAACACCGCTCTTGTCTGCTTTACGCTCCATACGCCATCTCATAGCTTTGGCTTTCACAGCTTTAAATGTTACGTTGATTTCATCACCAGCTTCAATATCTTTATCCGCACGATAAGGAACAGCTTCCCAGTTATCTGGATTGTTGAATGGATGGCCTGATTCGTAGGCTTGGTAGTTTGAATAGTAGGTAGGCACTTCAAAGTCTGGACCAATATAGCGTTCCAAAACGAGTTTAGATGGCGCATCCGTTCCACTATCTGCAAAGAAGTGAAGTTTGGCTTGCGCAACAGTCCGTTCTACAATCTTACCATTTTCACGGAAAATAACTCCTGTTGATACTTCTGGATTAGAAGATGGTGTTGGAGACCAGTTTGTCCAACGACGATTTTCATTGTGGTCTCCATCATTGATATAGTCTACACGGTCATGTGAACTTGGATCAATATCATTGGTTGCAGAAGCAAAGGCTTGGTTACTGTTTTCATCATAGTTAGGGTTGTTTGAGAGAGCCTCACCAAGTTTGTCTGTCACTCGTACAGTGAACTCCGCAACAAGGTCACTACCAAGGACACGGCCTCGAACAGTAAAATGACCTGCTTTTGTCAGATTTTCTGCTGGAACTTTTTCCCATTCCACTGCCAAGTCTTTTGTCTCATAGCCGTCTTTACCTGCGAAGTAAACAGGAACCTTCGTTGGCAATTCAAGTGGTTGCCCTACTTGTACCAAGCGAGCTTGTTTGACCGCAGCAACTGGTTTACGAGAAAGTAAGTCTTTATCCTTAGTGAAGCGCAGACGGTATTCTCCTAAGATGTCGCCATTTTCAGCTTTTGCAATGACACGAACTGGCTCACCTTCACGAACGCTTGGAACAACAGTAGCCAGACCATTGTTGCTAACACTTGCTGTTACTGCAGGAACTTTTCCATCTACAGACTCAAGGTAGTAGTCTGTCAAATCAGGGTTAAAGTTTGCTAAGTCTTTACCGTCAACTTGGATTCTTGTTTGTCCTTGTTTAGCTGCTGCGACTTGTTTCGCAAAGATTTGTACCTCTGTGATAGAAGTTCCACGCTTGTTATCTGCTTTCACCATGCGAATGCGAACAGCATAGGTTTCAACTTTATCAAAGCTAAAGTGATTCATTTCTCCAGCCTTGAGTTGAGTAGGGGCTTTTAGATTGGTAACTGGTTTCCAGTTAGCTGGATCGTTAAAGACATGTTCTTCATTGCCTACAAAGCTAGGGTTTTTAGGAGCTGTCGGAACGGTCTTACCGACATAATATTCAATCACATAAGACTTCGGTACACCAACTCCGTGGTCTTCGTGGAATCCGACACTTAGATTATCAACTGAACGTTTGCTCAAGATACCTGAATCTCCGAATAGGACACCGACTGAAGCTTCTGGATTAGTACGATTCCAGTTTGTCCAACGGTTGGCTGGTCGGTCATTAAAGGAAATCAGTTTATCGTTGACATTTGAAACAGGATCGCTTGGATTGGAGTCTGAAGCAAAGGCCAGTGGCAATTCTGAACCGGTCCATTGGTCAGAAATATTTGCTCCCTTCTCAGTTTGAGCAGATACGCGAACATGAAGTTTAGTTGTTAATTGCGTACCTTCTAAGCGACCATTAACTGTAAAGACACCTTCCTTGGCGTATTGCTCTGGACGAATCGTATCCCAAGTAACTTTAGCTGATGAAACGTGACCATTTGAATCGTAGGTGCGAACACTTTCTGGTAATTGTGGCGCTTCTGCAATTGGGGTCGTCACACTGACTTCTTCAACTGAAACGATGCCTTCTACAGAGACTTTTGCACGCGCTTCAAGATCAAGACCTTCAACTTTACCTAGAACTTCAAAGGTTTGATAGTGGTCGAGTTTTTCTTTTGGAATGGCTTGCCATGTGACTTTGTGGGCTTTAGGGAAACCTTTGTCATACTCAACCGTTACTGTTGATGGAAGAGTAGGTTCTTGATGCAAGTCTGTTACTACATTTACTGGCCGGATAGCTTGGGCTACTTTTTTCTCAGTATTGGCCTGAATCGTGAGATCGATTTGACCTGTAGCCCCCTCATATTCTGCTTTGAGAGTGACTGTTCCTGGCTTATGTAACTCAAGCATTCCTTTACGAACTGCGACTTCCCCTTCACCACTTGTAGAGAAGTTCACCTTATCTGCTGGTAGAACTGCTTGTGTTCCATCTTGATAGTGAGCACGAACCGACAATTTGACTGTTTGGTCTTCTTTGAGAGCATCAGCTTTCTCCACTTGTAGGCTCAAATGATCAATTTTTGGCGCTTCTTCGAGGAACTGAATAGCATACATTTGAAGAGGGCCACCATCATTTGGTTGAACAAAGATGCTTGCACGCATGCCGTTTGCTGCGCTTGCTTGGACTACAGTAACATCCGCATTTTCTGCACTTGCTATGACTTTTGGCAACTCAGCTCCATAAGCAAGTGTGCGGTATTGCACTGGTTTTTGAGTAGTAAGACCTGTGACAGCTTCTCCACCAACCGTTACAGTTGGTACTACAGGAGCCGCAGGATTACCTTCTTCTACCACAAGGGTAGCGTGAATAGTCTCACCACCCAGTTGACCAGTCATTTGAATACGTGATCCTGCAACTGACAGTTTGGCTTTATCTGCTTCCGCAATCTCCCACTTATCAACTTCGTATTCTTGTACGCTTCCATCCGTAACAGCAATAGAAACGTATTTGTCAACAGCGCTCAAGTCTGTTCCTGGAGCAACACGCTTAACAGTTGGAAGCTCATTTGCGATTGCTAGAATTTCGACACGGGCCTCAACTTCGCGTCCGTCTGCCATACCTTTAACAGTCACAACTCCTGCTTGGCTCACATCAACTGAAGACCAAGTTACTGGACGTTTTTCACGACTGCCATCACTGTAGATAAAACCGACTGTCTTCGGCATTTTTGGCTCTTTCTCAATAACAGTACGTACTTTTGGTACTTCTGTCCCGAGAACAGTCTTTTCTTGGTCTTCTTTTTTACCAGTAAAGACAGTTACTTGACCAGATTTCAAGAGATCTGAATGAGCTGTTAGTGTGAATTTACCTGCTTGTTCAGTTGATTTAACAATGGCAACCCCTTTACCGTTAAAGGCTCTACGGATCCAAGAACCATCTGGTTGCGCCTTGTAGCGTTCACGGCTGGCTTGTTCCCCATTGTCGACACCGACCAGTTGACCCTGTCCATGCAATTGGAAACGAACCAAATTATTGGCAGTTGGTACCACATTTCCTTCACTATCTACGATTTCGTAGTAGATGTAGGTCAAGTCTTTTCCATCTGCTGCGATTGCGTGTTCTTCCTTGACGAGACGAACTCCTGCTGGTTGGCCTGCAGTAGTGATCTTATCACGTGCAATTTCGTTTCCAGCTTCATCGCGAGCTACAGCTTCTAAAGTACCTGGTTGGTACGCAACCTTCCATTCAAGATAGAGTTCCTTAGCATTGGCACCTTCTTGGTAAGTGCGGCCATCACTGGTTTGTTTCTTGTTGAACTTCTTAACTCCAAGAGATTGACCATTTAAGAACAATTCTACGCTTGCAGCGTTTGAGTAAGCTCGAACTGGGATTTTTCCGTCTGAATCTTCAACTTTCGATGCCAATTCTCTATTTTCCCAGTTCCAGTGAGGAAGAAGGTGCACCATCGGTTTCTTCTTGGCAGAAACCCATTGGCTTTGGTAGAGATAAAAGTCATTTTTTGGAATACCGGCTGTATCTACGATACCAAAATAAGAGCTCTTAACGGGAGTTTGGTTTTGGTTGTGCCATGGTGTAGGTTCACCGATATAGTCCGTACCTGTCCAGATAAACTGTCCAGCATAGCCAGCGTTGTCACGGTCAAAGGTCCATGAAGCGGTTGCCGTTTTACCCCAGTTAACTCGGTCATTACCATAGTCAGACTGTTCGTAATGACGCTCAGGTCCGTTACTATGTTTCAATTCATGTTCAGGACGATAGTAACTTCCACGTGTACGGGTAGCTGAAGATGTTTCCGAACCATAAATCAACCAGTTTGGATGTTTCGCACGAAGTTTCTTGTAGTTGTCTTCTGAATAGTTGAAACCAACTGCATCGAGTTCTTCGGCAATCTTCTCATGACCACCGCTACCATCACCAAAGCGGAACTTATCTGCTCCCATAGTAACATAACGTGTAGTATCAACATCTTTAATCACTTTTACTAAGCGTTTAACCGTTGCAAGAGAGTGAGCCTTTCCATCTGCTTCACCAATTTCATTCCCGATAGACCACATGAAGACAGCTGGGTTGTTTTTATCTCTTTCGACCATGGTACGAAGATCATAGTCAGACCATTTTTCACCTTTTCTAGCTTCTGGGTGAGTGGCATCTTTTTCAAAGAAACGTCCGTAGTCATAAGGTTTCTTACCACCATACCAAGTATCAAAGGCCTCTTCCTGAACCAGCAAACCAAGTTCTGCTGCGATTTGCAAGGTCTGTGGACTTGCAGGGTTATGAGTTGTACGGATGGCGTTAACGCCCATCTCCTTCATTTGTTTGAGACGACGGTATTCTGCCTTATAGTTTTCTTCTGCTCCAAGCGCTCCGTGGTCATGGTGCAAGGAAACACCATGGAATTTAATGCGTTCACCATTCAAAGAGAAGCCTTCATTTGGAGTCCAATGATAGTAACGGTAACCAAACAGATCCTTCTTAGCATCAACCAATTGACCGTCACGGTAAACACGCGTAATCAATTCGTACAAGGCAGGTTTATCATTTAAAACTGTCCAGAGTTTTGGTTGTTCAACTTCTAAAATAGCATCAAGACTTGTTGATTCATGTGCTTTCAAGGTACGGCTCGCTGTACGAACCAAGCCTGTTACAGCCTGACCACCACGTTCAACGATTTGATACTCTACCACCAGTTCATGGTCTTTATCGTCTGTATTGACAATTTTGCTGGCTACATGAGTTTCAACCTTGCTGTGTTGCTGTTGTTCAAGTTTTGGTGTTAAGATAGTTGTCCCATTTTTCTCAACATGAACCTTATCTGTCACTTGCAAGGTCACATCACGGTAGATACCACTACCTGAGTACCAACGGCTACTTGGTTGTTTGTTAACCGCATGGACAGCAATCACATTCTCACGACCATCTTTGTGAAGATATTTGGTGATATCGTATGAGAACTGGTTATAACCATTTGGATAATGCCCCACTAACTGACCATTGACATAGACTTGAGAGTCCATATAGACACCATCAAAAGTGACACGAACATTTTTCTTGAGATCTTTTTCATCAAGTTTAAAGGTCTTGCGATACCAAGCTTCACCACCATTGAGCTGTCCACCCTCGTTTTGGGCAGGTGACTGATGGTCAAAATCGTTAAAGATACTCCAGTCGTGTGGGAGATCCAATTTTTGCCATGTTGATACGTCGGCATCTGATTTCACAGCTTCTTTAGGATTCACATTGAGTTTAAAGTGCCAATTTTGATTAAAATTCACTTTTCTATCTTCAATCATTTGATTCACTTCTTCATTTGTCGCAGCTTTCAACTCTTCCTTGACAGGCTTTTCTTGACTTGAAGCTTGAGATTCTACCTTTGGAGCTGTTTCTTCAGGTTTTAGTGACGCTTTCTCCTCTTTTGGAGCTACAGGTTCATCTTCTTTCTTCTCTGGTTTGCTTGCTTCAATTGGAGCAGCTTGACTTTGGTCGACACTTGCAGCATCCTTGCGCTCTGCTACAGCTTGATTTTCTTTTTCCTCCACTGCCGGACTTTCCTCTTTTGCTTGTTCCACAGTGTGAGTAATTGGAGTTTCATCCGCGAAAACTGGTGATTCTCCAATGACACTTCCTCCAAATAGAACCGCACAGGTTCCAATCATGACAGAGCAAGCTCCTACGGCAAACTTACGAATGCTGTAGACTCTTTTACGATTCCAATGGCCTTTTTCCATAAAATCCTCCTTTAGTAACCGCTTCCATTTTTCTTGTAAGCGTATTACTTTTTCATAGCCTTTTACTCTTATTTTATAAAATAATATAGGGAATTTCAATACCATAAACACAAAAAATCATATTTTTGATTGTTTTTTCTAAAATTTGTAGAAGATTCAAAAAAGTGAATGTAAATTTAGAACAAAAACAAACAATTTTTTGACACTCAGTTAAATATTATAAAAAACTCCTTTTGTAAGGAACTCCTTTTACTTATAATTAAAGATTCCCCCTGCCAACTTATCAGCTAACTTGGGGAAGAGGGTATAAAACTTATGGGCTAGGTTCAACAAAATTGGGAGATTGAGTTCTCGTTTGTTTTTTCCTATGATCTTGACGATTTTTTTAGCAACCGCATATGGTTCTAAGAGAAAGCGGTCAACCGACTTGAGGTAGCTCCCATCTGGGTCTGCCTGGTCCAAAAATCCTGTTCGGATTGGTCCTGGATTAACTGTCGTCACATAGACACCATAGGGCATGAGTTCGAGGCGCAGAGCGTTTGAAAATCCAATAGCCGCAAACTTGGTCGCTGAGTAGAGACTGGACTTGTTAGTCGCTATCAAACCTGCCATACTGACGATATTGATAATATGACCCTTTCGGCTTTTCTTCATTCGAAACGCAAGGCGACGAGACAAGTTCATTAGGGCAAAGGTATTGACCTCAAACATCTGGTGAATGTCTTTGTCAGAAATCTGGTCAAAATCTTCAAAAATTCCATAGCCAGCATTGTTAATCAAGACATCAATCTTGCCATAACGGAGATAGAGGTCAGTTACCAGAGTTTCTAGGGCTGAGTCATCAGTAATATCGATTTCAATCAATTCTACACGGGGATGATTTCCATATAGCTCCAACAGTTTTTCCTTGTTTCTACCTAGTAAGATGAGTTGGTCATCTGGCAAGAGTTTGACCATTTCTTGGGCTAGACCACCACTGGCACCTGTAATGAGAATCGTAGACATACTTATCCTTTCTCAATCTTCTATATTTCCACTTCTTCCAAGTCTTTGACTACATGGACATTTTCAAAAACAGTAGCCGCATCTTTCTTGAGCTGGCTGATATCTTTTGAGAGGAAGCGGGCGCTGATATGATTGAGCAAAAGGCGTTTGGCTCCTGCTTCTGCCGCTACTTGCGCAGCCTGCATGTTAGTAGAGTGACCGTGATTGCGGGCAATTTTCTCATCGCCCTTTCCATAAGTTGACTCATGGACAAGAACATCAGCATTGACGCCTAGACGCACACTGGCATTGGTTTTTCGGGTGTCTCCAAGAATAGTAACTACCTTGCCAGGTCTCGGTGCTGAGATATAGTCTGCCGCCTTGATTTCAGTTCCGTCTTCGAGAACAACATCCTGACCGTTTTTGATTTTTCCAAAAAGAGGTCCAAATGGGACACCTGCAGCCTTGAGTTTTTCAGCATCCAAGGTACCTTCTAGGTCCTTTTGCATAACGCGATAGCCGACACAGAAAATAGTGTGGTCCATCTCCTCTGCATACACAGTGAATTTATCGGTCTCAAGGATTTTCCCAAGGGAATCTTGGTCAAATTCATGAAAATGAATACGGTAAGGCAGGCGAGAACCTGACACACGAAGGCTGGTTAAGACAAATGACTTGATCCCTTGCGGCCCATAAATGTCCAAATCTGTCTGCTCTTCATTAGCCTGAAAAGCACGGCTGGAGAGAAAACCTGGTAAACCAAAAATGTGGTCTCCATGCAGGTGGGTGATAAAGATTTTGCTGACCTTACGTGGTCGAATCGTGGTTTCCAGAATGCGATTTTGCGTTCCTTCTCCACAGTCAAAGAGCCAAACTTCGTTAATCTCGTCCAAGAGTTTCAGGGCGAGACTTGAAACATTGCGGGATTTGGAGGGCTGACCAGCCCCTGTTCCTAAAAATTGAATATCCATTCGATACTTTCTAATTAATCAATATATAACATAGCTGTGCGATTTTCCGATCGGAAATAGCGCTTACCAGAAAAAACAACAGCTTCTTGCAGTAAATCCTCTTGGCTGTAGCCTTTAAGACGTTTGCGACCATCTGCTAAGTTTTCCAGGTCTGTCAGAGGAGTCAAACTCTCCACAGAGACGACTTCTTCCTCTCCAATCGCCTTCATGTAAATCTTTCCAGACTCCTCATAGACTAGCTGATGGGGGAAAATCTGAGCAATTTCAAAGAGAAAGTCAGCTGTGATTGCTTCCTCAGTTTCTGAGAAAATCCGTCCAAGACCTTCTTCCTCATAGCAAAAACCAAAGGATTTACCAGATAGGTTAAGGCGAATAAAAGGCTTGTTTTCTATGGTGAAACTAGGTTCAGCATTGTAGAGGCGCAGTTCATGACTGAGTTTTGCAAAATAATCCGTAGCAGCTTCAGGACTCTTTTTCTGGTAGAGTTCAGCAAAGTAGGCATTGACTACACTCGGCGGAGGTGTGATGAGAGCCAACTGCTCTTGTTCTGTTTTACCAGCTAGAAGTTGATCCAGATAGACCTTGTCCAGACTTGTATAACCTCCATACTTTAGAGCCAAAGTTTTAATATCAGTCATAAAATTCCTCTAACCTCCATTTATTTTTCTCGGAAATATAGCCTGTAATGACTTCCCCGTCATCCTGATAATCGCGATCTTCCAGAATCGCCACACTTTCTAAATCATGTATCTTGTAAGACTTAGAAAAGGGCACGCGCAGAGTAAATGCTTCAAAAATTTCCTTAATCTTATCTAGCAATAAAGCTTGCAAGTTCTCACGACTACCTTGAGACTTAGCTGAAATCATTGCGTACGGTGTCTGGGTAGGAGTGAAATCCTCCACCAAATCCGCTTTATTATAAAGGGTCAAACGAGGAATATCCTCCATATCCAAATCTTTCATGATAGACAGAACCGTTTTTTCATGCTCCTCATGATAAGGATTGCTAGCATCAATGACATGAACTAGAAGGTCTACATGCTTGCTTTCTTCCAAGGTCGACTTAAAACTTGACACCAACTCAGTCGGCAAATCTTGAATAAAGCCAACGGTATCAGTCAAGGTTACCTGTAGATTGCCCCCCAGATGGATGCTTTTAGTTGTCGCATCCAGAGTCGCAAATAATTCATCTGCTTCATACTGGGTCTTGCTGGTCAAGGTGTTCATGATAGTTGATTTCCCAGCATTGGTGTAGCCAATCAAACCAATCTTAAAGGTACTCGACTCCAGACGTTTTTCTCTAACTGTTGCCCGATTTTTCTCAACCACCTTGAGCTGACGCTCGATATCTGTGATTTGATTGCGAACACTACGACGGTTCAGTTCCAGCTGGCTTTCACCAGGTCCACGGGAACCAATTCCCCCTGCCTGACGGCTGAGCATAATTCCCTGACCAACCAAGCGAGGTAAGAGGTACTTAAGCTGGGCCAAATGCACTTGAAGTTTCCCTTCATGGCTTCGAGCCCGCATGGCAAAGATATCCAAAATCAACTGCATACGGTCAATGACTTTTACTCCAAGAATTTCCTCCAAATTGACATTTTGCCGTGGAGTCAAGCGGTTATTGACGATGACAGTAGTAATTTCTTCTGCATCCACCATCCGTGCAATCTCTTCCAACTTACCAGAGCCAACAAAAGTCTTGGAATCATATTTTTCACGTTTTTGCCTGTAGCTATCTACAACAACTGCTCCAGCAGTCTTAGCCAGACTGGCCAATTCTTCCATGGAGAGGTCAAAATTGTCCATGCCCTGCAATTCCACACCGATGAGTAGGACACGTTCCTCTTTTTTCTCCGTTTCAATCATCTAAAAACTCCTCTATCTGGCTTAAAATGCAGTCCTGCACGCCAGGCTCTCCTATCTGATAAAAGGTGACCTGCATGCGATTACGGAACCAGGTCAACTGACGCTTGGCAAAACGACGGGTCGCCTGTTTGAGACTCTCGCTCGCTTCCTCAAGAGTTTGCTCCCTACGGAAATAAGGAAAGAGTTCCTTGTAGCCAATGCCTTTAGCTGCCTGCACATCTGGATAATGGTCAAAGAGCCACTTGGCCTCGCCCAAAAGCCCAGCCTCAAACATCAGATCCACTCGGCGATTGATACGTTCATAAAGCTGGCTACGCTCATCATCTAAGCAGATAATCAGTGGTTCATAAGGACTTTCTTGATTTTCCAAATCCTGACCAAAATGGACGATTTCCAAGGCACGCATGGCACGACGACGGTTAAACTGGGGAATTTCCAGGCCTGCTTGCTTCACGAGATGGGCTAATTCCTCATCTGAATAAGGCTCCAAACTAGCTCGATAGGCTAAAATCTCCTCATGAGGTGTCTCCCCACCTAGATGGTAGCCTTCCAAGAGACTCTGAATATAAAGCCCTGTTCCACCAGCGATAATAGCTAGTTTTCCTCGACTTTGAATGTCTTCTATAGCCTTTTTAGCTTCTGAAACAAAATCAAAAGCCGAGTAAGACTCGGTCACCTCTCTGACATCAATCAAATGATGAGGAACTGCAGCTTGCTCCTCTGGGCTAGCCTTGGCCGTCCCAATATCTAACCCTCTGTAAACTTGCTGACTGTCACCACTGACCACCTCTCCACCAAAGCGCTTGGCCACTTCAATAGCAAGGGCAGTTTTTCCAACAGCAGTCGGTCCAACAATCACAATTATTTTTGTTTTCATCTTTTTTCCTTGAAAAATTCCCATTTTTTCGTTACTATTATTATATCATAAAAAGGTCAGTCAGAAAAATGCTACCCCTTGAGGAGCCTGGCTGATCGGGAAGATAAAGGAGGAAGACTCATGGCTAAAGGATTCGCTAAAGGTCTTGTAACAGGTGTTGCAGGAACTGTCGCTGCTGTTGCAGGAGCAGTATACGCATTTAAAAAGAAAGTAATCGAACCAGAAGAGCAAAAAGCAGCTTTCATCGAAGAAAACCGTAAAAAAGCAGCTCGCCGCCGCGTATCACATTAAGCAACAAAAGAAGTTGAGAAATCTCAACTTCTTTTTATTTTCTTTTATACTCAATGAAAATCAAAGAGCAAACTAGGAAGCTAGCCGCAGGCTGTACTTGAGTACGGTAAGGCGACGCTGACGTGGTTTGAATTTGATTTTCGAAGAGTATTAAATAGCTAGGTCAAACTTCAGCTGTGGCTTGACCGGATTATAGTCAACCAACTCAAAGTCTTCGGCTTTGATATCAAAGAAATTGGTCTCATCTGGCACATTCAAGACCAAACGTGGTTGGCAGTTTGACGGCTCACGACGAAGCAATTCCTCTGCTTGTTCAAATTGATTATCATAGATATGGAGGTTGTTGATAAAGTAGAAGAACTTCCCAACATTCCAGCCGAAATGCTTGGCAATCATCATTTGAAGAGCTACGTACTGCATAGCGTTAATGTGGTGGGCCACCAGCATGTCATTAGAGCGCTGGGTCAAAGTCGCATCTAGATAAATTTCTCCATCTACTCGACGGACATCAAACATGGTTTGAAAGGCGCATGGAAGGAGGCCGTCTGTCTCCTCAAATGCTTGGTAATCCCATAGTGAGATGATATTACGACGATTCCAAGGGTTGGCTTCCAACTGTTTGAGAATCTTATTGATGATGTCGTGTTTCTTAACAACTGCCCCATAGCGCTCACCAATGGTTCCCGTATCTCCCACTTCCCAGTCATTCCAGTAGTGAACATTGTACTTGTTATTTAGCACTTCTAGGCTATTAGACTGGTCTTGGTAGATCCAGAGAACTTCTTTTATAGCTGATTTGATTGCAATGGGTCGCAAGGTCGTGATGGGGAATTCCCCTTTTGCCAGGTCATACTCAGCAAAGGCACCCGTTACGTACTTGGAGTTGGCAATAGTCCCATCCTTGTACTTGGGACGTGCTTGTTCAGAAAAGACGCCGTCTTTGAGGATTCGTTCAATATTCTCTTTAAAAATCGTATCTGCTTTTGTCATTTACTCTCACCTCATTTATAGTCTTAACTAGTATAGCATAAAAAAGAAAAGAGGAACATTACTAACTCTAGGTTAGCATTTTCCCTCTTTTATTATTTTATTGCAATACAAGTGATGCTGCTCCGATAACTCCAGCGTCATTTCCTAGAGTTGCAAGAGCCAATTTTGTGGATGTGCGTACTTGTGGGAAGGTATTTTCGTCATAGACCTTTTGCACGCCTTGGAGAAGGAATTCTCCCGCAGCTGACACCCCACCTCCGATAACAATCGTTGAAGGATTGAGGATTGATCCGATATTGGCACAAGCAATTCCCAAGTATCGTGAGAAGTTACGGTAAACGATCAAGGCAAGGTCGTCTCCTTCTTTTGCAAGGTCAAAGACAGTTTTAGCAGTTACTTCTTCACCGTCGTCGATCAAGCGTTTCAAGGCCGCATCGCCTTCGTATTCATCTGCATAACGACGAGTCAAGTTGACAATCCCTGTTGCTGAAGCAACTGTCTCAAGACAGCCTTTTTTACCACAGGTACATGCGATTGGTTGGTCAAAGTCAACAGTGATGTGACCAAGCTCACCAGCAGCACCAGCAACACCGTGGAGCAATTTTCCTTCTGCCACGATACCGCCACCAACACCTGTACCAAGTGTCATAAAGACAACGTCCGGTTGGTTGTCACCAGCGCCCATCCAGCGCTCACCAAGAGCAGCTACGTTGGCATCATTATCGATGAAGAATGGAATACCCAAGGCTTTTTCAATCTTTTCTTTAATTGGTTGAAGGGTTTTCCAGTTTAGGTTGTAGGCACCGATAACAGTTCCTTTTTCACGGTCAACCACACCAGGTGATCCCATTCCAATCCCTCGGAAGTCTGTAGCTGACAATCCAAGCAAGTCCAAACGATGTTGAATAGACTCAATCATATCATCTACGATATGGCTTCCTTCGTCCAAAATATTGGTCTTGATAGACCATTTTTCTTGGATTTCTCCCTCTTGAGTTAAAATTGCAAATTTGATAGATGTTCCACCAAGGTCAATCCCAATAATCTTTTGACTCATCGTCTTCTCCTTTTTAATTGAAAATGCTTACAGATATAGTATAACAAAATCGTTAGATTTGTGCAAAGGTTTGCGTGGAAAAGTTACATCTAATAATTAATAACTATTTATCCCCTAGTTTTTGAATGGCATAGTTTGCTTCTTCTTTTGTAAATTTTCCAATCCTAGGAGAAGTTAGCCTGTTATAAATTTCTGTTTTTGATAAATTGCTGTATTTTCGGTATTCTCTTGCTTGAATTAAGGCATTTGATTTATAATCTGCATTCAAGTGATCGATGGCATACTGCGCTGCTGAACTTGAAAAACCATGCGTAACTCGTGACGTTAATTGGTCATAGAGATCTTTTTTTGACATATGTGAAGACGAATTATAACTTTTCGCTTTAATTAAAGCAGCATTGTATTGATTCCCGTCTGCTGGTTTTGGTTGCCAGACACCATCGTATCCTACATAGTAACGGCCACCATCTACCCATTTGTCCTTAGCCATTTTACCGTCTGATTCAACATAATAACGGCCACCATCTACCCATTCATTCTTGGCCACCTTACCATCTGATTTATAATAATAGTATCCTACCCATTTATTGCGGGCAATGCTTCCTTCTGGTGTTAAATCTAGTTTTTGAATGGCATAGTTTGCTTCTTCTTTTGTAAATTTTCCAATCCTAGGAGAAGTTAGCCTGTTATAAATTTCTGTTTTTGATAAATTGCTGTATTTTCGGTATTCTCTTGCTTGAATTAAGGCATTTGATTTGTAATCTGCATTCAAGTGATCGATGGCATACTGCGCTACTGAACTTGAAAAACCATGTGTAACTTGTGACGTTAATTGGTCATAGAGATCTTTTTTTGACATATGTGAAGACGAATTATAGCTTTTCGCTTTAATTAAAGCAGCATTGTACTGGTTCCCACCTGCTGGTTTTGGTTGCCAGACACCATCGTATCCTACATAGTAACGGCCACCATCTACCCATTTGTCCCTAGCCATTTCACCATCTGATTCAACATAATAACGGCCACCATCTACCCATTCATTCTTGGCCATCTTTCCATCTGATTTGAGATAATATTTACCTACTCATTTATTACGAGCAGAGCTTCCTTCTGCTGTTAGATAATAATATGAACCATAGTTTTTATCATAAATCCAGTCACTTTTAACCATCTTTCCATCAGAATCAACATAATACCGACCACCATCTACCCACTCATTTTTAGCTCTCTTTCCATCTGATTTGAGGTAGTAATTTCCTACCCAGCCAGACTGAACTTTAGATTGTGATTTATCCTGTTTAGGAGTTGTTTCTTTAGCTTTTTCAGTCGGTTTGGGTGCCGGCTTCGGCGCGGGTTTGGGTGCCGGCTTTGGCGCGGGTTTTGGTTCTGGTTTCGGTGCTGGCTTCGGCGTTGGTTTTGGTGCCGGCTTCGGCGCAGGTTTTGGTGCCGGCTTCGGCGCGGGTTTTGGTGCCGGCTTCGGTGCGGGTTTTAGTGCCGGCTTCGGCGCGGGTTTTGGTGCCGGCTTCGGTGCGGGTTTTGGTACCGGCTTCGGTGCGGGTTTTAGTGCCGGCTTCGGCGCGGGTTTTGGTGCTGGCTTCGGCGCGGGTTTTGGTACCGGCTTCGGCGCGGGTTTTGGTGCCGGCTTCGGCGCTGGTTTTGGTGCTGGTGTTTTTGGTTTCTCAGCTGGTTTTGGTGCTGGTTTTGGTGCTGGCTTTGGCTCTGGTTTCGGAGCTGATTTCGGCGCTGGTGTTTTCGGTTTCTCAGCTTGATTTGGCGCCGAAGTTGTATTCTCTTTTACAACCTTACTATTTTTAGATACATCCTTTTCTTGAGCAGAAACATGCTGAGCCGAAAAAGGAAAGGCTCCAGTTGTATCTGTAAGTGAAATGAGTCCCAGCGTTGCAGTTGCTAAGCTGGTTACTAAAAATTTTTTTGATTTTTTCATAAAAATCTCCATTATTTTTATTGATTTATACTTATAGTATACCATATTTTTAATTTTACTCTCAAATCAAATATTAAATATTCAGAAATAAATCTAAAACTTAATTGAAAAATCCATAGTTATATCACTTCCAACTCATACAAACCTCTGACTGCATTACAGCAATAGATAGCCTCCGTCTGAGCTAGGTCTTTTAAAGTCAAGACTTTTTCCTCTACCTGTCCTTTTTCCAGCAAACACTGACGATAAATTCCTGGCAAAATTCCTAGGCTGGTAGGCGGTGTGTAGAGTTTCCCAGCAATTTTCAGAACTAGATTCCCGATAGAGGTTTCTAATAGCTCTCCTGCTGCATTATGGTAAATGATTTCCTGTTCCCCTAGGCTCAAATGCGGTCGGTGAGTGGTTTTGAAGTAGGTAAATGCTTGTTGCAAATCCGCTTCCTGAAGGCAAAGTTTGGCTTGGCAGAAGCTTGGACTAAGGGGTGTTAAGTTTTGGCGACTAAGTTCCATCTCTCCAGACTTGCTGAGAGAAATTCGCAAACGGTAGTCTTGGTGGGAATCACAAGCTTGACACTCTTCCTCTATCTTTTGTCTCAAGTATTCTGGATCAAAAGGAAAAGTAAAATAACGACTCGCCTCTGTCAGTCTTTCCAAATGTTGATCTTCAAACAGCAGCCTCTTCTGGCTGATTTTTCCAGTTGAAATCAGTTTGAAACGAGCTTGTTTACGATAGAGAACAGCCGCCTTTTGATGAACTTCACGGTATTCAGATTCCCAGGTGCTATCCCAAGTAATCCCGCCGCCAACTCCATAGATTGCTTGGCCCTTGTGAAGTTGAATGGTCCGAATGGCGACATTAAAAATCCGTCGTCCATTTGGAAGCAAGAGACCAATCGTTCCGCAGTAGACTCCTCTGGGTTGTGGCTCCAAGTCCTTGATAATTTCCATGGTCGCAATTTTGGGTGCTCCCGTTATGGATCCACAAGGAAAGAGAGAACGGAAGATTTCAACTAGGTCCACATCCGATCGCAACTGACTCTTGATGGTCGAAGTCATCTGCCAAACAGTTGAATACTGCTCTACCTGACACAGACGCTCCACGTGCTCGCTGCCCACTTCAGAAATACGGTTCATATCATTGCGCAAGAGATCCACAATCATCATATTTTCAGAGCGATTTTTAGGATCCTGCTCCAACCAACTAGCTTGGGCAAGGTCTTCTTGGTCAGTCACTCCCCGCTGGGTTGTTCCCTTCATTGGACGAGTCGTTAATTCTCTGTCATTTTGCTCAAAAAAGAGCTCTGGGCTCATGGAAATCACTGCCATCTCATCATGTTCAACATAGGCATTGTAGCCCGCCTCCTGTTCTACCACCATGCGATTGTAGATGGCAAAAGGATTGGCACTTAAGTCTTGCTTGAGTTGGACGGTGTAGTTGACCTGATAGGTGTCCCCCTGACGCAAATGATGGTGAATCTGCCCAATAGCTTTTTCATAGTCCTCTGCAGATGTTACTTCCTGCCACTTTGAAGACAAATCAATATCATCATAAGTCAGAGGAATAGGCGATGTTTCTACGTTATCGTGAACCGTAAAGTAAAGCAAGTACTCGCCCAGTAGAGGAGACTTGTGAACTGCTAGTTTTTCCTCAAAAGCAGGTGCAGCCTCATAGCTGACATAGCCCACGGCATAATAACCTTGCTCTTGGTAGCTTTCCACTTGTGCCAGCAAGTCTGCCACTTCTGATAAATCTCTCGTTTTTAACTCTATGATGGGCTGGGTAAAGGTGTATCTCTCTCCCAAAGCCCTAAAATCAATCACTGTTTTTCTATGCATACCTTTAGTATAGCACAAAAAAGCCGACCTAGAACAGCTAAATCCAGCTTTGTTTACTGATTTCTATAACGGAAAATCTTCTCTAAGTTTCTTTTTTCTACTTTTTGGCAATTCTCCATCAGATAGCACCCCTTCTTCTTGTAAATACTGGTCTTGCTTGGAACACTTCGCACAAGAATTCAACAACAAAAACAGAGAGAGTCTTAGTTGCTATACCCTTACTCTCTCTATCTTTTACTGTTCAGAAACTAAAAATTGATTTGAAGTTTTAATGATGCCTACCGTTTCTTTGACATCTAAGTCATCCGTGTACAGAAAATGATGTTTCTCACTATTTTTAGCCAAGAATTCATTTCTTGCTTGGATTGATAAATCGCCTGTTCTCTCAATTTCTTTCCGAGAAGAATCCCTATCTTTCAAGGTTTCTTCTTCTGCCATTAAGACACAATACTTTAGCTTAATTTGTTTTTCCTTTAAGAAGGCTACAATTTTCTTCAGTTGATCTTCAAATATGACATACTCTATCACGACAGTAATGCCACGGTCGATGAAATTATTGGTCAGACTGATGATATTATCCCAGAATAAATCCATGTAAAATCCATCATCTTCCCAAGGAGCTACGAGACCTCCTTTAATCATTAAGTAAATCATGTCTCCCTCTATCACTGCACTTTTGTCAAAAGAATAGGCCAACTCTTTGCTGACGGTGCTCTTTCCAACGCCTGGGGGACCTGAAATGATATAAACACAATTTTCCAACTTTATACCTCTACATACTTGAAATATCTCTAACTTACGATAACTTTCAGCCCACTTATGACTTTCTTATGAAGTCTTCAGGATACTGCGCACGCGCACCTCCGATTAGTTTTGGACGACTAGCTAGAGCCGTTACATGGGCATGGCCAATCTCACGCAAAACTGGTCGAATCGGAACCTGCACATGTTTGACATGCATGCCAATTGCAGTATCTCCGATATCAATTCCTGCAAGAGCCGTGATGAACTCCACTTCAACAGGGTCCTTCATAAACTTAAAGGCAGCTAGCTGACCCGAACCCCCTGCATGAAGAGTTGGAAGGACGCTAACGATTTCCAGACCAAACTGCTCCGCTACTTGACGTTCAACGACCAGAGCACGATTGATATGCTCGCATCCTTGAACGGCTAGATGGATTCCTTTCACTTTCAGGATATCCAAAATCGTCTTCACAATGATTTCGCCAATTTCTTGGCTTGATTCCTTGCCTATATGGCCGCCTAAAACTTCGCTAGAGGATAAACCTAGGACAAAGAGGCTTCCTTCACGCAATCCAGCCTTTTCCAAAACATCTTCAATTACCTGCTGTGTTTCTGTTTTAATTCTACTTTTGTCCATCACTCTTAACCTCATTTTTCTCCTACTATCATATCTTTTTTTACTGATTTTATCAAGACGGACTGATTATTCTAATTTTTCAAAGTAAAACTCCCAGAATAAACTGGGAGTTAACTTGTTTCAATTTTATTGATGTATATTTCAACCGTCGTTCCTTTTGAAGGGGCAGAGTCGATCTTCATCTGATAGTTTTCGCCAAAATGAAGTTTGAGCCGTTGATCGACATTTTGAAGACCAACTCCCCCACGTTTGAGGTTACTCTGACTACTATCACCAACATCTTGGAAGCCAACTCCATCATCCTCAATGCGGATGACTAGTCCTGAATCCTTTTTCTGGACAGAGACTTTAATATGGCCCTGACCTTCCTTTTCCTTGATGCCATGATAAAGAGCATTTTCTACTAGAGGTTGCAACACCAACTTGGGTAAGACTAGGTTACCAAAAGCAGGATCTTCATCAATCTCATACTCCAGCTTATCACCATAGCGTTGTTTCTGGATAAAGAGGTACTGGCGGACATGATTGATTTCATCAGAAAGAGAAATCAAATCCTTTCCTTGATTAAGCGCCAAGCGGAAATAGGTTGCCAAGGACTTGGTCACCTGAACCACTCGCTGACTATCCTGAAATTCAGCCATCCAGATGATAGTGTCCAAAGTATTGTAGAGGAAATGGGGGTTAATCTGGCTTGACAATGCTTGAAGTTCATACTGCCGGGTCGCTTCTTCCTGCCTGTGCACATCTGCCATCAGCTGATCAATCTGATCCAACATGGCATTAAACTGGCGAGTCACTTCTCTCAGTTCATAGGCGCCAGCTTCCTTAGCACGAAGATTTTGAGCACCAGAAGCAATTTCCAGCATGGTTTCTCTCAGGTCCTTCAAAGGCGCAATCCAGCGTTTGAGACTGAACCACACCAAGCAGAGACAGGCAAGAAGAGATAAGGCACTAGCAGCAAGCAAGGTCCACATGAGTTGACTCCGAACCTGATCTAACTTCTCCAGTGAAGACACGCCTATAACCGTCCAATCTGTTCCTGCAATCTTTTCCTGACTGACGTAGGATTGATGATCCAGCGTATAGCCCTGCCCCGTCTCGATGTAGGGTTTCATGGCCTCCATTTCGCTAGACGAACTATAAACTGTACGTTTAGGATGGTAGACAAATTCATGCTTTTCATTGATAATGAAGGCAAAACCCTGCTGACCCAACTGGAGTTGGTTGAGATAGGCTTCCAGAGTTTCATAGGAAATATCCAAGCGAAGCACACCAAGATTGGCTCCCTTTGCATCAACAAGTTCCTGAGTGACAGAAATAACCCACTGACTATCCGATTTACGAGCTGGGGTTAAAACTGGCTTAGCTCCCTGATGAATAGCCTTTTGGTACCAATCCTCAGCCATCATATCTGAGGAAGTTTTCATCTGCACACTGTCATCTGTAGAAATAACCTGACCAGATTTGGTTACCAGTACCATCGTTTTCAAGTCTTGGTCAGCCTTTAAGATGGTCAAAAACAGATCTCGGATTTCCTTGACCTTGTCTTGACTAGGATTCTCAGCATAGGCTAGGACATTCTTCTGCTGGGTCAAACTGGTAGAGGTGGTTTCTAATTTTTTGATATAAGACTGAATAAAGTGGCTAGTTTGGCTAATGGTCGTTTGGCTATTGCCCTCAATAGTGGCCTCAATGGCTGATGAACTCGATTGATAGTAGAAAGTCCCAACCAGAGCTAGGAGAATGAGAAAGACCAGAAAGATGGAAATAACCATTCTGACTAAAAGAGAAGAACGCTTCATCGGCCTTCTCCCTTCTTAAACTGACGAGGTGTCACACCTGCAATCTGTTTAAAACGTTGGGTAAAATAGTTCATATCTTCAAAACCAACCTTCTCAGCGATCTCGTAAATCTTTAAATCTGTTGTCAAGAGCAAGAGCTTGGCTTGTTTGACACGCTCTCTCACCAGGTAATCCTGAAAAGGCAGCCCCAACTCTTTCTTAATTAAGGAACTCAAATAAGTCGGACTAAAACCTAGGTCACTGGCCAAAGACTTCAAACTAAACTGACTGTCAGCTAGATGGGACTGGATCTTCTGGGCCATATTTCCCTCAAACTTATCGGTCAGTAAATCTTGTAACTGTTCTTCTCTTTCTTCCTTGTCTAGTTTTTGCTTGATTTTCCCCAACATTTCCTCAATATCCTGACGAGAAAAGGGTTTGAGCAGATAGTCATCTACACCGAGTTTGACAGCAGACAAGGCATAATCAAAATCATCGTAACCCGTCAAAAATACCAGATGCACCTGAGGATAGGTTTCTCGTACCAGACTGGCCAACTGGATGCCATTTAGCTGAGGCATATTGATATCAGTTAAAATGATATCTGGCACCTGCTTTTGAATCAAGTCCCAAGCCTGTCTTCCATTTTCAGCCTGACCGATGATTTCCATATCGTAGGCTGCTACATTGACCAGCTTGGTCAAGCCTTGTCTTACCAGATACTCATCTTCTACGATTAAGATTGTGTAGGTCATGCTCTGCTCCTTTACCACTTACTAGTATCAGTATAGCAAAATTCTCCTCTAACTGCTTAGGAAAGACTTCTTAATCTACATAATCTAGTAAATAAGCGTAGCCTTTTTCTGCCATTTGGTCTTTGGGAATAAAGCGGATAGAGAGACTATTGATACAGTAGCGCAAGCCCCCCTTGTCCTGAGGTCCATCTGTAAAAACATGACCAAGGTGAGAATCTCCAACTCTGCTCCGCACTTCCATACGCGTCATATTGTAAGACTTATCTTCCTTGTAGGTGGCAACATCTGGACTAATTGGTTGGGTGAAACTAGGCCAGCCACAACCAGACTCAAACTTATCCTTTGATGAAAAGAGGGGTTCGCCAGTTGCCACATCCACATAGATACCAGATTCAAATTTATCCCAGTAGCGATTTGAAAAAGCTCGTTCTGTTTGATTTTTCTGAGTAACTGCATACTCCTCAGGTGACAAGGTCTTTTTCAATTCTTCATCGCTTGGTTTAGGATATTTGCTGGCATCAATGACAGGATAGGCTGCCTGATTGACATTGATATGACAGTAACCATTTGGATTTTTCTTGAGGTAGTCTTGGTGATAGTCCTCAGCCACCACAAAATTCTTCAAGGCCTCCTTTTCAACTGCCAGAGGTTGGTCATATTTTTTAGCAACTTCATCAAAGACTTGGTTGATTACTTCCAAATCCTTATCATCTGTGTAATAAACACCAGTACGATACTGGGTCCCCACATCATTTCCTTGTTTATTTTTGCTGGTTGGATTGATAATGCGGAAGTAATGAAGCAGAATTTCCTTGAGGGAAATTTGATTGGCATCATAGGTGACATGGACAGTCTCCGCATGTCCTGTTTGGTTAATCAATTCGTACTTGGTTGTTTCCCCTCTTCCGTTTGCATAGCCTGAAACGGCATCGGTTACTCCAGACACGCGTGAGAAGTATTCCTCCACTCCCCAGAAACATCCCCCAGCTAGATAAATTTCGTGCAAGTCTGCGTCTTTACTCACTTCTGTTTTTTTCACTGTTTTTCCTCCTTGGCTAACTGACGCTTTCTCAATTTGCGAGCTGTCTGTCTGCCCTGCATTTCGCATCAATAGAAAATAGAAACCGGTTATGGCTAGGAGAATGACCCCTGCCAAGACAAAAAGTTTTACTTTATCATTCATAGCCTTTCTCTACCCCATTTCTTTCAATTCTTTTAAAATCATATCCTTATCCATAAAACCTGGTTGCGTTTTGACCAGCTTGCCTTCCTTGTCTATAAAGGCTTGAGTCGGATAAGAACGGACACCATAACTTTCCAAGAGTTTACCTGATGGATCAATTAGAACTGGGAAATTTTTATAATCCAATCCCTTGTACCAATTCTTAAAGTCCGCTTCAGATTGCTCCCCCTTGTGTCCAGGAGACACCACTGTCAAGACCACATAGTCATCACCAGCTTCTTTAGCAATTTCATCCGTATCTGGAAGACTGGCTAGACAGATGGAACACCAAGAAGCCCAGAATTTGAGATAAACTTTCTTGCCCTTGTAATCAGACAAACGATAGGTCTTGCCATCTACACCTGTCAGTTCAAAATCAGCGACTTCCTGACCTTTAGTCGCAGTTTTCGAACTAACTTGTTCTGTTTTGGATTGCTCCTTCATAGTAGACTCGTCTGACATGTTTTTAGCCGAACAGGCTGCCAAGCAACAAATTGAGCCTACTCCAAGGAGACATGTTTGCCATTTTTTCATTTCTTTTTCCTCTCTATTCAAATAATGTAGTCAAAATGGAAGCATTTCCCAAAAGCACCAAAATTCCCATTACGATAATGAGCAAACCACCCACTTTTTTGAGGGTTCCGAGATAAGGATGAAGTTTTCGGAAATGTCTCAAAATATAGCTGGAGGCGAAAGCTAGAACCAAAAATGGTAGTGCCAAACCCAACGTATAGACTAACATGAGACCAGCACCCTGCCAAGCTCCTGAACCACCTGAAGCCGCCAAGGCTAAAACAGACCCCAGAACTGGCCCCACACATGGCGTCCAAGCAAAACTAAAGGTCAACCCCAGTAAAAATGCCTGACTATAGCCGTTACCCTTTTTTCCCTGTCTCTTTAGTTGTAGCCTTCTTTCCTTGTAGAGCCCCTGCAAATGTAAAACTTCCATCTGGTGTAAGCCCAAGAGGATAATAACCGCACCCGTCACATACTGAAACCAAGAAGCATACAGCAAATTGCCTAAAAAACCAGCTCCATAGCCCAGTAAGATAAAGATAAAAGAAATTCCCGCTATAAAGGCTAGAGTCCGCAATAAACTAACAAGTGAGATTGAAAATTTTTTGCTAGAAGCCTGAGCACCATTCTTATCATCCAACAAGACTCCTGCATAGACCGGTAACAAAGGTAAAATACAAGGAGAAAAGAAGGAAAGAATTCCAGCAAGAAAAACACTGATAAAAAAGAATACATTGTCCATATCTTTTCACTCTTCTTTCTTTTGATAAGTCTATTATAATTCCCAAGTCTAAGAAAAAACAGGGACAATGATAGGGAAAAATAGGAATTTAATCAGCTTATTTAGAAATCTTGCACAAAAAAGCCAGACAAGGTCTGACTTTGATGGAAACGGAAAAGAAAATTCACTACTCTTCTCTGCTTATCTGATAATAAATTAGGTCCGCAACGTAGTCTTTTCTCTCCACACCATTGGTAACCGTCTTAAGATAGGACATCCCCGCCTTTTCCATCACACGACCTGAAGCTGGGTTGAGACTGGCATGACGACGAGGATTACCGTTACGTCGTTCTATTTTACAAGACCGAACACTTTACTGGCGAGCTCCAATCTTCAGATGAAGGAAAGGTATGGTGGGAAGAGTTAGAAAATCTATCTCATCTAAAACTGGCAACTAAGGATATGTCTGATATGCTTCGTGTTTTTTTGGAAGATGATCTCAGTGAATTCTTCTACTATAAAGACGACGAAGACTGGCTTTATGATTTGAAGTAAAAAATAGGCTAGGAAATTCCTAGCCTATTTATTCTGCATTTGTCTGAACGTAAGCCGCAATGACATCTGACGTGTACCGGGCTGTTCCAGAACCAAACTTGTCAATGTTTTCCTTAAACTCTGGGTTGTAGACGTAGCCTTTACCGATATGACCGAAGACTTCAATAGAGCAGTCAAATCCATAAGTACGAATGGCTTGCAAGAGCTTAGCTGCTTGCTCTTGGTTTTCAACTGCTGTTTCAGGCAGACCAGCTTGAAGATTTTGTGCCAAGGCTTGAAAAACTTGGTTAAAGGCAGTCGTAGCCTCGTCTTCGCGGCCTTTTTGGCGCTCGAGAGCCTGATCCATGACTTCTTGTCCATATTTCTCTACTGCTTCTTGGTGATATTTTTGATTGTCTTGATAGCTAAATCCAGTGAATTTTTCCTCAATCGTCATTTTTCTTTCTCCTTTTTGTTCTTGAATGGTTTTTTGCAAGGTGGAAATCAAGGTATCCAGATGTTGCCTTTCTCGAGTTAGATAGTCCAACTGCCTGGTCAAATGGGGCAATAAATCTGTCCTTTCTTCCTTTAATAGCTCTGCTATTTTTTCTAAAGAAAAGCCTAGATACTTGTAATACAGAATGACTTGAAGCCGTTCCAAATCCTCCTGACTGTAGGTTCGATAGCCGTTTTCCGACTTTAAAGGGATCAAGAGTCCTATCTTGTCATAGTGGTGCAGGGTCTTGACAGAGACACCTGAAAGCTGCGCAGCTTCTTTTATATGGTACATGATTTCCTCCTTATACTCAATGAAAATCAAAGAGCAAACTAGGAAGCTAGCCGCAGGCTGTACTTGAGTACGGTAAGGCGACGCTGACGTGGTTTGAATTTGATTTTCGAAGAGTATTACATTGATAGTATAACCCCTCCCCTTAGGTCAGAGTCAAGCGTTTTTGCGAAAATTTTTTAATTTTTTGAGAAAGGTGTGAAAACTTGAAAATGGTTTTCTTGACAGACATTAGAAAACATGATAGGATAGTCAAGTCTATCAATCAAACAGAAGGCTCATAAAGAGCCATTGAGAGAAGGCTATTTGACAACTCAAGTAGCCTTTTCTTATTTTGAAAAAGGAGATCGGAGTTTAACTATGTCAGAAAAATCACAATGGGGCTCGAAACTTGGCTTTATTCTAGCATCTGCTGGCTCAGCCATCGGGCTTGGTGCCGTTTGGAAGTTTCCTTACATGACTGCTGCCAACGGCGGTGGAGGCTTTTTACTGGTCTTTCTCATTTCTACCATTTTAATCGGTTTCCCACTCCTGCTGGCTGAGTTTGCCCTTGGCCGTAGCGCTGGCGTTTCCGCTATCAAAACCTTTGGAAAACTTGGCAACAATAACAAGTACAACTTTATCGGTTGGATTGGTGCCTTTGCCCTCTTTATCCTCCTATCCTTTTACAGTGTTATTGGAGGATGGATTCTAGTCTATCTGGGTATTGAGTTTGGGAAATTGTTCCAGCTTGGTGGAACGGGTGATTATGCTCAGTTATTTACTTCAATCATTTCAAATCCAGCCATTGCCCTAGGAGCTCAAGCTGCCTTTATCTTATTGAATATCTTTATTGTATCACGTGGTGTTCAAAAAGGGATTGAAAGAGCCTCAAAGGTTATGATGCCCCTGCTCTTTATCATCTTTGTCGTGATCATTGGGCGCTCTCTCAGCTTGCCAAATGCCATGGAAGGCGTTCTTTACTTCCTCAAACCAGACTTTTCAAAACTAACTAGCGCTGGTCTCCTCTATGCTCTGGGACAATCTTTTTTTGCCCTCTCACTAGGAGTGACAGCCATGCTGACCTATGCGTCCTACTTGGACAAGAAAACCAATCTGGTCCAGTCAGGGATTTCCATCGTAGCCATGAATATCTCTGTGTCCATCATGGCGGGACTAGCCATTTTCCCAGCCATGTCAGCTTTCAACATCCAGTCTGAAGGTGGCCCTAGTCTCCTCTTTATCGTCTTGCCTCAACTCTTTGACAAGATGCCTTTTGGAACTATTTTCTACATCCTCTTCCTCTTGCTCTTCCTCTTTGCGACGGTCACTTCTTCTGTCGTGATGCTGGAAATCAATGTGGGCAATATCACCAATCAAGACAACAGCAAGCGGGCTAAGTGGAGTGCCATTTTAGGAATCTTGACCTTTGTTTTCGGAATTCCTTCAGCCCTATCTTACGGTGTCATGGCGGATGTTCACATCTTTGGTAAGACTTTCTTTGATGCTATGGACTTCTTGGTTTCCAATCTCCTTATGCCCTTTGGTGCCCTCTGCCTTTCTCTCTTTACTGGCTACATCTTTAAGAAAATACTTGCCCAGGAGGAACTACATCTTGATGAAAGAGCATGGAAACAGGGACTTTTCCAAGTCTGGCTCTTCCTTCTTCGTTTCATCATTCCTATCATCATCATCGTGGTCTTTATTGCCCAGTTTATGTAATTATTAAAAAGGACTTGAGTAGTGAACTCAGGCCCTTTCTTTTTTATGGATGACTAACAATCAATTCCAGACTTTGCCCTTCTAGGGTCCAAGCTTCAACATCACTTGGTAGGATAAAGTGGCTACCTTTTTGGATTGGATAGTTTTTTCCGTCAACAGTAAGCTGACCTTGACCAGCCAAGGCACTAAACAAGCTGTAGTCAGCTGTCTTTTCAAAATCAACTTTTCCAGTGATTTCCCACTTGTAAACTGCAAAGAATTCATTGGATACAAGGAGAGTGGAACTCAAGTCATCGGCCTTGATAGTCACAGGACGGCTGTTAGCAGGCTCGCCAATGTTTAAAACATCGATAGATTTTTCAAGGTGAAGTTCACGCAAGTTGCCCTTATCATCCTTGCGGTCAAAGTCATAGACACGGTAGGTGGTATCGCTAGACTGCTGGGTTTCAAGAATCAAGATACCTGCACCGATAGCGTGCATGGTGCCACTTGGTACATAGAAGAAATCCCCAGCTTTGACTGGCACTTTTGTTAGCAAGGCATCCCAGTTCTTGTCCTCGATTTGCTGGCGGAGTTCTTCTTTTGACTTGGCATTGTGACCATAGATAATCTCTGAACCTTCCTCCGCAGCGATAATGTACCAGCACTCGGTTTTTCCAAGCTCGCCTTCGTGTTCTAGTCCATAAGCATCGTCTGGGTGCACTTGGACACTGAGCCAGTCGTTGGCATCGAGGATTTTTGTCAATAGTGGAAATACAGGTTCTGGACGATTACCAAACAATTCACGGTGCTCCTCATACAATGTAGCCAGGTCTGTTCCTTCATAGTGGCCATTAGCCACCTTTGAAACCCCATTTGGGTGGGCTGAAATGGCCCAGTATTCGCCAATTTTTTCACTTGGAATGTCGTAACCAAACTCATCACGTAGCTTGGTCCCACCCCAGATTTTTTCTTGCATAACTGATTGTAAAAATAATGGTTCTGACATGTCGATCTCCTGTCTGATTTTTCTCCCCTCATTATAGCAAAAAAAGAGTTCGAATTGAACTCTTTTTCAGTTCTTATAAAGTAGGGAGAAGATTTTGTAAAAATAGTGAACAAATGTGCTCTACTCAATACTTGCACCATTGCTGGCAATGACATCCTTGTACCAGTAAAAGGATTTCTTCTTGCTACGTTTGAGACTTCCTTGACCTGCGTTATCTCGATCCACATAGATAAAGCCATAGCGCTTGTTCATTTCGCCCGTTCCAGCAGAAACCAGATCGATACAGCCCCAAGTCGTATAACCAAGCAAGTCAACTCCATCTTGGTAAATGGCATCTCGCATAGCCTTGATATGAGCCTCTAAGTAAGCAATTCGATAGTCATCTGCTACATAACCATTTTCATCCGGTGTATCAATAGCACCGAGTCCATTTTCTACGATGAACATAGGCTTTTGGTAACGATCCCAGATAGCATTGAGGGTAATTCGAAGTCCTAGTGGGTCAATCTGCCACCCCCATTCTGAGGATTCTAGGTAAGGATTTTTGAGAGAGGCAAAGACATTACCAGATGTTAGTTCTTGAACTTCTGGATCTCCTGAGGCCACTCGACTCGCATAGTAAGAGAAGGAAACAAAGTCAACAGTATGATTCTTCAACAAGTCCAAATCCTCTGTCGTCATTTCTATCTTGATTCCCCCACGTTCCCACTGCTTCTTGGCGTAGTTTGGGTATTCCCCACGAGCTTGAACATCAATGAAGAAGTAACTCTTGCGATCTTCCTCCATAGCAGCCCAGTAGTCTCTCGGATGGGCTGTGTTAGGATAGTATTGCCCTGCAGCCAACATACATCCAATCTTATTTTCTGGGTCAATTTCGTGGGCAAGCTTAGTCGCCATGGCCGAGGCTACCAACTCATGGTGGGCGGCTTGGTATTTAACCTGTTCTTGATTTTCTCCTTCTTCAAAACAAAGCCCAGCTCCCATAAAAGGTGCATGAAGAATCATGTTGATTTCATTGAGGGTAAGCCAGTATTTGACCAAACCCTTATAGCGGGTAAAGAGTGTACGACAAAGTTTTTCATAGAAGTCTAACATCCGACGATTGCGCCAACCACCGTATTCTTCAATCAAATGTATAGGACAGTCGAAATGCGTGATAGTCACCAGAGGTTGGATCCCATACTTGTGACACTCCTTAAATAAATCCTCATAAAAGGCTAGACCAGCTTCATTTGGCTCTGCTTCATCTCCCTTAGGAAAAATCCGAGTCCAAGCAATGGAAAGTCGATAAGTCTTAAAGCCCATTTCTGCAAAAAGAGCAATATCTTCCTTATAATGATGGTACATATCAATGGCTTCTTTGGCTGGGTAAAAATAGTCCTTCTCGAAAGAAAACATCTTTTTCTGTCCTGTGATAATGGCTTCACGATCTTTACCGATGGGGACGACATCCACGTTCGCCAACCCACGACCGTCTAAATTATAAGCACCCTCACACTGGTTGGCAGCTGTCGCTCCGCCCCACAAGAAATCATCAGGAAAAGTCAGTTTTTCGGTCATATCTCTACCCACTTTCTTATTTTACTACTTCATTTACTTATATTATACCCCAATATCCAGACCTTTACTTGTGAAATACTGCGGAATAACGATACTATTCTACTGTTTTGTTTTATTCGACAAATTTCTAGGGTTCGGTTTTTTAAAGAAATCGTCTTCAAAGATTTCTTTAAAAAACGATTCTATGTATTAACATAGAATCGTATGATGAAAAGCTGAGCTTGAGAACAAAACAAGTAACTTCTATTTGACAAGATTTGGAAGAATAAACATGATGAAGACGGCTAAAGCAAGCATCATTAGGATAAGAAGATAGACTGATAATTTAGTCAGCCATAAAAATCGACCTGGCTTTAACGGTCTTTCTACGTAAGAACATTTCGGTTTGTTCGGATCATAGTAAACAGTAACCTTTCCACCGATTGGAAAGCGCTCCATAAGCGGTGATTTTGTTACAGAAATGAAACTATTTCGCCGTACCTGATACCTTAACACTTGTGGAATTTCTCCATTATCGAAACCTTCCAACTTTACTTCAGAAACAATAGAGTTAAGCGGTGTTGCAACTGTTTTTGATACGCTAGAAAGAAATCTTGGCCCTACTACCTTGTACTGATTCCCGTCAGCAGTATATTCTACAACTGGGAGACTAATATCGTTATAAAGAACATTTGAATATCTTGTGATTTTTCCTTCAGTCTTTTCAGTACATTTTTTATCATCTAAATAACCACTAAAAATTAACTTACTGAACATAAAATACGTAAAGGCTGCAAACGCTAGCATCATACAGCCAAATAATAAAAAGAAACTCGTCGACATCTTGATTCACTCCTAAACCTTCGTTAGGCTTCTATTTTAACAGAATATAAAAAAGGATACAAGAATACTAACTATTTTCAACTTTTTAAATCAATGCCGTGATAGCCGTTACTAGGCCAAAAACGATACCTGGAGCATTGGCAGCCGCAAGTGGAATATCTCTTTCCTTTTTGAAAAGACCGTAGTAAACCCATAGGCTACAGTTGATGGCTGCGACCAAGGGCTGGATGAAGTTTCCTTTTTGACCAGCCAGGTTGTTCATGATTTGTGGGAAGTAAGAGACATACATCATAACGGACATAAAGGTCGCTACCCAACCCAAAATTTTCATTTGTTTTTCAGACATTTTCAAAGCCTCTTTCATTTTTTATGAATCATATTTTATAATCTTTTTTCAAAACAATCAAGACTTTGTAGCTTTTGTTATGAAGATGTAAACTATCACAATCTTGTGATAAGAAAGAGGAAACAGAAAAAGATCGGATTGCTCCGATCTTTCAATAGTGCATATTCTCACATTCTGCATTAAGAATAATTATGGTTAGCTTCAAATGATTAAGCGCCCTATTTCATACGATAAAAGTCAATCACTAGGCCAGCAGGGCCTTTAACTAGTAGCGATTCCGTTCCCCAATCGGTTACAACTGAGCCGTATAAAATCTCAGCACCAAGATCTTTCAACCGTTGGTAGTTCTGCTCTACATCCTCAACCTCAATGTGAAGAATGATTCCTGACTGAAAGTTTTTCAAAGGAATCAAATGACTTTGTGACAACATGAGACAGTGACTGCCAATCGTGAACTGAGCAAAACTGTCGTCAACATAATCGGCTTTTTTATCCAAAATACGCTCCAAGTCAGCACAGACCTGGGGAACATTTGAAACGATGATATCTAATTGATTTAAATTCATTTACTATCCTCCATAAAAAGACCGGATTACTCCGATCTTTTCAAGTTCTGCTCTAAGAAAATCAAAGAATAAAATCTGCAAAGTTTACATTTGATTTTCGATGAGAGGAATTATTTGATTGCGCGTGATTGCAATCCTTCTTCTTCCAAGAAGAGGCGGAATGGTACGAGTTCTTCTGCTTCGTATTTTTCCTTAAAGGCTTTGATTGCTTCTTCTGAGTGAAGTTTTGGATCGAGTTCAAGTACTTCTACTGGAAGTGGACGATGTGGAGTGATGTGAGCATCAATAACAACAGTCTTGCCTTCTTTGTTGAGTTTAACAGCTTCTGCAACGACTGCGTCGATGTCTTCGATACGGTTTACAGTGAAACCTACAGCACCTTGCGCTTCAGCGATTTTCGCGTAGTCAGCGTTAGGGAAGTCACAACCAAACAAGTGTTTGTTTGTGTCTTCGTATTTGTCCTTGATGAAGGCATATTTACCATTTGAGAAGACAACGTTGATAACTGGAAGGTCGTATTGAACGTTTGTGATAACGTCTGGGTAGCACATGTTGAATGCACCGTCACCCATGATGTTCCATACTTGTCGATCTGGATTGTCTTTCTTAGCAGCGATACCACCAGGAAGGGCAATACCCATTGTCGCAAAGAGTGGAGATGTACGCCACATGTTCTTAGGTGTCATGTGAAGGTGACGAGTAGATGTTTGAGTAGTGTCACCTACGTCGATTGAATAGATAGCGTCTTGATCAGCATGTTTGTTGATTGCATTGTAAACTTGATACAATTGCAATTCACCCTCAGTTTTACCTTCGAGTTTGTTCATGTAATCACGCCAGTTTTGGTTATTCTTAACGTTTGCACGCCACCATGGAGTAGACTCAACTGGGTTTACTTTGTCAAGGATTGCTTTCGCTGCTTGACCTGCATCACCAAGGATTGAAGCGTCAAGGGCATGGCGTTTACCAAGTTTGTAAGGGTCGATATCTACTTGGATGAATTTTTCAGTGTTCTTGAAGGCTTCGTAAACTTCAGCAAATGGGAAGTTTGAACCAAGGAAAAGAACTGTGTCTGCTTCGAAGACCACTTCGTTGGCTGGTTTCCAACCAACACGGTAAGCAGAACCTGTCAACCCTTCGTAGTTCCATTCGAAAGCTTCAAAGTTTTTACCAGTTGTGATGATTGGTGCTTTGATTTTACGTGACAATTCAGTGATCACTTCACCAGCTTTAACACCACCGTAACCAGCGTAGATAACTGGGCGTTCAGCATTGTTCAAGATTTCAACAGCTTTGTCGATTTCAACTTCGTTCAAAGCAGGAGCGATGAATGAACGCTCGTATGAACCTGAACCGTAGTATGAGTTTTCGTCGATCTCTTGGAAACCAAAGTTTACTGGGATTTCAACAACAGCTGGACCTTTTTTAGAAACTGCAGCACGGCAAGCTTCGTCGATTACTTTTGGCAATTGCTCAGCGTAAGCTACACGTTTGTTGTAGACAGCGATACCGTTGTACATTGGGTTTTGGTTCAATTCTTGGAAAGCATCCATGTTGAGTTCGTTAACTGGACGTGATCCAAGGATAGCAAGGAATGGAGTGTTATCCATAGCTGCATCGTAAACACCGTTAATCAAGTGAGTCGCACCTGGACCACCTGAACCTACTGCAACCCCGATTGAACCGCCGAATTTAGCTTGCATCACCGCTGCAAGAGCACCCGTTTCTTCGTGGCGAACTTGCAAGAAGCGGATATCTTTGTCTTCAGCCAAAGCATCCATGAGTGAGCTGAGTGTTCCTGATGGGATACCGTAGATAGTGTCTACGCCCCATGTTTTCAATACGTTGAGCATTGCTGCAGATGCAGTAATTTTCCCTTGAGTCATAATGATAACTCTCCTTCAAAATAATTTCATACATTTACAAAAAGCGCTTTTATATGTTGTTTGAAAGCGATTCAGTAAATTTACAATCCTAATTTACCACATTTACTTTGAGTATCCTAAGAATGTGCTCAGAAGTTTTCATTCTCTATTACAGCACAGATTGAAAACGTTTCACAGAACTGTTTTATAATAAAAAAGCGGTAAGTACCGCTTTTAGTCTATTTTACCAAAGTTTAGCATGAGTGAACTGGTTAAAACAGATACAGAACTAAAGGCCATAGCAAGACCCGCCAGTTCTGGGTTGAGCACCAGACTAATACCTGAAAAAATTCCTGCTGCAATCGGAATTCCAATGACATTGTAGATAAAGGCCCAGAAAAGATTGAGCAGAATTCGATTAAAGGTTTTCTTACTCATGTCAAAGGCACGAACCACTCCTAGGAGGTTATTAGTTGTCAACACCAAATCTGCTGACTCGATGGCAATATCTGTTCCAGCTCCCATAGCAATCCCGACATCCGCTACACTGAGGGCAGGAGCGTCATTGATACCATCACCAACAAAGGCTACTTTGCCAGCCTGTTGCAGTTGATGGATCTCATGCGCTTTTTCTTCAGGTAGAACGCCTGCAATGACCTCTTCGATTCCGATTTTGTCTGCAATAGCACGCGCCACACCTGCATTGTCTCCTGTCAGCATGACTGTTCGGAGACCACGTTTTTTCAGCTGACTGATGGCTAGCTTGGCACTTTCCTTGGGAATATCTTGCAGGGCAAGCAAGCCTTTGATTTCATTGTCAACAGCCAAGTACACAACTGTCTTAGCTTCTTTTTCCAGTTCTTCAAGTTTTTCTTGGTAAGTGCTCGAAATATCCATTCCATCAAGCATTTTGGCATTTCCAAGCAAGACTTGTTTCCCATGGATTTGCCCTGAAACACCTTTTCCATGAAGGGCTTGGAAATTCTCTACAGCTTGAAAATCAAGTCCAACTTCAGTCGCTCGCTTGACAATGGCTTGAGCCAGTGGGTGTTGAGAGGCTTCTTCCAAAGAAGCCGCCAAGCCTAATACTTCTGTCTCATCACCAATGATATCAGTGACCACAGGTTTTCCTTCCGTCAAAGTCCCTGTCTTATCAAAAACAATAGTTTGGACTCTCTGAATCTCCTGTAAGACAGTTCCATTTTTAAGAAGAACTCCCATCTTGGCACTACGACCAGTTCCCACCATAAGAGCCGTTGGTGTTGCAAGTCCCAAGGCACAAGGGCAAGCGATAATCAAAACTGCTACTCCATAAAGGAGAGAGGCCACAAAGCTAGCCCCAAGCAAGACAAACCAAATCCAAAAGGTCAGAATCGCTAAAATGACAACCGCTGGGACAAAAATCCCTGAAATTTTATCCGTCAAATCCTGAATCGGTGCACGGCTAGTCTGAGCTTTCTTCACAAAGTCCACAATCTGTGCCAAGACAGTCTCTGAACCAACTTTTTCTGCTTTAAAAACCAGTGTTCCACTATTATTGATGGTTGAGCCAATCACAGTATCTCCAACCGTTTTGTCCACTGGCAGACTCTCACCTGTCACCATGGATTCGTCAATACTGGACACACCTTCGACTACAACACCATCAACCGCAATCTTTTCACCAGGACGCACTCGAATCAGATCACCTATCTTGACTTGTTCCAAAGGAACTTGAACATAGCTATCATCACGCAAGACTTCTGCAGTTTTAGCTTGCAAATCTAGTAATTTCTCTACAGCTTGGGAAGTATTTTTCCGCATTTTTTCCTCAAAAACTGCCCCCAAAAGAACAAAGAAGAGGATAAAACCAGCACTTTCAAAGTAAACGGGGAGACCAGCGAAGAGAGCAACTAAACTATAGAAATAGGCCACTAGGGTTCCCAGAGCAACCAAGCTATCCATGTTGGCATTGTGCTTTTTAAAGCTGGCCCAAGCACTCTGAATATAAGGACCACCGGCCACTAGCATGATAGGTGTTGTGGCTAAAAAGGTGCCCCAATGCATGACTTGGTGACTAATTCCTCCTGTCGACATCCCAATCATGAGAATCACAAGAGGCACAGTAAAGATACTAGTAATCCAAAAACGTTGCAAAAGTGACAAAGATTTTCGAGTCTTCTCAACTACGGTATAACTTCCCTTTTGCATCTTCATACCACATGAGAATTCATGCTCACCCAACTCTCGAGGTGTAAAACGAATTGTCTTCTCTTCATCTACGCCGATTGGTTCCAAGATGCCTTCTTCTTCAAACAGAATTTCCTTATAACAGTTTGAAGGAGTTGTACGATGAAAGGTAATTTCAGCGGGAATTCCTTTTTGAAGCTGGATGTGGGCTGGATGGTAGCCTTTGTCTGCCGTGATACGGATTTTTTGAACACCATTTTCAAGACTTGCTTTTACAATTTCAGTCATATCATTCTCCTATTCTACAATCATCTTACCGTGCATCATATTCATGCCACAAGAGAAACCATACTCTCCAGCCTGTTCAGGCATGATTTCCACTACATACTCTTCACCCATTGGCAGGTCCGCATGCACTCCAAAATCTGGAAAAACAATCTGATCCAGACAGGGTGACGGGTCCTTACGGTCAAAGACAATGCGGGCTGGCACTGATTTCTTGAGGATAATCAACTCTGGAGTATACCCTCCCATGACTTCCACTCGAATCTCTTGGTAGCCCTTTTTTTGCTGGGCCTTTTGTTCAGATTTTTCAGGCTTTTTGAAAAACCAAAACAAGATAAACGCTATAAGGGCAATACAAATAATGGTTACAATACTATTTAACATGACGTCTCCTTTACATACAATTACATCTTACTTCTGTTACAGCGCTTGATTTCTTCTTAGAAATCACAGCTTCTAAGTCTTCCAAGTCAGCCAAAGTAAAATCACATTCAGCAATCAAATCAGCCAACAAGTTCTTAATCCTACGAGAACAAACCTTGTCCTTGATATCTTGGACAAGTAAATCCCGACTTTGGTCCAAAGTTAAAAGGGCTGAATAGACAAAGAACTTGCCTTCTTTTTTCCTTGTCAGACACTCCTTCTCAACCAGACGAGCTAAAAGAGTCTGAATGGTTGATTTGGACCAGTCAAACCGCTCTGCCAGAACCCTGATCAAATCCCTACTGGTCTGTTCGCCCTGCATCCAAACAATCTTCATAACTTGCCATTCTGCATCTGAAATCTGCATCAGCACCCCTCCAAAATCTACATTTGTCAATTATGATTCTAAGTATACTCTCAAAATCTACATTTGTCAATTAAAAAGAACTGATGCATAGCATCAGTTCCATCAAAATCTAAGAAATGAGTTTCTCTATCCTTGCCAATTTTCTTGGTCTTCTTTGAATCGTTTTAAGAGATCTAATCCCTCTGGTGTGATGTGGCCTTCTTCCTGAGCTAGGTGGATGAGCTCGCTGTAGTTTGAGAGAGTCACCAGTTTCACGCCTGCGTTTGCAAAGTTCTTATCTGCTTTTGCTAGTTGATAACTAAAAATCGCTACGACACCGAGAACATCTGCTCCTTCACGCTTGGCAGCTGCTACCGCTTCGAGAACTGAACCACCAGTTGAGATCAAGTCTTCTACAATTACCATTTTTTGCCCCTGAGCTACGCGACCTTCGATTTGATTACCTGCTCCATGGTCTTTTGGTTTGCTACGGATATAGGCAAATGGTAGGTTCATCTTATCCGCAATGATGGCTCCGTGCGGAATCCCTGCTGTCGCAGTTCCTGCAATCACTTCAACCTCTGGAAAGGCTACTTTGATAGCATCCACAAAACCATTTTCAATCAAGGTTCTAGTTTCTGGGTAAGCTAGGGTCACACGATTATCCGTATAGATAGGTGACTTAATACCAGATGCCCAAGTGAAAGGCTCTTCTGGTTTGAGATAAACCGCTTGAATTTTCAATAGATGGCTAGCAATGTCTCTAGCAAGTGTCATGGTATACTCCTTCTTATCCTTAAATCTGTAATCAAATACGCTTTAGACCCAATCGCGTGTCCATTCTTCCTTGATAGCATGGTAGGCTGCTACAGGATCTTCTGCCTGTGTGATAGGACGGCCTACTACAATGTAATCACTACCGATTTGATAGGCCTGACCAGGGGTCACTACGCGTTTTTGATCCGCTGCTTCAGCACCTGCTGGTCGAATACCTGGTGTCAAGCAGATAAAATCTTCGTTTGTCGCCTCCTTGATGAGTTGGGCTTCTTGGGCTGAGCAAACCACTCCATCCAATCCAGCTTCAGCTGTTTTCTTAGCATAGTGAATGACCGACTCCTGCAGGCTAGTTTGGATATTTTGACAGTCTTGCATCTGTTCCTCGGATGTTGAGGTCAATTGGGTCACCGCGATAAGAATCCCTTGATCACCAAGGCCTTCACGCGCAGCCTGCATCATTTCAAGCCCACCTGCAGCCTGAACATTGGTCATATCGACACCCAGACTTGACAAGATTTTCATGGTTGACTTGACTGTATTTGGAATATCATGCAACTTGAGATCCAAAAAAACACTATGTCCCAATGATTTCAAATAACGCACAACTTCGGGCCCTACTGCATAGTAGATTTCCATTCCTACCTTGACATAGAGTTTTTCCTCTGCTGGAAAAAGGGCTAAAAATTCTTTGGCTTCCTCGAAACTTGGAAAATCCAGAGCAATGACCGGGCGACTCTCACGCATTCTTTTCTCCTATTCTTTGTTAACAGTCCATTGCTCAAAAAAAGGAACCTGCTAGCAGCTAGGTTCCACGAAAAACGGGTAGTTTCCACCCTTTCACTGTCTAACCTTAGCTGCCTCTCTGGACTGCTTTAAAAGTTTTCTACTATTCTATTATTTATAACGACACTTGTCAAGTAAAAACTGAAGATTCTTATTCTTGTTTCTTTTCTTCAGCTTTTTTTTCTTCCTGTTTTTTCTTCTCTGCTTCTTTAGCTTCTTGTTTAGCCTTTTCCTCAGCTTCTTCTAAACGTTTATCAGCCAGGCTAGTGCTATAGATTCCTGCCTCCATATCGATGAAGCTCGGTTCTGCTAGTTGTGGCTTAATTTTGCTGTAATAAGGTAATTTCTTACTCAGCTCTGACAAGGGAACTACTATTTCATCTGTATCCTGCATAGTAATTTTTAGAAGATCGGCAGTTGCCTTACTTGGAGCTAGTTCGATCTTCTGGATCTGACTCTTTATGTCCTCACTAATGCTAGAAAGACCCGTTATCAAATCCTTCACCTGCTGCTCATCGTTAAAGGTGACTGTTAGGTAGGTCTCAGGCAGGTTCAAAAGGTTGACAGGGCTTGAGTCAATTGTTCCACTAGATAGGATTGGATAGTGGTCTTCACCTGTCACATAGTAGCCAACAATCTCAAACTCTTTAACTTCAATCGTAAAGTTTGTCGGAAATTTGTAGTCAATCTTTGCTGACTCTATCCAGTGATTCGACTTGATCTGTTCAGCGTGCTTCTCCTTGTTCCATAACAATGACAAGGTATAGTCGCTATCCTGAATGCCAGAAACCTGTTTAATGTCATCCGCTTGAGTCTGGACATTGCCCTTAACCTCGATATGCTTGATAGTCGAAAGAGGGGTCAAGAGATAGATAGAAAGGAGGAGAACCAGAACACTCGGTACCAAGATACTCACAGCTCGCCAAATATGAACAGGAGCAATTTTCGGCTTGGCAGGTTTTTCTGGTTTTTCTTTTTTCTTCTTCTCTTTTTCCTCTTTGACTTTATGATCATCCTTTTGTGATTTTTCTTCTTTTTCGGATGGTTCTTCGTCTGGAACAGTTTCGTTCTGGTCGGAATCACTTGATGACTTCTTACTTTCCTCTAACAACTTAGAGTTTTTCCCCATTCGAGCTTGTTTTTCCTTTTCCTTCTCTTCAGCTAGAGCAGCTTCTTCCTCAGCCTTCTTTTTCAGGTATTCTTGGTTCCGCTTCTGCCATTCAGACAATTCTTGTTTCTGGTTTGATTCTTTTTTCTTATCCTTTGACATTGGTTTTCCTTATGATAGGTCTTTTCTTAGTAGGGCATAAAAATCATCAAGAGATTTCAATTCAGTTGAAGCTTTCATGCTAGCTTGGTACTGATCCTTGTGACTAAGCAAGTGACTGAGTTTCTCCTCCAATCTTTCCAAGGTCAAGTCACTTTCTTGCAGTTCTTCTGCATAGCCTTTCTTAACAAAGTAGGCTGCATTTTCAATCTGGTCTCCTCGACTTGCTTCACGCCCCAATGGTACGATGAGATGGAGTTTCGCCATGGCCAAGAGCTCAAAAATCGTATTGGCACCGCCACGCGTCACCACCACATCTGCCATCTCCATCAAAGGTTGATAGAGATCCGTCACATAGTCAACTCGAAAGAGATTTTGGCTCAACTCATTGAGGCTAGAATCTCCTGTCAGATTGATGATATTGTAACGTTCTGTCAGTTCTTGCTTATGATCTGTCACCAATTGGTTAAAGACACGAGCTCCTGCAGAACCACCGACAAACAATACTGTGGGTAATTTAGGATTAAAGTGGGTTTGGATATCCACCAATTCATCTAGCTCTGAAGTTTTTTGGCCTGAAACCTTGGTCACTGCCCCCACATGTTCGACTTTTGCGAGACCAGCAGCCTGCTCAAAGGTTGAGTACATCTTAGTCGCAAACTTATAAGCGATTTTATTAGCTAAACCCATAGATAGGTCTGACTCATGGATAAAGACTGGTACTCTGGAAACTCGCGCTGCGATAACCGGCGGTACAGAGACAAATCCACCCTTTGAAAAAAGAGCCTGTGGACGAAGTCGTAACATGATAAAGAGCGATTGGACAATTCCCCATCCAACTTTGAAGACATCCAGCATATTTTGCCAAGAAAAATAGCGACGCAACTTCCCAGTCGCAATGGAATGGAAGGTCACATTCAAACCTGACTTGAGGATTTCTTGATGTTCGATTCCATGCTTATCCCCGATATAGTGGACTTCCCAGCCGTCTTCGATAAACTTGGGCATTAACAAAAGGTTAAGGGTGACGTGTCCGACTGTTCCCCCACCCGTAAAAACTATTTTTTTCATATTATCCCTTTAACTCCGCTACTGTGTCGATAAAGAGGTCACCGCGTACTTCAAAGTTTGCATACATATCCCAACTAGCATTTGCAGGACTGAGGAGAACCACATCTCCATCTGTCGCAAGTTCATAAGCCTTGCGAGTCGCATCTGCAATATCGGTCGCATCCACATAAGCTACACCAGCCTTATCCGCTGCACGTTTGACACGTTCTGCAGACTGACCAAGGATGACCATTTTCTTGAGTCCAGTGATATCTGGCACCAGCTCGTCAAATTCATTTCCACGATCCAAACCACCTGCAATCAAAATGACCTTGCTGTTGTCAAATCCTGACAAGGCTTTTTGAGTAGCCAAGATATTGGTTGACTTGCTATCGTTATAGAATTTGACCCCTTTGATTTCATCCACAAACTGGAGACGGTGCTTAACACCACCAAAGGCTGAAAGAGTTTCCTTGATGATTTGGTTATCTACACCACGTAGCTTGGCTACTGCAATGGTCGCAAGGGCATTTTCTACATTGTGGCTACCTGGAACACCGATTTCACTCGCTGCCATGACCACTTCCCCACGGAAGTAGAGCAGACCGTTCTCTAGATAAGCTCCATCAACCTTTTCAAGTGTTGAAAATGGAACAACAGTGGCTTGTGTTTTAGTAGCCAATTCTTTTGCCAAGTCTTGGTTAAAGTTCAAGACAAGAAAATCAGCTGCTGTCATCTTGTTCTGGATATTCCACTTGGCTGCCACATATTCCTCAAAAGAACCATGGTAGTCGATATGAGTTGGCATGAGGTTTGTAATAACCGCAATCTCAGGATGGAATTCTTGGACACCCATCAGTTGGAAAGAAGAAAGTTCCATGACAAGAGTGTCCTTGGCTGTCGCAGTTTGAGCCACTTGACTGGCTGGATAGCCGATATTCCCTGATAGGAGACCATGTTGACCAGCAGCAGACAAAACTTCCCCAATCATGGTCGTTGTGGTAGTTTTTCCATTTGAGCCAGTAATACCAACAATCGGTGCTTCTGAGATCAAGTAAGCCAATTCCACCTCAGTCAAGACTGGAATCCCCTTTGCCAAGGCCTTTTCAATCATGGGATTGCTATAAGGGATACCTGGATTTTTCACCATCAGAGCAAAATCTTCATCCAAGAGTTCCAAAGGATGACCACCTGTGATAACCTTGATTCCTTCTTCCAGCAAACTTTGAGCAGCTGGATTTTCTTCAAAAGGTTTGCCGTCATTAACAGTGACAATAGCACCCAGCTTATCCAATAAACGAGCCGCAGACTCACCAGACTTAGCCAAACCTAAAACAAGGACTTTCTTATTTTTAAATTGATCGATTACTTTCATGTCTCAAACTCCATTTCTACTCCTACTATTTTACCATTTTTACGGAAATAAAAAAGCCACAAAGTGTATTTGTGACTCTTTCTTCTAACTTAATGTTCTCTTATCATCAATGAGATAAATCGGTAACTCGAATCGCTTAATTCGCTTGCTCCCCAATCAGAGGATTGTAGGGCGCAATAATAATCGTTCGATTCGGATTTTTTAGAGATTCTAATATAGAAAGTAGCTCCTCAGAATTTTTGGGGGTCTAAGGAAGCAGTTGGTTCATCTGCGAGAATCAGAACTAACCTGCACTCCAAAAGTTCGACAGAGAAATGTCTAACTCTTAGAGTGCAGGTCAGCTCTCAGTACTTTATATCCTCACCTGTCTTTCTTCAGACCGCTGGCCTGTGACAAACATGGTAAAGGTTGCTTTGCAGACATTTCTGCCTTCTTGATTGGTAATATCGACATCCACGACACAGGTTGTGCGACCTTGATGGACACATTCTCCTTTAATGGTCAGCACATCGTCGAGTTTTCCTGCCTTGAGGTAGTTGATAGAGGACTGAAGCGTCACTCCATCTAGCCCTAGTGAAATGACCACCAAACCACTAATCTGATCACAAAGGGTAAAGAGATAGCCACCATGGGCATTGCCATAGTAGTTGAGCGACGAGTCCACTACTTTGGTCGTCACCACAACGTGACCATCTCTCATTTGTTCAATTTCGTAATTTTCAAAGGCAGATATAGCGTCAAAATGAAAATCTTTCATCGTTTCCTCCTGATAGTTCAAACGACACTATGATACTACTTTTTATAGGACTGTGCAAGGAGAAAGCTCCTAATCTGGGAAAATTCCAACCTGCTCAACAAAGCGCATAAAGGCTGCCTGTCCCTGCTCCGTTTGCTTGTAGACTCCGGCATCCTCAAGTACACGCGCAAAGATAGCACCCACAGAGTCCTTGACGATCTCAAGGGCTTTTTCTTTATCTTTTAGGTCTGGATGTTGGGCTTTGAGTTGGTCGGCCCATTCCTGGTGATAAGCGGAAACTGCTTCATCATCTCCTACAAGATAGCTGGCAACTTGCTCCACTTCTGCTTTCAAGCGAGGTGGTAAGATAGCCAAGCCCATGACCTCGATCAAGCCGATATTTTCCTTCTTGATATGTTGGACATCCTTGTGGGGATGATAGATGCCGTCAGGATGCTCTGGCGATGTCTGATTGTCCCGCAAGACCAAGTCCAACTCAAACTGACCATCACGCTTACGCGCAATCGGTGTGATGGTGTGATGCGGTGTCCCGTCTGTCTCTGCTAAAATCTGCACTGCAGGGTCTGAATACTGGCGCCATTCCTGTAAAATCTTGTCAGCCAAGTTGATCAAATCTTCTTTGGAATCCGAAGTCAAACGTAGCACTGACATAGGCCACTTGACAATCCCAGCCTTGACCTGCTCAAATCCAGCAAAGCAGAAAACCTTTTGCAAAGGAGCCATTTCCATAGGAAATACGTGACGGCCTCCTTGATAGTGATCATGGGTCAGGATAGACCCCCCCACAATCGGCAGATCAGCATTAGATCCAGCAAAATATCCCGGAAATTGCTCAACGATAGCCAGCAGACGCTCAAAGCTCTGACAGCTAATAGCCATGGGACGATGCTGACCGTCTAAGAAAATACAGTGCTCATTAAAGTAAGCATAGGGCGAATACTGGAATCCCCACTCCTGACCAGCCATTTCAAAACGGATAATGCGGTGATTGCTGCGAGCTGGGTGGTTTATCCGACCATGGTAGCCCTCATTCTCTAGACAGAGTTGACACTGGGGATAATTGCTAGCTTGCACCAACTTAGCCGCAGCAATCTCCTTAGGATCCTTTTCAGGCTTAGAGAGATTAATCGTGATTTCCAGTTCTCCGTAATCAGATGAAACACGATAAGCAATATTTTTAGCAATGGCCTTGAGTTTGATGTAGTCATTTTTCTGGCTAAGTTGGTAAAAGTCTGCTATTGCCTGTTCGGGAGATTGGGCATAGGTTGTCCAGAAGTCACGATTGACCTGACTTGGACAAGGTGTCACCAAGTCCATCAATTCAGCACCAAGGATTTCACGCGCAGTCTGACTATCCTCAATCATCTCTAATCGAACCGCTTCCTCGACTAGCTGGTCCTTGAGATCAATCAAATCATCTAGATCCGTCTCAATTTCCAAAACTCCTTCGCCCACCCGTGCTAAGACACGATTAGTCAGGTAGATTCGATCCATTTCCTCAAATGAACTTTCAGCAATGACTTCCGTGATAAATGCATCTAGAATTCCCTGACTCATTGATTCTCCTTCTTACTTTCTAAATAGTCTCTGACAGCATCTAAATCCTGAAAAACTTGTTCTGTTTTATTTAAGAAAGACTGTGCTGGCATTTTTAAGTCTGGAATACAAATAACTGGTATCCCAGCTCTATACGCTGCTTCAATCCCTGCTTCACTATCCTCTAATACTAAGCAATTCTCTGGTAAAACATTCAAATCAATACAGGCCTTTAAAAATATATCAGGGTAAGGTTTGCTTCGCTTTACATCTTTTGCAAAAACTAGATGGTCAAATAAGGACAGTATACCATTACTATCCAAAATCATTCTAGCTCTAGATTCAACACTTGAAGTTGCTAGAGCGATTGGAATACCTTCTCTTTGCAAAAAAGCAAGCAAATTTTTAGCACCTTTTTTTAAATTTACACCTTTGACCAATATTCGAGCTTCCAGTTCATAAACTTTTTCCAAGGTTTGGTCAAAGTTCCAAGGTAAATCATAGGTATCTAAAAATCGTTGAACATTCTCCTCTTCCCTATGTCCACTGTATTCTCTAGAATATGTTTCTTCTGTGAAAGGAATTCCAAAATCTTTAAGCAATTCTTGATAAACTTTTAGAGAAATGATCTCAGTATCAGCTAATAAGCCATCTAAATCAAATATTACAGCTTCCATTTACTTCTCTCCTAGTCTAAAACTCGAGTGCCACCTGCAACTTCAGCGATATAGAAGCTTGGAGCATATCCAACGACTTCTTCATAGCGCTTGCCAACAGCTGCTTTAAAGGCCTCAACAGCATCTTTTTGAACTAAGGCAATGGCACAGCCGCCAAATCCTGCCCCTGTCATACGAGCACCGAGAACACCTGCTTGAGCCCAAGCTGTGTGAACGAGGGTATCCAATTCCAAGCCAGTTACTTCATAGTCATGTTCTAGAGAAACGTGAGAAGCATTCATCAAACGACCAAATGTTTCCAAATCACCTGCTTGAAGAGCTGTTTGAGCTTTAAGGGTACGTTGGTTTTCAAGCACAGCATGGCGAGCACGTTTTAAACGATTTTCGTCTTTAATCAGATAGCTGTATTGGTCAAAAGCCCACTCATCCAATTCACCCAAGGTCTGAATATCCAAGGCAACTTGCAATTCTTCTACTGCTTTTTCACACTCAGCACGGCGTTCATTATACTTAGAATCTGCTAGTTCACGACGTTTGTTGGTGTTCATGATAACAACAACATTGTCCTTCAAATCAAGTTGCACCAAGTCGTACTCCAAGGTGTTGGTATCTAGGTAAATGGCACGTTGGTCAGCTCCCATACCGATAGCAAACTGGTCCATGATACCAGAGTTAACTCCGATAAAGTTATTTTCTGTTTGTTTTCCGATTTTAACCAAATCCAAACGGTCTAGTTTTAAATCAAAGAGATGCTCTGCCACAACACCAGTCAAAAGTTCCAAGGATGCTGATGAGGACAAACCAGCACCATTTGGGATATTCCCATAAACATAAAAATCAAACCCTTTGTCAATCACGTGCCCAGCTTCTTGCAAGAAATGAAGAACCCCTTTTGGATAGTTGGTCCAGCTGTGCTCTTTTTCAAATTTGAGGTCAGCTAGAGGAACTTCTATAATGCCCTTGTCCTCAAAGTTGGCTGAGTAGAAACGCAAGACTTGGTCGTCACGCTTGCGCGCTGCACCGTATGTCCCCAAAGAAATAGCCGCTGGAAAAACGTGACCACCGTTGTAGTCCGTGTGTTCGCCAATCAAATTGATACGACCTGGTGAAAAGAAAGTTTGGTCTGCTTCTTGACCAAAAACGGCAAGAAAGTCTTTGCGAAGGGCTTCAGCAGTAAGATGTTGTGTCATATGAATTCTCCTTTGACTGTCGTTAAGTCACCTTAACGTGTAATCGTTTTCTTCTATTGTATCCAAGGGATTTGCCAAGGTCAATCCTTTTTACTAAAGTTTTACTAAACAATCGGTAAAAAGAAGAAAAATATGATATACTAACCTAAAAGAAGGAGGATTTATGGCTACCTTAAAAGACATTGCACAGCTAGCCTCTGTCTCTATCGCGACCGTATCTCGTGTCCTCAATCGCGACCAGAGCCTATCTGTCACAGAAGAAACCCGACACCGCATTTTAACCGTCGCTGAAGAGCTGGGCTACACCAAACACCTCAAGACAGGCGAATCCCACAAACCCAAGCAGAAGATTGCCATTATCCAATGGGTCAGCGAACAAGGGGAATTGGACGACCTCTACTACTATCAGATTCGTCTCGGTATTGAAAAAAGAGCCCAAGAGTTGGACTATGATATCTTGCGCTATTTTAATGACCATCCTTTTACACTGAGCGAGGAAGTGATTGGCATTCTCTGCATCGGAAAATTTAGCCGAGCTCAGATTGCTGCCTTTGAAGAATACCAAAAACCTTTAGTCTTTATAGACAGCGATACCCTCTCACTAGGTCATACCTGTATTATCACGGACTTTTACACTGCTGTAAAACAAGTTGTAGACCATTTCCTCAGCCAAGGTATGAACCGTATTGGAATTCTCACAGGCCTTGAGGAAACAACCGACCAGGAAGAAATTATCCAGGATAAGCGACTAGAAAATTTCAAAGACATTACCCAAGCAAATGGTATCTACCATGAAGAACTGGTCTTTCAGGGGAGTTTTACGGCCCAGTCTGGTTATGACTTGATGAAGGAGGCCATTCACAAGTTGGGTGATAAACTCCCACCAGCCTTTTTCGCCGCCAGCGATAGTTTAGCCATCGGTGCCCTTCGTGCCCTTCAAGAAGCTGGAATTAGCCTACCAGACCGCGTCAGCCTCATTTCTTTTAACGACACTAGCCTGACCAAGCAGGTCTATCCTCCTCTTTCTAGCATTACCGTCTATACCGAGGAAATGGGCCGAGCAGGTATGGATATTCTTAATAAGGAAGTTCTCCATGGTCGCAAAATCCCTAGCCTAACCATGCTGGGCACCAGACTGACTTTGAGAGAGAGTACGCTGCCATAACTCCACAAATATACCAACGCAAAAAATCCTAATAGAGATTCTCAAATCTCCATTAGGATTTTCTTTTTTATTCCATCACAATCATAGCCTTAATCGTCTTGCGTTCATCCATATCTTTATAAGCCTGGTCAATATCTTCTAATCTATAGCTTGAAGTAAAGACGCGGCCTGGGTTGATATCGCCATCAAGGACTGCCTTCAGTAAGAACTGTTTGTTGTAAGTCGTTACAGAGGCTGCTCCGCCTGCTACCGTAATATTTTGAGCAAAAGTTGAACCAAGAGCTCGATTGCTATAGTGAGGAACTCCAACAAAGCCCAAACGACCACCATTGTGAAGGACACCAAGAGCCTGATCAACCGCTGCCTCAGTACCGACACACTCAAGAGCTGCATCTGCTCCTCCACCAAGAATTTCTCGAACCTTGGCAATTCCTTCTTCGTCACGTTCAGCCACAACAGCTGTCGCCCCTGACTCCAAAGCCATTTGTTGACGGTCTTCGTGACGACTCATGAGAACAATTTGAGATGCACCACGCATTTTAGCGGCGATAACAGCACATTGCCCAACAGCCCCGTCACCGATAACGACAACCTTATCCCCAGGTTTCACATCTGCCACACGCGCAGCATGATAGCCAGTTGGCATCACATCCGCAAGAGTCAAGAGGGATTTAAGCATACCTTCTGTATAATCAGAGGGCTGACCCGGAATTTTGACAAGAGCCCAGTTGGCATATTCGAAGCGCATATATTCTGCTTGCACCCCATCTGACCAGTTATTGCCAATATGACGATCACAGGTGCCATCATATCCTGCTCGACAGGCATCACATTCCCCGCATCCATGAGTAAATGGAGCAATAACAAAATCGCCAGGTTTAACGGTCGTCACTGCATTACCAATTGCCTCAACGATACCAATCGCTTCGTGCCCGCTATTCTGATGGCCTGTTTCAATATCTGGATTGCGATAGCTCCACAGATCAGAGCCACAAACGCAAGTGCGGACAATGCGGATAATAGCATCATCTGCCTCAATGATTTGCGGATGCTCCACTTCAATAAGACCAACCTGACCAGCTTTTGTATAAACTGTTTTCTTCATAGAACCACTCCTTTTCTATTGGTTTCTCACTTTTATTATACATCTTTTGTAGATTTTTGTTTGAAATCAGAATGAGTAAGGGCATAAAACTTATTACTCTTGTGCCTTCAAATAATTTTCTTGAGACACAAACTTATTCTATTCCGTATTGGTATTTTCCCTAGGAATTTCAAAAATAAAAAGAGAGAACCATGAACCTTACTGCTACTATAGCAGTGTTTTGTATTGCGTGAGTAGTAACGGTATCGCTAGATTGGAGTTTCACAGTAGCTTTTCTTCATTCTTGGTAATATCATAATGACCCACATGTGGACTCACCCCTTTCAGCAACTCTTGGACTATGGCAATGCCAATGGTTACGACGGGACATGATTTGGCTCATCTAAAATCTATCAGCTTATAGGAAATCAATGGTTGTAAGTTTCTCTTTGTGGGTCAAAAATGAATGAGTTCAAAAACAAATGCCAACTGCAAGATTTCTTATCTATGCCAACCTTTTTGAGCTTGAAAAATTACTCTACAATTCTACACTTTCTTAGTTTGCAATCAATCTCATTCAAGATAGGGGAATGATATAGGATTACCGGACAATGATACCTATTTACCATTCTCTCTAGCATCACGTTCTATACTGAGGAGGGGGACTGGGATGGTTTTAATATTCTCAACAAAGAAGTTCTTCACGGTTATAAAATCCCTAGAATGACCTTTAGAGAGCACACAAAACGATCTCATAAAGAGGCCGTTTTTTCTAGTGATGATGGTGGTGATGGTGTCCCGAGAGATGCTCTAGGTCATGCACATTCCGCTTGTGTTTGGCATGATTGCTTTGGCTGGCATCCACTTCGATAGTGATATTCTGCACACCTCTTTCTTCTAGGAGTTGACGCACTGCTTCTTTAGTTTTCATCATCTGCTCCCAGTCCTTGATACAGATGTGGACAATGGCGTCATTTTCCAGACCATCCATGGACCAAATACTGAGTTGATTAACACTTTTAACATTAGCTAGCGCTACTAACTCTTTCTCTAGCTCGGCAGTCTCGACCCCTTCAGGCACAGCATCTAAGAAAATTTTAAGTGTTGACCAAAAACGAGGAATGGCTTTCCAGAGGATAAAACTAGAAATTAAAAGAGACAAGAGTGGATCAAGAAAGTACCAATCTGTTACATACAAAACACAAGCAACCAGAATGACCGCTAGCCAACCTAGAATATCCTCTAAAAAATGCAAGGTCAGGATAGCTTCGTTCTTGGTCTGCCCCTTACGAACAATCAGACTAGCCAAGAGATTGATAAGAATCGCAATAACTCCCAACCACAGCATCCCTTGGTAGTTGACAGGCTGAGGGGATAGGAGGCGAGGAATATTCTCCAAGAGCATCATGACAGATCCTGTCAAAAGGATCAAGGCAGTCAGCATGGCGCCTAGCAGACTGAAGCGTTTATAACCAAGAGTATAACGTTTGTCTTCCTGACGATTGGAAATAGTTTCCAAACAAGCTGATAAACCTATGGCAAGAGCATCGCCCAAATCATGAACCGCATCCGCTAATACAGCACTTGAATTGAAGATAACCCCAAAAATAAATTCGACAACAGAAAATGATAGATTCAAGAAAAAGGCTAGCCAGATAGATGTTTTAGAACTCATTTCTCTCCCTCCTTTGGTATAATAGGTATATATACTTCTTTCATTTGTATTATCTAATAAAATCCAAAGAAAGGATAGAAGCAAACTGTCAGCCTTGTTCAGTTCTGAATAGTTTGCCTCAAGTGTCTATATGCAAAAAAGAGACCGTCGGGTTAGTAAGACGAAAAAAGCCATTTATCAAGCTTTTCTACAAGTTTTGAACGACAAGGGCTATGATGCCACTACTGTCCAAGATATCATTGACTTGGCAGATGTTGGGCGCTCGACCTTTTACTGTCACTACGAGAGCAAGGAACTGCTTTTAGATGAGCTCTGTCGCTACCTCTTTCATCATCTCTTTGAAAGGGAAGAACACTTGACTACAGAAGACTACCTCGCACATATCTTTTTACATTTTCAAAAAAACCAAGACCATGTAACCAGTCTTCTTTTTTCCAAAAACGACTACTTTCTCCGCCAACTACACAAGGAACTCGAACACCATGTTTACCCCATGGTAGCGGAGGATTTGCAAGAGGCCTATCCGAACATACCAGCCTCCTACCTCAAACATTTTGTAGTAACTAATTTTATCGAAACACTGACCTGGTGGCTAAAAAAAGGAAAATCTTATACAGAAGACCAAGTAGTGAGATTTTACTTAGATGTGATTGAGATGACTTCTACAAAATCACTTGATATCTAATCCTATTACGAAGAAAGGAATCAACCATGTTAACTTCTATTATCCTAGGAATTCTGACGATTGTACTAGCTCTCGGTTTTTCACTTCTCCATCTCGCGGCTGCTTTCGCAGCCATGAAAGAAAAAAACTACTGTCGGGGAAATATGTGTATCTTGGTAGGGAGCTGTCTCACCTCACTAGCTCTTGCTATCTTTTTCTTTATCCCGCTTGCAACTGTCGTCTTATGGATAGTGGGCTCTAGCATCATCTGCTACGGTGCTTACTGGAATGGGCAACAGCAAGAAAGTCAAAATATATCGCACCACATTATAAGGGGCACACTAGCGGCTTTGATCACGCTCTTGCTTATCTTACTCTAACACTAAAAATCCCATCTCGAATTATAGACGAGATGGGATTTTGTCTGCTGAGGAAAGTGGCTAGTAGCTACCACTGACTTTCCTCTCTTTTTATTTCTTCAACAAACCTTGTTCTTGTAGAAATTCCTTGGCTACTTGTTCTGCTGGTTTGCCTTCGACACCAACTTGATAGTTGAGCTGGCTCATCTGGCTTTCAGAAATTTTACCAGCCAGTTTATTAAGCACCGTTTCCAACTCTGGATGTTTCTTAAGAAGAGCTGCTTTCATCAGAGGAGCCCCTTGATAAGGTGGGAAGAGTTGCTTGTCATCTTCCAAAACCTGTAAATCATAACGTGCCAACTCTGCATCGGTCGAATAGGCATCCGTGATTTGAATATCGCCTGACTGAATTGCCTGATAGCGGAGGGCCGGCTCCATGGTCGCTACGTTGAGATTGAGACCATACATTGATTGCAAGCCCTTATTTCCATCCTCACGATCATTAAACTCGAGAGTAAATCCTGCCTTCAACTGTCCTTCCATTTTTTTCAAGTCCGAAATGGTCTTCAAGCCATATTCTTGAGCAATCTTTTTCGGAACAGCTACAGCGTAGGTATTTTGATAAGACATAGGTTTGAGATAAGCCAGATGATCCTGTTTGGCAATGCCATCACGCGCCACTTGATAAACCTGTTCTGGCTCATGCCCCACTTGAGGTGAGGGTTGAAGCAAACTTTCAGTCACCGTACCAGTAAATTCAGGATAGATGTCAATATCCCCTTTTTTCAGAGCTTCATAGAGGAAACTTGTCTTCCCAAAATTTGGTTTAACAGTCGCAGTCATACTGGTATTTTCTTCAATCAGCAACTTATACATATTGGCCAAAATTTCTGGTTCCGGTCCCAATTTCCCAGCAATCACCAAGTTTTCTTTCTCTTTTTGAGCTAAGAGGGCTGGGCTATAAGACAGACCCAGCAAGACCGTCATCAAGGCAAAACCAGAGAAAATCGTCCGCAATTTTGCTTTTTCCATCACTTTTAGTAGGAAGTTAAAGGCAATGGCCAGCACTGCAGAAGAAAGTGCCCCAATCAAAATCAGACTGGCATTATTACGGTCGATTCCTAGAAGAATAAAGGAACCCAGCCCCCCTGCCCCAATCAAGGCAGCCAAGGTTGCCGTACCGATAATCAAAACCGCTGCCGTCCGAATACCAGACATCATAACAGGCATAGCAAGTGGAATTTCAAATTTCTTGAGACGCTCCCATCTAGTCATCCCAAAGGCAATCCCAGCCTCCTGCAGACTCGGATCAATTCCCTTCAGCCCAGTGATGGTATTTTGTAAAATCGGAAAAATCGCATAAATCACTAGAGCTGTCAAAGCTGGCAAGGTCCCAATTCCCATCAAGGGGATAAAAAGTCCCAATAAAGCCAGAGACGGAATAGTCTGGAAAATTCCAGCAATCTGCAAGACCCAATCCGCCAACTTTTCATGATAGCGAAGATAAACAGCCAAGGGAATCGCAATAAAAATAGCTAGTAACAAGGTCAAAAGTGATAACTGCAAATGTTGAGATAGGGCTGTTACCCAATCACCAAAACGATCCTGAAAAGTTGATATCAAATTAGCCATAAACACTACCTCCAAACAAGTCTGCTACAAAGTCCGTGGCAGGCGCTTTTAAAATCGTCTCGGGATTCGCCACCTGACGAATCTCTCCATCCTGCAAAACAGCAATACGATCACCTAATTTCAATGCCTCATCCGTATCATGAGTTACGAAAACAGTTGTCATCCCAAACTCTTTATGCAATTCTTTCGTCAGAATCTGCAACTGTTTTCTCGAAATAGCATCCAAGGCTGAAAAAGGTTCATCCATGAGGAGAATCTTAGGCTGGCCAATCATAGCTCGGACAATACCAACTCGCTGCTGTTCTCCACCAGATAATTCGCTTGGAAGTCGATGCCCATACTCAGCTACTGGCAAGCCAACTTTTGCTAGAAGTTCTTCTGTTTTCTGAGCAATTTCTTCCTTACTCCAGCCTTTCATCTCAGGAATTAGAGAAATATTTTCCGCAACCGTTAGATTGGGAAACAGAGCAATGGCCTGTAAAACATAACCAGTAGAAAGACGAAGCTCACGCTCATCATAGTCTTTGATGCGCTTGCTATCCATATAAATATTTCCATCAGTTGGTTCCAAGAGACGGTTAATCATCTTGATCATGGTCGTCTTACCGGACCCAGAAGGCCCAACTAAAACCATAAATTCCCCATTCTCAATCCGTAAATTGACATCTCTCAAGACATCTTTTTCTGTATAGCGTAGCGCCACATTTTTGTATTCAATCATTCTCAGTCCTCATTTTAAAACTTTCCTCGGTTGATCAAGTTACCAAACTTTTAATAACTAATTTACCCCATTCTAAACCTCATTTTCCTTCTCTTTCAGATTGTCCAAAATGCGTTCCTGATAACTTTCAAACTGGCGAATTTCTTCCTCTGAGAAGCCTTTATAAAAAATCGCATCTAATTTTTGACTGACACGACTGCCAACTTCTTTCTGAGACCAACCACGCTCCGTCAACTTGACATATTTTTTTCTCTTATCTATTCCACAGGGGCTGATGATGACCAGGTTTTGCTCTTCAAGTTTCTTAATCATGCTTGTTAGTGTATTGTTGGCAAGACCAGTCGCCAGCGCAATATCTGTGGCCGTAGCGCATCCTGTCTCACTATTCCATAAAACAGTGAGAATCTTGCCCTGTTCACTCCGATAAAGGGCTTCAGGATCCTGATTCAGTAACTTTTGAAAAATCCGCCCATTCAACAAACGAATATGATGGGCTACTAAATGACTATCTTTCATGACTTCTCCAATTTATTTCTATATCGAATTATATTCCATTGTAATACTTATCATTCCATCTGTCAACTATTTCGATTTAGAAATAATTTCCACCAAACAAAAAAAGACCTCCTACCTAAAGTAGAAGATCTCTAATCTTGATCAACTTAATCTGTCATTTCGGATACCAGTGTTCGATGTTCCAGTGGTAGACTGCACATAACCAGCAAGAAGATGAATCCTGACTGAACCCAGAAGAGAGCCAAGTCAAAAATCCCATGTACAGCGACTACTGTAAGGAAAGAGAGATAAAGACCGATAATTGGTCGTTTACCAGACTCCTGACTCATATCCATCATCATGTGAACCGGGATAACAGAAGAAATGGATAGGAGAATGGTTCCAATCAAACCATAACTCAAAATAGTATCAATGTAAAGACTATGCGCGTGTTCGTGGTAGGGTGCATGGATTCTCGGATAGGAATTCATATAGGTCAGTGGACCCTCACCCCAGATCGGATTTTGTTTAAACAAAGTCATACCCGCATTCCAGATTGAAACACGCTCCTCCATTGAAGAATCTAGTGTTCCCATACGGACACCCAAATCGCTTGAGAAGAGGAAACAAAGGCCAATCCCGAAAACTCCAATACTGAGCCAGAAGGCACGCCAGTTTTTAATGGTTGTAAAGAGATAAATGATGGCACCAGCGATGATGGCAGGAAATGCTGTTCTATTTTGCGTAAAATTCAAACCAAATAGATTCACAAAACCTGCTAGCACACAAAAGACTTTCAACCATCTTAGCTTCGTCGTTGTATAGAGATAAAAGGCAATCATGATACAGAAGCAACAAATGATCCCATAGTAGTTAGGATTAAAGAAGGTCACCTCTGCACGGTTCTGGTGCCATACTTGCATATTGGGCGAAAGAAAGGCATAATTAAATTTCTTTACAATTTGGAAATGCTCCAAAGTAGCAAAAACAGCAGAGAGCACACTACCAAACAAGATTGTCTGCAGAATCAGTCGAAAGAAAGCATGTGTCAGACGTTTCTGGTAAAAACTAAAGAAAATAAGGAAGAGAAACATCAGTAAAGATGCAACCAATCCAAGCCAGTTCTTGGCGACGATGGAGATGATACTACTGTAGGCAATAAAAAAGAGAAGTACAGGATGTTTGGCCAATCCTTTGATAATCCCCTTCATCTCCCCAGTAATAAGTAAACCTATCAAATATAAAGCAAAGAGTGCTAAGAACAAATAAAAAGGTAAAAAGATACTCATGATCATCAGATACAAAAAGAAATCTTTTCTCGAAAGCCCTCTTATCTTATCCAGTAATCCAATTGATTTCAAAACGGATCCTTTCTGTTCTGGATTTCTCCAGAAGATAAATGCTAAACTATCTTTATATTCTACCATTTTTTCCGTCATTTGGGAACAATGAACACGTTTTCGCCACAAAAAACTCTTTCATTAATATAGCACTAGAACTGAATTTTGCTGCCATTTTCCAAAACGTGATAGGTCTGACTTTGCAAATCAATTTCTGCTACTGCTGTTACGGACTTGTCTTTATTTTGACGTTTGATTACAATGCTGTGAGCTGTTGGTGTTTCTATCTCAATAGTCCCTTCTAGGTCAAAGGCCTCTGATCGATTACGGAAAGAAAATAGATTGAGAAGAGACTTCACCACAGGACGTTGAACTTCTTCTGCTATTTCCTCATTGCTATAGTAATGACGATTAATATTTCGACCTTCTTTGGTTTCTTCTAATAATTTCAAGTCATTTTTTCCTGCTAATAGACCCACATAGTAAACCTGAGGAATACCTGGAGCAAAAGCTTGAATCAGACGAGCGAGGAAGTACTTGACATCATCATCTCCAAGCGCAGAATAGTAGGTTGAATTGATTTGGTAGATATCTAGATTGTTATACTCTGCACTAGAGTACTTACGTTTGACATTCGCTCCAACCTTATAGAGTTCATTTGAAGCATAGTCAATTTCCTCATCGGTCAGGATATCTTTGACATCCACCACTCCAATCCCATCATGAGTATCTAGTGTCGTAAATTGCTTCATCGGGCTCATCTTTAACCACTTAGCCAAACGCTCTGTTCTGGAACTGTAAAGAGTATAAAGGGTCACCATTGGAAGGGCAAAATCGTAAACATAGTAATCATGGTCCGCTATTTTAAACTGAATCGAATAGTGTTCATGAATCTCAGGTAGGAGCTCTGCACCGTACTCAGCTGCTATATCTCGAACTTTGTCCAATAAATTCCAAATATCTGGTTCCACAAAGAAATCATTGGTATCCAATTTCTTCACTGCATAAGCAAAGGCATCTAGACGAATCAAATCACAACCATTACTTGCCAGGTGCTGAATGGTCTTACGGATGAATGCCATCGTTACTTCTTTGGTCACATCAAGATCAATTTGCTCCTCACCAAAAGTATTCCACAAATGTTCTACTGAACCATCTGCAAAAAGAATCTCTTGCTTTGGTGCACGATCCTTACGCTTGTAAATTAAATCTACATCAGCTTGTGTCGGACGATTTTCTGGCCAAAACTTGTCCCAGTTTAAAAAGAGATCTTTAAATTCACTGGCTTCATGTTTTTCTTGATAGTCCTTATAGTACTTAGATTGACGAGAAATATGGTTAATCATAAAGTCAAACATAAGATAATATTTCTCGCCTAAACTCTTAACATCCTCCCAATCACCAAACGCTGGATCCACTTCATCATAGTCGACTGGTGCAAATCCACGATCACCTGTTGATGGGAAAAATGGTAGAAGGTGAACTCCCCCAATAGCATCGCCAAAATGTTCTTCCAAATTCTCATACAGGTCTTTAAGGTTATTTCCAAGACTATCTGAGTAAGTAATCAACATAGTTTTATTTTGAATGGTCATAAATGTTCTCCTTTTTCTGATGAAAGCCAAGTCTCATATGACCTGGCTTCGTAAATAAAAGATATTTTTAGATTTTTGTTCACATTGAACTCGTACTAAACTGCAAGCAACTAAGTACGACTTTCTTGTTTTCTACATAGAATTGTCAATAAGCTAAACCGTTCATCTGTGTATGGAATTATAGATTCCCTAAGCACTTCTTACTTCACTGCTCCGTTACTCATTCCTGAAATGATATGTTTTTGGAAGATGAGATAGACAATGGTTATCGTTACAATTCCCACAATATAAGATGCAAAACTTGGGCCATAGTCATTGAAGTACTGACCTTGGTAGTTGTACTGGAAGAGAGGTAAAGTCCACATCTTGGAATCCTTATTCAGAATCAAGAGTGGCAACATAAAGTCATTCCAGAACCAGAGAGCATTGATAATCAAAGTTGTCGCATGCATGGGCTTCAACATTGGAAAAATGATTCGACGATAAATTGTAAAACGATCAGCCCCATCGATTTCCGCAGCTTCATCCAAACTATCTGGTACACTGATTTTTATATAACCGACATACAAGAAGAGAGTCTGTGGAATAGCATAAGTTAGGTAGAGTATTACTAGCCCCCACATATTTGCTAGACCTAGTTTACTCATCATAACTGTGATGGGAATCATAATCACCTGAAATGGAACAAATATCCCTAAGATCAAGAGCGAATACATAATTGCAAAGGCTTTTTTCTTGGACATATTTCGAGCAATGGAATAAGCTGCAGCTGGTATAAAGAAAGCTACTACAATCAATGATAACACCGTAATAACAGCTGAATTCCAGAAATAGCCTCCAATCCCATCCGAAATCAAGCGTTCATAATTACTTAATGTAAAAGGATTAGGCAAACTAAAGAAATGATTCATGATATCCTTAGTTGTTTTGAAAGAACTAAATACTGTTACCAACAAAGGAACAAGTATAAGAATACCACCGACTATCAAGAGGACATATTTCCAAAACTGATTCAATTTTTCTTCTTTTTTCATGTGTAGGACTCCTCTATTAGATTTCAAATTTCTTAGATAGCTTGATTTGGATAAGAGAAACAATTCCAATAATTAAGAATAAAATCAAGGCAATTGCATTCGCATATCCATATTGATTACTCTTGAAGGCATAGTTGTAGACTAAAAGTCCAAGAGACGTTGTAGCATTATTTGGACCACCACTTGTCAATGCAAAAATCTGGTCAAAGGCTGTCAAACCGGACTTAAGAGCCAGAATAAAAACTATAGAAATCGTTGGCAATAAATAGGGCAATTCAATCTTCCAAAAAGTTTGTTTACTTGTTGCACCATCAATTGATGCAGCCTCTAAAATATCATTTGGAATACTCTGAAGACCAGCAAGAAAGAGAATAATTGGCATTGCTACTCCTTGCCATAGAAGAACAAAAATAGTTGCCACTACCGCTCCGACAGGTGTTCCTAATAGACTCTCTTGTAAAAAACCAATCCCTAAAATTCTTCCAATCGTTGGAAGACCATAGTTGAAGAATTGTTTAAAAATCAAAGAAACTGTCAAACCAGATAAAACAGCTGGGAAAAAGAACCAAGCTCTAAAGAAGGTCTGCCCCTTCATCTTAGAATTTAAGGCTCGTGCCACAACCATCCCAATCGTGATCTCTCCAATAATCAATGCCAGAGTTAAAATCAAAGTAAAGGCTATAGCTGTGAAGAATTTCCCATCAATCATCAGCAATTTGTAGTTATTCAAACCAACAAATTTGTAATTATAGGTCAATCCAGTCCAGTTAGTAAAACTATAGAAAGCACCTTGCACCATCGGAAAGTAAAAGAAGACAGCTTGTAAAGCAAGCGGGATGAGCAAAAAAGTCCAACCCCAGTATTTATTTAAAAATTTTCGAATAGCCATATCATCTTAACTCCTATTCTAGTCCAAATCTGCCTTCATTGGATTAAAGAAAGCATTGAGATTGTTTGCCATATTTTTCAGATTTTTATCCATCAAGTAACCCGCACTTAGATTAAAAAAATCTTCTTCAGAATTCCAGTGTTGGCCCAACCAAACATAATGTTTGTCAGTAAATGCCAGTTTAGAAATCTCTGTAAGCGCTGAGTCTTCTTTTTCCTGTATGCCTTTTACAGCAACTGGTGATCCATCTACATCATAATATGACTGCATAGCTTTTGGACTAGTCATATAGCTGATAAATTCTTCGGTTTCTTTCGGATGTTTAGTAGTAGCCGAAGTTGATAATGCCATGTCCCCTGCACCAACAGTAACTTCTTTTCCTACTTGTTCTCCTGGGAAGGCAAACATCCCCACCTCAAATTTTGGATCCTGTTGATTAATTGCCGCTAATGCCCACGATCCTTGTGGCATCATCAAAGCTGTTTCACTCGAAAATGCTACCACCGCATCATTATAAGAAGCACCACGCCAACCATCTTGAGCATTATCTGCCAATAAATCTAGTCGTTCTGCATCGGCTTTTAAAATAGCATCATCTGCAGAGATAGCGTTCGGTTTTGAAAAGCGAAGATAGTTATTAGCTGCGTCTCCACTGCCTGTAAGGGTAATGAGAGAAAGTTGGTGGTAACCATTTAATGTCCAGCCTTCATTGCCTGCAACTGCAAACGGAGAATGCCCACTATCTTTTATCTTTTTAACAATCTCTTGAAACTCTTTAAAAGTCTTCGGTTCCTCAAGTCCTAATTCTTTGAACTTCGTTTTATTGTAATAGATTCCATAAAGGTTAGCCGTTAAAGGCACACTATAAACCTTGTTATTGATTGCATACTTTTCAGCATAGTCGTTCTTGATGTTCTCAAGATAAGATTTCCCTGTCATATCTGCAAAATAACCTGCTTTTGCCCACTCCTGAAAATCCATATTTTGAGGATAGATATTAATAATATCTGGAACATCTCCTGATAAAATCCGAGTTTTCAGAACAATTCCAGCTGCGGGTACTGTAGTCAGCTTCACATCAATTTTAGGGTGTTCCTTTTCAAAATCATCCACTATCCTTTGCAAGGTATCCGCCATCTCGGTCTTCTGGTTAAAAAACTCAATCGTTACCTTGCCATCAGTTGACTCCTCTTGGCTACTGCAAGCTGACAGTCCCAAAAGGCAGAGTCCTGTAGTAGCAATTAAGCTCATCTTTTTATACCATCTCATGATTTTATCTCCTTATCTTCTAATGAAATGTAACTGCCTGCTGAGATAATCTCCCTGCGGAAGCTCCATAGTAATACCCGCATACATGAGTTCTGCACCTGAGTAAACTACACCATTTTCCTGTAATTCATACCGTCCCTCTTCATCCAAATCTTTTAACTTTAAAGTTGTTTCCATTGTTTCCACAACTGATAAGACTCGGACGTAGGTTACAATCGTTTGATTTCCATAGTTAAATTGTACAGCTGCTTCATTGGATTCAGCATCTGGATTGATTAACCTATACTGGTTTCCCAACTGGACTACTGGTCGCAATTCTTTATACAAGTTCACCTGATTAGCAATCTCAGCCCTCTCTTCATCTGATAAACTTGTCAAATCAAGCTCATAGCCCAGATTTCCCATCATTGCCACATGACCACGAGTTTCCAATGGTGTCATTCGTTCCATCTGATGATTTGGTACTGCTGACACATGAGCTCCCATGGAAATGGTTGGATAGAGATAGGATGAGCCGTATTGAATTGGTAAACGTGCTATGGCATCAGTATTATCACTAGCCCAGACTTGTGGGAAATAGCGCATCATACCAAGATCATTTCTGCCACCACCACCAGAGCAGGACTCAAAGAGAATATGGCTGTGCTTCTCTGTCAGATAAGAAACTAGTGCGTAAAGTCCCAACATATACTGATGAGACTGCATCTGTGTCTCTAGATAGTTCGAACCATTCCCCAGATTAGTAATATTACGATTCATATCCCATTTGATGTAGTCAATTTTATGATGAGAGAGGAGTTCATATAAAACATTTTTCAAGTATTCTACTACCTGAGAATTCGCAAGATTAAGTACTAATTGATTTCTAGAATAGGTATGCTCATATCCTAGAACCTGAATAGCCCAGTCAGGATGTTTACGATACAAATCACTATCAACAGAAATCATTTCAGGTTCTAACCAAAGCCCAAACTGCAAACCTCTTTCATGGATAGCTGAAATCAGACTTTCTAGGCTTCCACCCAGTTTTTTCTCATTAACAACCCAATCACCTAAAGCACGATTATCATCAAAGCGATTGCCAAACCACCCATCATCTAATACAAAAAGTTCAATTCCAACTTTCTTAGCCTCATCTGCCAACTCTAACAGTTTTTCTCTCTGAAAGTCAAAGTAAGTTGCTTCCCAGTTATTGATTAGAATTGGACGTTCTTTTTTAGAAAACTGACTTGGCATAATGTGCTTAAGTACAAAATTTTGACTTTCATGGCTAATACCAGTTAATCCTTGATCTGAAAAGGTCACTAAAGCTACCGGTGTTTCAAAATTTTCCTCAGGATTTAACTTCCAAGAAAAGTTTTCCGGGTTAATGCCAATAGCCACCCGAACTTCATTCAATTGATTCTTTTGAACAAAAGCTTCAAAGTTTCCACTATACAGTAGTTGCAGGGCAAACACATTTCCAGCATCCTCTGTGACTCCTTGATCACATAATAGAAGAGCTGGTGTTTGAGCATGACCAGAAGCACCACGGTTCGAACTAATTGAAAAGATTCCTTGTTCTACCTGTTGACGTCGGACAGTCTTTTCACGAGCATAAGCTCCCTGTAAAGTCACTATTTCGTAAGCTGCAGCAGGAAAATCAGCCATAAAAGAAAAGTCCTTATGGATGACAACTTCCTGATTACTATTATTTTCCAATTTGCTGTAGCTAGCAATTGTCGCATCATTATCAAAAGCAGTATAATACAAAGTAAGACTAAGTTGAGCCTTAGAATCTTTTAAAATCAAGGCAAGAGTCTCTGTATCGTCCATGCTGTGTGGAGAAGGTAAACCCTGTGGACCATTCTGACCTTTTAAAATCCTTGCTTCTACAAATCGAAAGTCCGTTACTTCAGTTGCATTGTGCTGAACCTGTAAGGTTGGTCTTCTAAAGTCACCCAAACCATGTTGTCCAAAAATCTGACGTTGCGTATCCAAACTAAAGGTTCGATTAGTAGCTGTTGGATTACCTGAAAAAGCATGATCGCGTTCATAAACACTATTGGCACCATTATAGTTCTTAATAGTCTTTCCTAAATGTTTTAATAACAAGAACCCGTCCCTATTTTCAATAATCAAACTTAGACCTTTACTCTCAACGTAAAATAGATTATTCTCTATTCGAACTCCCATATATTTCACCTCTTCGATTTCTTGATAAAATTTTATCACATAAAAGCGCTTTCTAAAATAGAGAAATGTCTACAAAGTATGGTAAAATGTTAGGTAGGAGGTGGCACATGCTCGTTTTTTCAGAATACCAGACTGGAACAATTGATCTTTCGCTTAGCTTTTACGGTTATGAAGAATGTACGCCTAACTACTCTTTTGGCCCAGCTATTCGAGATACCTATGTACTACATTACATTACTAAAGGAAAAGGTCAATTCCATTATAAGGGTAAAATTGTTGATTTAAAGGCAGGAGATTTCTTTTTACTAAAACCAGATGAATTAACCTTCTATCAAGCAAATAGCCAGGATCCTTGGGCTTACTACTGGTTGGGGATTACTGGAGGGAGGGCACCTGACTATTTTGCTCTGTCTCAAATTTCTGATCAATCCTACCTCATCCAATCAAAAAACTGTCATACACATACAACTGCAAAACTCGTTGATAGTATTGTCCGTTTCGCTCAGATAACAAAATCAAACGAACTAGCACAACTCCATATCATGGGGCAACTCCATGAACTAATGTTTCATCTAGGAACTATTGCTCCCAATCAGAAAAAAGAGAATATTTCATCAACCCACCAACTCTATCTTGACTGCAAACGATTGATAGATAGTCACTACCCTCGATCACTCACCATTCAAGATTTAGCAAAAGAGCTATCGGTTCATAGAAGTTACTTAACTAGTGTGTTTAAAGAATTTCACCAACTCTCTCCAAAAGAATATTTGCTTTTCGTTCGAATGAATCGTGCGCAACAGTTACTAGAACATACCAACGAAACGATCAAAGTCATTGCATACTCCGTGGGTTTTTCAGATCCTCTTCATTTCTCAAAAGCCTACAAGCAGTTTTTTCATAAAACACCGAGTCAAACTCGAAAAGAATTCTCTCACTCCCTCTTAGCTAGAAAGGAAAGTCAATGAAATCACACCAACTAGTCTACCAAATATTAGCTAGAAAAAACGACTATGTTAGCGGAGAAAAAATTGCAGAAGAACTGTCGTTAAGTCGTACATCCATCTGGAAAGCAATCCAACGCCTCCAACAAGAGGGGCTCGTGATTGACAGTATCAAAAATAGAGGATACAAGCTTATTCAAGGCGATCTGATATTGCCTGATTTGATTCAAGATAAAACCAACTTAATCATTCTCTACAAACCTGAAACAAAATCTACTCAAACAGATGCAAAAGAAGGTATTGAAGGTGGAAGCCAGGGAAATAGTCTCTATCTTTCTACATGTCAAACAGCAGGTCGTGGTCGCTTTCAACGCCCTTACTACTCTCCTGCTCAGGGAGGTATTTATATGTCATTACATATTCAGCCAAATCTCGCCTATGACCAGCTTCCTGCCTACACATTACTTACAGCAGGTGCCATTTACAAAGCTATTAAAAACCTCACCTTGATTGACGTGGGTATCAAATGGGTAAATGATATCTACTTTAAAAATAAAAAAATAGCAGGTATCCTCACCGAAGCCATGACATCCGTGGAAACAGGCCTAGTAACAGACGTCATTATCGGCGTTGGAATCAACTTTGCCATCAGGGATTTTCCCAAAGAGATAAAAGAAAAAGCTGGAAGTCTCTTTACACCACCAGCTCCTATCACACGAAACGAACTAATCTCAGAAATTTGGCGTTGTTTCTACCAAACAGCACCCGAAGAACTACTCTATCTTTATAAAGAACACTCTCTCGTCATAGGAAGAGAGGTCAGTTTTATCCAAGAACAGACTGAAAAAAAAGGAGTCGCCAAGGACATCTCCGACAAAGGGCAACTCCTTATCCAGCTTGATGATCAGACAGAAATCTGGCTCCATAGTGGTGAAATCTCACTCACTAGCTGGACTTAACAATGGCACTATATGCAACTAGCAACATATAGTGCTTTTTGAATGTAGAAAGCAACTGATATATAAATAGCTAGCTTCCTACCAGCACTTTACAGGTGGAATAGCTTTCGAGGCATTCTTTTTATATGCCGTGCTATGTACCAAAGAAGCTCCATAGCAGTGATTCTCATATCCAAGCATAATCAATGGCAGCGCAAAAACTTTAACAGCATACAAAAGCAGCCAAAACATAAAGACTTCAGCTTTTATATTTACCAAATCTTTACTAAACATCTCGTACAGGAACCATGCATTTAAAGCCATATTGAAGAGACTTGCTAACGTTGCTGAGACTATATTGGTTTTCAATTTTGGATGATAACATTTAGCCACATATAAGGCCAATATTGAAATATTATAAAGGCAAATCGGTTGATAATTTTTCCTATAAATAACTATCGTCTTACGATTATAAAAAAAGAAACCATGAGGTCCACGATGATAGTCATTAATCCAGACATGGCTAAGACCTTTAATCTCATCCCAAGCTATAAATAAATCAATTTTTCTTAGGTAAATCCCAGTTTTATGGATTAAACACTTCCATTTGAACATGAAAGATAAAAGAAAAGTAAGGAGCAAAACCGCAACCGTAACAATCCTCAACTCCTCTTGCCCAATAATCAAGGATAGGTTAAAAAAGCGAATTTGCGCTTTTTTTGCATCTAAGAACATTGAAATCACAGTTAGAAATACTACAAAGATAAATAGCATAAATCTATAAAAAATACTATAAAATTTTACTCCATTTTTCATCTCAATTATCCCCCAGCCACTTAAAGTCCCTAACTCTAGTATACCACTAAGTCTAGTCTATTTATGATTTTTTCTAGTATGAAAGTTACTGAAACAGCATTAGATAATAGAGCTCTATAATTCTGTAGTGAGTAAAACCACTATGGAGATTATGAAGCGTAGAAAAAAGTCCCAAAAGATCTATAATGAAAAGCGATCAAACCATCATTAGAAAGAATCATATGGAACAATTACATTTTATCACAAACCTACTCAATATTAAAGACCCTAATATCCAAATTATGGATGTTGTTAATAGAGATACATACAAGGAAATTATTGCTAAACTGGACTACGACGCCCCATCTTGTCCTGATTGCAAGCCAAATGAAGAAATATGACTTTCAAAAACCATCTAAAATTCCTTCCCCTGAAACAACTGCTATGCCTACCAGAATTCTCCTTAAAAAGCGTCGTTTCAAGTGCTATCAGTGTTCGAAAATGATGGTCGCTGAGACTTCTCTCGTCATGAAAAATCACCAAATCCCTCGTATTATCAACCAAAAAATTGCTCAAAAGTTGATTGAAAAGACGTCTATGACTGATATTGCTTATCAGCTGGCCATTTCAACTTCAACTGTTATTCGAAAGCTCAATGACTTTCACTTTAAACATGATTTTAACCGAACTGTTCTTGAGGGAAGAACACAAGCTGTTATCCGAAATCATTTTCTGCGATACGATAGAGCTGTCCAGGTTCTTGACCTGATTCATGAGGAAGTTATAGTTCATGACCGTACTGGTATGACTACTTCCTTCATAGCTCACCAAGTCTGAAATCTTGTCCTTGGCCGCATTTAAGAGCTCAATCTCACTCTTTAGATTGTCCCGTGAACTCTTTAAATCACTATGAAGGGTTGTAAACACCTGACCTGGTAGCTTTGCATGATTGCTCGAATCAATCTGATAGTAGCCGTCCTTGTAAAGCAAGAGGTTAGATGAGTAGTCATTCATCAAGTTGAGCAGAGTTTGAAGGAGAGTCCCATGCACCTCTACTAGGTAGGTGCGCATACTCGAAATGGCCTGCCCTTGGAGATTGGTGTTATTGATAAACTCCGTCATAGCGGTATTGAGATTATTGATGGCCTCTCCCCAAGCATTCATCGTCTTTTGACTTTCCACTTGAACAGAGGTGATATCATCAAATTTTATCTTATAACTCATAGAACCTCCCTACTGCAAGCCAGAAAACATCGTTTGTCCCAATACCGTATCTGTACGAGCCAATTCTGTTCCTGTAGCTGCCATCAAGGCGATGTCCGCTCCCAATAAGGATGTATAGCTCGTCATCAGTGGGTGGAGTTCATTAAATTATTTTTGATATAGGGCCAATCCTTCTCCCATTATACCACAAAAAGAGAGCGTTTCCGCTCCCTTTATCACTCTGGCAATTCTATCTTCAAGCTCATATCTGTGGGTTGTAACACTTTCTGAACCGCTGCGAGAAAGGCCAAACCGTTGTCAGATGGAGAATGCTGGAATGTGATATGGATGACTTTTTTGTCAAACTTATCACCGTATCGTTCCACATACTGCTTGCTTTCGAGGAAGTAGATATAGTTGTTCATTTTTTCCTGCAGAAGTTCCAAATGAACTGCTTCAATTTCTTCCTGCCACTTGAGAGGGTCTACTAGAAGAAGTTCCAAATGATTATCAACTGTACCAATTGCATCAAGTTCAGTTGGCTTTAATTTCGAAGATACAGCCTTTTGTACAAGAGATTTAAACTCTTTAACATCAAATAACTCACGTTTATCCTCTATATTTAGTAGAACAGCTTCAGGATGATTACGTATGTAGTTTCTATCAATATCGTCTTGCTTTAGGGGCCAGCGCCCTGTTTCAGCATAGGTCATGACTTCATATGCTCCCCTAGAAGATTCAAATGCTTTATCCATTAGTTCTTTAGAAATAGGATAGCGAACTTCTGGACCCATGGCTCCGCCAATTTCTTTGAAAAAGCCTATTTCGTAATAGCCATCTGTCTCATATACAATAAATCCATTGCCTCTATGTATGATCGTATCCGATTGATTATAATCTTCTAACTCATCTGCCTTAGGCCAACGATGATTTTCACAATAAAACATTACTTCTAAAGAATCTTTGTCTGATTTTGAAACACGTTCTGCTAATTCCTGGCTAATGGGAAAGTTAAGCACTTCTTTTCCTCTACTCCACAAAATCTGATAATCATTATTGTTTTTTAATATCGTACAATTTTTGTATTGCTGAATTTCTGTTGTCATACAAACACCTATTCAAATATCTTTCCTATTGTATAATCGCCTGGTTTAAATTGATCTACAACTGCCTCTGGTATACCTCCCTTTGTAAAACCTCCTGGTTCCCAAAGGCCTTGTCAAGCACCTGGCTCATTGCCTGATGGCATACGTAAATTTTTAGGGTGTTTAACATTAATAGTAAGAGGTGAATCACCTAAATACCCTCTATCTAAGCCTAGTAGTTCCTCTAATACTCTCGGATTCCCATCTGATGCCAATACAGCTTTATCATATATAAATTTTGGCATTACATAATGTCCCTTTTCTGGTCCAATATTCCCACCAAATTCCATTACAGATTTATTAAATCCTTCTTTACTGATAACCTTTACAACTCCATCCTTAAACATATTTAGATGTGTCTCTATCTCTTGGTGTGAAAGATATCTGGAAGGATCTAAACGTTGACCCTTTTCTGTACTAATCAAACCATCAACGATTTTTCTAGACATATCTGCTCGCTGTATTTTTTCCAGCTCCATCTTAAAGTTTTTAATTTTGGGGTTGCTACTATTAATTACATCAATCCGAGTTCTCTTTGGAATTTCTACACTACCAACAAATTTACCATTCCCCTTACCAACAATGACTCCGCCATTTCTTTCGATATTATCAAGGATTGTTTGGTGTTTAATGGACAAACCATCTTTTGCAGTTGTATAATCTGGAATACGAATTTTTCCAGTTTTATCTACACCGACTGCTTTTAATTGGATACGCTGAATTTCACCTGCTGCATTACGAGGCTCAACAGTTATTTTCGTTTCAACATCTTTGAAATTTGTCTTGAAGTTACCAATCTTTCTAGTTGAAAACTCTCTATAATATGTAGTAGCTTCTCGATGAAATTCCCCAGATTGTTAATCTGACTCTGACACCAGCCAATAATGCCATTTTCTTCGTTCTTTTGGTTTTCTAGTCTAGTGATTTCATCACAGATGGCATCATAGAAGGTATTCATCTCCGTTTGAAAGCTCGTATAGTCACTAGAGAAGGTCCCCCACTGCTTGGTGAAGTCATCTTTTTGTTTACCTTGCCATTCAGGTTGAATATTTCGATGCATGATGGGATACTTGATATTGTGAACATTCTGTTGGATTTCACTTACAGACTTCTTGGCCGTGCGAAGACGCTCCAATTTTTCATCGATGGAAGTAATCCGTGATTGGGCGGAGGAGATGCTGGAGTAGTGTTGATTCACTCTACCTTGAAGATAATAGATTTGATCATAGTCTATTTCACCCATGTATTATCCTCCTAGTTCATTTGCTTCATTCAACTCAGCAACGTTTCCCTTATTCTAAGTTTCACTAGGCCTAAATTTTTGAAATTCATAAGATTCATTCTTAAATTATTTTTTTTAGATTTCGCATTAAGAGAGCACTGAGCATATTTAAAAATGTGTTATAAACAACGTTTATAGATTGGTAATACATCTCTTGTTACATCATACGAAAAGTGAGTTTTTAATGGAAGGAAATCTATAACTTCATTTTTGGGGAAAAAAGAACTAACCTCGCTAGAAAACTGAGCAATTATCAAATTAAAGTCTAAACAATCAATAACAAATAGCCAATGAAAATTTGTTTCTGTTGCTTTTCTTATCTTTAACAGAAAAACCCTATCAATTACTTTGAATTTATTAAAAATATCATCAAATTCTTCTAATTTTTCAGAAATTGGCTCATTTGATATTTCCGATATAATCTCGACGCTATCTTCTGAAAATGCTTCAATAATATTTTTTAAATCATCTAATCTTATATTAAAGTTAGTGGTTCTAGGATTTATAGACACACCACTAAAATTTTTTAATCTAATTAATAGATTAGTAGCATTTTCAATCGATATTTCTAAATATTCAAGTTCTCTGTCTTTTCCCTTGATATCGGTTTCCTTTATGTAAAGGGGTAAAAAGTTTAAATCATTACTATCTACTACACTATTAATAGTTAAATTTTGTTGATCATCAATACTGATAGGGCACAAAAATTTTGTCTTTAATAATTCTTTAAATAATTGTATCTCTATACTTTTATCATAACAAATTCTTAGATTCATTATCAAATCAATTAATCTATTGTCCATCAATTTTCTTTTTTAAACTCTTTCTCTAATTGTTTTAAGACTACTAAAATTTCGCTTTTATAATCCATTGTTTCATCTACAAATCTTCTTGCTAAACTAAAAAAACTAATATTATTGATATTTTCCTCTCGTTCTATGCGCTTAGTTAGGTTATATATATCCTGTATAACTCCCGGGTATAACTTCTGACTTGGATATTCTAAGTCAATTAAATCTTGTAATTTGTCTGTATACTTCATATATTTATTTTTCATAATTCAAAACCTTAATTTGGTACAACTCGTATATCTACTATCCAGTCTAATGGCCATGGATTTGGTAATAAAACTTGATCAGCTCCTCCTTTTAATATAAATCCTGAGGAATTTATTGTTTGAGGAGCAACTTTTCCAATATTTAATTCTACTCCTTTTGGAATTTTTATTACTGCTTCATATTGTCTAGTATTCTTCCATTCAGGTAATAGTGCAGTATCTATTTTAGCTTGTATACGACTTGAAGCAGGTGTTGTAGTGACAAACCCTCCTCCCGCATCAGAGTATCCACCAAATGTTCGATAGAGTGTTATTTCTTCTGTTGTAATAACCGTCCTATAATTACTATCTGTAAAGGATTCTCCAATCCAATCTGGTAATTTTGCTTTATCAACAATTTTGACTTTACTATCTAATAAAGTTGGATACTTTATCAATGATTCCTTCGCGAGATATTGATCAAAGTTACTGGATTCCCTCGCAAGCTTGCTTTCTTCTATATTCTTCAGGATCTGTTCGCGGTTATACTTCGGTGCTTCGACATCTACTTTCACCTTATTGAGACTAAACTTGCTGGCTGCTGAGGAGGCCGCATAACCTCCTACGATATTCCCGATAAAGTTTGCGGTTTGGGCATCTTCTTCACTACCACCTAGGAGCTTGGTTCCATGATAGGCAACCTGACCCGCTGTATAGGCGCCAGCTTCCCCTATCGCAAACTGGGTCAAGCCCTTGACAACGCTCTGCGTATGCCCTATAGGAATCATGATAGCACTCGCCGTCACAAAGAGCCCACCAACCTGATGATACAGCTTGTCATTCCCCATGAAAAGCGTATCTCGGATAGGATTTTTTGCCTTTGTATGGATATCCCCTGCATTCCCAAGTTGGATATTCTGACCTGCCTCGTACATATTAGACGCCCCATAAGCCGTCGTCCCCAGACCTGCAGTTAGCCAAAATCCAACAACCAAGGGTGTCGCTGCACCCATAGTTGCCCAAATCGCTAAAGCACCAATCGCAACGGTCACCACACCAAGACCCAGGTCTATCCACCCCTTCTTGGCTCGATCCTCCGCAGCCAAGGCTTCAAAACGAGCCTTGTCCCGCTCCTGGGCAGCTTTCACTCGTTCAACGCGACTCTCCATCTGCTTGGTTGCTTGTTGGTAGGCTATCGCAAAGCGTTGGACAGATTGGAGTTTAGCGAAATCTCCTGACTGATAAGTTCCTACAGTGCGAGACTTGCCCGCATGCTCTGCTATCAAGGCCTTGGTCGCAGCTAAAAGTTCCTTAAAGGCAACCAAATCCTGACCCGCATGGCTGCTTTCGTACTGGATGATGGAGCTGTCCAAGTTCTTGACCTGGTTCATGAGGAAGTTATAGTCCATGACCGTACTGGTATGACTACTTCCTGAATAGCTCACCAAGTCTGAAATCTTGTCCTTGGTCGCATTTAAGAGCTCAATCTCACTCTTTAGATTGTCCCGTGAACTCTTTAAGTCACTATGAAGGTTTGTAAACACCTGACCTGGTAGCTTTGCATGATTGCTCGAATCAATCTGATAGTAACCGTCCTTGTAAAGCAAGAGGTTAGATGAGTAGTCATTCATCAAGTTGACCAGAGTTTGAAGGAGGGTCCCATGAACCTCTACTAGGTAAGTTCGCATACTCGAGACGGCCTGACCTTGGAGGTTTTGATTGTTGATGAAGTCTGTCATAGCGGTATTGAGATTATTGATGGCCTCTCCCCAAGCATTCATGGTCTTTTGACTTTCCACTTGGACAGAGGTGATATCATCAAATTTTATATTGTAACTCATAGAACCTCCCTACTGCAAGCCAGGAAACAGAGTTTGTCCCAATACTGTATCTGTACGAGCCAATTCTTTTCCTGTAGCTGCCATCAAGGCAATGTCTGTTTCCAATAAGGATGCATAGCTCGTCATCAGCTGACAGAGCTCCTCAAATTGTTCCTGATACAAATCGAGCACCTTGGATTCCGATGTCGTTTTGAAGGTTGGCTTACTCACTCCAGCCAAACTAGCCTGAGCCTTGGTCAAACTACTGATGTGCGAGTTAAACAGAACCTCGGATAATTGAATCGTTCCATACATGACCTTACCCCTCCTTCGTATGTAGTAGCTTCTCGATGAAATTCCCCAGATTGTTAATCTGACTCTGACACCAGCCAATAATGCCATTTTCTTCGTTCTTTTGGTTTTCTAGTCTAGTGATTTCATCACAGATGGCATCATAGAAGGTATTCATCTCCGTTTGGAAACTCGTGTAGTCACTGGAGAAGGTTTCCCACTGCTTGGTGAAGTCATCTTTTTGTTTACCTTGCCATTCAGGTTGAATATTTCGATGCATGATGGGATACTTGATATTGTGAACATTCTGTTGGATTTCACTTACAGACTTCTTGGCCGTGCGAAGACGTTCCAATTTTTCATCGATGGAAGTAATCCGTGATTGGGCGGAGGAGATGCTGGAGTAGTGTTGATTCACTCTACCTTGAAGATAATAGATTTGATCATAGTCTATTTCACCCATGTATTATCCTCCTAGTTCATTTGCTTCATTCAACTCAGCAACATTACCCTTGGGAATATCTGTTGTAGATACAACCGAAGCAATATGTTCTAGCATAAGCTCATTATCCTCATCTCTATAACCCTCTTGAACAACCTTGAAAACATCTTCATGATTAAAGTAGATAAGACTATCTCCTACCATCCCTTCTGGATAGAGACAAGCTCCGTAATCAAAACGGTAGAGATCTCCTTTGACTGGTGCTGCAATCACACGAGCAATGATGAGCATCTTTTTAGTACTTCCCTTTAAAACAATAACACTGCCTAGTGGTAATAATTTAGTATCTGACATAAATACCCTCTCTAAATTTCTAATAATTGAATCGATTCATAGCGATCAGGATAAAGGATGTAACCCTGGTTCGGTTTCAGTGCCGGCTCATTTGTGATGTAAGGATAGCGAGTATGATCTTGATCGCTAATACGTACACCAAGAAAGACTTGATCCACTAACTGATTCGCCAATTTTACAAAAGTGTCGTAATTGTTCGCTACTAGATCTTGGTAGGCGCCTATAAAGAGCAAGGTTACTCCATACTGAGCTCCTTCACTAAGGAGTTGCTTGAAGTCCAGTTCACTCACTCCAGCCGCCATAGCCGTCGCAGCAAGATCTGGTATCAAAATTAACCATTTTGGATAGTCCTGATTTGGAGACGCAACTCGTTTCTTAAAGTCTTCTAATATCGTCTTCATGACATTATCAACCTCTAAAGAAGTATCAAAACGTTGAATCCCATCAAAGAACTGATTGTTAATGCGCTGACTAGGATCTAAAATAACAGTATTGTACTTACCTGATAAACGGTTTAGGTGATATTCTAGTAATTTATAGTAATTCGTTACAAAAGCAGGACTATTTGAAGCTACAAGCATCGGACGTTCAAAACTAAAGGATGCTGGGACAACTGCTTCTCTTTCAAGTCCCAAGATAAAGTCTTGACTGCTTTCTAAGATTTCTGCCATCACTTCTTTGGTTACCTTTTCTGGCAACATTGGGATGCCTGTAGGAATTGGTCCATCGTATGCCACAGCCATTGCTTCTTGTTCTGCACGAACTTCCTTTATGTAGTCCGTGTAATGTTCACTACTGTACGGCAACATCACCTGGAATTGAACGATATCATCAAATTTAGCTATGGCACGGCCTTTGATTTCATCGAGTGGAATATTGGAACGTCCTACTACACCTGATAAGTCACTGTTATCAAATAAGAAGAGAGAAATCTTGGTCTTAAAGTTGGATTGTAACTGTAAACGCATCGCATTGAGACGAGAAAGTGTCACGACTAGATAGATTCCTAGAGAAGCTCCATCTCGAGCAATGACATTTAAAGTATCATAAAAGGTATCTACGAATGGGGCATCCATCACACTATCAAAACCATCTATCTCGATGAAAATAGTTGGAAAACTCTCATCTGATAACTGATTGTACTGCGTTAGATTTGTGGCTCTTGCTTGAGAAAGAGCACTTTTCCGAGTTTTTATCTCTCTATTCAAGAATCGAAGAGATTTCATAATTTTCTCAGTCTCATCCAAGGTGAAGTAATCTGCAATATGAGGAAAATCAGAAATAGAGATTAAGCCACTAGTACCAAAGTCATAGAGGTAGAAATGAACTTGTTCTGGTGTGTGCTTACGAATCACGTCCATCGCAAAATTCTGTAGAAAAGTGGACTTCCCAAATCCTGGACTAGAAACTAATAAAATATGGCCTCTTTGTTCCATATTGAAATAAAGGGAGGATTGTTCCTGTCTTTCAGGAATATCTTGATACCCAACTAAAATAGGTTGTAATTCCTCTGAACGCCCCCAATAATCCTTGAATTTAGTCGATTGTGTATCTTTTGCATATATCCTTTCTTCAAGTGGTGGCAACCAAGGACTAGCTACCTGATGAATATGAAGGCCGTCAAATATTTCACGAGCTTTTTCTACAATGGCGTCCAATTCTGTTGGAACAGCCTTTGCTTCTTTTTTATTGACTAAACCACTCAAGTCTTTATTAATCGCATTGTATTGACCATTACTTGTAATCTCATACACAGTTGTATTTTTTTGAACATGATTTCGTCCTTCTGGATTATAATCCGCACCCGACCATGCACTCTGGAACAATTCATAGATTTCATTGTTTCCGACTTGAAGATAGGCTCTACCCGTCTGTGTGATTTCTGCAGCATCAGGTGTTTTGATTACTTCTCTAGAATCTGCAACATCCTGTACTTTAAGAGCTATTTTAAATTTAGAGTTTGACCAAATTTGATCATTGACAACCCCACTAGGTTTTTGGGTGGCTAAAATTAATTTAACTCCCAATGAACGACCAATACGAGCCGTAGAGACCAATTCATCCATGAAGTCTGGTTGATTCGCCTTCAACTCTGCAAACTCATCACTAATGATTAATAGGTGTGGTAATGGTTCTTTGACCTTCCCTTCTTTGAAGAGTTTCATATATTGGTTGATATGATTAACGTCATTTTCTGCAAAGATACGCTGACGTTTCTTCAGTTCAGCTTTTATAGATACCAGAGCTCGATTAGCCTGGTTGCCATCCAAGTTCGTAATCGTACCAACGACGTGAGGTAGGTCTGCAAAGAGATTGGCCATTCCTCCCCCTTTATAGTCAATCAAGAGGAAAGCAACCTCATACGGATGGTAGTTCACAGCTAAAGATAGAATGTAGGACTGAATAAGCTCAGACTTTCCTGATCCCGTAGTACCAGCAATCAATCCATGAGGTCCATGAGCCTTCTCATGAATGTTTAGATAAAGAATATCATCACGACCTCGTACTCCTAGAGGAACAGCCATTGTTTGGAAAGTCTCATTGTCTTGCCATCGTTTTAAAAGATCTAGTTCCTCTACTTTATTGACTCCATACATCTCTAGGAAGGTAATGCTATTCGGAATCGAATTACGTAAAGTCTGAACATGATGAATCCCCGCAAGATTTCTCGCAAAATTTTCCTTTTCCGATAAACTTACAGGAGGAAGAGGCGTAATTTCTTTATTTGTATAATTGCCATCCTGAAGTAATACGGTACCTTTTTTATCTCCTCGATAGTCAACAACAGTCTTAACGTGTTCTGGTAAACTTTCAAGTACTTCTTCTACGAAAACGTAATGAATCCCTAAATGGGATAAATCTTCATTGATGTACTCCATAATGTTGTGATCCAACATCAGGCTTAAATCTGTAATAAAGAGAATATAATGAGGGCTGTATTGCTTTTCTTTCCCTTTGTCCTGCTCACTATCTAACTTCCTATCTTTAATAACTTGATAGAGTGACGTTAATAGTTGATCGCGAGTACGTTGATTATAAACGAAACCACGGCTATTTAGTGCTTTAATTTTCGTATGAGGTAACCATCGGCTCCAATTCCATAGCTCCAACTCTTCCTCTCGGAAAATTGGAATAAACTGTAAATCATGGTAACTTTGGAAAGTCGCTAATTGCATCATCATCTGTTGAACTTGTTCAATCACTATTTGACGTGTCCCTATATATCCTGTGGGACTCGTTAATGTATGAGTAATAGGAACCTGATCAGTCACACGATAGTAAGAAAGTAATTCTTGAATTTTTTGATTAGCAGTTACATTATATTTAGTCAATTCCGAATCAGAGTACTCAATGTAGAAACTGGAGCCAACTTCACCCAAACCTAAACGATAAGACAGAAAATCAAAGTGATAGAGTGTTTTTTCGTAAATACGTCTATCAGTTTTTTCGACCATCTCCAAAATTTGATCCATGTCAGGAAAGTGATACACCAAAGCCTCAACTTGTTCTTCACGTAGGTTGGCTAATTGTGAATACTTGGTTTCCAAATATTTCATATACTCATCAATTTTCTGTTCCTGAAGTTCTTTATGTGATTTTTTGTCAGAAAAATAAGTATGAATGGAGGTTCCAATAGTAATAACAGACATCCCCATCATCATAAACATCATTCCACCACTACGTGTAAAGTAAACCGTCAGTAAGGTAAAAGCAATCATTGCTAACGGAGTAATAAGTAATTTTAGTAATGATTGTTTTTTACCTTCGTCCTCTGTTGGTGCTGGAGCAATTATTACTTTCTCTTCTGGCTCTCTTAAAATAATCCGAGGAGAACGATGAAATTCTTTTGAACGATCCTCAACCATCACCTCTGAAAAATGCAACAAAGAGGTCTCGATAGAAAATAGTGAGTGGATAGACAGAACTTGTTTTTGAATAGATAAAGCGACACCTTGTTCAAAAACAATTTGATCCATATCTTGAATCTTTTGCTTTCCTGTTTTTCTTTCACCATTAATATAATATGGACTAGCACTGTAAATCGTCTTATTTATTCCATCAAAAGTCAAAATGATTTCTGTAGAAAAATCGACTAACCGAATAGATGCTTCTTTCTTATCTGATAAATAAAGTACTTTCTCAGGAAGGAGGTAATACTCTGTATTCTCAATAATTAGTAAGGAGATATTTATTTTATCGTCTATAGAAACTAAATGATGTCCACGGGTGTAAGACCTTCCTAGCAGTTCAATTCCCGTTTCCTTGACCTCTAACGTAACATTTTCAAGGCTAGGAAGATAAATATTAGAAGCTACTGAAGGCCCCATTTGATAGGTGTTTCCTGTATAGAGTGGATAAACATTGTCTTCAAAAAATAAATAATTCATACACCACTCCTATCTTGACTCTGCGGAAGTTGAGGTTGTGTTCGACTTGTTAGCTTCTGGTGTTAAGTAGTTTTTCTTCAACTCTTCCAACTTGCCTTTATAACTATTCAATTGCTCCGTGCGTTGTTCTGATGTTAAGTTAGGATTTCTCTGGACTTCATCAATCTTTTTAGTCAAACCATACATCAATAACTGCGGATCATCTAGGTAACTTGCAATATCTATAGCTTCGTCAATTTTAGACTGACCAATCAACACCCAGTACCGAAGATAATCTGTATTTGATTGAGTTGATATTTTTGATAGCTCCGTCTTTTGCGCTTCAGTTAAAGGCTCAGTTTTAATTACTGAATAGGCCACCATATAGGTGTCATCCTGGCTAAGTGATTTAGAATCTGTATTTTTAACAGTAGATACAACTGTTGAATAATCTTGATGAACAAAAGCTAAACGCAAATCAGAAATCATTTGTTGGCTAGGCATGGCGAACAATACAAAGTAAAGTATTCCAATAATTGAAAAAACTCCAATCAGTGATGTGATTATGGTAGTCAACTTCAATCGTGAAACAAGTTTATTAGACACACGTGAAAATTTTTCTTTATTTTGTTCCTTTTCTTCCAGATAATTTTCTAGTAATAAAGACAGAATTTCATCCAAACTTTCTGTCTTCATGATAGTTTCACAAAATAGTTTTCCTTTATAAAACGGTGACTGTCCCTCTATCAATTCCTCATAACTTACCTTTTTATCTAGTAGAGATACAATCATGGCTTTGAAGTTAACTGTAAACTCATCTAAACTTAATGCATCATATGGTGGTACTTGTCCTTTGACACCACGAAAAACAAATAGGGGATTCCCATTTCGTGAAAATACTAGATTATTGGGTGATAATTCATAAGTATAAATAGAATCCTTCAGCGAATTAAATAATTGACCAATATTTATCAGATGACGCAATTTTTCTTCATCAATCATCGTAATCAACTTATCCCAAGAATAATATTCATCTGTCAAAAGACTTTCAATCGTTAATTTATCTTCCTCCTCAATTGCATTTTGAGCTACAAAATAAGGTTGTTCTGCCGTTAATAGAGCATATGCTATTTCACGATTTCCTTTGATATCTCCAATAACTAATTCATGTTTTTGAATTTCCATATTTTACTCCCTAATTATATTCTTTCTAATTTTAATAACACTCCGTCTTTTACTAATGTTAGACTACTAGTACTAGCAAGTATCTCTCCAGACTGTTGATTTCTTACACTTGGATTCAATGTCTTGACCTCTATGCCATAAGTATCGGATACGATTTGTATCAATTCTTTAATGGTTAACTCAATAGGAACTCTTAAATCTAATATTTCAGATAAAAAAGGTGAACAATCAAGACTAATATTAATGTACTCTTCCATAAAAATCTCCTAATCTTATACCATTATGTTTATTATATCACGCAAAACATGAATATTAAAGAGTTTTCTGCTTATAAAAAAAGGAGATACAGCTGTATCTCCTAAAATATTTTTCTATTGACTTTATTGTTTAAATGTATGTAATTTTTTATATATGAGTGAATAGATTGTAACAATTACCCCTAGTATAAACAATAAAATTGCTGTCCAAGAAACAGGAGAATTTACATTATTAAGTGAAACATTCTTTTTATCACTATGATTGGCTTGAATTTGACTGTTAAATAAAGCAGATTGATAATCATTAACAACATTCTCTGATACTACCTTAGTGATAAATAAGTTTGTTTTAACTAATTGATACTTTTCTTCATCAACTTTTTTAGTAGTATCAATCAATTTATATGTCTCAGGACGAAATAACTTTGTTAAATTCCCTTCCTGTTCAAAGTACTGAATCTCTGTTTTCTTTGTATTTTTATCTAAAGAGGTGTCTATTTGCAAGGAGCCATCATTTGCAAAAGCGACACTCTCCCCTGTAAAAATTGAAAACAATAGAAAAATAAAGACAATAGCTTTTTTCATATTACTTGTTATCCTTAACTTGTCGATACAAGAAAACATTCCCAAGTCCTAAAGCAATCGTTAAAACTACAATTACAACTACTGACTGTTCCACTCCACTTTGTTGATTAATAAACAATTTCACCACACCTTCTAGATAAGTCAAAGGAGAAAGTGTTGCTAAAATAGGAGCTGAGTTCACATAATATTCGTCAAATAATTGAGTCGCTGAGATGATGTAAAGTAGTATTAGACTTACACTTATCAAAAATCCTAAACTTTTTAGCTTATCAATAAGAATATTCAGACCATATGTCATCATTAGACTTACTAACATAAGAAGTACTATAAACCAACTCAATTGTGCTAGAGAGAAACCAAGTTTAATTCCAGAAACAGTCGCAATTATAAAACCAGCAACCACTGAAATAGCACTAAGGAAGAGCATAGGGCCAGAAGAATTTTTCCATGATAAACGATCTTTCAAACTCATTAATCTTTGTAATTCTTCTTTATCTGCATGTTGGAAAAGATAAGCAACAACTAAACTAACAAGATAGCTAATTAAGATAATAAGAAGCCCTGATCTCTCATCTTGACGATTAGACTGTGATTGAGCATTGGTAGCAGCCGACACTACATTACCAATTTTGGAAGCATCAACAGGATTAGACAAATATTCATAGACAGCTTCATTTTTGGTGTTACCTGTTCTAGTATTGCTCAAAACTGTAGAAAAGTTTTTAAGAAATTCTTCGTTTGATCCATATTCACTAGACATGATATTTTTCAACTCAGAGACACGACCACTCAATGATTCACCGTCTTTTTCCAAAGCATTAATATCATTCGCCAACTGATTAATAGTAGATTCTATCATCTCAGAAACAGCCTGATTTGCTTTTGTATTGTTCATCAACGTTGTACTAGCTGACATCAGTTTAATCAGGTCACTGTTCATATCCATACTAACTGTAACCATATCGGTATTATCTACTTTTTCTGTTTCAACAAAACTAGGTTTATCTTTAATCGTTTTATCCACTAATTTGCTCTGCTCAATCAACTGACTTAACTGTTTCATTAAATCTTTGGTTGTTGTTCTCAGCTGTTCAATATTAGATGTTAATTTCTCAGCGTTAGCTAATCGAGACTGAATATCCGTCAATTTTTTATCCGAAATCTTCAAATCTGATTTTAAAGCTTCAACTGTGGTCGCTTTGATTAGATTGGTCACAATAGTCTTGAGGTCATCATTATTTGCTAAAGCAGCAAGAGAACCTTCTGCTGGAATAAACATATGTTCTGAGTACGTATTTTTAGATAAATCTAAACCATAATACGCAGAGACAAGACCTGACAATTGTAGATATGCATCTACATCTTTATAAATAGCTTGAGTTAGTTTCGTAGGATTATATTCCCAGTTAGAAATAATGTCTTGCATCTCATAATGGCGATTCAAAACTTTTTTTTCTGTCTGATTTGTCTTGGTAGTTGTGATAGTCTTCGTTACAGTGATAATTTCTACTGGTTTTTTTTCTTCAGTAGTAAGGGCACTCGTTCCTGAAACGGTAGATGATGCTACAGGAGTAGATGGAGTGACAGGCGCTACATGAGCTGTCTCTGTCACTGTTGTTTCCTCTACGTATGGAGCATCTTCCTTTACAACCTTCACATCCTCAGTCGTATCTAATTTATATTTCACAACCACAGGCGATAAGACGCTGATATCATTTTCATTCTTGATTCCTAGTGTATAAGAAATAGACAAGCCAGCAGAAGCTTCAATAGGAATATTAAGTTGATAGTTACCACCCCCAAGATCAGAAAATTCATAGTTTGATTCCTTAAGATAGTATCCACTTGGTACCATTAGAATTAATTTTGAAACTTTTCCTTCAAATGAAGGTAAAGTTAGCTCACGTCTTGTTGTACTCTTAGATTTTATATCATCCTTTAAATGAGAAAGTTCATTATTTTCAAGTGTTGTAGCTTGCAAAGTTGGTAATTCTTTCCCTGTCTTCTTACTATACCACTGTATAAAAGCACTAATATTTTTCAAATGTTGTTTATCAGTATCAGATAAGGAAAGGTTATTAATAGCTGCATCATCGTAATATACACTTGGCCACTTGCTCGTAATTTGATTTTGCATACTAGTATTCAACGACTTGATGTAACTACCGAGAGTTTTACTTGCTCCATCTACCACTGAAGAGTTTTTAGTTAAGGAAGACTCTACTGCTTCTCTAATCTTTGTATCATAATTAGATAAAGTATCATCAATATCCTTGTTATTATTCTTTAAAATATCAAGAAGATCTGCTATATCTTTATTATAGGAAGTTACTGTGTCAGAAGTTTCTTTCCAAATAGCGGGCTCTGATAAATTCTCAGTAATCTGAGTATTTATATCTGTTAATTTAGATAATTGTCCCTCAACTGACAATTTAGAAAAATCATTATCATAGTTTGACAAAGCCTGCTCTCTAGTATCCAAAGAACTTTGCCATTTTTTTTGTTGAGCTTTTATTTGTTCGATTGTTCCCTCGTATGTTTTATCAACAGAAATAATTGATTTAAATGCATCATTACTATTTAATAAATCTTTGTTAAATGACGAATAAGTTGATAATAGATTATTGGGCGATGAACCTAAGCCATTAAATTGCTGGCTATATTGAGCAAGAGGATTTACCAAGTTATTATTAAAGGACGCTAGTGACTCTTGTTCATTTGCAACTACATCTGAGACCTGCCCTTGTGCAGTTCTTAAGTTTCCAATAATACTAGTAAAATAAATATTAATCAAGTCCTTATTAAAAAGCTCTTTAAAAGCTACTACAGCTTGTTCTGCCTGCTTAACAGTTAATTGATCACTTGACTGAATTTGATATTGAAACTTCGCCTGAACAGGTGATGAGGATTCAAGAGCTAAAGCCTCTTCTGAAAACTTACTTGGGAAGACTACCATCAACTGATAGTTCTCATTTTTCAAACCACTTTCAGCAATTGATCGAGAAACCACTTCCACTTTGTAATTATTTTTAGAAATAAACGAATTTACTAAAGTATTAGCGATATTAATTGGCTGTCCATTATATATCTTGCCTGTATCCTCATTAACAACTGCAACTTTGATGGGAGCTTGTTGTACTGAAGACTCGGAATTCGTTCGACTGATAGGTGTTGGTTTTACAATAGCAAAGAAAGACACTAGCAGTGTAACAAACAACAATAACAATCCTAAACTAAATAAAACTTTCTTTTTCACATTTTCTCCTTAACTAGATATAGTAAAAAAGTTGAGGATTTCTCCTCAACCTCAACTTTAGATTATTGAAGACCAAAGTTTCTAGATAAATCTTGGTCATTTTGTTGCATCGCTTGAGCAGTCTTATCAAGTTGTGTATTGATTTGTTGCATCAAATCAGCAAAGTTTTCAACCTTTGGTTTCAATTCAAGGAATTGTTGATCAAAGCCTTGGAACGCAGCACCTTCCCACTCTGAACGCAAGGTATCTTGCAAGCGTTGAAGATTGCTCAAAATAACTCTGATGTCGTTTGCAGCTTTTCCATATTCACGTGCACGTGATTGGAGAGTCTCTGGAGATACACGAATTTGTCCTGACATATTTTCACTCCTACTATATTTTTTATTTTATTTTAACATTATTCAAACTTTAAGGCAAGTATTTTTATTTAAAAATGGTATTTTCAAAGCATATTATTTATGAAAGTTATATAATAAAGTTAGCCACCCAAACTTCCTAAAAATGAGCTGATTCAACTAGCTTCTAGCTAGCCCTTGATTTCATTTGATAACAGCTTCAAGAGGGCCTGTTGTCAAACTACGGCTCTATAATATTTGTAGTGGGTAAATCCCCTATAGATATTATGGAGCCTATTTTTGTGTAGAAAAAAAGTCCCATAAGACCTATAATGAAAAGCGACCAAACCATCATTAGAAAGAATCTTATGGAACAATTACATTTTATCACAAAATTACTAGACATCAAAGACCCTAATATCCAATTTGTAGATGTTGTTAATAGGGATACACACAAGGAAATCATCGCTAAACTGGACTATGACGCCCCATCTCGCCCTGATCGCGGAAGCCAAATGAAGAAATATGACTTCCAAAAACCGTCTAAGATTCCTTACCTTAAAACGACTGGTATGCCTACTAGAATCCTCTTTAAAAAGCGTCGTTTTAAGTGCTATCATTGCTCGAAAATGATGGTAGCTGAGACTTCTCTAGTCAAGAAGAACCACCAAATTCCTCATATTATCAACCAAAAAATTGCTCAGAAGTTGATTGAAAAGACTTCTATGACCGATATTGCCCATCAACTGTCCATTTCAACTTCAACTGTCATTCGCAAGCTTAATAACTTCCGTTTTAAGCACGATTTTTCTCATCTTCCAGAGATTATGTCCTGGGATGAGTATGCCTTCACTAAGGGAAAGATGAGCTTCATTGCACAAGATTTTGACAATCTTAATATCATCACTGTTCTTGAGGGAAGAACACAAGCTATCATCCGAAATCACTTTCTGCGCTACGATCGAGCTGTTCGTTGTCAGGTGAGAATCATTACAATGGATATGTTTAGCCCTTACTATGACTTGGCTAAACAGCTTTTTCCATGTGCTAAAATCGTTCTAGATCGCTTTCACATTGTTCAACACTTAAGCCGTGCTATGAGCCGTGTGCGGGTCCAAATCATGAACCAATTCGATAGAAAATCCCATGAATACAAGGCTATCAAGCGCTACTGGAAGCTCATTCAACAAGATAGCCGTAAACTCAGCGATAAGAGATTTTATCGCCCTGCTTTTCGTATGCACTTAACGAATAGAGAAATTCTAGACAAGCTTTTGAGCTATTCAGATGACTTAAAACACCACTATCATCTCTACCAACTCTTGCTTTTTCACTTTCAGAATAAGGAACCCGAGAAATTTTTCGGACTCATTGAGGACAATCTAAAGCTGGTTCATCCTCTTTTTCAGACTGTCTTTAAAACCTTCCTCAAAGATAAAGAGAAAATTGTCAACGCCCTTCAACTACCCTATTCTAACGCAAAATTAGAGGCGACTTATAATCTCATTAAGCTCATCAAACGAAATACCTTTGGTTTTCGAAACTTTGAAAACTTCAAAAAAAGGATTTTCATCACTCTGAACATCAAAAAAGAAAGGACAAAATTTGTCCTTTCTCGATCTTAGCTTTTCTTCAACCCACTACAGTTGACAAAGAGCCAAAAAAAGGAGAGTGCCAATGTGGCTCTCTCCAGAATATGACTTTTTACCAATCCACTAGAGTTGATAAAGATTCTCAAATTATATCACGGAGAATGGGGGATTCGAACCCCCGCGCCAGTTACCCGACCTAACGATTTAGCAAACCGTCCTCTTCAGCCTCTTGAGTAATTCTCCAAAACATTAATTAATAAGTTTATACGAACTCCCCACACTCACGTCACAGCACTCTGTATACGGAGAATGGGGGATTCGAACCCCCGCGCCAGTTACCCGACCTAACGATTTAGCAAACCGTCCTCTTCAGCCTCTTGAGTAATTCTCC